>JBEBXA010000118.1:0-10642 GCA_040391825.1 Pigmentiphaga sp.
TGCAAGAGGATTTCGCCTGCTTTTTCTATCACCAGCATGCCGGTATCGCGTTCGGGCACCACCTTGCGCAGCTTGGGGGTGGGCAGTTCATGCTGGCGCGCTTCGCGCAGTGCTACGCAGCTATCGCGCACCGGGCAGCGGCCGCAATCAGGATTGCCGCGCGTACACAGCGTGGCGCCCAAATCCATCAGCCCTTGCGTATAGCGTCGCATATCGTCCGCGGCTTGGGGGCCTTCGGCCGGCAGCTCGAGTTCGGCCAACGCCCACATGCGTTGTTCGACCGCGCGTTTGCTCGGATCGCCATCTATGCCGAAGTGCCGGGCGAACACGCGTTTGACGTTGCCGTCGAGAATGGGGCTGCGTTCACCATGGGCAAATGCGGCAATGGCGGCCGCCGTAGAGCGGCCAATGCCGGGCAGGGTTTCAATCTGAACCGCGGTGGGCGGGAAATTGCCGCCCCAGTCGGCCAGCACTTGTTGCGCACAAGCGTGCAGGTTGCGTGCCCGTGTGTAATAGCCCAGTCCGGCCCACAGGGCCATCACTTCTTCCTGTGATGCACGCGCCAAGTCAGCTACGGTGGGGAATTTTTCCAGGAAGCGTTCGTAGTACGGAATCACCGTGGCCACCTGGGTCTGTTGCAACATGATTTCCGACAGCCAGATGCGGTAAGGGTCTTGCGTGTTTTGCCAAGGCAGGGTGTGGCGGCCGTGGGAACGTTGCCAGGCAACGATGCGGTCGGAAAAAGCACTCATGGAAAGGGTCTGGTCCGATAGATTGCCGGCTTGCCGCGATGTGGCGCTGTCAATGGACAGGGCCTAGAACCGCTGGCAGCGCGGACAGAAGTAGGTTGCGCGTTGTCCTTGCACCAGGCGACGGATGGGGGTGGCGCATACACGGCAAGGCTGACCTGCCCGGTCGTAGACGCGCGCGTCGATCTGGAAGTAGCCCGACTCGCCTCCCGCGCCCACGTAGTCGCGCAAAGAACTGCCTCCGGCCTTGATGGCGTCGCCAAGCGTATCACGCACGGCTTGCGCCAGTCGGGTGTGGCGGGTTAAGGAAATTCGGCTGGCGGGGGTCTGGGGATGAATGCCGGAACGGAACAGGCTTTCGGATGCATAGATATTGCCTACGCCCACCACGATGTCGCCCGCCAGCAAGACTTGCTTGATGGGGGCTGTACGCTGGCGGGTATGTCGAAACAGCCAGTCGCCGTCGAATAGCGGGTCGAAGGGCTCGATGCCCAACTTGGCCAATAATGGGTGGGACTGCACCAGCCCGCTGCTGGCCGGGTGCCACAACACCGCACCGAAGCGGCGTGGGTCGTGCAGGCGCAGAACGCCGCCATCGAATACCCAATCGACGTGATCGTGCTTGCGTGGCGATTCGTCGGGGCCGACGTGCCTCAGGGAGCCCGACATGCCCAGGTGCACAATCAGAGCTCCGTGTTCGAACTGCATCCACAAATATTTGCCGCGGCGTCCGGTTATGGACACCATCTTGCCTTCGACCTGTGTCGGCAAGTCTTGTGGAATCGGCCAGCGGAATCGGCTTTCCCGTATGACGAGACGGCGCAGCACCTGCCCTTCCACAGTGGGGGCAATGCCGCGTCGTGTGGTTTCTACTTCAGGAAGCTCGGGCATATAGATTGCTGACAATAAGTGTTATGAGTGGAACCCTTGCATAGAGGCAGAGTCCGATAAGATAGGAGCCGGGCGAACCGTATGGCACTAAATACCGGCGGTTTGGAAGATTCAAGTGTAAAGCCGGAGCTTGTAGGCCAGTGCTAACATCTCCGCCTGACAGGCTGGCGTATGCGGTACGCCGAGGAATTGTGCCATGGTGTTTAACGCTTATCGTTTGAAGTTGGCGGCAACTTGCCTGGGGCTCGCCGTGGGCGGGTCTATTGTGCAGGCGCAGACCGCAGCGCCAGCTTCCGACGGATTGCTGGTGCCGGGCCTGAGCCTCGCTCCGCGAGACGGCCGATCGATGGGGCCGCGCGCTTTGCCCGAGGTCGAGCTTTCAGCCGATATCCTGTTCCAGATTCTTGCGTCGGAAGTCGCGGCGCAACGCGGTGCCTTATCCGCCGCGACGGGCACCTCGCTCGAGTTGGCCCGATTTACCCGCGATCCGCGTTTGGCGCGCCGCGCGGTCGAGTTTTCGCTCGCCAGCGGCGATATGGTGCGCGCACTGGATGCCGCCCAGGTCTGGGTAGAACTTGATCCCGCCGATGTCGAAGCCCGGCAGACTGCTTTGTCGCTGTCAGCGGCAGCGGGCCGGGTAGAAGGTTTGGGCGCGACCCTGCGTTCGCGCATCGCGAGCGCCCCCGACAAATCGGCCGCCGTGATCGAGGCGCGCCGCATCGTTTCCCGCCTTGAAGACAAACGCCGCGCTTTGTCGGTGTTGGAAGAAGCTCTTGCCGACGTGGCCGCCCTGCCCGAATCTCATCTGGCCTTGGCGCGGGCCAGCGCCGCGGCAGGCAATATGCCCCGCGCGCTGAATGAAGCCCGTGCGGCGCTCGCGGCCGAACCCGACTCCGAGGCGGCGGCGATGCTTGCACTGCAGTTTGGCGCCGAAGCTGAACCCGACCAATCCGTTGCCGCGGCCCGAGTATTCCTGGTGGCGCACCCCGAGGCGCGCAATCTGCGCGTCCTGTTGGTGCGCGCCTTGGCCAGTCAGAAGGATTTCAAGGGCGCCAAGGCCGAGTTGGCTTCTATGGCGCGCGCCAATCCTGAAGACTTCGAAGTTTTGTATATGCAAGGTGCGCTGGCCTATCAGGCCGGACAAGCGGACGAGGCCGACACCTACCTGAAGCAATACCTCGCTATCCATGAGCAGCGCAGTAGCGCAAGCAATTCCCTGCCCCCCTTGCCTGAGGCTGACAATGCCTTGTTCTTGCGGGTGCAGATTGCCGAAGATCAAGGCCGATTTGACGATGCCTTCGATTTGCTGGACAAGGTCGATGACCCCGCCGCCATCCTGACGGCGCGTTTGCGTCAGGCCGTGCTGCGCGCCAAGCAAGACCGCCTGGACGATGCCCGCAAGCTGTTGGCCGCGATCGATCCACGCAACGCCCGCGAGGGCGTGCAGGTGGCGCTGACTGAATCGCAGATCCTGCGCGCAGCGGATCGGCGTGATGACGCGGTCATGGTGCTTGAAGCCGCCGCCAAGCGTTATCCGGACACCCCTGAGCTCATGTACGACTTGGCCATGCTGTACGAGCAACAAAACCGTATCGAAGACATGGAAAGCCGCCTGCGCCGCGTCATTGCCGTCAAACCCGATCATGCCCATGCCTACAATGCGCTGGGCTATTCGCTGGCTGATCGCAAGCAGCGGCTGCCCGAGGCCAGAAGGCTGATCGAACGCGCCTTCAAGCTGGCGCCAGAAGACCCTTTCATCATCGACAGCATGGGTTGGGTGCACTATCGCCAAGGCGACAACGCCAAGGCTTTAAGCTATCTGCAACGTGCCTACCAATTGCGCCCCGACGCTGAAATTGCCGTACATCTTGGCGAAGTGCTGTGGGCCACCGGCCAGCATGACAAGGCCCGCCAGTTGTGGCGTGAAGTACAAGCCAAAGATCCTGCCAACGAGGCTTTGCGCACCACCTTGGCTCGCCTGGAAGTCCAACTGTGAACGGTGGGCGGCGCTCGCTGGTTTGGCTGGCGACGACGGTCATGGCTGCCGTTCTGACGGCTTGCGCTGTGCCTGTTCCAATACCCGTGCCCATCGGGGCCGACGCACCTGCGCTGTCACGGGTAGGGCGCTTCGCTTTGCGCATTGATGACGTGGACGGCAAGCAAAACGCCGTGCAAGGCAGTTTTGCCTGGCGTGATGACGGGCATAGCCTGGTTCTGGATTTGGTGTCGCCCTTGGGCGCTACCTTGGCTCGGGTCGAAGCCAGTCCGGGGCAGGCCTTGTTGCGCGAATCAAATGGCAAAGAAACCCGAGCCGCCAATCCCGACGAACTGGTCAGCGTGGTGCTGGGCAGCGATATCCCGGTGGCCGGCCTGCGCGATTGGCTGCATGGCCGCTTGTCCGCGCAGCCGGCCGTTTCCGGCTTGATACGTGACGAGCAAGGCCGGCCCGCATCGTTCGAACAGGCCGGTTGGTACGTGAAAGCTGCTCAATATGACTCCCAAGGGCCTACGCGTTTGCAAATGGCCCGTAACGAGGCCGGCCAGGAAGTCGACTTGCGCCTGGTCATCACACCCTGATTCCATGTTTGAACTGCGCGACGTGCCGGCGCCGGCCAAGATCAATCTGTTCCTGCACGTAGTGGGGCGACGCGCCGACGGCTACCACTTGCTGCAAACGGTATTTCGCTTCATCAGTCTGCAAGACACTTTGCACTTCCGTGGCCGGCATGACGGCCGCATAGCAAGAATCGGAGGCATGGCCGGCGTGGCCGAGCACGAGGATCTTGCCGTGCGTGCCGCGCTGGCCTTGCAGCAAGCCACGGGGTGTACACAAGGCGCCGATATCAAAATTGAAAAGCGCATCCCTGCCGGCGGCGGCTTGGGGGGCGGTTCGAGCGACGCGGCCACCGTGCTGCTGGCGCTCAATCGGCTGTGGGGCACCGGTTTGTCGCGCGACCAACTTATGCAATTGGCTTTGCCGCTGGGCGCCGATGTGCCGGTGTTTGTGTTCGGGCGCAACGCTTTTGCAGAGGGCGTGGGCGAGCAATTACAGCCCCTGACGCTGCCGGCACGCTGGTATGTCGTGGTCCAACCCGATGCCAGTGTGGCTACCGCGGACATTTTTCGGGCCCCCGAATTGACAAGAGACACAGCACCCGTCAAAATAGCGGACTTTTCCAGCAGCACATATAATTTTGTTGCCGGGAACGATCTGGAAGCAGTAGTGTTTGCCCGTTTTCCTGAAGTGGCGCGTATCGCGAAACTCATGGAACAGGTAAGCGGTGCTGAAAAAGTCAGGATGTCCGGGTCGGGCGCCTGCCTTTTTGTAGAGTACGGCGATCAGTCGCAAGCGGATTGGGCAGCGTGTGAAATCGCCGCTACAATACGAAGCCAGCCCGGCGGGCTGTCTGCATTAAGGGTCAAGCAGGTTTGTGCTGGCCTTGATGAACACCCGCTGCTTGATTGGGCTAGTTAGGTAAAAGTTGGTAAAATGAATCTGTGGCGTTTCGATGCTGGGGTTCGACAAGTAAAAGTTTGAAGGTGCAGGTTTCCGATACAGCCGGAAACCCGTATCGCAAGTTTCAATGCCATGTGCAAGGCATGCCTTGCATGGGCAAAGAGTTGGGGAGTCGCCAAGCTGGTTAAGGCACTGGATTTTGATTCCAGCATGCGAAGGTTCGAATCCTTCTTCCCCAGCCACCGTTTTTGGACCTGGAAAGCTGTTGATACCTGTCTTAAGTCTGCAGGAATCAACAGCTTTGTTGTTTTGTCGATCGGCTCTGTTATAGGTCATCAGAGCCACAGCCACGGGCGACGCGTCATGGCGCAAGAAAGCTTCATGATTTTCACGGGGACTGCCAACCCCAGGCTGGCCGCAGATGTGGCCAGTCACCTCGGCATACCACTAGGCAAGATGAGCGTCGGGCGTTTCTCCGATGGCGAAGTCATGGTTGAAATCAATGAAAACGTCCGCGGTAAAGACGTATTCGTGCTTCAGCCTACCTGTGCTCCGACCAATGACAACCTGATGGAAATCATGGTCATGGTCGATGCTTTGCGCAGGGCTTCGGCAGGCCGCATCACCGCCGCCATGCCGTACTTCGGGTATGCCCGCCAAGATCGCCGTCCGCGCTCTGCGCGTGTTGCAATCTCGGCCAAAGTGGTCGCCAACATGTTGCAGGTTGTCGGTGTAGACCGCATCCTCACCATGGACCTGCATGCTGACCAGATCCAGGGTTTCTTCGATATCCCTGTCGACAACATCTACGCTGCTCCCATCCTGCTGAGCGACATCTGGAAGCGCAACCTGACCAATCTCATGGTTGTGTCGCCCGACGTCGGCGGTGTGGTGCGTGCGCGAGCGCTGGCCAAGCGCCTCGAGGTTGATCTGGCCATTATCGACAAGCGTCGGCCCAAGGCCAACGTTTCCGAAGTCATGAATATCATCGGCGATGTCGATGGCCGTACCTGCATCATCATGGACGACATGGTCGATACCGCGGGCACCCTGTGCAAAGCTGCCCAGGTGCTGAAGCAGCGCGGTGCAATTGCCGTGTACGCTTATTGCACGCATGCCGTATTGTCAGGTGGCGCAGTAAGCCGTATCGCCGAATCCGATCTGGACGAACTGGTGGTTACCGACACCATCCCCACCAATGACGAAATCAAGGCCTGTGGCCGTATCCGTCATTTGTCGTGCGCGGCGCTCATCGGCGAAACCATGCTGCGTATTTCGCGCGCGGATTCGGTCAGTTCCTTGTTCGTCGAGTAAGTTTTTTCCCTTTGGCTCCGGTTTTGGGGGCAAGGGGTAAACCGGTGGCGCTGGTCGCGGCGCTTCCGGACGAAACACGATGGTCGTGTTTCGTGCACCGTGGCAAGGCATGTCGCCTGTCACTATTTGGAGAAAACCATGAAATTCAACGCCACTGCGCGTAGCGTCCAGGGTACGAGTGCGAGCCGCCGCCTGCGCCACGCTGGCCGTGTTCCCGCCATCGTTTACGGTGGTGAAGGCACGCCTATCAGCATCGAACTCGACCACAACGAAATCTACCATGCCCTGCGCAAGGAAGAATTCCACGCGTCGATTCTCGACATGCAACTTGAAGGTAAAGGCACGCAAGTATTGCTGCGCGCCGTGCAATGGCACCCCTACAAGCAGCAAGTACTGCACGTAGACTTCCAGCGCGTTGCCGCCGGCCAAGCCTTGAACACCAAGGTGCCCCTGCACTTCATCAACGCTGAAATCTCGCCCGCGGTCAAGCTGAGCGGCGCTGTCGTCAGCCACATCCTGACCGAAGTAGACATTCACTGCCTGCCCGCCGATCTGCCCCAGTTCATCGAAGTCGATCTGGCTAATATCGTTGCCGGCGCCTCGGTGCATTTGTCCGACATCAAGCCGCCCAAGGGCGTGACGTATGCTGTTGGCGGCGACACCGTTGTCGCTTCCGCACACGCTACCCCGGCTGGCCAGTCTGACGAAACCGCTGCAGAAGAAACCAAGTAATCTTCTTCTCGCGGTAGAACAAGCCCCGGCGCGCTTGCGTGGCCGGGGCTTTTGATTTTCTTGCGGCTCGAGTTTTTCCGATTTCCCTGTACTCTGCATTTTGCGAGTGCATTGTGTGCGTGAAGCCATGTCCGAACCTATCCGTCTCATTGCCGGGCTGGGCAATCCCGGTCCAGACTACGAACGTACCCGCCACAATGCCGGTTTCTGGTTGATCGACCAGATTGCCGATGACTTGCGCGTTTCATTCAACAACGAAAAAACCTTCTTCGGTCATGTCGCCAAGGCGCGGTTCGATGGCGAAGCAGTGCTGCTCGTCAAACCGATGACCTACATGAACCGCTCGGGCTTGTCGGTAGGCACGCTGGCGCGGTTCTACAAATTTGCGCCCGAACAAGTATTGATCCTGCATGACGAGCTTGATTTGTTGCCAGGCCAGGTAAAGATCAAACAAGGCGGCAGCCATGCCGGCCACAACGGACTGAAAGATATTCAGGCTGCCTTGGGGTCGCAAGCCTTCTGGCGCTTGCGTCTGGGTATCGGCCATCCACGCTCATTGGGTCTTGCACAGCAGGTCGTCGATTTCGTGCTGCACCCACCTCGCAAAGAAGAGCAGGCCCGTATCGAAGAAAGCCTTGATCGTTCGCGCGCCATCATCCCGGCTCTCTTGAAAGGCGAGTTCGATCAGGCTACCCAGCAACTGCATAGTGGCAACGCCTGAATTGCCTCGCCGAGGCCGCGATCCTGCGCAGGCATCGGCAGCGCCAGGCGGCAACTGGGCGCAGTTCCGCATCGAGTTCGATGACTTCCTCGCGTTTGTGCGCAGGCCTGCCCTGGGACCTCGCCTACCCCGTTCTTCCGCTGGATCGCTTGGCCCCAGACCCGCTTATCTTTCGCAAGAATGGATGGGAGGCTTGTCCGCATCGCGCTTGATGTGTTGGGTCTTGTTATTGTGGGCGATCAACTTGACGGTACTGGGTCCTTTGGCCGCTACCGTGGCAGGTGCGTCGGGCGCGGAACACCGCTTGCCCAAGTTGAACCTGTCGTGGTTTCACGTTGTGCTGTGGGCCCCGGTCGTTGAAGAATTGCTATTTCGGTTCGGTTTGCGCCGGCCCGCCTGGGCGCTTTGGCTCAGTCCCATCCTGATCGCCGCATTGCTGGCGGGCCCAAGTCCCGTGGCGGCAGTCAGCGCCGGACTGGCCTTGTGCGGTGTGCTGTGCTTACTAAGCAGGCAGGCTTACCGATGGCCATGGGCTCGCTTGCGGCGCTACGACGAAATATTCCCTTTTGTCTTTCACATCGCCACGCTGGCCTTCGCCTTTTTACATCTGTCCAATTTTCGCCTGGCTGATTCCGGCCTGTGGCTGTTGCCGCTGCTGGTGTTGCCGCAATGGGTAACCGGACTGGTGTTGGGATGGATGCGCGTGCGCTTTGGCATCCTCTCATCCATTGCCTTGCACAGTTTGTTTAATGCGGGTCCGATGGCGCTGCTGTGGTGGCTACTGCACTATGCGCCGGGTGCGCTCGAAGGCTAACCCAGGGCGGCTCAATGCGGGTAAGCTTGCCGGCACGACTGCCAATCATCAATGAGCTCCGCATGAATATTTCTTTCGACGCCGCCGTGGTCCTGATCACGGGTGCCAGCAAAGGCATAGGCTTTGCCTGCGCCCAGGCCTTCGCTCAGGCCGGCGCTACCGTGGTGGGTGTTTCGCGTAGCCAGGCCAACCTGGACGCAGCCCGCGCAAACCTGCAAAAGCAGGGCCTGGATATGCGAACTTTCGCGGCCGACCTAAGCGACGCCACTGCCGCCGAGCAAGTCGTCGCTCGTATCGAAAGCGAAGTTGGCCCGATTGCCGCTCTGGTCAATTCCGCTGGCGCAGCCAAGCGCTACGCTTTGTCCGAACTCGACGCGCAGGCGTTTCGCCAAGCCATGGACGCCAAGTACTTCAGCTATATGCATGTGCTGGACCCGGTCGCCAAACGTATGGCTGGCCGCGGGCGTGGCAGTATCGTCAACATCATCGGGCACGGCGGCAAAAATGCCAGCTCCATCCATATCGCGGGCGGTTCCGCAAACGCCGCGCTAATGTTGTCCACGGCAGGCTATGCCCAGGCCTATGCAGCGCAAGGCGTACGAGTAAACGCACTGAACCCGGGCTTGACCCAAACCGAACGGGTACAAGAGGGTGTGGAGGCCGCTGCGCGTAACAGCGGCCGCGATGCAGCGGCCGTGCTGGCCGACTTCGTGGCCGGGATCCCGATGGGGCGTTTCGCCAAGCCGGAAGAAATCGCCAACGTGGCGTTATTCTTATCGTCGGATTTCGCCAGCTATGTCTCGGGCGCCATTATTCCTATGGACGGTTGCGTATCGGCGATCATCTAGAAGGCCGGCCCCCAAAATTGTCTTGCTAACTTGTAGTGTTCTATTGAGTGGTAACCGAACTATGGCAACAACCGTCTTCGGCGCTTACGATCAGGCAGCGCTTGACCTGCAATACGATAATCAACGTCACTACCCCGATTTTCGGCAAATATTGGCCCAGGGCGCTGAGCTAAGCGCGGCGGCCTTGCCTTGGTGCACGCACCGGGATGTGCCGTGGGGCGATTATCCCGACGCCAGACTGGACATCTATCGTCCCGCGGGCAGGGGCCGTGTTCCCGTTGTGCTGTATGTGCATGGCGGTGCATGGGTCGCGCAGAACAAGGAAGAAAGCGCCTTTGCCGCTCAGCCTTTGCTGGAAGACGGTTGCATGCTGGTCACCTTGGGTTTTCCCCGGGCATCGCAAGTGTCTTTCGACGTCATGGTGCAAGCCGTGCGTGAAGGTGTTGCATGGGTGCGCCGAAACATCGCAAGCTACGGCGGCGATGCCGACCGTATCGTGTTGATCGGTCATTCATCGGGTAGCCATTTGGTAAGCCAATGCCTGACTCACGATTGGGCCGGCGACGGATTGCCTACCTGTTTCGCGGGCGCCATGCTGGTATGCGGACTGGGCGATCTTGAACCGGTGCGGTTGAGCTATCGCAATGAGCGCCTGAAGCTGAACCCGGCAGACGTGCAGCGGTATTCGCTACTGAGCACCGAGCCGACGGGTTCCACGCCGGTGGTGGTTGCGGTTGCTGATGGAGATACTGACGAGTTCCGTCGGCAGAGCGAGGCCGTTGCCCAGTACTGCCGCCAGCGAGGCTTGCTGGCCGACTATCAGGTGCTTGCGCAGCGGAATCATTTCGACGTGATCCTGGATCTCTGCGAAAGATCGAGCAGCTTGTATCAGGCGCTCATGCATCTGGTGTCGGGCCGCCACGATGGTTCGGCTACTGGCCAGAGCGCCTCGCACGCCTAGCGGGATGCCCCTCCTGAGCAGCCCCGCTTTGCACCTCAGCTTGCGGCGGGCGGCGGAGTTGCGCCGGGAGTGCCGGTGGCAAGAGCCTGCAAACGCCCGCCAAAGCGCTCTACCAGCGCTGCTTGGTCAGCCAAGGCGGCGCGATTCACCTCATC
>JBEBXA010000119.1:0-10625 GCA_040391825.1 Pigmentiphaga sp.
CATCTGCCCGGGTGGTGAAATTGGTAGACGCAGGGGACTCAAAATCCCCCGCCGCAAGGCGTGCCGGTTCGATTCCGGCCCCGGGCACCATCAGCTAAAACACCTATACATCGAGCACTTAGAGTCATCACTGGGTCAAGTTTTTGTTGATAAAACTGCCTTGATGCCTCCAGCCGCTTAAGCACCTGTGGGTTTTCCATCGAAGGATCCTGCATGTGGTAGAGCCGGATCGTACTTCAAGAGCCTTGTTGGGGTGACCGTGATAGTGCAGGACATGGCGCGACATCGGGCGGTGCTGGAGGCTTGGCCTGAGTCGCCATCCTTGGCTATCGTGGAGTCAAGCTGATAACGCGCGATTCGGGAAGGGTCCGTTCCCCAGACATTGCTAGTCGTTACATTCAAGGGCTGCGCTTCGGCGTGGCCTTTGTCTTGTACGCTCTATACCTGAACAGGTCTGCCAGAGCAGTGCTTCATCACCGAGGGCATCGAGGCCCAGATGAAAGCGGCTGGTTACGTGTTCGAGCCGCCGAGCCATGTTTCACCACACACGCCAGAGAGCTGTTTGGGCTTCGAGAAGGAGAGACGGTTGCTGCTGCAATAGCCCGCACGCTCGCAGACTCGAGGTAATAAACCCAAATTGGGAATGATCGTACCCAATTTGGGAGTTTGATTTTGATCCTCAGTCGATTGGGTGTCGAGCCAGAATGGAGTCCCGTTTACCCCTTGAATGATGCCAGCACTGGCGCGCTCTTGCGTTTGACCTTTTCACCCATCTTCATGCCCACTGTCAATTTTCTCCATTATGACGTGTGCAGGTTGGCGTGCTGGCGGATACCCCGATGCTTTATCTCGGCCGCTTTCGCTCGCTGCAAGACCATAAACCTTGAACCGAGCGAGAAACTAAGGCTTGTCGCCTCCGCACCCGCTTCTAGCGGTTCAATGCTCCGAATTTCTCGACATATAGATCGCGGATCCAATCAATGAAGACCCGTACTCTTGGAGAAAGCTGACGATGGAATGGATAGAGGGCACAGACGGGTAAATCGGGGCAAGTCCATTCCGTCAAAACCTGAACCAGCCTACCCGCGTTCAGGTGCTCTTCCAATCGGAAACGAGGCACCTGGATCAGTCCACAGCCGGCTAGCGCAGCACGCGTATAGCATTCGGCATCACTGACCGACATCCAGCCACTGGCGCTGAACTCTTGTACGTTACCGTCTACGATTACTGAAAATGGATAGCGGTAGTCGTTGCCGCGAGAGAAAAAACCAATCCCCTGATGCTGCTCCAAATCGCGAGGATGCTCAGGAGTTCCATATCGGGCCAGGTATTCGGGGCTGGCGCAAATGATCTCCGGCATGTCCGCCAGCTTTCTGGCAATAAGCGATGAGTCGCGCGGTTGACCGGCGCGTACCACGCAGTCGATGCCTTCCTTGACCAGATCCACCAAACGGTCGCCGCTGCTGATGACGACATCGATTTGGGGGTAGCGTTCTCTGAACTCGCCAATGCGCGGCAGGATAATCATCGTCGCATGTACGCCGTGCAAGTCCAATCGCAGTGTGCCGCGCGGATTGGCAACCTGCGTGCTTAGTGATGTTTCCGCATCTTCCAATTCCGCCAGGACGCGCTTGCTGCGCTCGTAGAAGGCTTGGCCATCCAACGTGGGTTTGACCTGGCGCGTGGTGCGATCCAACAGGCGAGCCTCTAGTCGCCTTTCAAGCTGCTTGATGGCGTGCGTTGCCGTCGCGCGTGGGACATTCAGCACGCCTGCGGCCTCGGTAAAGCTGCCAAGTTCCACGATGCGAGTGAAGAGCTGTAAAGCATCGAAACGGTCCAAAACAGCCTCATTGTTGATTATTTTTGAATTAACAAGCCAATTTCACCTTATTTATTCATCGTGAGTCAAACCTCATCATGATTTCCATGGTGCAAACGGTCATGTTCGTTTCGGGTCCGGCAAACGTTAATCCACGCATCCAACGTCATCGCATATATCGATAAGGAATCAACTATGAACACGAAAATCATCTTTGCCGCGCTGTGCCTCATCGCCTCTGGCACCGCTTTCAGTTCTCCCCAAGGCGAGGACAGCGCGCTTCTGCTCCCCGCTTTTGAAGGTTCGACGCTCACACGGGCCGAAGTGAAAGCCGACCTCGACATCTGGACCCGGGCGGGCGTGCCGCAATACATCAACGGCGAGACCGGTGCGGACTTCAACAGTTCCGCTTATCGCGAAGCCTATGTGCGCTACCTGAACATGCGTAAGAACCCCGTCCTAGCGGACGGCTCGTCGAATCGCTGACTACGGGAGTGAGTCGGCGTCGTGCGCCAATGTGGCCAATTGCCAACCCGACGGTGCTATCAGGCCTAAAAGCTCGCTCTCACCCGTCCCCTTGAAGGAAATCATCATGAATATCAGTACCTCCGCTTTAGCACCATCGACCGTTCGAACTGCCGTCGTTACCGGGGCATCCAGAGGCATAGGTCGCGCCATTTCTCTGCGCCTGGCCGTCGATGGTTTCAAGATTGTCGTCAATTATTCGGGTAATGCCGCCAAGGCTGAGGAGGTTGTCGCTGCTATCCATGCCACAGGGGGGCAGGCTATCGCCGTGCAGGCGGACGTATCCAAAACCGAAGATGTGCAGCGGCTTTTTGCCACGGCGCTTGAAACCTTCGGAACCCTTGGCGCGGTCGTACACAGCGCCGGAATAATGCCGTTGGCGCCGATTGCTCCTGAAAGCATCGAAGCCTTCGATCGCACCATTTCTACTAACTTGCGGGGCGCATTCTTGGTGCTAGGTCATGCTGCTCAGCACTTGCAGGCCGGTGGGCGCATCGTTGCTGTGTCGACAAGCGTGATCGCCAAATCCTTTCCCAACTACGGGGCCTACATCGCATCTAAGGCGGGGGTAGAAGGCCTTGTGCGAGTGTTGGCCAACGAACTGCGCGGCCGGAGTATCACGGTCAATGCGGTCGCGCCGGGGCCGGTTGCGACTGAGTTGTTTATGGAAGGCAAGACCGAAGAACAGATCTCGCAGATGACAAAAATGGTGCCTTTGGAGCGTTTGGGGCAACCTGAAGATATTGCCCGCGTGGTGTCGTTCCTGTTGAGTGTCGATGGCGGCTGGGTTAATGCCCAGATCGTGCGCGCTAACGGCGGTTTCGCCTAAGTAGACGCATTTTTTCACTTTGTTGGAGATGACCCCCTCCCTTGAAATAGTCCGAGATTGATTTAGAGTTTGCTTCTTACGAGGAAGCATCAGAAATGAAGAAGCGGTTCACGGAAGGGCAAATCATTGGCGTATTGAAGCAGGCCGAGGCGGGGCTGCCGGTCAAGGAGCTATGCCGGTAGCATGGGATAAGCGAGGCGACGTATTACAACTGGAAGAGCAAGTACGACGGCATGACGGAGTCCGAGGCGCAGCGGTTGCGTGCGTTGGAGCTTGAGAACGCCAAGCTCAAGCGGATCGTGGCTGACCAGGTGTTGGATATTTCGGCATTGAAGGACGTGCTGGGCCGAAAGTTGTAAGCCCGCAGGCCCGACGCGCGGCGGTCGATGTGCTGATGACAGAGCACAAGATGGGCGTGACGCGGGCGTGTGGGCTGATTGGGATATCACGCTCGTTGTACCGATATCGCAGCCGTCGGGTTGGCGACGATGAGGTGCGTACGCGGATGCAAGAGATCGCGGTGGAAAAGCGCCGCTATGGCTACCAGCGCATTTATGTGGTGCTGCGTCGTGAGGGTTGGCTGATCAACCCAAGCGCACGCTGCGGCTTTACCGCGAGGCGGGTTTGGCGGTGCGGCGCAGGAAACGCAAGCGCATTGCCAGCGTGGAGCGCCGACCGCATCCCAAGCCAACGGCACCGGATGTGACCTGGTCGATGGGTAATGCCCCCATTCTTACTGGGCCGCAGAAGTAGAAACTGATGCGGTCATTACTAGACCTTGTTTCCATTAGTTTCATGCTGAGGGCCGTTTAAAGAACCCCTTGGGGTATGCTCGCCCGTTAACCAATATCCTTCGGGGGGAAGGAAGCATGTAAGGCTTTGGATTCAAGTTGCTTGCGGCAGCCGCAGTGAGCGTGACATTAAGTGGTTGCCACCTCGCTGCTTCAAGCATTAGCGGGGTATTCGCGCCAAATGAAGAAGGGTTGGAGAAAATCGTTGCGCGTGAGTATGGTCTTCAGCCAAGCGACGTCAAGGTTTCTAACCGGGAAGTGGATGGCCAGACTGTCTATTTCTCTGCGAAGATCAAAGGAAGGAACCGCAACTGTTACATCACGACATCTGTCGGCCACAACAGCGCTCCGCTTTGCGCTGAGCCAGGAAAGCCGATCAGCAGCGGCGGAAATGCACTGACAGGCCGAATCAAGTAATTTCAGTGGTGATGAGGGACGTCATTGCTGCCGCAGACATAGTTCAGGCAATCGAACGAACGACGCCCCCATCGACTCGCAGCGCGGCCCCAGTGGTCGCAGAAGCCTGTTCTGAGCATGCGTATACCACCATGTTCGCGACCTCTTCAGTTGTAGCGAATCGCTTGATCAGCGTCGTCGGGCGAGCGGTTTCCAGGAACTGTTGCTCGGCTTGCTCCTGAGTGATGCCTTGCTCTTGCGCCGTTGATTGCATCCAACTGGATAGAATTTCGGAGTTCGTCGGGCCGGGCAGTACAGCGTTGACGGTGACGCCGGTTCCGGCAACGAGCTCGGCCAGCCCGCGTGAAACAGCGAGAATCGCGGTTTTGGTAACGCCGTAGTCAATCATTTCTTTCGGAATGTTCAGCCCGGATTCGCTGCTGACGAACACCACACGTCCCCAGCCGCGTGCCATCATTTTTGGCACGTAATGACGGGCGGTGCGTACTCCGCTCATTACGTTGAGCTGGAACAGGTCCAGCCATTCGCTGTCGTCCTGGTCGAAAAAATTGTTCAGAAGGGCGGTGCCGGCATTGTTGACGAGTATGTCTGCGTCTGGCGCTTGTTCGAATAGCACCGCACACCCTTGTGAGGTAGCAACGTCTGTCGCAACGCCGCTCAATTCGGCCCCCGGCAACAGGGCGCGCATCTCGCGCAATGCGGCATCGACACGTTCCTGTGTGCGGCCGTTGATGACAACTGCCGCGCCTGCACGTGCCATCCCTTCGGCGATTGCACGGCCAATGCCTGCGGTGGAACCGGTCACAATCGCCTTGCGTCCCTTGAGTTCGATATGCATAAGATTTCTCTTTGTTCGATGAATCGTTAGTTCGTGCCGGTTCAGTTGGACTTGACGAGGTCTTGGAAGATCAGCGGAGCCCAAGTCTGTCCACGCGCTTGGACGAGTGCTCCGCCTTCGGCGAGTTTGCCCAGCGGTATCGGCGCGAACCCGAGGCGTTCGGCTAGCGCTGCAACTGGCGGCACCGCATTGTCATCGTCGCTGGCGAGAAAGATGACGCGCCGCCCGCCTGCAAGCTGTGGGTCGGTGGCCAATTGACTGGCGGGCAGATGATTGAAGCCCTTCACCAATTTGGCGCCATTGAAGGCCCTGGCGACCACAGCGGAGGACGGTAGGCCGTCGAGTTTTTCGACTGCCACGCCATAGGCATTGGTGACGTCAATGATCGTCTTTCCTTTCCAGCTCGGCAGGGCCTTCGCGACATCCGCGTGCGACTCGTAACGGACAGCTAAAAAGAGGATGTCCGCCTTGACGGCTTCCGCCAGTGTTTTGGGAATGATCCGGGGTCCAATTGCGGCGGCATCGGCGGCAAAGCTTTCCGGGTCGCGAGTGGTTGAAACGGATACTTCGATGCCGCTTCGGCCAAATGCCTTAGCCAGCGCCTGGCCAATTGCGCCAAAGCCAATAATTGCGTAGTTCATAGATTCACCTTTGATTTACCGAGCCTTATGGCGCTCCGCTTAATTGAATGGGGCACCGTAGGGCCTTGCGTATTAGAGTTGCGCGAGACCGCCGTCAACCGCGACTTCGCTGGCGGTCATGAAGCTGCTGTCGGGCGATGCGAGAAAGGCAGCTACCGCCCCGATCTCTGCCGGATCAGCCATGCGCTGGAGCGGAGTCATTGAGGCGTATATCTTCTGACCCTCTTCACCCAGGGCTTCCTTCGCGAGTTCGGTCGCTGTCGCCCCGGGCGACAACACGTTTACTCGAATACCGGTGCTTTTCAGGTCCTCTGCCCAACTTCGCGCGAGGTTGCGCACGGCCGCCTTACTCGCGCTGTAAGCGCTCATTGCCGGGGCGCCCGTCGTGCCGGCGCTCGATCCGGTCAGGATGATCGAGCCGCCTTGGCCCATCAGGGGCAGCGCTTTCTGGACCGTGAAGATCGTGCCCTTCACGTTGGTGTCGAAGGTTTCGTCAATGTGCGTGGCGGTGATCTCGCCGAGCGGAAGCGGGCTCCCCGCCCCGGCGTTGGCGAAGACGATGTCGAGGGTTCCGCGCTCGGCCTTCACCGCCGAGTAAAGGCGGTCGAGGTCGGCCAGGTTAGAGACGGAACCCTTCACCGCGCGGGCATTGGACCCGAGGTCAGCCACAGCGTCGTCGAGCGCTTCCTGCCGGCGACCAAAGATGAAGACGAAGGCGCCTTCCTCGATGAAGCGCTTTGCTGCGGCGCGGCCGATGCCGGTAGCGCCGCCAGTGATTACGGCGGTCTTTCCATTTAGTCTGTTCATGTCATGCATCCTTCGTTGGAGTTGTATGGAAGACTGTTCGGTAAGGCATGGAAGCATGCTATTCTTGTCACTTGCAAAAAACAAGTAATATTCAAAATATAACTTGCTCAATACAAGCAATGTTAAGATTTAGCTATGAAAACGACGCGCAACTTAGCTATGAAAGCCACGAGCAAAGACGATCTTCGGTCACATTGCCCAGTGAACTACGGCGTGGAGATCTTCGGCGACCGGTGGTCGCTTTTGATCATTCGCGACATCGTTTTTATTGGTAAGAAGACATATGGCGAATTCCTGAAATCGGAAGAGGGGATCGCGACCAATATCCTAGCTTCCCGCCTTGCCTTTCTTGAGGAGCAAGGGATTCTTTCAAGGGCGCCGAGCCCCACTGACAGGCGCAAGGATTTCTACACGCTGACCGAGAAAGGTCTGGACCTTATTCCCATCCTGCTTAACATCATCCTTTGGAGCGCTCAGCACGATGCGAAGTCGTACGAGCTGCCGGGCAAGGGCTTCGGTGCGCGGCTACGTCAAAACCCCGTGAAGGTGAGTGATGAGGTGAAGGCGTTGGTCCGAAACGGCGGGTGTGTCTTTCCTGGGAGTCAGGAATAAGTAAGACCGAAGCGGGTCCTTGCTGAGGATTGGTCGATGGTGCATTAAGCGGAAGTCGAACGTTTAAGTTTGACTTTTGAGCCTTTAAGGATGCCCCGCTTAGTTATTCGTTTAGCCATCCAGGAAGCTGTACTGGAGCTGATCGGACACGGCCGAAATAATTTGCTCCCAGTGGTGTTGTGAGTCTGTCGGCGAGGACGCGATGCTGCTCATTCAACCGATATCGACCTGCAAGGCGATGTCAAAGGTGCCGGCGCCGTTTTTGGCCAGTCCGATCATCAGCAGGCCGAGCGATTCGAGCGTCTGGGCCATATGCAGACCGCCGATATCCAATGGGTGCAGGCCGAGACTGTCGAGGAAAGTCGAGACGAGCCCCTTGGCAGGGTCTCGGCTGATCACCTCGACGGAGTGTCCAGCTTTGATGGTACGGCTAGCGATCGCTGCGGCCATGCCACCTGATCCGATGATACTGATAGTGCTCATCTGCAGTTTCCTTACCGATATGCGTCGATCATGCATGGAGCGGCCTGCGCCAATCCGGTGACCGTGCTCAATATGGAAACATGCTATTCATTTAACTTGCAAAAAGCAAGTGAAATGAATATTTAACTATGAAAACTCCACGCCGATGAGCGAAGAGGTGAAGGCACTAGGCCGTCATGGCGAAGGTATATTTCCTGATAGCAAGGAATGGCAGTCTTTAGACTGAGCTCTATCAAAAACTGGCTTTCCATTGCCGGGGTGATTGCCCGGACTGCGCCTTGAATGCACGCGAGAGTGCGGCTTCGCTCCCGTAGCCGACCTCGGCGGCGATTATCTTCAAAGGACACCCGTGCCGCAGCGCCTTCTGTGCCAACCGCACGCGCCAGCCTTGGAGGTACCGTCCTGGCGTGACACCAACTGTCTGGCGGAAGGTCGTGGCAAATACGCTGCGCGACATACCGGCAACACTCGCCAGTTCGTCCAATGTCCATTCCTGTGTGGGCGCCTCGTGCATCGCGGCCAGCGCGTGGCGCAGGCGAGGATGCGACAAGCCGGACAACAGGCCGCCATGCACCTCGCCGTTTTCCATTAGAAGTCGCAAGACTTGGATCATAACGACTTCGAACAGGCGCTCGATCAGCGCAACGCGCCCGCATCGCTGCTCGAACGCTTCCTCGAACAGCAGCGTCAACACCGGTTCGGCACCGACAATATCCTCTAACGGCAGGCAGACAAAGGGCGGCAGCGCCGATGTAATCGGATTGCCTACTCCGCCCTCGAACGACAGGTTGGCGCAGACCGTGTCAGCGACGATGCCGACGCAGTGCGCCGCTGGGCCATCGCCGGGGAAGGCGTGGTCTACAAATCACGGTTGGACCTCATCGACGATCTGAAGGCGGGGCGGTTAGTGGAGATGTTTCCAACAGCGCATTGCGAACCCGCGCCGTTGCACCTGATCTGTGCCCACCGTTCACTGCTGACGACGGCGATTAGCCAATTGCATGGTTTCCTGCGGGAACGTTGCGCCGCCTTACTGGCCAGCCACAAATAACTGCACCCAGGATCAGCATCGGCGTTATCGCTTCGTGCCCGAGGGTCACACAACAGCGGGTGCTGGGATTGTTGTTCGGCCAGCCGGCGATCAGCTTCTACGCTACCGAAGTGATTGGTTTGGTGGGCAGTGGCTCTGGCGCGGTACAGCGTGAGCTAGTCGCCCTAGCTCGATCGAGAGCCGTTTCGACCTGGCCTACAACGCTGCACATGCTGTGCCTGGCGGCAGACGGTGCTTAGCTGCGGGTTCACGCTGCTGGTGTTGCGATCTTGTGACTCTCGCGCAGCGCCGCAAAACTATTCCGGCGAAACGAAAAATCACGCTCCTCGTTGGTAATAATCTCAAGCAATACAGCCTTTCCGTTCTGGTTATGTTCGCGCGCTCGCCGAAACGCATCAGCTAAATCCGATGGGTCCTCAATGCGTTCGCCATGGCCACCCAGATCCCTCGCAATATTGGCGTAACTCCCCCCAATATCTCGAGTCTTGTACAGCGAATGCGACAGCGCCATATTCTGCGTTTCCACAGCCATCGTAGCGTTGTTGAAGACGACAGTGCAGATAGGCGCGTCAACTCGAGCAGAGGTTTCAAAGTCCAAGCCGGTCATGCCGAAAGCGGCGTCACCCATGAAGTTGACGCAGAACTTGTCGGGCGCGGCCAGCTTGGCGCCGATGGTTAATCCAAGTCCTGTTCCCAGGGCGTGCGATTTTCCCCAGCCCAGATAGCTATGCGGTGTCGTCGCTTCATAGAAAGGGAGGATCTGATCCCGTGGGCTGCCCGAGTCGTGTGTGACGATTGCGTCGGCGGCGGGTATTGCGCGCATGAAGTCTGCGATTGCGCGGTATGGCGTGATGGGGGTATTGCTGCTGGTGAGCTTTGCTTCCCATTGGGCCAGCCAAGCGCGCTTGATGGAATGAATTTCAGGTGCAGGGTCGAAGCGTGGTTTCTTTCCTAGACGGTCGCGTACGCAGTCGATCAGTTGCCGTAGCACCAGTTTTGCGTCACCCAGTATGGCGACGTCGGTTTCATAGCCTTTGTAGAGGTCGCGACTGTCTGACACGGCATGAATGATTTTTTTCTCTGCTACCGGCATGACTCGGTTTGTCAGGTGGTGGCGCGTCAGGCTGCTGCCAATCGCCAATACCAGGTCTGCCTTGGCCAGAAATGCGTTGCCATGGCCAGTAAGGACGGCTCCTGATGTTCCTAGAGACAAGGGGTGGTTTTCGGGAAAGGCGCTTTTTCCCTCCACAGTGGTGATTACTGGAATGGAAGCAAGCTCGGCTAGCTCTAGCAGCTCAGGGCATGCGTCGGCATAGAAGATGCCTTGGCCCGCCTGGATGATGGGGCACGAGGCGGCAAGCAGCATTGTCACCGCATCTTCGATATCGCGTTCGTCGCCGGCCGATCGTGCTTGGCGGACTGGCCGATAATGCGTCTGAAAGTCGCCTAGTTCGTACTCAACTAGATCCATCGGGGTTTCTATCATGACCGGGCCCAGTCGTCCGTTCTTCAACTGGCTGAATGCCCGACGCATTAGGTTGCCGATTTCAGTTGGATCGACCACTTCTTCTACTGTTTTGGTAACGCAAGAGTAGGCGCGCGATGATCTGAAAGTAGGGTAGACCTGCGCGACTTCTCGCCGGTGGCCGAGCGGAAGGAGCAGGATGGGGGAGGAGTCGGAATATGCCGTGGCGATACCGGAGAATGCGTTCTCGGCGCCGGGTCCGTACTGCATCGCGAAGACACCAAAGGGCTTCCCGTCTTTGATGCGTGTATATCCGTTGGCCATGTCAACGCCGACGCGTTCCTGGC
>JBEBXA010000120.1:0-10517 GCA_040391825.1 Pigmentiphaga sp.
CCCTGCACCGGCATAACCCGCTCCGCCATCCCCCGGATGAACGTCGAATCCTCCGCAGGCGCGCGGTACTGCGGCGCGGCCGATTGCGCCACAACAGAAAATGCCGGCACCCACAGCGCGCCGCAAAGCCAGAACCTCATCATGGATCTCTCCTAATATTTACAGTAGATCTGTGCAATGGCCCGGGGCGGGCCCCCTAGCGCATTCCCGTCGTAGTCGAGCAATTGAATCTGCCAGTAATCGCCCATTTCGATGGCCTTGCGTGTAAATGCAGCGGCCGTCGACGACTCGATCTGTGGCAGCAAGTAAATGAGCGGCGTACCGGCAGTACTTCCTAACTGCCCGCAGACGGGCTTGGGAACCATAGACATCGTCGTTACAACCTGGGTGCTTAGCATCACGTAGCTCGATAGGAGATCATCGGCGCGCATCCAGACACCCAGGCGGCATACCAGCCCTGCACCGGTATCGGCCTCGGTCGCGAACGCACCATTGGGGGAGCAAGCCGTCCCAACTATTGCAAGCTCGGCCAATGCGCGCCAAGTCCCTTCCGCACATACCAATAAGCCGCCGGATGGGCTTCGAGCGAACTCAGCTTGGCTGCCTGCAAGGCTGGATACGCGGGTACTGCAAGCGGTGTTGGCTACTCCGACTTCTCTGAGTCCTAGCCGAGCTGCGGAAACACCGCCGTGCCCGACTAAATCCTGGCCCATTACGGTCAGGGCCAGCCCATTGCTGGTCGCCAGGAGCATCTGCCCGCTTGCCACTCTAATCGTCGGATGCAGGTCGCTACCATCGAACACGCTTGCCCTGCTTGTCGCCAAGCCTTGGGCGGCGTAGATGCGCTGGCTGGCCACGACTCCTGTAGCGGGATCAATCTGCACCACACTGCCATCATCGGCGGTGAATAGGCCGGTTTTTGCGTTCAAAGCACCGGCGCAGCGAAGGGTAAGCAGACCGCTACCGTCTGCCGACACACAGGCGATGCCCGTCGCATTACGCATGGCGAGGGTGCCGTGCAGCTGGACATTTCCTTGCACACTCAGCTCGCCTTGGAGATCGGGATTGCGCGAATCGCGGATACGAACGAATTGATGGAACTGGGTCGTGTCCAAGCTTGCCACCACGGCCACGATACCCGTGGTGGCGCCCATGGGGTTGTCGACCGTATAGGTGGCCCCGCGAATATGCCCTGGGTCGCCCATATAAGCTGCTCCGCCGAAGCCTGCGCTAGACAGAACCACTTGCGCGACTAAGTCCGAGTTGGGTTCGGATGAACCCGCGGTCTGGAGCGGAGTGATTGTATGGACGAGCGCATCCAGCCTGCATGCGCTTCCAGGACAGGTGCCGCTTCTTTCTATACGTATTGCTACCGCCTGATTAAAGGGAGTCCGTTCGGGAAAACCTCCGTTCAGGAATCCTGCACCGCGAAGCTCGGACAGCGTCGGAGCCAAGGGATCCAGCACCGCTGAGATCGGCCCGGCATGAACTAGTTGCTCATAATTTTTGACGAGAAAAGCATCCATTGCTCCTTTGATGGTCAGCAAGTAAGTACCCGTCGCCTGCGCCGCCGCATCGTTAATCTCTTGCATCAGCTTGCCTGCCGCGATCACCGTCATCACTGTCAGGATGCTCGCGACAATAGACAGTTCGATCAGAGTCAAACCTGCTTGCAAGCGGCGCGCGCGCAGTGATCGCTGTTGGGGTCTCATTTCGCTTTCGCAGTTCAGCGCGCGGTAAACGCGAATGTGTTCGTGTCGCCCGCCGTACACGCCGCATCCGCACCGGACGCGCTATAGACACCCGCCGCGCCTCCGGTACCTGGTTGCTTGACCACCACGCCGTTGATGTCGATACGTTCGGAGACGCGTTGCATGACGGCTGCCAAGCCTGGGCATGCCGCCTCATTGACTTTATCCAGCGTGATGTTGAAGGCGTCGCCCGCCGCGGTGATCGAATCTACCGCAAGGGCGATCTTGCCGTCGGATGCGCCCAGCCCATGGCGCACGACGGCGGTAGCACCGCTACCCGAAACCGTTACCACGCTGCTGCTGCGCAGGGCATTGCTCAACTGGGCAATACCAATACCGGTGTAGGGCGTTTGGCCCAGCCCCTGGGTTGAGGCCTTGGTTCTTGCAACGAAACGTTGTAATTCCTGGCCGACGGCAGGCACCTTATTTTCCACGATATAGCCGTTGATAGCGGGTATGCCCAGGATGGCGGCAATCAAGACAATGGAAGCAACAATGGCAACCTCCACCAGAGTGAAACCTTGCTGGCGGCGTAAATGTGCCGGGACTGAAATGAACATGCGATCCCTCATCGGTTCGAGTAGTAATTGGTCATGGCGGCTCGCATTTCGTTGACCACTCCGAAATGCCAGAAAACGATGCCGAGCAAAGCTGCAACGGCCCCCAGCAACATCACCCAACGAGCCAGCTCGGCCCTGCGCGCTACGGCCTGCACCGAACGGCTTTCCAAACGCGCGCGCGTCCGCGACAAGGCCACATCCATTCCTTGCGCAGCGATCAGATCAGTCAAGAACCAAAGCGTCTGGCGATCAACAATGCCGGTATCAAACGTTTCGCTGCCAACGCGACCATCGTCGATATGCGCAATCATCTGTTCGACATGCCAGCGCTGCCAGGGGCTGGCCCCTTCCGTTTGCAAATCCAAGGCATCGCGCAACGCTGTACTGACATTGCCGCGCCGCTTGACCATGGTCGCCAAAGAGGCAAGAAAGCGTATTCCATGAAAATCGCGATACAGACGCCATATGAACCAGTCGTCCAAAACGCGACGCAAGGATCCTGTCAGATTAGGTAGCGACCAGAGCAAGCAATACGTCACGAACCCAAAGCCCAAGGCAAGAGAAAAGAAGTGTTCGTGGATAAACGACGAGAAAGCGTATAGCTGGCGCGTCAACGCGCCGATGAATTCCTCTGGAACCATGCCAAATGCTTGTTTCAGGCGAGGCACGGTAAACAGCGGAATGGCAATGATCATGGCCATCATGACGAGGATGGCCGCTACGGCTACCGCCAGCGTATTAACCAACGTTCCTCGGGCCTGCTCGATCAGCCGGCTTACTACCGCCACATCGCGCAGCGTCTGCTCCAACGCCCCGGCCCCACCACGCTGAGCCATGCGGATCAGCACCAGATCACTGCGCGGTAAAGTTCCGTCGAAAGTGCCGAACAAGTCCCCACCGGCCTCCTGGTATTGATAGGCCCAATGCCCTGACAGCAGACCGCGGTGATGCTGGCCATAGCGCTTGGCGTCATCGCGAAAAATATCGCGCAGGGTCTTGCGGCCATCCGTGGCGCTCATCAGGTCAGCCAGATAGTCGTAGTACTGCGCCCGTTCTTTGTGAAACTGCTGGGCGGCCAAACGTATTCGCCAAGGCAGGCGCTGTGACTGCCGACTCATGTCCTAGCCCGCGCAGGAGAATTCCTATCAGCCAAGGACGGCACGCGCCCGGACGCGAGACGCCGCCCCGGGCGTCTCTCACGTCGCCTGATTGCGCCACGCGGCGTCTGTTGCATCTGTACGGTTTCAAAGCTGGAGAACTTCGGTTCGATGTCTCTCGGGTCCACCAAGCCGATGGATGCCTTGTAGATCGCGCATTCCATCGCCGTCTTGCCAAGCATGTCGGGGTCCGAGAATCCGCTGCGCCTTTGCGAGCGAAGGTAGTCTCTCAAGACCAGGGTGTCGGCGTCCCTGACCAAGCGCAAGAACTTGTCATCGACGGCGGGATCGATCATCTCTGCAACAACGGTGCGCCCGCCATACCCCTGCAGATCAGGCAAAGACGCTTGCCTGCAAGTTGTGCAACCTGCATCGTTACGTATGCGCATAGCATTGATATCGACGTCATAAAGTCGCTGCAGCCGCTGGGCATACTGAACCCAGTAGGCGGAAGCTTCACCCGCCAAGGCCCGGTCTGAGCCAGAAAGACGGTCAAAGAGCGACACCAGGGGCTGCGCACAATGCGGGCATAAAGTGGGCAGCAGGGTCTGGTAGACCAAGAGTTTCAGGATGCCTGGAGTAGCCAGAAGTTTTCTGGACACCCCGATGAAATCCGAAGCGAGGCGGTCCGCAATCAGGGCGGCAGACCCCGCGTGCGTCGTCGTATAAAGATTGCTGCCAGAGCTTGCAAGATCCATAAACGCACGCCCGGTAGAGCGATCGCGGATTTCCCCGATCAGCAGGTCGTTCATGGCCGAACGCTTGATGGTTTTCAGCTTGGCATCGAACTCGCTCGAACTCGATCCATCCAGTGAACGGCTGACGCTATTCTGCAATGCATTGGGGATGAGGTATTCGACGGGATCTTCTAGCGTGATGACTTTGCGGGTGGAGGGGATCATGGACATCATCGAAGCGATGGTGGTTGACTTCCCAGACCCGACGACCCCCGCCAACACCACAGCTCCGCCCTCTGCCAACAAAGCCCGATTGATCATCTCGATTTGACTGGGCAGATACCCCAATTGCTCGTAGTTTTTGGGCTGGGCACGAGTGTCCATCTGCAGCAAACGCATGGTGACGGATGCCCCGGCATCAGTAGCCAAGGATGCCCAGCGCAGCATGACGGCGCTGCCGTCGACTTCGTGATGGATGCTGCCCTGTTGTTCAATGACGGGATCGAAAACCGCGCCGTTGCCGCCCTGGATATCCATATATGCCACTGCCAGGATTTCCATCAAGGTGGAGGTTTGCATTCCCCGGAAGCGCTCGGGCGTCACATAGCGGCCCCCTATCGTGTAGCGAATCTCTGACTCGGCCTGCCCCATATGGACGTTGATATGAATATCGCTGGCCTGATGCCGTATCCCCCAAGCCACGATGTCATGAAACGCCGTCGCCATTGAGCTTTTCACCGGGTCCAGCAACACACGGCGGCGCGACTTCAGCGTATCGCCGGTAATCTGCCCACGCACGATGGACAGTAATAAGGTCGCGGGGACCACGACTCGCGCCGGCTTGGCCAACACAGCGGCCCGCTGGTCCACCATGCGTTCGAACTCTTCGATATGTTCGCTATCCGCATACTCGTCGACAGTGAAGATGGCGACCTCTCCGCTGTCCAGCTCGACCGGGCACAGCTTATTGGACAAAGCGCCTACATCGAACTCGGTACGCAGCATGCGTTTGAATGCCGGCGTCATACGGGCGAGCTCATCCCGACTATCGATCTTCAAGGACACAGCGCTGCCTGATTCGGCCACCCTTGCCGGTTCACTCAAACTCGCGATGGCAGGCTTAAACCACGGCAATAACAAGTCGCGCAATCGGTTTCCGATGATAAGCATGGCAATAAGATTTTTCCTTGAGGGATAGCAAATGATTTCAGGGGCGTGCCAGGGATGAAGGAAGAGAGATCATCGGTGGCCTACCCGCCGTGGGCATACCCGGCGACGGAATCGCAAGCGCCGAAGTCCCGGCTGGAATGGGCGTGGCGTAGCAACTGACACGTACATCACCTTTTCCAGGGCGCTGTAAATAGACGCAACTATCTTCGATACGCTGCAGGCGGTAGTCTCGCGACGCAGTCGTCCCGCCTCGGGCTAAGGCCGCTCCCTCGCGATATTCTTTGCGCTCTCCATTGATCAAGACAATGGCGGTCAATTTGCCGCTAGTACCGTAGATAGACGTAACGCTCAGTCGATCGATGCGTGCGGTGGTCGGGCGCGGCGGCTTGTCCGCAGGCGTAGCCGCTTGGCGGGACCGCTCGTTGGCCAAGGCCCTTTCGGTGTCGCGCTTGAGCATATCCCTGACCTTATTCAGTTCGGGCTGGGCCTGGGCAACCGCAGAGAACATGGAAAAAAGCGCCAGACAACAGACGGTCATCCTCCACGCGACAACACGATGTTCAGTTTCTTGCATAGACGGCTCCCGACATGCCGGCCATCAGCCGGCTTCGATTCAATGTGGGCTCGGCGTTCTCGTCGATCACCAAAGAAACTGATTTCCAGGTGATTTGGCCTGAAAGCTCCTCGGGGATTAAGCCCAGCGAGCGCAATGGCCCTTCGATAGTGATGGCGTGCTCTTCGATACGGGAAACAGACAAAGGCACAGGAATTTGCACTCCTGCGGCATCTCTTGGTGGATCGATGCGCACAGATGAGGGCTCATTCCATGCAACCGCGGATAGGGCCGGACGTATTTGCTGCAAAGCAGTGATGGTCTGGCTTTCATGCCTCTCTGCGGTATGCAAGCCTGCAATATCCAGCTTTCCGAACTCGCGCGGGACCGAGAAAACAGCAGTCACACTATCCAGCGGTTGCCAGATTTCGCTCCATTGCGCAGGCCGAGCGCCAAGAAAACTAGCGTTCGTGGCCAAGCGGCTGTGCCGGTCGTAGCGCGCCGCGCACGACCACCCCTTCGTCTCGGCAGGCTTGCATTGCGCCGAGCGAAGTACCCAGCCGCCAATGTCGCCGGGCAAATCCGCCAAAGCATCCAGCACGGCATTCCAGTCGGCCTGCCCATGCACTGGAGTGCGCCCCGCGAACTGCGCAAGAGCCTCGGCCCAAGCTGCAACCCCGTCAACCTGTTCGGGCGCCAAGCTTTGCTCCGCTCCCCCAGCACGGTAGATGTCCCAAGCGCTTCTGCCACCCAACGCCAAAAGGCAGCCCATCACGGCAATAGCTACAGGCCGCGGCACCGCGGGCCAGGCCAGCCCACAAGGCTGCAGTTGGCACTCGGGCCGTAACTCGGCGGCCAAGTCCAAGAGCTCGGCGTCGCCTTCTTCTCCTTTTCCGTATATCGACAAGGCCTGGCCATAACGCGCTGCCAAGGCATCAAGCGCATCTTGCGCATCGGCGCGTGTTTCATACACTTTGTCGGCGTGGGTCAGCACTTTGCCTGCGTGAACGGCGACCACCCAGACGCGGCCATCGGGAAGCTCGAAGCACGATGCGGCCAGTCCTTGTGGGTGACAGGCGGCAAACGTCAGCGCGCCGCTGTATCGGGCTACGCCTTTGCGCGCTCGGTCCACACGTGCAAAACGTACCGTGCCCACGGCTTCCGAACTGCTGGCAGAGTGCGCGTAATGCGACGCCTTGGCTTCGCGCGCCTTCTGCCTGGCGCGCATCGCTAGCCTGCTGCCCAAGATGGTGTGCCAACGCATACCCAGCACCAGTTCCGCAGATTGATCCGGCAAGGTCAGCAAGACATAATCCTTCATATGTACCTCCTTAGAAACCTTCCTCGACCTGCGCGGTGACGATCACCACCGTATTGCTACGTTCACGCGAAGCCTTGCCGGATCCTCCTAGCAGCAACGGCGCGTCTTCGTCCAATCGACGCTTGTCGTACTGATCCTGTATGCGTTCAAACCCAGAGATCAGCACTGGCTGCCCTGGCCGCAGTTCCACTTGTTGCACCGTGCCCATCCCATCGATGGTTTTCTGTTGAAGCTGGATCTGGTTGCCATTCGCACCGAAAGTCAACGTTTTCAGCGGTTGCGCAACCGTGCTGTCATAAGCGATGGACAGCAATATTTGCCCGTCATCCTGCGCATCGGGAATAACCGTCAGGAAAGACCCCACGGTTTCTTCTTTCTGAGTAACGGAAGGAGCAGTGGAAGTACCCGCGGAGGAGGCCACCGTGGTTACCTGAACCTGATCGATGTAGGTAAAGGTGGTTCGCACAGCGTGGGTGACCGGCCGCCGATTGAGCGTCTGCAGCGGCACCGTGGTACGCCGAACGATGGTTCCGACCTCGCTTAGTGCTTTGAGAATCAGAGAGGAACCCTGCCAGCGTCCTGCCAATGCCGAAAGATCCAGACCAGTCGCCGCCACATTCGACACCAGAGTCTCGGGTGACCCCATTCTGAAAGCATCCTGGGTGCGACGGTAGACCAGATTCCAGTCAATGCCGTGCTCATTCTGGTTCTTGGAAACCAGCTCGACCTCTTCGAACATGAGCCGCACACGCCGCGTCAGCGCCTTGTTTTCCCGGTCCAGAAATTGCGCGACCTTGTCCAACGAATCGCGCGTGTCGGTCACTACAACGAGTCCGGAGGCATCCGCATTGGCGACCACCACGCCGGCGCGCGTTAGAAAGGGCTCGAGCTTGGCTTTGACAGCGCTCATCGCATCGCCGCCTGCCGATTCAATGCGGGTAGACGAAGCGCTTTCGAAAGCACCGGCGCTACCGCTGGCGGCACGCCCAAGGCTGGCGGCCGCAGTGGATTTCAAGGTCAGGGCACGCACATTGAAGGTACGCGTTTCAGTTCGAAAAACGTGAATGGCCCCGGCTTCGTATTTCCAGTACACCCCTAGCCTGTTAGCGACGAGATCAAGCAGGTGTGGCAAAGGATGCAGACCGACGGGAAGCGCGACTTGCATCGGCGCAGCCACGGCGACAGCTTGCCCTTGGGCAGCGGCAAGACGCGGCATGAAATGGTCTAGCGGCAATAAGGCATCCGGGCTGACACGGACCTGAACACCTGTCGCCAAGGAAATCTGTTCAGCCAGGGTAGCCAGATCCGCACGGCCACCCGGAAACATCAAGGCCGTTTCCACGGAGGCCTGCAAAGCGGGCGGCAAGCTCAACTCGCGCGCAAGCGGCTGTGGACGACCGGCCAGCCACGGACGCCCGACTTCCTGGGCTTCGATGCGCTTCCGGGGATCGGTCAGGGCTTGCAGAAAGGCGGCACGCTTGCCTTGCAGCTCCTCCGACGTTTGCGCGGCGCGATCGTCGATTTTCCTGGCCATTTGAATTTGCGCACAACCGGCCAGCGAAGCCCCAAGTAGCAAGGCCGTCATCGACGCGCTCCGGCGCACATGCAGCGCGAAACTGGACATAGGGCCTCCTTAATGCGCGGCCGCCGCAGCCGTTCGATTGCACGGCTCGGACAAAGGCAAAACGCGCAACACCTGGTTCGAGTAAAAACACGGCTGCAAGGGACGAACCGAGAGCTCGGTCGCAGCGAGCAATTCACGAACCGCCGATTTGAAATCGCTGCCCAAGCTTGCAGTACCTGCCAGTGGTATATCGACGTCTACCGTCCAGTGCTCGGCCTCGAATACCCACCCGGCGGCTGTGGCCCATCTCGATAATGTCTTGCGCATGTTCTGGTCTGATCTGAGCGCATCGAAAGTAACCATGGGGCGCGAAGGCCTTGGCGCTACCGGTGCCACTGCGGCATAAGTAGCGGAAGGCGAAGCACGGCGCTGAGCGCCCGCCTGAATGCCGGCATCAAAGCCAATCTCAGCTGAAAGATCGGGAATAGCGGCATCCCCCGACGAAGCTGCCACTCTAGGCGCCTTGCCCAGATACTGGGCCTGCGCGCCGACCAGGCCGATACGCATGGAGTACTCGCGCGCAGTGCCTTCGACAACGACATACCCACCCTTGGAAACATGAGCCAGCAATCGTTCACCTTGCTGGCCGACACCAAAAATGGCTGGAACGGTTTGCCCTGTACGAAACTGCATATAGGTATGGCGACCATCATCGAATACTTGTACGGGAGCAACGCGGCGATCGCCTAAAATACGGTAGGCGAAATCGTAAGAACCACCAGTTGCCGGCTGCCCCTGCACAGGCAGGGCTTGCGCATGAACCGCATAGGCAAATAGCAGATGAGCTGATAAGGTAAGTACCGGGTGACGCACTTGCATGAAGAGTTCCTTGCCTGAAGACCAACGCCCCTGGGGCAATGGCATGGACCTCATCGTGCCGGACCGACCCGAGGTCCGATAGCGTGTGAACTACGTACGTAAGGGCATTTCTGTCCTGCTTCATTTTTCAAAGAAGGCCGCCATGCGTATCAGAATTCTTTCCGACCTCCACCATGAACATTTCGGTGGTCTGCGCGCCCTGCCTCAGGTCGATGCAGACATCGTCGTTCTCGCCGGTGACATCCATACGCACGAACTCGGCATCGAATGGGCCGGTCGTACTTTCGGCAAAACCCCTGTCATCTATGTGCCCGGCAATCACGAGTACTATGCCTCGCACATGGGCAATCTGGACACGAGGCTACGGGATGCTGCGCGCCGAACCGGCGTGCATCTACTTCAAAACGAAGCTTTGGAAATCAACGGCGTACGTTTTCTGGGCAGCACTTTATGGGCGGACTTTGCGCTATACGGATCGCCACAAGACGAGCTGGCACAAACCATGGCGATCCGGGTCATGCCCGATTTCAGCATTATCGATACTGAATACGGCACCTTCACGCCCACCCATTGCATCGCTTTGCACCGGCAAGCCAAGACTTGGCTTGCACAGCAACTGGACACACCTTTCCAGGGCAAGACGGTGGTGGTCACGCACCATGCGCCTAGCGAGAAGTCAGTCGCGGAAAAGTACAAGAACAATCGCTTATCACCAGCGTTCGCATCCAGGCTGGATGAACTAGTAGCGCAATGCGATTTGTGGATACATGGACATACCCACAATTGTTTCGACTACCAGATCGGCAGGGGGCGGGTTGTGGCGAATCCTGGGGGCTACCCCAATGAAAATGCCGAGTTCAATCCTGGGCTGATCGTCGAGATTTA
>JBEBXA010000121.1:0-10436 GCA_040391825.1 Pigmentiphaga sp.
GGTGTGGGTGTGGGTGTGGGTGTGGGGCAGAAAAATCTTGTCACCGCGGCTTCGATCGGAAGCGCGCTGATCTTGATTTCTCTGCCTCTTTGCGTAACTGATTCAGTTTTTCAACATTCCCAGGGTGGTGCGGCCTCGGTATCGATGCCGTATTTTTCAATGGCTTCGATGCACACCGATGCGGCGATTTGGCCGGTCCGCGCCAAGGCGTCCAGCGCGGCTAACACGATCTGGTAGCGGTCGATTTCAAAGAAAGAGCGCAGTGCCACCCGGGTGTCGCTACGGCCAAAACCGTCTGTGCCCAGAGCAATGAGTCGGCTGTTGCAATAGGGCGCGATCAGTTGGGGCCAGGCGCGTATGTAATCGCTGGCGGCGATAATGGGCGCGTCGCCATCCAGGCATGTCTGCACATGGCTGTGTCGTGGCTCTTGCTGCGGGTGCAATCGATTCCAGCGTTCGACTTCGCGCGCTTCCCTGGCCAATTCGCTATAGCTGGTGGCGCTCCATACTTCGCTGGCGAGCTGCCAATCTTGCTCCAGCAAGTCAGCGGCGGCGATTACCTCGCACAAGATGGAACCCGAGCCCAGCAAGCGCACGGGCGGGTTTTTCTTGGCCGGACCGTGGACGCTGTAACGATACAAGCCCTTAATGATGTCTTGCTCTACGCCTTCCGGCAAATTTTCCTGGGCGTAGTTTTCGTTCATCAAGGTCAGGTAGTAGAAAACATCTTCCTGGCGTTCGAACATCTGGCGCATGCCATGATCGAGGATCACCGCCAACTCGCCCGAGAACGCCGGGTCATAGGCTCGGCAGTTGGGTACGGTTGCTGCAATGACGTGGCTGCTTCCGTCCTGATGCTGAAGACCCTCGCCACCCAAAGTCGTGCGCCCCGCGGTAGCTCCCAGCAGAAAGCCGCGTGCGCGCTGATCGGCGGCGGCCCAGATCAAGTCGCCTATGCGCTGAAAGCCAAACATCGAGTAATAGATATAAAAGGGCAGCATGGCCAAGCCATGAACGCTGTAGCTAGTCGCCGCCGCCACCCAGGAACTGACCGCACCCGCTTCGCTGATACCTTCTTCCAATATCTGGCCGTCCAACGCTTCCCGATAACTCAACACGGAACCGATGTCTTCGGGTTGGTAGTGCTGGCCCACACTGGAATAAATCCCGATCTGCTTGAACAGATTGGCCATGCCGAAGGTGCGCGCTTCATCGGCCACGATAGGCACGACACGGGCGCCTATCTGCTTGTCTTTGAGCAGGTTGCCCAGCAAGCGCACGAAGGCCATGGTGGTGGACATCTCCTTGCCATTGGCCTTGATCGCAAAGCCCGCATAAGTTTCGAACGGCGGAATCGACAAGGCGTCGGCGCTCATGGCCCTGGCCGGCAAATAGCCCCCAAGCGCTTCGCGCCTTTGCTGCAAGTAAAGCATTTCCGCGGAATCGTCGGCGGGGCGATAAAAACTAAGCGTTTCGGTCTGTTCATCGCTAAGCGGCAAATCGAATCGATTGCGAAAGGCGATCAAGGCGTCGCGATCCAGCTTCTTCTGCTGGTGCGTAGTCATCTTGCCTTCGCCCGCCGCTCCCATCCCGTAACCCTTCTTGGTCTGGGCCAAAATAACGGTGGGTTGCCCGCGATGCTGTGAGGCAGCTTGGTAAGCAGCGAAGATCTTTACCAAGTCATGCCCACCTCGTTTGAGCCTATCGATCTGCTCGTCAGTCAGCCCCTCAACCAATCGGGCAAGCGCCGGGTTTTGGTCAAAAAAATGTTCGCGGTTGAAACGTCCGTCCTTAGCGGCAAAGGTTTGAAACTGACCATCCACCGTTTGCGCAAAAGCCTGCTTGAGAACGCCCGCGCTGTCACGCGCAAACAAGCCATCCCAATCCGATCCCCATACCAATTTGATGACGTTCCAACCGGCGCCAGAAAACAGCGACTCCAGCTCATCGACTATGCGCCCATTGCCGCGCACCGGCCCATCCAGGCGCTGCAAATTGCAGTTGACCACCCAGGTCAGGTTGTCCAGTTTTTCGCGTGCCGCCAAGGTCAGCGCAGACATGCTTTCGGGCTCGTCCATTTCGCCATCGCCAAAGATGCCCCAAACACGTCGGCCCTTGGTATCCAGCAAACCACGGTGATCGAGATACCTCATGAAACGGGCGTGGTAAATCGAACTGATGGGGCCTATGCCCATGGACCCGGTCGGAAACTGCCAGAAATCAGGCATCAACCAAGGATGCGGATAACTGGACAAGCCTCGCGCCCCTTTGCGCTTGGCTGAAATTTCTTGCCGGAAATTGGCCAGATCGCTTTCGCTCAAGCGGCCTTCCAGGAAAGCGCGCGCGTAGACTCCCGGCGCCGAGTGCGGCTGATAAAACACCAGATCAGCCCCGCCCTTAGACCCGCCTCGAAAGAAATGATTGAAGCCGACTTCAAACAGGTCGGCGGCACTAGCGTAACTGGCAATATGCCCGCCCAATTCGCCATGCGCTTGATTCGCCCGCACCACCATGGCGAGCGCATTCCAGCGTATCAATGAACCCAGGCGCTCTTCAATTGCCAGGTCGCCGGGAAAAGCGGCTTGCTGGTCAACGCCGATGGTATTGACGTAGGGCGTGTTGTGAGAAGGGCGCCAGGCAATGCCAGGATCGCAAGCCTGTTCGGCCAGCATGTTAAGAATCTGATGCGTGCGCTGCGGCCCGCTTGCTTGCACCAGAGACAAAAGGGCATCGTGCCATTCCGCGCTTTCTTGCGGATCCGAGTCCAGCCCCTCTTGCGCTTGAATATGCCGCGCTTCGTCGTACATCACTTTCCCCTGGTCAAATATCACCATCTATTGGGAAAAATTCTACGCTTTGCTGGCCGAAATAAGTTACCGAAGTGAATAGCAAAAAACACGATTCGCAGCATAAAATATCGCCAATTGCATTTAGGACGGCATAATGGAAATAGACGAAACCGATCGCCGCATACTGGCAGAACTACAGGCGGACGCCAGCCTTTCCAATGTCGAACTGGCGCGCCGTGTACACCTTTCTCCGTCGCCCTGCCTGACCCGCGTCCGCGCGCTCGAAGCCGCCGGCCTGATCCGACAATACGTAGCGCTGCTGGACCCCAAGCAATTGGGATTGCACCTGAATGTGTTCATTTCGATCAGCCTGAAGCAACAAGACAGACGCGCACTGCAAGCTTTCGAGGACAGCATCTGCGCCCATGAAGAAGTCATGGAGTGCTATCTGATGACGGGCGATGCGGACTACCTGATTCGGGTTGCGGTGCCGGATATGCCTGCCTTGGAAAGCTTCATTCTTGAACAGCTTTCGCCTATTGCGCAGGTGGAAAAAATTCGGTCCAGCTTTGCGTTGAAGCAGGTGCGGTATAAGACGGCTCTGCCGCTGCGAATGGCCTGAATACTTAGCGACGCTGCGCCCATGACTCTGCGACTCGTGTTCCGGCCTGAATGAATTTATCGACCGCCATGGGATAAGGTGCATGGCCGCAAGCCCATAGCGTGACGGGCGGCAAATCCAGGGGCAGCACAATCGGCAAGACGGAAAGCGCCCCGTTTGCCGCCAGCGTTTTGGCTAAAGTTTGTGGAAACAGACAAACCTGGTCGCCCTTGGGCAGAAGCTCCTGATTGGCCAGATGTACTGAGGATTCGACAAAGCAGGCCGGCATGCCGATCCGGTGTTGGGCGAACAACTCTTCGAGTTTTGACCGAAGCAATGTGCTTGGCGAGGGAAGCACCCACTCCAGCCGCGCCAACTCTTCCAAACTCACACGCTTTCTTCTGGCAAGCGGATGGTTTCGTCGCGCAACGACGAGCACTTGTTCGAAAAACAATGGGATCTGTGTCAGTTCCGTTCCTGCGCTCCGCTGGCGTCCTCGACCTATTACGCAATCGATATCGCCTTTCGCCAACGCAGTGAGCAACGAATCACCGGTGCCCTCCTCCAGCACGATTAGCATCCGTGGTGCTGCGCCACGAAGCTGCTCGACGACATCGGCAACGAACGCGGAAAGCGCCACGCCGTACATACCGACCCGCACCCGGGTATAAACATCGCTCTCGATCGTCTCGAACTCTTGAATCGCGGCATTGGCGTGCGTCAACATCAGGTGCGACGACCTAATCAGTACTTCTCCGTAGGGCGTTGGCACTACGCCGCTGGCCGTTCGGTGGAACAAGACCACTCCCAGTTCGAACTCAAGCTCACGCAACAGTTTCGAGCATCCCGGCTGCGTCATACCCAAGCGAAGCGCCGCCTGGCGCAGGCTTTTGTCAGCACCGAGTGCTTCTACCAACAGAAGATGCCTGAAGCGAAGTCTGTCCAAGTGCGATTTCATAGGTCTCCTGGCCGTATCGCGATACACAGCAGTTATAGGGCAAGAACCAGCTGAGGACTACCCCAAATTGGGAGCTCTCTCTATCGTTACCAACAAGGCAAAAACAGGAGCAACAATCGCCATGGGTATCGAATCTGCAATCCTCGAACCAGAAGACGTCGGAAAGTACTTCATTGACACCCCTGACGATTTTCGCGTGAATGGGGAGATATATACAAGCTCCGACGTCTTCGCCGCCGAGATGGATCGGATATTCGGTAAGGTATGGGTTTATGTCGCTCACGAAAGCGAACTGTCACAGCCCGGGGATTTCAAAGCCACCTACATCGGCTTACGGCCTGTAATCGTATCCAGGGACCAAGATGGCGAGATCCACGTCTTCTTGAATCGCTGCCGCCATCGTGCCGCAGCCCTATGCAGGGAACTGAGCGGCAATACGAAGCGCTTCACATGCAAGTATCACGGCTGGACCTATCGCAGCGACGGAAGCCTGCTGGCCATGACCATGCACCAGGGCGGCTATTCTGAAGATGTCGACCGGTCCAAGCTGGGATTGCAGCATGTGGCGCGGGTTGCCAGCTACCGCGGATTCATCTTCGCCAGCATGGCGGAAGAAGGGCCGAGCTTGCTGGAACACCTCGCTCCCGTCCGGCCTTATTTTGACTATCAGCTCGATCATTCACCCGTCGGCGAAATCGCGTTAACGAGAGGTGCGCACCGCACCCTTTACCGTGGCAACTGGAAGTTCCAAGCCGAAAACTCCACCGATGGATACCACGGCAATTTCGTTCACCAATCCTTCTGGAAACTGATGGGTCGATTCGGTAATGAAGGCGGGCAGCATGGCAATTACGGTAGTTCGGATATGGCGAAGATTCTCGATCGCCGCGAACAAGGCCGCACGATCGGATTCCCAGGCGGCCATGGATTGCTCGAATATCCCATTCCAGAGGGAGGCCTAGAAGCAATGGCGCAAGGCCAGCACGCGAACTATTTCGGTTTGATGAGCGAAGCCTACACGCCGGAGCAGTTGGAAAAAATCATGCCCCAATACAACCTCTGGATCTTTCCAAACCTGGGCGTCCTGCTTGACCAGATTCGCGTGGTACAGCCGCTTACCCCCGACCGCACAGAAGTCGTCCTGCAGTTCTACGACCTGAAGGGCGCCGGGCAAAGCTATAACCAGGCCCGCTTCGATGGCTACGAGCGCTTCTTCGGGCCCGCCAGCTTCGGCTCGCCGGATGACGTCGAAATGTTCGCCATCAACCAAACGGGGCTGCAAGCCACGGAAATGAAATGGCTGCGATTGGACCGGGGACTCAAGCGCGAACGGATCGAAGGGGACGGTAGCCGAGTGGGACATCCCACTGACGAAGCGCCGCAACGGTCGTTTCATCGGCGCTGGTTGGATTTGATGAGGAGCGGCAATTGACACACTTCACCTCCATGCAGGAAATGCCTGTGCAAATGCTCACCAGAGACGAAGCCGAAGCTGCGCTCTATCACGAGGCGCGATTGATCGACGACTATCGGCTGCACGAGTGGCTAAAGCTATTCGGCAGCGACGCTCTCTACTGGTTGCCGATCGACGACCGTCCCGCTCCCGGCACATCGGTTTCACTAATCTACGACAACGACTTGCGACGGCAGGAACGGGTGTATCGCCTGCTTGAAACGCGAGCGCACGCTCAAGATCCGCTATCCCGCACACAGCACATCATCAGCAACGTAGAACTTGAATCTCGCAACGACAATCAGGTTTCAGTATTTTCGAGCCAGATCATTTACGAAATACGAGCCGGTGGGGCCGACTACCGGCAATTTGGTCTGGGGGAACAACGCAGCTTTGCCGCTCGCTGCGAACATCGCTTCGAACTGCAAGAGGGTGTCTGGAAAATCGCGCTTAAAAAGATGCTGCTGCTTAATCGCGACGTGGCCGTCGAAAACCTGACGTTCATTCTTTAGGAGCTTCGGCCATGCAGACCCCAGCCCATGACACCGGCTTCGCGGAATCGGCCGGCTTGAGCATGTTCTATCGGCACTTCTCGCCGTCAACGAGGGGGCACCGACGTGCGCCGATTCTTATCGTGCACGGGCTTTCATACTTTTCGTACGACTGGATCGACGTCGCGGCTAGTCTTGCCGCCGACCGTGAGGTCGCAGCCATTGATTTACGCGGTTTTGGACAATCCCAATGGAGTCCGTCGCGCGACTATAGCTTGCGCACATTCGCCGCCGATCTAATCGCCGTGCTCGACCATCTCGGCTGGGACAGGGCGGTGTTGATGGGACACTCAATGGGGGGGCGGATCTGCCTATGCGCGGCTGCCGCGTATCCGCAGCGGGCAAGCTCCCTGGTCTGTGTCGACTTCGCCCCTGACGTCGAAGCTACGGGACGCGCCAGCGTGGCGCAACGCGTGGGTAATCAACCGGACGTTTTCGAGACTGTCGACGAAGCATTGCGCTATCACGGATATCCCGACGAGCCGGCCGATTCTCCGGTTCGCAGACGGTACGAAGCCTTTCTCGAACCAAGCCAAGATGGATTTAGACTGCGGCGGGATTTGTACTTTCGCGATTCGTTTCGCGAAGTCCTTCGCACGGGCAAGGTTGGGCAACCAGAGTTTGATCTATGGGCCCTGCTTGCCAGCCTAGACGTGCCGTCGCTATTCATCCGCGGCAGCTCAAGCAATATGTTCGGCATAAAGACGTTGGACAAGATACTCCATACCAATCCGCGCGCTCAGGCCATCGAAATCGAAGGGAGCCACGACTTGGCTGGCGACAACCCGGCAGGTGTGACCATGGCGGTTCGGCGGTTCCTGACGAGCACTGAACCGCTCAGCCCATCAGCGCCTCCTCTCTCAAATCAGCCAAAGATATGACGACCATTGCCGCAATCTGCTGCTCCCACAGTCCTCTGATGCTCCAGGACGCCTCCGTCGCCACAAACGATGAAGCCAAGCGAGATGTCCTGGACACGTTCGCGCGCCTCGCACGATCGGTACGGGAATTCGACCCGGAGCTGATCGTGTCGTTTGCTCCAGATCATTACAACGGGCTGTTCTATGACCTCATGCCGTCGTTCTGCATCGGCACCGCTGCGCAATCGACACGTGATTGGGGAATCGCAAGAAAGTCGCTGAACGTTCCCGCTCAACTTTCTCTGGATTGCGCAAGGCACATTCGACAGGCCGATCTCGACATCGCCATATCGCACGACATGTGGGTCGATCATGGCACAACCATCCCCTTGCTTTACCTCGCAGGAGCGCTCGACGCCGTTCCTGTCATTCCATTCCTCATCAATTGCATCGCTCCGCCATACCCGACGTTTCGTAGAGCGCGCCAACTTGGTGACGCAGTCGGCAGGTTCCTAGCCGACACAGGCAAACGCACCCTGTTGATCGGCTCTGGCGGACTTTCCCACGCGCCGCCCACACCAGTCCTCGAGTCGGCGACACAAGCGGAGCGGCACCGATTGATCCATCGCCACGTGCCCTCTATGCAGGACTACGAAAAAAGGCAGACTCGTGTTCTCAAAGCCGCGAGATCATTAGCCGATCCGTCTCCACTCATCCTGCCACCAAACGAAAAATGGGACCGTCGGTTTCTCAAACATGCGCTGGCCGCAGATTTTCCCGCGCTCGAGCAGTATGAGCACGATGCGATCGAAACCGAAGCTGGACACGGCGCCCATGAATTGCGCTGCTGGCTAGCCGCGATAGCAGCCGCGCACCAAGCAGGTGCGCGGCTGCTGGAATTGGATTGCTACAGACTGGTCCCCGATTGGATTACCGGGATGGCAATTGCTCATACTTCACTCGACACTCCGACGCATGCAAGCGATCGGATGAATTAATCAAAGGAGACAAAGATGGACGGCAAACAAGGACTACTGCGTGCGGTGCGTTCGGTATGGATGGCTGGGGCACTGGGGCTATTCGCCTGTTTGAGTCAGGTATCCGCGGTGCTCGCCCAAGACGGTTACCCCAGCCGCTCAGTGAACGTCATCGTGCCCTACAGCGCGGGAACCGGCATTGACGTGCTCACCCGCACAGTGGGCAGGGAGCTGGCCAAACGGATGAATCAGTCTTTCGTCATCGACAACCGTGTAGGGGCGAGCGGCAACATCGGAATAAGGCTGGCGGCCAAGTCGCCCCCCGACGGCTACAACCTGCTGACCGTGGTCAACACCTTCACATTGAACCCGGCTGTCTCGGCGCCAGGCTATGACGCGGTGAAGGACTTCGCCCCCATCGGCATGATAGCCCGCAGCGGTATGGTACTGGTCGTCAACGACTCACTACCGGTCTCCTCGCTGCCCGAGCTTGTCGACCTCATTAAACGGAACCCTGGCAAGTATTTCTACGCATCCACGGGGATCGGATCACCGCAGCACATGTCGATGGAGCTATTCAAGCGCACGTTTCATCTGGACATCACTCACGTTCCTCATGCCAGTGCGGCCGAAGCGAACCTGAGTCTGCTAGCGCGCCAAACAAACATGATGTTCATGCCGATCAACATCGCACTCCAGCCGGTTCGAGCCGGAAAAATAAAGGCGCTGGCAGTCGCTAGCGCCGCCCGCGATCCCAGCTTTCCAGATATCGGCACCGTCGCGGAACTCGGTGCGCCTGGCTTCGATGTCATCCTTTGGTATGGCTTGCTGGCACCCGCCGGAACACCGGCTCCGATCGTGAACAAGCTGAGCCGCAATCTCAAGGAAATCCTGGAACTGCCCCACGTTGAGAAAACACTCACCGGTCTAGGTATGAAAGCGAACTACATGGAGCCGGCCGTATTCAAAACCTATATCCGCACGGAACTTGCCCGTTGGAACGAAATCGCGCGGAACGCCAATATCAAAGCCGAGTAAAGGGAAATCATCATTCCTACGGCCGCACTTTTACAATCCCCTGCCAGATGGTTTTGCCTCTGGGGCTGGCACCCTTTGCGAAAAACGCTTGCCAACTAACCTTGCCTCATTCAAAGCCAGCCTCGCACGTTGAGCTTGTGGTTTAGAAAAATAGAAAGTAAGTTCTCACTTACAAGATCAAAAACTACTCAGGAGGGGTGTCATGGAACAACTTATTATTAACTTGATTGCGGGCGCTGTAGGTGGAAACGCGGCGGGCAAAGCCTCACCTACCTTCAACCTCGGCACGCTGGGCAACACCATTGCCGGGTTGGTGGGCGGCGGCGTTCTTGGCCAGATCGTTTCCATGCTGGTGCCGACGCTCACCGCAGCGGCGCAAGGCGGTGATCTGAACATTCAAGCCATCATTGCGCAAGTCATCGGTGGCGGCGCGGGCGGTGCGATTCTTACGGCTATCGTCGGGGCTATTAAAAACAAGAAGGCCTAAAAAAACGACGCTCTGCTCTAAGATCTTCGTGCCGCAAGGTTTGAGGAAATGGCTTCCTGGAGGGTAGGAAGCGATGAATGCCTGAGCATGGAGTGATTGCGCAACCGCAACCGCAGCCAAATTCCAAATGGCTGTGGTGTGGAAAACTCACGCAGTTCAGGGGGAGTCAAGGTCACGGCTACTGCAGTGCGTTTGATCTAGATCAGAACCTACCAGGCTTGATCTGCTATTCTGAAACTGAGATATTTACCTGTCCTTTCACGGAGTAGCTCATGTTCAAAATTCTAGTCCCCATAGACGGTTCCGAATCCTCTTTGCGCGCCTTGAAAGTAGCTATCGACATGGCCGGGCGGCACGACCAAGCCGAGTTGCATTTATTGAACGTGCCTCTGCCTATTTTGTCAGGGAACGTTCAGAGGTTCTTGGGAAAGCAGGCAATTCAAGACTACTACAATGAAGAAGGCAACAAGGTTTTGGCCAATGCAAGGCAAATCGCTGAGCAGGCTAAAGTACAGTTTGTCACGGTAATACTAGCGGGTCAGTCCGGCCAGACCATCGTCGCCTATGCCCATGAGCAACAATGCGCACATATCGTGATGGGTACGCGCGGTCTCGGCGCTCTGCCAGGCATTCTACTGGGCTCGGTGGCCGACAAAGTCATTCACCTATCTGACGTGCCTGTCACACTGGTGAAGTAAGCGATTTGCCTGCTGGGCGGGACC
>JBEBXA010000122.1:0-10395 GCA_040391825.1 Pigmentiphaga sp.
TTGTTAGCGCAGCGTGTTCGCCAGGTGTTCTGCCGCCTTGCGGCCGCTGCGTACTGCGCCTTCCAGGGTGGCGGGGTAGCCGGTGTCGGTCCAGTCGCCGCACAAGACCAGGTGCGGCCATACGGTGGTGTTGGCTGGCCTGCGCAGCGAGGGCACAGCCATGAAGGTGGCGCGTTTGTCTACGATCAACTCCCATGCCAGGGTGTCGGGAAGCGGGGGGTGAGAGGGGCGGCGTAATTGTTCGCGCAGTTGTTCAAGTATGAGGGCAGCCCAGTCCTCGCGTGAACGGGTATCGAAGTCGTTTGCGGCGCTGATGACGACGGCCAGTTCACCGTTTTCTGGTGAGAGACCCAGCAGGGCTTGTCGATCGAATACCCATTGTCCGCGATGGCCGCGTTGCGCGTCTTCGCGCAGCATGAGCATGGGGAACGGCAGTTTGTAAGGGGCTGCCAGGCGCAACGTCAGGGTGGCGATGGGCAGATAGCGAAAAGCACGTAGCGCGGACAGGGTGTCCTGTGTTTGAGGGTGGTCTGGCAGCAAGCGCGCCGCAACGTACGGTGGCACCGCCAACACGACGCTTTCAAAGTTTTCACCGTCTATGGCGAAGCCGCCTTTCTCTACCTGCAGCAAGCGCACGGTATGGCCTGGGCGCAGCTGAACATGCGCGGCGGCTTGACGGGGCCAGAGGCGGGAAAGGTCTACGCGCGGTAAAAGAAGGTCGCTGTGGGGGCGGGGTGCATCAAGACTGTCGCGCAAGACCGCGGCGAACATGGCGGCACAGGCTTCTTCCGGCGGAGTGTTGAGGGCTGCCAGACAAAGCGGCGTCCAGAGCCAGCGTATCAAGCTTGTGGACTGGTGGTGGTCGGCCAATAGTTGTTCTACTGTTTGGTCGGGCTCGGTTCGCCATCCTTGACGTCGCATGAAGGCCATCAGGCGCAGGGCAGCCCATTTTTCCTTGACGGTGAGGCCACGGCTGCCAAGCAAGGCCATGGCCGCATGTAAGGGCGAAGGCAGGCGTGGCGCGCGCAAGGCGAAGCTGCCATCGGCGCTCTCTAGTCGTAAGGGAAGGCGCAATAGTTGATCGTCGGGGGCTAGACCCAGTTCGCGTATTAAATCCAGGGTTTGCTCATAGGCGCCCAGCAGCAAATGCTGGCCGTTGTCCAGCGGGTAGGGGAAGGGGCTGTGGGCGCCATGCAGATGCGTGGTAACGGTGCGGGCTCGGCCGCCGACTTCGTGCGAGGATTCGAAAACGGTGATATCAAATCCGTGCCGGGCCAAATGCTGCGCGGCAGCCAACCCAGCCCAGCCTGCTCCGACGACGGCGACGCGGCGAGCCGGATGTGTCATGGCCCGATCTGGCGCTGTAGCGTCCGACCACCCGATATGTAGGTTTTCCAGGCCAGCCACAGTTTGCGCAAGGGCGTGAGCGAAATACGCTGGTGCAGTACCTGGAAATTCGATTGTTCGATTTCTTCGAGCAGAGCGTGATAGATCGCCGCCATCATTAGACCCGGCCGCTGGGTGCGGCGATCTTGCGCTGGAAGGGCTTGAATAGCATCGCGATAGGCTTGCTGGGCGCGTTCGTATTGAAAGCGCATCAAGGCCGAGAAGTTGTCCGAGTAGCGGCCATTCAAAATATCGGCGGCTTTTACGTTGAATTGCTGCAACTCATTGACTGGCAGATAAATGCGGCCATTGCGCGCATCGTCGCCGACATCGCGGATGATGTTGGTGAGCTGAAAAGCCAGTCCAAGTTTATCGGCATAAACCAGAGTGGCCGGATCTTCATAGCCGAAGATGCCGGCGGATAATTCGCCCACGACCCCCGCCACATGCCAGCAGTATTTGCGCAAGCCGGCATAGTCCAGGTAGCGGGTCTGGTCAAGGTCCATTTCCATACCATCGACAATCGCCAGCAGACGGTCTTGCGTAATGCCGAAGCTTTGCAGATGAGGCGCCAGCGCTTGCGTAACGGGATGATCAGGCTTGCCATCGAAGAGCTTGCCGATTTCGGTGCGCCACCAGGCCAGCTTAATGCGAGCAAGCGAGGCGTCGCTGGCTTCGTCGACCGTGTCGTCAAGTTGGCGGCATAAGGCATAGAGCGCGGTGATGGCGCGCCGCCGCTCGGAGGGAAGGAAAAGGAAGCTGTAATAAAAGCTTGATCCGCTTTGGGCGGCCTTGTCCTGGCAGTACTGGTCAGGCGTCATAGTGGGAAGAGGGTGCAGGCAAGTTATGCGGCATGCGCAAGGCACGCCAGGCCATTCGTAGCCAATCGGACTTGCCCAAAGTGGGGCGCGCGCGAAAGACGTCGAGTCCTGATATTTCGATACGTTCCAGGATGCGCAGCCCTCCTTGGATGATGAGCCGGAGTTCCCAGCCCGTTCGTCCTGGCAGGCTCAGGGCCAACGGTGCCCCGAAGTGTAACAGCGCACGGGCGCGCTCGACTTCGAATGCAAGCAGCGCACGCCATGCCGGGTGGCAACGGCCTTCAGCAATGTCGTTTTCGCTGACGCCATGGCGAACCATGTCGTCTTGTGGAATGTAGATGCGGTTTTTGGCCCAGTCTACAGCTACGTCCTGCCAGAAGTTTGTCAGTTGCAAGCCCGTGCAGATGGCGTCGGACTGCGCAAGTTTGTCCGGTGTGGCAGCTTGGTACAGGTGCAACATGAGTTCTCCGACCGGGTTTGCCGAACGGCGGCAGTAGTCTTGCAACTCGGCAAAATTTGCGTAGCGCTTGATGCTGACGTCCTGGGCGAAGGCCGACAAGAGGCGGCGAAACGGCTCCAGAGGTAGTTGATGGCGTGTGATCGTGGCGGCCAGGGGCTGAAAAACCGGGGCAAGGTCGGTATTTGGCCGAGCGTCGGGCTGGTGCGAGTGCTCCGCTTCCGAGGGTTTTTCGAGCTTATCGAGTTCGATGGAAAAGCTGGCCAGAGCAGCCAGGCGTTCGTCGTCGCTTGCCTCGCCTTCGTCCGCTATGTCGTCGGCGGCGCGCGCAAAGCGATAGATGTCCTGGACGGCTAGACGCAGATGCGCGGGCAGCAGTATGGAAGCAACGGGAAAGTTTTCGTAGTGATCGACTGACATGGCTGGAATACGGTCAAGATAGGGGGATGATACCGGTTGCCACGTAAGAAATTGTTTGAGAGCGCTTCAAATGAATGGCCCCTTAGTTATTTATTTTCAACTGACGGATAATGCGGAAAAACAAGCTTGCTGAGCGTCCTGCGATGACTGAACACTCTGATCCGGTTCTCTTGCCCACTCTCGCGACCTACCGGAGTTCCAGCTTGTATTTGGCCGGAATGCTCTTGTGCATGGCGTTTGCCCTAGGCGCATGCGACAGCAAGACCCCGGTTGCGCAAGAGGCCCCTCGTCCGGTCCGCACTCTGGTTCTGCAAATCCAAGAAATCGATGTCATTGGACAGTTTCCCGCTGAAATCCGTCCCCGCATCGAATCGGCGCTCGGGTTTCGGGTAGGCGGAAAAATCATCGAGCGCATGGTGCAAGCAGGGCAGGAAGTGAAGTCGGGCCAGGTGTTGGCCCGGCTTGATGCCGCAGATCTGAAGCTTAATGAGGATGCCTCCCGAGCTCAGTTGGCGGCGGCTCAGGCCGAGCAGCAGCAGACTCGCGCAGACCTGAAGCGATACACCGAGCTGCGCGATCGGGGTTTCATCAGCGCAGCGCAATACGATGCGCGCAAAGCTGCTGCCGACGCCGCGCAGGCCAGATATGAGCAGGCGCGCGCAAGTGTCGCCGTACAGGCCAACCAGGCTCAGTACGCCGCTTTGATTGCTAACGCGGAGGGTGTCGTCACAGCGGTCGACGCGGAAGTAGGGCAGGTCGTAGCCGCGGGTCAAGCGGTGTTTCGGGTGGCTGGGTCCAATGCCAAGGAAGCTGCTTTCCAGGTGCCTGAGAATCGTGTTGATCAGGTTCGCCGCGCAGGTTTGGCCGAGGTCGAGTTGTGGGCCGGCGGGCCGATTTTGCAGGGCAAGGTTAGAGAGATCGCTGCTTCGGCAGATGCCTTGACGAGAGCTTTCGCGGTTCGGGTCAGTTTGATCGATCCACCACCAACTGTGCAGTTCGGCATGACCGCCACGGTTCGGTTTACCGCAAGAAGGACGGACGCTTTGCCCACCGTTCCGCTGTCCGCTTTACTGCATGAGCAGAACCAAACATGGGTTTGGCTGTTCACGGCCGAGACATCCAAGGTGCATCGAGTACCGGTCAAGGTATTGACGGTAGGTGATTCGGTAGCGGTGCTGGAGGGTGTGCAAGCCGGTGCCGAAGTGGTCACGGCCGGGGCCCACATGTTGCGTGAAGGGCAGACCGTCAAGCGTTTGGAGAGCGAATCAAGACCGGCGTCTGCGCAAGGTGTGGCGCGTACCGTCGTGACCCCTGGGGTGCTGGAAGCCAGCGGAGCCCGGCGATAATGACGGGCCAGAAGGAAGACCGCTTCAATTTGTCACGTTGGGCGCTTGAACACCAGCCCTTGGTGCGTTATTTGATGGTGGTACTGCTGCTGGGGGGCGTCTTGGCGTATCTGCAGCTTGGCCAAGATGAAGATCCGCCATTTACGTTTCGGGCCATGGTGGTGCGCGCTTATTGGCCGGGAGCCAGCGCCGAGCAAATGGTCGAGCACGTGACCGACCGTATCGAACGGGTTTTGCAGACCGTATCGCACGCCGACAAAATCCGTAGCTACGCCAAGCCGGGCGAAACCGTAACGATTCTGCAGTTGAGTGAAGCAGCCCCGGTCGCCGAGGTTGGTGATAGCTGGTATCAGGTTCGCAAGAAAATCCAGGATATCGAGGATGAGTTCCCCAGCGGGGTGATGGGTCCTTATTTCAACGACGAGTTTGGCGATACCTATGGCGTCATTTTCGCGTTTTCTTCCGACGGGTTCAGCTATGCTGATCTCAAGCGATATGTCGACGATGCCCGACAGCAGCTTCTTCGCGTCAAAGATGTTGCCAAGGTGGAGCTTTTCGGGGTTCAAGACGAAAAGGTCTACATCGAAATACCGAATAGCAAGCTGGCCCAATTGGGCATTTCCATTCAGGATATCGCCACCCAGCTGGCCGGCCAAAACGCAGTCGAAGCTTCAGGCGTATTGAGTCTGCCTGATGAGCGCTTCTGGGTGCGGGTAACCGGGCAGATCCGCGATCTGGAGGATCTGCGTGAATTACCTGTTAGGGTCACGCAGCAGACTGCGGCAGGTGTAGAAGGAGGGACGGTAAGGCTAGGCGATATCGCCACACTTAGCCGCGGCTATATCGATCCACCGCTCAGTAAAATGCGTTTCGGCACCGCGCAAGGTAGCAAGGAAGTCATCGGTCTGGGAATTTCGATGGTGCGTGGCGGCGACATTGTCGGCCTGGGCCATAACCTGGAAAAGGCGGAGGCTCAGATCAACGCCAGCTTGCCGATAGGTATACAAATGATCAAGGCTGCCGATCAGCCGCGCGCCGTGCAAGAGTCGGTAGGCGAGTTCGTGCGCGTGCTGTTTGAAGCCGTGGTGATCGTGTTGGCGGTCAGTTTTGTTGCTCTGGGCTTGCACACGCGGCCCCTGCGTATCGACATCCGGCCCGGCCTGGTCGTAGCTTTGACCATCCCGCTGGTGCTGGCCGCGACTTTCCTGTGTATGCGTATCCTTGGCATCAATCTGCACAAGGTATCGCTGGGGGCGCTCATTATTGCTCTGGGGCTGCTGGTGGATGACGCCATCATCGCGGTCGAGATGATGGTGAGAAAAATGGAAGAAGGTTTGGACCGGGTGGCCGCAGCCGTGTTCGCTTATCGGTCGACGGCTTTTCCCATGCTGACGGGCACCCTGATTACCGTCGCCGGCTTTCTGCCTATTGCCATGGCCAAGTCGTCCGCCGGGGAATACACCTTTTCGATTTTCGCGGTGACCACGATTGCCTTGGTGCTGTCGTGGTTGGCGGCGGTCGTGTTTACGCCATACCTGGGTTATCTGTTGTTGCGCATTCGTCCCAAGGGTAGCAATAGCCATGAGGTATTCGATACGCCGTTCTATCGTGGCTTGCGTTCGTTGGTGGATCACTGCGTGCAGTATCGCTGGGTCGTGATCGTCATTACCGCTGTGGCGCTGCTATTGGGTGCCTTTAGTTTTCGCTTCATTGAACGGCAGTTTTTCCCTGATTCGAATCGGGTTGAACTGATGGTAGACCTGTGGCTGCCAGAGGGAAGCAGTTATGCGGCTACCGAAAAAGCGGCCCTGCGCCTGGAAAAGTGGCTGTCTGCACAAGAGGAAGTGGATAGCTATCTGAGTTATATAGGTATTGGTTCGCCCCGCTTTTACCTGCCGCTCGATCAGCAGATGAATCAAGTCAATCTGGCACAGTTGGTCGTGACGCCGAAAAGCCTGGCTGACCGCGATCGTCTTAAACCCAAGCTGGAGTCCTTGTTTAGCAATGATTTTCCCAATGTACGGGGGCGAGTGCAATTGCTGTCTAGCGGCCCGCCTGTGCCCTATGCGGTGCAGTTCCGGATCGAAGGGCGAGAGATGAAGACCGTGCGCGGGATTGCCGACCAGGTGAAGGAAATCGTCCGGGCCAACCTTAGCACTGTTGGTGTCAATGACAATTGGAACGAAAACGTCAAGGTGCTTAGACTGGAGGTGGATCAGGCCAAGGCCCGTGCGCTGGGAGTGTCCTCGCAAAGCCTGCAGCAGGCGGCTCAGGTGCTGTTGTCTGGCGTGCCTATTGCCAGCTTGCGTGAAGATAATAAATTGATAGATATCGTGTTGCGCCAGCCCGCCGATGAACGTGCCGCTCTTACGCGCTTGGCCGAAGCCAGCGTACCGACAGCCAGTGGCCGTGCCGTCGCGCTGTCGCAGGTGGCCACGCCGCAACTGGTGTGGGAGCCGGGTGTGCTCTGGAGGCAGAATCGCGATTTTGCGGTAACGGTTCAGGCCGATGTGCGTGCTGGCATACAGGGGCCGACGGTAGCGGCCCAGATCGATCCGCTATTGCAATCCCTGCGCAAGGATTTGCCTGAGGGCTACCGAATTGTCGTGGCGGGGGCTATCGAAGAGTCCTCCAATGCGCAGGATTCCATCATGGCGAACCTGCCTTTGATGCTGGTGATCGTATTGACCTTGCTCATGCTGCAATTACACAGCTTTGTGCGCACCATCATGGTGTATCTGACTGGTCCGCTAGGCATCATTGGAGCTGCCGCCGCCTTGCTGGTGTTCAGCGTTCCATTCGGTTTCGTCGCCCAACTGGGTGTGATTGCCCTGCTGGGCATGATCATTCGCAACTCGGTCATTCTGGTGGACCAGATTGAACAGCACGTGCAAGAGGGCGAGCCGGTCTGGACGGCGATAGTCGAATCCGCGGTACGCCGAGCACGCCCCATCATGTTGACGGCGGCCGCCGCAGTGCTGGCAATGATTCCCCTATCCCGCAGTATTTTCTGGGGCCCGATGGCATTCGCTATCATGGGGGGCTTGATCATTGCTACTTTGCTTACCCTGCTATTCTTGCCTGCACTGTACGCGGCGTGTTTGCGCGTCAAACGGCCAGTGCAGCCCTAGTCATCTCTCGCCTTATTAATGCCACGCTGGCGCTTCGCGCCGGTCAGCCTCGTATCATGCCCCGCCCGATCTCTGCTTTAGTTTCACGTTCTGCCATGTCTCATAACCTTGATGTCGTGCGGCGTCGGCTCAATGCCGCACGCAGGGACGGCGGGGCGAGTATCTGGGCCGTCATCAAGGCCAATGCATACGGCCATGGAATCGAGCGCGCCGTCGAAGGATTCGCCGCGGCCGACGGCCTGGCGATGCTGGACTTGAATGAAGCCCTACGCTGTCGCGATGCCGGCTGGACCGGCCCCTTGATGTTGCTGGAGGGTTGCTTCGAGCCCGCCGATTTGGCGATAGTCAGCCAGCATGGCATCACGGTGGCGGTACATAGCAAAGAGCAGCTCGATATGCTGCGGTTGACGCCAGTCGAGCGCGCGGTCGATGTGTTTCTCAAGCTGAACAGCGGGATGAATCGGCTCGGTTTTACCCCCGCTGCCTATCGGCAGGCCTACGCTGCGCTGCAGGCATTGCAGCAGGGCGGGGCTGTGGCCAGTATCGGGCACATGACGCACTTTTCTACCGCGGATGCGGCTCCCGGCATTGCCGAGCAACTGGCGGTGTTCCGTCATACGGCTGATGGCCTGCCGGGCAGCATCAGCCTTTGCAACTCCGCCGCCAGCCTGCGCTTTCCCGAGGCGGCTGCGGATTGGGCGCGTCCTGGTATTGCCTTGTACGGCGCAAGCCCTTTTGCCGATGAAAGTGCCGACGAGCTGGGGCTTAAGCCCGTGATGGCTTTGCGTTCGGCATTGATAGGCGTACAGACGCTGCAAAACGGGCAGGCGGTGGGGTACGGCGGACTTTATCGTGCTGAGCGCGCGATGCGGATAGGAGTGGTGGCTTGCGGCTATGCCGATGGCTACCCGCGCCACGCCACTACTGGCACGCCGGTAGTGGTCGGGGGTATTCGTACCCAGATATTGGGTCGCGTCTCGATGGATATGTTGGCGGTAGATCTGTCCTGCGTCCCGCAGGCGCAGGTCGGCACCCCGGTTATTTTGTGGGGGGCCGAAGGTTTGTCGGTCGATGAGGTCGCCACCGCGGCGGGCACTATAGGCTACGAATTGCTGTGCGCGGTGGCCCCGCGCGTAACCATCCATAGCGGAGCCTGATTCATGGCCAAGGCCAAAAGCGTTTATGTGTGTTCCGAATGTGGCGGCACCACACCCAAGTGGCAAGGAAAGTGCCCGCATTGCGGCGGCTGGAATACCCTGGAAGAAACCGTTGCTGCATCGGCGTCGCCGCTTGCCGCCAATCACCGTTACGCGCCATTGACGGCATCAGCGCCCGTGCGCAAATTGGCGGAAATCGAAGCGCGGGAAATGCCGCGGTTTTCTACGGGTATTGAAGAGTTCGATCGGGTGCTGGGCGGTGGCATGGTCCCGGGCGGAGTGGTGTTGATCGGCGGCGACCCGGGCATAGGTAAATCTACCTTGCTGTTGCAGGCGATGGCCGCTTTGTCGGCCACCCGCAAGGTGTTGTATGTGACAGGGGAAGAGTCGGGCGACCAGGTGGCATTGCGAGCGCGCCGCCTGGGTTTGGAAACCGGCAATGTCGATTTGTTGGCGGAAATTCGTTTGGAGTCGATTCAGGCTGCTTTGGCCGAGGAAGCCCCTCAGGTTGCGGTGATCGATTCGATTCAGACGGTGTATTCGGAACAACTGACGTCCGCCCCAGGGTCGGTTGCGCAAGTGCGAGAGTGCGCGGCGCAGCTGACTCGCACGGCAAAGCAGACCGGGGTGACTATCGTCATGATCGGGCATGTTACCAAGGAAGGAGCGCTTGCAGGCCCACGGGTGCTTGAGCACATTGTTGATACGGTGCTGTATTTTGAAGGGGATACGCATTCGTCGTTTCGCCTGATTCGAGCTTTCAAGAACCGTTTTGGCGCGGTGAACGAGTTAGGGGTGTTCGCGATGACCGATCGCGGCTTGCGCGGCGTGCCGAATCCTTCCGCCTTGTTTTTGTCGCAGCATGAACAACAGGTGTCGGGGTCGTGCGTGATGGTTACGCAAGAGGGAACGCGGCCGCTGTTGGTGGAAATCCAGGCTTTGGTCGATACGGCCCATATCCCGAATCCCCGGCGTTTATCGGTGGGGCTGGAGGGCAACCGTCTTGCCATGCTGTTGGCGGTTTTGCACCGGCATGCGGGAACGGCTGCTTTCGATCAGGATGTGTTTGTGAATGCCGTGGGTGGGGTGCGGATTACGGAACCGGCCGCGGATTTGCCGGTGCTGCTGGCGATTGTGTCGTCGATGCGGAATCGGCCTTTGCCGCGGGGGCTGGTGGCGTTTGGTGAGGTCGGCTTAGCGGGGGAGATTCGGCCGGCGCCGAGGGGGCAGGAGCGTTTGCGGGAGGCGGCTAAGTTGGGGTTTAGCTTGGCTTTGATTCCTAAGGCGAATGCGCCGCGTCAAGCTATTGAGGGCTTGGAGGTTTGGGCGGTGGATCGCTTGGATGAGGCGTTGAATCGTTTGCGGGGGTAGGGGGCTGGGAGTTGAGTTCTTAAGCGGATCTTGCGAGGGCTTCAGACGGGGCTGGACGAAGCCGGTTCCGGCTGTGCCGGAACTGCCCCGGTTTTCGCCCAGGGCGGGGCGGACGCAAACTCGGCCAGTAAAGTCCACTGGACTTTACTGAAAGCTGCCTCGAACAGGTGCGTCCTTGCTTCCCCGCCCTGGGCGAAAACCGGGCGGCTTCGACAGCCCCGTCTGAAGCCCTCGCAAGATCCTTCAGGGATCAGCAGGCGGTGAAACTCAGATCTCAAGTTCCCAAGTTCCAAGTTCCAAGTTCCA
>JBEBXA010000123.1:0-10340 GCA_040391825.1 Pigmentiphaga sp.
TTGGCTTGTACGCTGGTACGAGGAAATCACGATAGCCGCGCGGGCGATCCACCCGCTACCTTGCACATGAATGTGGTCGATGAGCCCTATCTGATGGGTTCGCTGGCGCTGTGCCATCACCCTTGCCTGCACCCCACGCACTTTGTCGTGGCCGGCCATTTGCATCCGGTATGCGTGCTGCGCGGCCCAGGACGCGACCGGCTAAGGCTTGCTTGTTTTAGCTTGGAAGAGGGCCGAGCCGTATTGCCGGCTTTCGGCGCGTTTACGGGGGGCTGGGAGGTGGCCCAGGAAGCTGGCCGCCAGGTTGTCGTAGCCGGAGGCGGCCAGGTATGGCCGCTTCCTGTTTGAACCGGAACGGGCTTGGCAAGTTGAGACCAAGCCCGCCAACTTGCGCTATTCGACTGCTTTCACCATGTCTTCGACCACTTTCTTGGCGTCGCCAAACACCATCATGGTCTTGTCCATATAGAACAGCTCATTGTCGAGACCTGCGTAACCCGCGGCCATCGAGCGTTTATTAACGATGATGGTACGCGCTTTGTAGGCTTCCAGAATGGGCATGCCGGCGATAGGCGACTTGGGATCGTTCTTGGCCGCCGGGTTAACCACGTCGTTGGCGCCCAGCACCAGCACCACATCCACCTGGCCGAATTCCGAGTTGATGTCGTCCATCTCGAACACTTGTTCGTAAGGGACTTCGGCTTCGGCCAGCAGCACGTTCATATGTCCGGGCATGCGACCCGCCACCGGGTGGATCGCGTACTTGACCGTGATGCCTTTGTTGGTGAGTTTCTCGGTCAATTCCTTCAAGGAATGCTGAGCGCGCGCCACGGCCAGGCCATAGCCCGGAACGATGACAACGGTTTCGGCATTGGAAAGCATGAAGGCCGCATCGTCCGGGCTGCCGGATTTGACGGGGCGTTGAGGCTGGTCGCCGCCCGCCGTCGCCGCGGCTGCATCACCGCCGAAGCCGCCCAGAATGACGTTGAAGAAGGAGCGGTTCATGGCCTTGCACATGATGTAGGACAGAATCGCGCCTGAAGAGCCCACCAGCGAACCGGCAATGATCAGCATCGGGTTGTTGAGCGAGAAGCCGATCCCCGCCGCCGCCCAGCCCGAGTAGCTGTTGAGCATGGACACCACCACCGGCATGTCGGCGCCGCCGATCGGAATGATGATGAGCACGCCCAGTACAAAGGCGATGGCCGTCATGATGACGAAGGGCGTCCATTGCTGGGTGACGACGAACCACACCCCGCAACCCAGCATGACCAAGGCCAGCAGCAGATTGAGCATGTGCTGGCCGGGGAACACGACCGGCGCGCCACGGAATACCCGCAGCTTGTACTTGCCCGACAGTTTGCCGAAGGCGATGACCGAACCCGAGAAGGTAATTGCCCCGACGAAGGTACCGATGAAGAGCTCGATGCGGTTGCCCGTGGGAATGGGTATGCCTACCGCGGCGATACCGAAAGCATGTGGCTCGGCCACCGCCGCGATGGCGATGAAGACTGCCGCCAGGCCGATCATGCTGTGCATGAATGCGACCAGTTCGGGCATCTTGGTCATTTCCACCCGCTTGGCCATGATGGTGCCGGCGGTTCCACCCACCAGCAGGCCCAGCACGACCCAGGCCAGACCGACCGTGGCGTCGGTGCTGAGTTTGTAGATGAGGGCAGCGGTGGTGATGACGGCAATAGCCATGCCGACCATGCCGAAGGCATTGCCGCGGCGCGAGGTGGTGGGATGGGAAAGCCCTTTCAGCGCCTGGATGAAGCAGATCGAAGCGACCAGATAGAACAGGGTGACGACGTTGAGCGAGAGCATCAGCGGGCCTCCTGCGATGAAGCCTGGCCGGCTACGGCCTTGGTCGCCGCGGGCTTGTTCTTTTTACGGAACATTTCCAGCATGCGGCGGGTAACCAGGAAGCCGCCGAAAACGTTGACGGCGGCAAGCGCCACGGCCAGCACGCCCATGGTCTTGCCCAGGCCGGTGTCGGTCAGGGCGGCGGCCAGCATGGCGCCCACGATGATGATGGCGGAGATCGCGTTGGTGACAGCCATCAGTGGCGTGTGCAGGGCGGGGGTCACGTTCCAGACCACGTGATAACCCACATAGATGGCCAGCACGAAGATGATCAGGTTGATAACGGTGTGATCGATAATTTCCATTATTGTTTCCTCAGCACATTCTGGGCGTCGCATACCATGCAGGCGGCAACGATTTCGTCTTCGCGCTGAATGTCCAGCGTGCCTTCTTTCGAGACGATGAGCTTGAGAAAGTCCAGCAGGTTGCGGGCATACAGGGCCGAGGCATCGGTAGCGACCATGGCGGCAAGATTGGTGTAGCCGATCAGGGTGACGCCGTTTTCCTGCACGACGCGGTCGGCTTGCGACAGCGGGCAATTACCGCCGCGCTCGACCGCCAGATCGACGATAACCGAGCCGGGTTTCATGGCCCGTACGGTTTCTTCGCTGACCAGCACCGGCGCGGGCCGCCCGGGAATCAACGCAGTGGTGATGACGATGTCGGCCTGCTTGCAGCGCTCGGCTACCAAGGCGGCCTGGCGTGCCATCCATGCGGCCGGCATGGGGCGGGCATAACCGCCGACGCCTTGCGCGATTTCGCGTTCTTCATCGGTTTCAAACGGAACGTCGATGAATTTCGCGCCCAGCGACTCGACTTGTTCCTTGGCGGCGGGCCGCACGTCGGAAGCCTCGACCACAGCACCCAGGCGTTTGGCGGTAGCGATGGCCTGCAAGCCCGCTACCCCGGTGCCGAGCACGACCACGCGGGCCGCTTTGACGGTGCCGGCGGCGGTCATGAGCATGGGCATGAAGCGGCCATAGGCATTGGCGGCCAGCACGACCGCCTTATAGCCCGCGATATTGGCCTGCGATGACAAGACGTCCAGGCTTTGCGCCCGGGTGATGCGCGGCGCGGCTTCCAAGGCGAAGCCGGTGACGCCGGTGGCGGCCAATTGCTGCAGCCCTTCGGTGTCGAAGGGGTTGAGCATACCGACCAGGACTTGACCGGAACGCAATTGCGTCAGCTCGGTTTCCTGGGGTGACCGGACTTTGAGGAGGAGATCAGCTTGCTCGTATAGCTGGGCGGCATCGCTTACCAGCTGCGCGCCGGCAGCAATGTAGGCTTCGTCCGTATAGCTTGCGGCGGTTCCGGCGCCTGCCTGAACCAATAGCTGATTTGCGCCGCCGGAGATCAATTTCTTGACCGTCTCCGGTGTAGCTGCGACGCGTGTCTCCCCCGGCCGGGTTTCGGTCGGGATGCCGATCTTCATGCGTGTCTCCTGTAGTCGATTGGACAAGGGTGCGTAGTGGTGAATCTGTCTTGTGCCGCTTGTCATGCACTACCCCCCAGGCATGCTAGCACGCAGGCCAACCCAAGTTTATCTTTCCTCAGACCTTAAGTAGCAGGAAATTTGATGGGCGCGCTCTGGGCAGGGCGCCGTTTATGCCTGGGTATCTATGTAAGAATGCGGCTCCAAAAAATAGCCGTTGAAAAAAGGAGTACTGGTATGTCTTGGCAGTTGTCGGTGTTTTCTCGTTGTCGCGCGAGTCTTGCGCTACTGGCCGTGGTGGCCGTGGCGGCAGCTTGCGGGGGCGATCACGAGGAAGACGACCGCATTCAGTCGGTGGTTTCGTTCGGCGATAGCTTGAGCGATGCCGGAACCTACAACCTCCAGGCAGGAGCAAGGCTTGGGCAGCGCTTTACGACTGAGCCGGGCAAAGTGTGGAGTGAACGCATTGCGCAGGCATACGACCTGGACTTGACTCCGCATCGCCGTGTCGACTTCGGCTTGATTACCGCCGATGGATCGGGTGGTGGCCGAGTGGCGCTGGGCGGCAATGCCTACGGGGAAGGGGGCGCACGCATTGAGCTTGATGAGGCCGGCGATGGCGTGGTCGATCTCGGTGGAGGCTTGAAGCTACAGGCCCAGACGGCCATGTCGCTCAAGTCGCAGATCGACGCTTACCTGGCTCAGGCCAAAAAATTCGATAAAACACAATTGGTCTTGGTGCAAGGCGGCGCCAATGATTTCTTCAGTTTCCTCGAATCGCCCACCCTGGATCCCGCAGAAGCGCCCGCGTATGCCGAGGCCATGGCAGTGGCCATGGCTGCCCAGTTGCAGCGCTTGGTGGATGCCGGAGCGACTCGTGTCCTGTATTCCAATATGCCTGATCTTTCCATGACGCCCGAAATCCGCGCTGCGGGCGTCACGGCAGCCGGGCTTGCCCACTTTCTTTCGGACACCTACAACACGCTGGTGGCATCGGCTGTCAAGGACATGCCTATTGTCGTTTTCGACACGGCAAGCATGATGGGCGGCGTCATGAGCTCGCCTGCCGACTATGGCTTGACGAATGTAGACGTGCCCGCGTGCGCGGCGGACCCTCTGGCCCCGTCGATTGCCGGCGCCCTGTCGCTGATGTGTACGACGGATACGCTGGTCGAACCCGATGCGGACCAGACCTACTTCTTCGCCGACGGCGTGCACCCCACCGATCGAGGCCATCAGTTGTGGGCTCAGTTCGCCGGGGAACTGGCCAAGGAAAAAGTGGGTAAGTAGCTTGCTGTAGAGGGTAAGCAGGGGGCGGCCCTCCGTGGCCGTCTAAATATCCCCTGCTCATGTCAATGCTTGGGGGTTCGTGGTTGACAGGTTGTATGATGACCTGTCAAGATGAGCGCCTCCTTCCTTCTTGGGCTTATCGATATGGCTGTTACCGGCTTGCGCAGCAGCAATCTCGTTGAGCAGCTTAGCGATGCCTTGTCAGCCCAGATCCTGTCGGGCGAGCGCGCAACAGGCAGCCGCTTGCCAACCGAAGAGCGTCTGGCCGCGGATTTCGGCGTTAGCCGAACGGTAGTGCGCGAAGCCATCGCCCGGCTTAAGTCCGAAGGTTTGGTCACCACCCGCCAAGGGCTGGGCGCCTTCGTGTCCGCATCGCTGGCGGGCAAGCCTTTTCGCATAGGTATCGAAGAAAACAGTTCCAATCTTGCGGTGCAGCAGGTTTTCGAGTTGCGTATAGGCATGGAGACCGAAGCGGCGGCGCTGGCCGCCGCTCGCGCCACACCGGCGCAGGTCAAGGAAATCCGCAATGCCCTGAAGGCCTTGAACCGGGCCACTCAGGCGGGTGGCAATGGGGTCGAGGAAGACATCGTCTTTCATCGCGCTATTTCCCGGGCCGCCAATAATCCCGTCTATGATGATTTCTTCGAATTCCTGGAACGCTATACGCGCAGCCAGTTGTCGATCAGCCGCCGCAACTGCGAACAGGCCGGTTGGCTGGACGATATCAGGATGGAGCACGATGCCATCCATGAAGCCATTGCGGCGCATGACCCGGCGGCGGCCAGGCTGGCAGCCCATGCGCACATGGAAAACGCCATGAAGCGCTTGAAACGTATTCAATCTCACTGATCCGCCAACCATCTCCACCCTCTTTCGGAAAGATCATGTCGAACTCCCCCCGTTTGCAAGGCCTGCTGGCTCCGGTCGTTACCCCGTTCAATCCCGATATGTCGGCCGATGCCGAACGGTTTTCGCGGCATTGCCGCTGGCTGCTAGATAGCGGCTGCGCCGGTTTGGCGGTGTTCGGCACCAATAGCGAAGCCAATTCGCTGTCGCTGGCGGAGAAAATCGAACTGTTGGACAGGTTGGTTGCCGACGGCATTCCCGCGCATACCTTAATGCCCGGAACCGGCGCCTGCTCGGTTGCGGAGGCCGCGCAACTGACCGCGCATGCTAGCCGCCTGGGTGCCGGCGGGGTGCTGATGTTGCCGCCTTTCTTCTATAAAGGCGTTTCTGACGAAGGTTTGTTCCGCTATTACAGCCAGGTCATCGAACAGGTGGGCGATGCTTCCCTGCGCGTTTACCTGTATCACATACCGCCTGTGTCCCAAGTGCCTATTTCCCTGGCTCTGATCGAGCGGCTGATCAAGGCTTATCCCGATACCGTGGTTGGCCTGAAGGATTCGTCGGGCGATTGGAATAATTCCAAGTCCATCATCGACGAGTTTGCCGCGGACGGCTTCGATGTGTTCCCCGCCAGCGAGGTACTGTTGCTGCGCGGCATGCGCGCCGGCGGCAAGGGATGCATTACGGCCACCGGCAACATTAACCCCGGCCCGATCAGCGAACTGTTCAACAATTGGCAAAGTGCGAACGCCGAAACCTTGCAGGAAAACGTCTCCCGTACGCGTGAGCTGGTACAGAAATACACGATGATTCCGGCACTGAAAGCCATCATTGCGCACTACTCGCATGATCCAAGTTGGCTGCCCGTGCGTGCGCCGCTGGTCGAGTTGCCCGCCGATCAAGAAGCGGACCTGATCCAGAAACTGCATGACCAAGGTTTTGAAATGCCGGGTTTGCGCCAGGCCTGACAGGAAAAGCAAGACAAGCAAGCGCCGGAGGCTAAGCGCGTCTCAGCCTCCGGTACAGTAAAATCAAGGATGGACTCAAACGAGGCCCATTCAATGGTCTGGACTCCCCGCGTTACCGTAGCCGCCGTCATCGAACGCGCCGGCTCCTTTCTTATCATCGAAGAAGAGACGCCAGACGGCTTGCGGCTGAACCAGCCGGCAGGCCATCTTGAGCCGGGCGAATCGATCCAGGATGCGGTCGTTCGCGAAACACTGGAAGAAACCGCGCACCCATTCCAGCCTCTGGGCCTGATGGGCACGTATTTGTGGCGGCCAGAGGGCGACGCTCTCAGTATGCCCACTTATCTGCGTTTTGCCTTCGTCGGCTCGGTGGGTGTGCCGGATACCAGTCGCCAGCTTGATGAGGGTATCCAGCGCGCATTCTGGATCACTGCCGACGAGTTGCGTCAACGCCGAGCCGAGCATCGCAGTCCGCTCGTCATGCAGTGCGTGGACGATTATCTATTGCGTACCGCTGCCGGCCAGTCCTGGATGGCGCTGGACGCTTTGTATACCCATTCAGCAGTAAGGGATTTGAATCATGGCAAGTAAGGGTCGTATCGTGGTGGGCATGTCGGGCGGGGTGGACTCGTCGGTCAGCGCCTGGCTGCTTAAACAGCAGGGCTACGAGGTGGTCGGCCTATTCATGAAAAATTGGGAAGACGATGACGATTCCGAATATTGTTCGACTCGCCAAGACTGGCTGGATGCGGTCAGTGTGGCCGATGTGGTCGGGGTCGACATCGAGGCGGTCAATTTTGCGGCTGAATATAAAGACCGGGTGTTTGCGGAGTTTCTGACTGAATATTCAGCCGGCCGCACCCCCAATCCCGACGTCTTGTGCAATGCCGAGATCAAGTTCAAAGCCTTTCTCGACCATGCTATGCGCATGGGTGCGCAGCATATTGCTACCGGCCACTACGCACGTGTGCGGCAAGTGCAAGATGGCCCGAAGGCGGGGCAATTCCAGTTACTCAAGGCGCTGGACGCCAGCAAGGACCAGAGCTATTTCTTGCATAGGCTCAATCAACAGCAATTGGCGCGCACGGTATTCCCGCTGGGTGAAATGCAAAAAACCGAAGTGCGCCGTATTGCGCACGAGCTGGGTTTGGCCAATGCCGCGAAGAAAGACTCTACCGGTATCTGCTTTATTGGCGAGCGGCCGTTCCGCGAATTCCTGAATCGTTACCTGCCGACCAAGCCTGGGCCTATCCGTACGCCCGAAGGCGATGTGGTGGGCGAGCACGTGGGCCTGTCTTTCTATACCTTGGGCCAGCGTAAGGGCCTGGGAATAGGTGGCGTAAAGGGCAAGCAGAGCGAGGATGGCACCGCCGATGCCTGGTATGTTGCACGCAAGGATTTGGCCGCCAACACGCTATACGTGGTGCAAGGGCACGAGCACCCATGGTTGCTGGCCAATAAGCTGCAGGCGCAGGATGCATCATGGGTGGCTGGAACGGCGCCTGCCTTGGCAGCCTACGGCGCCAAGACCCGATATCGCCAAGCCGATGCGGCTTGTGCCCTGGGCCAGGCCGATGGCCAAGTGTTCTCTCTGGATTTCACCGAGCCGCAATGGGCGGTTACGCCCGGGCAGTCGGCCGTGCTTTATGACGGCGACGTTTGCCTGGGCGGCGGCATCATCGTTTAAAAGGCTTAGTCTTTGGACGATCCGAATATGGCCGGATCCGCCAGGATGATGCGGGCGGTCTGCTGATAGTGCTCTGTCAGCAAGGAAACGGCCAATTCCGCATCGCCCGCGGTGATCGCATCCAGCAAAGCGTCGTGTTCGTCGCGTTCGTGCCGGCGAGGAAAAACCGTTTTCACCGATAGTTGCCGATAGCGGTAAAGCTGATCGGCCAGTTGTTCGCAAAAACCGATCAACCAGCGCGAGCCGCAAGCGCTGATCAAGGAATAGTGAAACGCCCGATGCAGGCGTTCCCACTCGAGGTTCTCTTCATAGAGGTCTTGTTGCAAAGAGCGGGGCGTTTTAGCCAGGCGGTGGCAAGCCAGCAAGACTTCCTCTTCCCACTGCGCAGACCCCGCAGCCATCGATTTGCGCAAGGCAATCTCTTCCAGCCAGCACCGGGTGTTGGTGATTTCTATGAGATCGCTTGCGCTGACCCCAGCCACCGCGAAACCGCGTTGATCGCGGCGTTCGACCAGGCCGTCAGCCGTCAGTCGGTTGAGCGCTTCGCGCACCGGTGTCTGGCCTGCCCCGTAGTGCTCGGTCAGGAATTCGATTTGCAGTTTGCGGCCGGGCTCAAAGCGACCGGCCAGCAAGTCGATCCTGAGGCGATCGTACAAATTGCTTGCCAGCGTCGACATCGAGCCGGAGTGTTCTTCTAAAGGGGCGATGACTTTGGCCACGGATATCCCGGACAATTTCTTCTGTGATAAGGCGCTATGCAGGGAGTTTAGCCTGCCTCTTCCTATCTTCCAGGAATTTGCATAAAAAATCATTTAATTTGTTTTTGTACATAAAAATTTGATAAAACTAAAAATGTATATAAAATGTCGTCCACAATAGTTCGAAACCGACTTGTGGAGGAAGCAATGAGCCGACTGACGCTTCAACAGGCCAATAGCATCATCGATGCCGCCCTGCGCCTGGCCCGCGAACGCGATCACCGCCCTATGGCGGTAGTGGTGGTGGATGACGCCGGGCATATCAAGGCGGTGCAACGTGAAGACGACGCCAGCATGTTCCGGGTGGATATCGCAACCGGCAAAGCCTGGGCCGCCGTCGGCATGGGTGCGGCCAGCCGCGAGCTTGCGCAGCGCGCGCAAGGCAATCCCAATTTTTTCAATACCCTTGCCGCCACCGCGCAGGGTAAGTTCCTGCCGCAAACGGGTGCGGTACTGATCAAGGACGCCAGCGGTCGTATTCTGGGCGCTGCGGGCGCCAGCGGCGGCAGCGGCGACGAAGACGAAGCCATCTGCATTCACGGTGTGGCGGCTGCGGGTCTGCAACACGGCTAAGCGCGATACCAATAGAACACCGCCTGCGTTCGCGCGGGTTTTTTCTGGAACGAGGAGTATTGACCATGAAGTTGCTGAGCTTTCGCGCCCAGGGCGCAGTCCGTCTGGGTGTGTTGACCGACGATGGTGTGATTGATCTGAATGCTGCACAGCCGCAGGTGCCTGCCGATCTGGGTGCGGCGCTGGCCGCGGGTGTTGATCTGAAGGCCGCGGCCGAAGCCGCCATCAAATCCGGTGCTCCGCGCCTGCCGCTGGATTCCATTAAATACGCGCCGGTAGTGCCGCGTCCCGGCAAGATCATTTGCCTGGGCCTGAACTACTTCGATCACGCTAAAGAGGGTGGCCGCGAAAAGCCTGACTATCCCTGGTTCTTCTTCCGCGGCGCCACCTCTTTGCTCGGCCATGGCGAAGCCACCTTGCGCCCGCGCATCTCTGAAAAATTCGACTACGAGGCCGAGCTGGCCGTCGTGATCGGCAAGGCGGGCCGCCACGTATCGAAAGAAAACGCGCTTGATCTGGTGTATGGCTATAGCTGCTTCAACGACATTTCGGTACGCGACTACCAAAAGCGCACGCCGCAATGGACGATAGGCAAGAACTTCGACACCACCGGCGCATTCGGCCCATACTTGGTCACTGCTGACGAAGTACCCGCCGCTGCCCGCGGCCTGACGCTCCAGTGCCGCTTGAATGGCGAAGTCATGCAAAACGCCAACACCGACGACATGATTTTCGATATACCGGAAACCATCGCCCTGTTGACCGAATGCCTGACTCTGGAACCCGGTGACGTGATCGTCATGGGCACCCCGGCCGGTGTCGGCCAGGCGCGTACGCCGCAGGTTTGGATGAAGCCGGGCGACACGGTTGAAATCGACATTCAGGGTATTGGCGTTTTGCGCAACCCGGTCGAAGCCGAA
>JBEBXA010000124.1:0-10250 GCA_040391825.1 Pigmentiphaga sp.
AAAAATGCCCTCACGCTTGGTACTGCGTGCGGCGCTGCCCCCGAGGGGGTGCTTTTTGCCTTGGGGCGGCCCGGCGGTAGAAAATGGCCGGCGCTTGGCACGCCGGGCCGCTTATTTCCATTGCAAGTCACCTGGAAGGATTCATGGGCATCGTAATCTTCGACGGTCTGGCTTATGGCATGTTGTTATTCCTGATCGGCGTCGGTTTATCGATCACGATGGGATTGATGAACTTCGTCAACCTGGCACATGGAGCCTTCGCCATGGCGGGCGGCTACACCGCCAGTCTTGCGATGAGCCATTTCCATATACCTTTTTTCCCCAGCCTGGCGCTGGGATTCATTGCAGGCGCACTTAGCGGGGCGCTGCTCGAATGGGTGTTCTTTCGCCGCCTATACCGCTCGCACCCGCTTGACCATGTGTTGCTGTCGATCGGGGTCGTCTTCGTTGTCGTGTCTGGGGCCACTTACCTGTTCGGCCCTACCATGCAACCGTTTTCAGCGCCTGACTGGCTGCAGGGCAGGACTCGCTTGTTCGGGCTGGACATCGGCACCTACCGGCTATTCCTGATCGTCTTCGGCTTTGCCGTGCTGGCCATACTGCTGCTGCTCATCAACAAGACCCGCTACGGCGCCATGGTCAGGGCTGCGGTCGACAACCAGCGGGTGGCCGACGGTTTGGGCATACGGGTCGAACGCCTATTCTTCCTCACCTTTTCCTTTGGTTGCGGGCTGGCAGGGCTGGGCGGCGCGCTGGGCTTGGGCATGCTGGGCCTGGAACCTACGTTCGCGCTCAAGTACATGGTGTATTTCCTGATCGTCGTCTGCGTTGGTGGCGCCGGCACTATTGTCGGCCCCTTTGTCGCAGCCATCCTGGTCGGCATCGTCGACGTCGCGGGCAAGTACTACTTTCCCGAACTTGGCGCCTTCCTGATTTACGTCTTCATGGTGCTGGTGTTGCTGGTGCGGCCCAACGGACTCATCCCGAAGCGGGGGCTTACATGACGCCGCGCATACTTTCTTCGCGGCCACCATTGCGAGCACTCAAGCGCTGCAGGACATCTCCATGACAAAACTGACTCTCACTCGCCGCCAGATCGTCATCCTTGAAGTCATGTTCTGGGCCTTGCTGGCTTCTTGCCTGTTCGTACTTCCGGGCAGGCTGGTCTTGATGACGCAAATCCTTATCGCCGGCTTGTTCGCCATCGGCCTCGACATCGCGCTGGGCTATGCCGGAATTCTTACCGTGGGCCATGCGGCGTTCTTTGGCATCGGCGCCTACAGCGCCGGGCTCTTAGCCAAATACGGATGGGGCGAGCCTTTTTCAGGCCTGCTTCTAGCCCTGGCGATCTGCGCGCTGCTGGGCTATCTGCTCAGCTTTCTTATCGTGCGCGGCAGCGACCTGACCCGCCTCATGATCACCATCGGTGTATGCGTGCTGTTCTTCGAACTGGCCAACCGGCTCACTCCCATTACCGGCGGCGCGGACGGGCTGCAGGGGGTAGAGATGTGGCCGGTGCTGGGCCAGTTCCGCTTCGATCTTTGGGGCAAGACGGCCTTTGTATATACCTACAGCATAGTTTTGCTCGTGTTCATCGCGGTGCGACTCATGCTGAAATCGCCTTTTGGCCTGGTGCTACGCGGCATCCACGATAACCGTCGGCGCATGCTGGCCATCGGTTCGCCGGTTGACACCCGATTGCGGCTGGCCTATTGCTTCTCGGCCGCGGTTGCCGGCGTGGCGGGGGCCCTGCTGGCCCAGACCACACAGTTCGTCGGACTGGAAATGCTCAGTTTCAACCGCTCAGCCGAAATTCTGATCATCCTCATCCTGGGAGGCACCGGGCGCCTCTACGGCGGCATCATCGGCGCCTTGCTCTATATGACCATCCACGACCTGTTTTCAGACTTCGACCCCAAGTTCTGGATGTTCTGGCTAGGTATCTTCTTGATCGCTGTCGTCATGATAGGGCGCGGCGGCGTACTGGGCGGCTTGTCCAAACTGGTGCGAGTCAAGGAGGACCGATGAGCACACCGACGCTGCGCACCGAAAACCTCAGCAAGCGCTTCGGCGCCTTTACCGCTGTAGACAATGTCAGCCTGAACATTCCTCCCGGCTCCCGGCAAGCCCTTATCGGTCCCAATGGCGCCGGTAAAACTACCCTCATCAACCTGCTGACCGGCATCTTGCGGCCCACCGAAGGCCGAATCTGGCTTGATAAAGAAGACGTCACCAGCCTGCCCGCCAACCAGCGGGTTCATCGCGGTCTGGTCCGCACTTTCCAGATCAACACCCTGTTCCCACGGCTCACCCCGCACCAGGCAGCCTCGCTGGCCATATCCGAGCGCGAAGGCGTAGGGCGAGTCTGGTGGCGCAGCTTGCGCAGTTGCTCTTGGATCGCCGATGAAGCCGACGCGCTGCTGAAGCAATTCGGGCTTGCCGATTACGCCCGCACCGACACATCCGAATTGCCCTATGGCAAACAGCGCCTGCTGGAAATCGTCCTGGCCCTGGCCGCGCGCCCCAGCATCCTGTTGCTGGACGAACCCGCCGCGGGCATCCCCGAAGACGAAAGCGGCGAACTCTTCGAAGTCATTTCCGCACTGCCGGCCGACATGACAGTCCTCTTCATCGAGCACGATATGGATCTGGTGTTCCGTTTTGCGCAGCGTATATCGGTGCTGGTTGCGGGAGCCGTGCTGGTCGAAGGCACTCCTGCGGAAATCGCTGCCGACCCGCAAGTCCGCAGCGCTTACCTGGGCAAATCGCATGTCTGACTTCCTTGATATTGACAAACTGACCGCCGGCTACAACGCCGCGGTGGTCCTGAGCAATCTTTCGGTGCGTATCGAGCGGGGCCAAAGCCTGGCCATACTCGGGCGCAATGGGGTGGGTAAAACCACCCTGCTGGAAACGCTGATGGGCAACACTTCCGTCAAGCAAGGCACCATACGGTGGCTGGGCCAGGACATCACCCGTTTGCGCCCTTCCGAACGCGCCCGACGGGGTATAGGCTGGGTGCCCCAGGAACGCGAAGTTTTTCCTTCGCTCACGGTGCGTGAAAACCTCGAAGTCGTCGCACGCGGCGGCGGCCAATGGAATCTGGAACGCGTCTACGAGCTTTTCCCCCGGCTGCGTGAACGTCATTCGAACTATGGCGGACAGCTATCCGGCGGCGAGCAACAGATGCTGGCCATTGGACGGGCGCTTATGACCAACCCGCAGCTACTGCTGCTGGACGAACCGATGGAGGGCCTGGCGCCCATCATCGTCGAAGAACTGTCCGAGGCGGTTCGCGGCATGTGCGAACGAGACGGCCTGACTGCAATCATTGTCGAACAGCATCCGGTGCTGGCGCTGTCGATGTCAAAACACGTCATCGTGCTGGAACGCGGCACCGTCAGCCACACCGGCGGCAGTGCCGAACTGGCCAACGACGCTGAAAAACTCAACCAATTGCTGGGTGTCGCCGCGCGTCGCGCGACAACCGTGCCGTAACGAACAGGCGCGCGCACCCGCGCCGCCGCCCCACTGGCCCCGGAGAGCTCATTAATGAACAGCAAGCGCAATTTCCTGCAAATCGGCTGGGCGCTGGGCGCCGTCTTGATAGCCCCGGCACTTCAGGCGCAAGAAGTAATCAAGGTCGGCGTCATCGCGGAAATGTCCGGCCCCTTTGCCGAGTTCGGCAAACAGATGGAAGCCGGCATCAAGATTTACCAGAAAGAATTCGGCGACACCGTAGGCGGCAAGAAGGTGCAAATTCTTATCAAGGACGTTGGCGGCCCCAATCCCGAAGTCGCCAAGCGTCAGGCGCAGGAATTGGTGGTGCGCGACAAGGTCAAGTTCCTGGCGGGTTTCGGCTTCTCGCCCAATGCTTTCGCCGTGGCGCCTATCGCCACCGAAGCCAAGACCCCCATGATCATCATGAACGCCGCCGCGGGGGCTTTACCGGCCAGTTCACCGTACATCGTACGCACCTCGTTTTCGTTACCCGCCATCGTGCCGCCGATTTCAGAATGGATGATCAAGCAAGGCTACAAATCCGCGTATGCGGTGGTGGCCGACTACTCGCCCGGGCATGACGTCGAGCAAGCGTTTCTGGCTTCCTACAAAAAAGCGGGCGGCAACGTTCTAGGGGCTGTGCGCACCCCCATCAGCACGCTGGACTTCTCGCCCTATATGCAGAAGATCAAGGACCTGCAACCCAAAGCGATTTTCGCCTTCGTCAACGCCAGCGATGTCGCTCCGGCCTTCATCCGTGAATACCGGAGCAAACAGCTCGACAAGAGCGGCACCGCACTTATCGGCACCGGCGACATCACCGACGAAGCAGTCATCGACTCCATGGGCGATAACGCGGTGGGCGTGGTAACGGGCTACCCATATTCCATGGACCACGACTCGCCTGAAAACCAAAAGTACGTAAAGGCCTTCAAGGAACTGCGCGGCGCCAAGGCGCGTCCCACCATTATGTCGGTCGCCGCCTACGACGGCATGGCCGCCATTTATGAAGCCTTGCGCCAGACCAAGGGCAGCACCGATGGCGACGCCCTGATCAAAGCCATGCAAGGCATGAAGCTGAGCAGCCCGCGCGGCCCGATCCAGATCGACGCCAAAACCCGAGACGTGGTTCAACGCGTGTATATGCGCAAGGTAGAGAAGGTGGATGGCCGCTTGGCCAACGTCGAATTCGACACCATAGAGCCGAGATAGTGGATAAGGTCCCCGATTCCTTTCGCAAGCTGCTGGATCTCTCGATAGCGGAGCTGCATACGCTCTATAAAGCGGGAGACCTGTCTCCTGTCCAGGTAAGCGATGCGCTTTTCGACGCGATTGCCGCCGATGGCGGCCGCATCAACGCCTTTTGCGTACTCGACCGCGACGGCGCGCTTTCCATGGCCAAGGCGGCCGAACAACGTTATCAGCGTCAAGCTTCATTGGGGCCGCTGGACGGCGTGCCGGTCTCGATCAAGGATCTTATCGACCTGCAAGGCTGGCCCACCCGGCGCGGTTCACTGTTAACCGCCGGCCAGCCGCCCGCAAACCGGGACGCCCCCTCCACGGGCTTGCTGCGCCGTGCCGGCGCAGTCCTGTTCGGCAAAACCACTACCTCTGAGTTTGGCTGGGCGGCGCATTCCGAATCGCCCTATACCGGCATTACCCATAACCCCCGCGCACCTGGCAAAAGCGCGGGTGGCTCCAGTGCCGGCGCCGCAGCACAGGTCGCCATGGGCTGGGGACCATTGGCGCTAGGCAGCGACGCCGGCGGCTCTATCCGCATTCCCGCTTCGTATTGCGGCCTGGTCGGCTTCAAACCCACCTTCGGCGCTATTCCCCTGGGGCCGCAAAGCGCTTTTGCCGAGTTCGCCCACCTGGGCCCCATTACCCGCACGGTCGAGGATTGTCGGTTGGCCATGCAGGTGCTGGCCGCGCCCGACCCGCTCGACCCGCATTCGCTATATGCTCGCCTAGGCGTGGTTGGACCCGCCCAGCCGGTGCTTGGCTACGTCCTTGACGCAGGCGAGGGCACCACGCTTGACCCCGCCATTGCACATGCCATGGAAAACTTGGTCGAAAGCCTGCGTCGACAAGGCTATTCAATACGCAATCTGCGATTCGACTGGACGGCGTTGGCCGAAGACTTTTGGAATATCTGGCAGAACCGGATCTTTGAATCCTTCGTGGACACCGTCAGCGTACAACGCGCTTTGCTGGAACCTCGCCTGCAAACCTTATTTGAAGCCGGCGCGGCGCTTGACTCCACCACACTGGCGCGCAGCCGCAGCCGCCTACGCTCAGCTAGTGCCTTGCTGGCGCAGAACTTTACGGAAATCGATCTGTTGCTGACCCCGGCAAGCCCGGCCGGTGCACCTGACATTGGCACTTTTTGCCCCGTCGGCCATCCCCTGCACGATCGCATTGCCCAGACGCTCAATTGGCCGCTGGCCAATCCCTACGCCTTCCCCTTCAACCTGACCCAACAGCCGGCTCTGGCCATGCCGCTCGACTTTACCGCGGCCAAACTGCCTTTCGGCTTACAGATCGTTGGCCGCAAGTATCACGACGATGCCGTCTTGGACTTTGCTTCCCTAATAGCAAACACTCACTTCCACAAGGAGACCGCTTATGCCTAAGATCCTCGTCCAATCCGCCCAGGCTCCGGTGACCGGATTTACCGACAAAAGCACGCCTTCACCACTGGCGCAGGCAATCCGCGCCGGCGACTTCCTCTACGTTTCAGGGCAGGGCCCACTAGATCCGGTTACCAAGGAAGTGGTCTCTGACGATATCAGCGAACAGACCCGACGTACGCTGCAGAATCTGAAGTCGATTTTGGATGCGGGCGGGGCCACACTCGCCCAAGTCGTCAACATGCGAGTCTGCCTGCGCGACGTCGCCGACTTCCCCGCATTCAATGAAGCCTTCCGCGACTTTCTTGCGGGTGAAAAAGTGACGCGTACATGCATAGGAGGCACCCCCCACCGTGCGGGTGTACGCGTGGAAATCGACTGCGTCGCCTACTTGGGCTGACACAGCCGTCCAGGAGCCATCATGAACCCGATGCCCATAGTGAACCTGCTCGACCAGGGCCGCCAACTGACCGAATCCGGCAAGCGCGTCAGCGTCTTGTGGCAAGAACCCGAATCATTGGTTTTCGTTGCCCGCGGGCGCGAATACCGCAGCGAATTCCACATCAATCCCGGCGACGAAATGATGTACATGGTCAAAGGAGAGATGAAGCTGCACTACCGCACCCCCGAGGGCAAGGAAGAGATCGCGGTGGTGCCGGAAGGGTCCGTCATCTATACCCCGGCCGGCATCCCGCATTCGCCGCGCTTTCCACCTGATGCTTATTTGCTGGTGCAAGAACGCAAACGGCGTGAAGGGGAGGTCGACCGCTTCCAGTGGTACTGCCCCGGCTGCGACGCTTTGCTGCACGAAGAATCATGCGTAGTCAGCGACTACCGCGATGACCCGGTATCCAAGGCCTATCAACGATTCTTCGACAGCGAGGAATTCCGTACCTGCAAGGCTTGCGGGACGGTGATGCCCAAGCCTTGATAGATCGCAGCGGTCGCAAGCCTAAGCATTTCCCTTCCTCAGTGAGGTCGGAAATGCTCGCGCAAAACATTCCAGTCCGGTCTATCAGAGGCCATCTCCACAGTCGTCCAACAACCAAGCTGCGATTGCAAACACCTTCGTATCCCGTTGTTGTCCGCCTATGAGCTGTAGGCCAACAGGCAGGCCTTCATCCAACATCATCGGCAGCGAAAGCGCCGGCACGCCCAACAACGACGCAGGCACGGTGAATTTGCTATTGCCGGTGTTCATCAAGCCGCGCGGTGCGGCACCCGGGGCGGTCAGCGTGAGGACCCCATCCGCTTGTTCCATCAAACCTTCGAACTGGCGGCGCAGCTCAGCACGTTGCTTGAGCAGTAGCCGATAACCTTCAAGCCCCAAGTCATCTGATCGTGCAAGGCGCGCCAAAATGGCATGGCTAATTCCCATTCGATCATGGTATGCCACGCTTTTCAAAGGCCAGCGCGATTCGTAGCCCACGATGTCCAGGGCAAGTTCGAAAGCCTGGGCCAGCGCCTGCTCGAACGCTTTGACCGCGCCACTATTGGCTCGGTTCAGGATCTGGACGCCGTTTGCGCTGCAACGTGACAAGGTCTCGTCGAATTGTTGCCGCACAACGGCGGATGCCTTATCCCAATCGGGCACCTGCAGGTGGATCAAGCGAACAGGCTTGGCGGCAGCTGCGAGTTCCGAACCGCCTTCCAAGCCGAACTCGCCCGGGTCACCGCCCGCTCGCTGGGCGACTTCGTGGGCGGTGCACCAGATATCGGCAAGCGTCGCACCAATGAAGCCGATGCAACTCTGGCTTTGTAAATCGTGGCTGCCACCACGATTGATTGCGCCATAGCTGGGCTTATAGCCAAAAGCCCCGCAAAAACTGGCAGGACGTAGTATTGAACCGATCACCTGGGTGCCCAGCGCAACGGGAAGGACGCCCGCTCCTACTGCTGCGGCAGACCCGGCGCTTGACCCCCCTGGCGTTCGTAGCGCGTCTAGCGGATTGCGCGTGTCGGTCGCGTTGGCACCGGCAAACTCCGTTGTCTTGGTTTTACCCAGCACGGCTGCGCCAGCCTCGCGAAGCGCAAATACCGACGCCGCATCGTGGGCCGGGCAGGTGGTTTCGCTGGTTGGCGAACCTAGCCCCGTCGGCATGTCGAAAGTGTCGATGATGTCTTTGATACCGATCGGCATCCCGTCGATACGCGACCAGGGACGCCCTTCACGCCAGCGCGCGGTGGCCGCGTCCGCTGCGATGCGGGCGCGGGGCAACGATAAAGCGGTAAAAGCACGAATGGTGGATTCCGTGGCCTCAAGCTTATCGATCGCGCGCTCAAGAAAATCGCGCGGCGTATCCTTGCCCTCGCGAAACGCCTTGGCTGCCGCTTGAAAAGAAACGAGGTGGGGTGACGTCGCGCGATTCATGGTCTGGAAAGTCCTTCAAGGAATAAGCAAGGCCCGGCAAATCTGTCTGGGCCCTGCTTTGGCGACCCGCTCATCGGAGGGATGAGCGGCGTTTTTCGGACCTGCTTGGAAAATCACGCAGCGCCGCCAACGAGTCCGGTAAACAGCAAAGTATTTCGTGCCTAGCTAGGCACGAGCAAGTTTTCCCCTTGTCGGCCTATTCCGGCTGGATACCAGCATCCAGCATGATTTTTCTCCATACCGGCGTGTCTGCTTTAATGCGCTCCGTCATGGCTTGCGGAGTGCTGGGCGTCAACTCCACACCCAGGTCACTACCGAACTTCTTTTGGGTTTCAGGCAATCGCAGCATCTCGGCCACTTCGCGATTCAATCGGCTGACTATTGCCGGTGGAACCCCGGCTGGCGCCACCAAGCCAAACCACACGGTGATATCAAGACCCGGAATCGATTCGCTCAAGGTCGGAACGTCGGGTAGGGCCTCAGTGCGTTGGGAGCCGGTCGACGCCAGTGCCCTCAGCTTGCCTGCTCGTATATTCGCCAGGGAAGTGCCGCCGCCTTCGAATGTCATGTCGACTTGCCCCGACAGCAGAGCTATGGATGCTTCCGGCGTACCGCGATAGGGCACATGCAGAAGATCGACTTGGGTTCGCGACTTGAACATCTCGGCCGCGAGCTGCTGCGAACTGGCTTGGCCCAGCGATGAGAAGGTCAGTGCGCCTGGCTTGGATTTCGCCAACGCTATGAGCTCCTGCACCGAATGCGCTGGCAGCGATGGGTTCACTATCAAGTAGAAGGGTGTCGAGAACAGCATCGAGATCGGCGTGAAGTCGCTGATCGGGTCATAGGGAAGCTTTTTCTTCGCAATGGCATTGAAAACCAAGGAGGTCTGGGTTCCCAGGAACAAGGTGTAGCCATCAGGCGCCGCGCGCTTGGCCGCCTCGGCGCCAATGGCCTGGTTCGCGCCCGGACGGTTTTCCACGAACACGGTTTGCCCCAGCTTGGTGGTCAGATGCTGAGCCAGGCTTCTTGCGAAAAGGTCAACCAGCCCGCCCGGGGAATGCGGCACGATGAACTTGACGGGGCGATTGGGATAGTCGCTTGCCATAGCCCCGCCTTGCGCACTTGCCTGGTGCATGGGAAACCATGCGCATGCCGCGGCCAAAAGCAGGCCTACAGCCTGACGTCCACGATTCAACTGAAATCGAGCCAATGTGTCTTCCCCCAAGGCGCTAAGTCGCCTGTTATTAATGACAGTGCATCCACCTCGCCTTCAATGGATGCGCGGCCGGCGGCTTGCTGCTTCTTTTTACAACGAGGGAATTCTAGGTCAAAGACCGTGGAGGTCTAACTCGAATAACTGATCGAGTCACAAGGAAATGCAATCGCCAGCGGCAGTTGGCTCGCGGCAATTGCAAAACCAGATTCGGGGTTAACCGGCGGCATGCCGGCTAACACCTCAGTCCCGAGCCGGCGCCTTGGGATTGAACAAGGCCGGGCGCCGAGCGCCGCCGTTGCCGTTGGCTGAGCGCGGTGCGGCGCCAGGATGCGCGGCAGGAGCCGTACGCTGGCCGGAGCCACCTGAACGGGCGGCGCTTTGCGCGCTACGGCCGGGCTGGCCACGGCCAGCGCCAGATCGGCCTGGACCATTGGCCGACCGGGGCGCATCGCCGCGAGGGGCGCCAGCGCGGCCGTTGCGAGGAGCATTGCGTGGCGGGCGCTCTGCGCGTTCATCACGATCAGGCGCCGAC
>JBEBXA010000125.1:0-10216 GCA_040391825.1 Pigmentiphaga sp.
GCTTCAAAGCGGCAAAGTGGAACTGCTTGTTTAACACGGCATCTGAAGCGGCGGAGTCGGCAAGCTACACTGTCGGTCCGTCGGCCGTTGCGGCCGAGACGATACAAAACTAGGTCTTGCTGCTTCATGAACGCTTCTTCCGATCCCCAACTCGAATCCCTGCGCATTCCTCCGCATTCCGTCGAGGCCGAGCAGTCCGTGCTAGGTGGCCTCTTGCTCGACAATGCGGCCTGGGATCGAATTGCGGACCTGATCAAGGAAGACGATTTTTATCGCTTCGATCACCGCATCATTTGGCAGCATGTATCACGCTTGATCGGCCTGGCGCGGCCGGCCGACGTTGTTACCGTATACGAGTCCCTGCAGAGTGCGGGCAAAGCAGAAGAAGTTGGGGGATTGGCTTACCTGAACTCTCTGGCTCAGAACACGCCGTCGGCCGCGAACATTCGTCGTTATGCCGAAATCGTGCGAGATCGCGGGGTACTGCGCAAACTGGTAACCGTGGCCGATGACATTTCCGCGGCAGCCTTCAATCCGCAGGGCAAAGACACCCGTCAGATGCTGGATGAGGCCGAATCTAAAATTTTCCAGATTGCCGAGGAAGGCGCTCGTGGCACCGCCGGCTTCCAAGAGCTACAGCCGCTGTTGACCAAGGTAGTGGAGCGCATTGATGAGCTCTATCACCGCGACAGCACCTCGGATATTACCGGCGTGCCGACCGGGTTTGCTGACTTGGATCGCATGACTTCGGGAATGCAGCCGGGTGACCTGATCATCGTGGCGGGCCGTCCCTCGATGGGTAAAACCGCCTTTTCGGTCAATATCGGCGAGCATGTGGCGGTCGAGGAAGGTTTGCCCGTGGCGATTTTTTCCATGGAAATGGGCGCTACCCAATTGGCTATGCGGGTACTGGGCTCGGTGGGCCGCCTGGATCAGCAGCGCCTGCGCACTGGCAAGCTGCTGGATGAGGACTGGCCCAATCTGACTCATGCCATTCAGAAAATGCAGGATACCCAGCTGTATATCGACGAAACGCCAGCGCTCAGCTCAATGGAGTTGCGTGCTCGGGCGCGCCGCCTAGCGCGCCAATGTGGCCAACTAGGCTTGATTATTATCGATTACCTGCAACTGATGTCGGGCAACTCGGGTAGCAGCGAAAACCGTGCGACCGAAATTTCGGAAATCAGCCGGTCTATGAAAGGGTTGGCCAAAGAGCTCAATTGTCCGCTGATTGCCCTTTCGCAGCTTAACCGGGGCCTTGAACAGCGTCCCAACAAGCGTCCAGTCATGAGCGACTTGCGGGAATCCGGCGCTATCGAACAAGATGCCGACGTCATCTTGTTCATCTACCGGGACGAGGTCTACAATCCGGACACGCCGGACAAGGGGACGGCCGAAATCATCATCGGTAAGCAGCGTAACGGGCCCATCGGCACGGTCAGGCTGACCTGGCAGGGCGCTTATACCAAGTTCCAGAACTTCTCCGGTTCGGCATTTGTCGACTCGGACTACTGAAAAACATCAGGCGCCGGGCAAGGCAGCGCCCGGTTTGGCTGCCAACCTCTGCTACACTGCGCCCGGAATTTAACGCGTCATGTATTTGTCATGTGACGTACTGAGAGGACGCGATGTTTGCACGCCTGATGCCTAAAGAGGCTCGTTTTTTCGATATGTTCGTGGCTCACGCCGACCTGTCCAAACAGGGCAGCCGCGAGCTGGCGCTGTTGATGGCCAATTTGGCGACCCCCGGCCAGCATATCCAGAATATCGAAACGCTGGAAAAGAAAGCGGACAAGATCACCCACGACACGGTCCATCTGCTCCATAAGACCTTCATCACGCCCCTGGATCGAGATCAGATTCACAAGCTGATCTCCACCATGGACGACATCCTAGACCTGATGCAGGATGCCGCTCAGTGCGTCCAGCTTTACGACATCCGCAGCGTGACACCTGACGCCTGCGCTTTGGCGGATATTTGCGTGCAGTGCTGCGACAGGATCCACATGGTGGTCAGCCTGATGCACAACCTGACCGATACCGAAAGCATCATGAAGCTGTGCGAGGAAATCTATCAGCTGGAGTCGGACGCCGACCGGGTGATGCGCCGCGGGATGGGGCGCTTGTTTCGCGACGAAGCAGACACCAGGCAACTGATCAAGATGAAAGCAATCTATGAGCTGCTTGAAGAGGTTACCGACAGGTGCGATGACGTAGCCAACCTCATCGAAGGCATCGTTCTCGAAAACGCCTAAGCGGAAAGTCATGGACACGCTGCAGATCAGTTTCACCACGCTAGCGCTGCTGGTAGCCTTAGCCCTTGTTTTCGACTTTATGAACGGTTTCCACGATGCGGCGAACTCAATCGCCACCGTGGTTTCAACCGGCGTTCTCAAGCCGCATCACGCAGTCGCCTTTGCCGCGTTCTTCAACTTTGCTGCCTTGTTCGTTTTTCACCTCAAGGTGGCTGCGACCATAGGCAAGGGCATTGTGGACCCCGCCGTAGTCGATCATTACGTTATTTTCGGCGCTCTTGTCGGCGCCATTGCCTGGAACATCATTACCTGGTATTTCGGCATCCCGTCTTCGTCCTCGCACGCCCTGATCGGCGGCATTGTGGGTGCCGTTCTGATCAGTTCCGGGCCCGCCAGCCTGGTCGGCTCGGAAATTCTCTTCATCGTCGCCTTTATCGTCGTTTCACCCTTGCTGGGATTCTTCCTGGGGGGGCTGCTGATGTTGCTGGTCTCCTGGCTGTTCTTTCGAACCAAGCCGATCAAGGTCGATAAATGGTTCCGGCGGCTGCAACTGGTGTCGGCCGGGCTATACAGCCTGGGCCATGGCGGCAACGATGCCCAGAAGACGATAGGCATTATCTGGTTGCTGTTGATCGCCGCCAATGTGCCTGGCGCGCGCGAGCAAGTTCCTGTCTGGGTCGTGCTCAGCTGCTATTTCGTCATTGCAATGGGTACGATGTTCGGCGGCTGGCGCATTGTCAAAACCATGGGCCAGCGGATCACCAAGCTCAAGCCTGTTGGTGGATTCTGTGCGGAAACCGGTGGTGCGCTGACCTTGTTCCTGGCAGCGATTCTAGGCATACCGGTTTCTACAACCCACACCATTACCGGCGCCATAGTCGGGGTGGGATCCAGCAGAAAATTCAATGCCGTGCGTTGGGGCTTGGCTGGCAAGATCGTGTGGGCGTGGATTTTGACCATACCTGCTTCGGCGCTGGTTGCCGCCGCCGCCTGGTGGGTGGGCAAAACCTTGTTCTAAGGCCGAAGCCTGGTGCGCCCGCGGCATGTTCGGCGCACCGGGTTTCCAGTATGATGATTCGCGCTGTTGTGGCTAACAGCAAAGCGAAGCCGGGCATGGGGGAGGGGAGATCACCCAGGTACCGGAGCAATCATCTACCCTACAGGGTTCCCACATGACACCTACACCTATCCAACGCCTGCTGGAATCACGGGGGCTGTTGTTATTGGCCCGCCTATTGCTAACCCTGATGTTCTGGAGCAGCGGTCTGGCAAAGTTGATCGATTTTTCGGGCGGCATGGCCGAGATGAGTCACTTCGGCCTAGAGCCGGCTGCGCTGTTCAATATTCTCACCATCATTGTCCAGTTGGGCGGCTCGCTGCTCATCATCTTCAATCGTTGGACTTGGCTGGGTACCGGCGCGCTGGCCGTCTTCACCTTGCTGACCATACCTTTGGCACATGCTTTCTGGCGCCTTGAGGGCGAGGCCGCCATGATGGAAATGCATGTCGTGGTCGAGCATTTGTCTATCGTGGGCGCCTTGATCCTGGCTGCTATTTTCTCTCAGCGCACACGTCACGCCCATCTCTGAATCGAAAAGGAAAGTCCTCAGCAATGATCCGTCATATCGTAATGTGGAAGCTCAAGGAAGAGCTTGATGGCGCCAGCCGACTAGCCACCATGCAGAAGGTCAAGACTCTGCTCGAAGGCTGCAGTAATTGCGTGCCCGGCATCCTGGAGTTCGAAGTGGGTTTGGCCGGGCCCGACCTTGAGGCCACGTTCGATGTGGTGTTGAATTCCCTGTTCGTCAACCGTGAAGCCCTGGATGCCTACCAGCAGCATCCCACCCATGTCGCGATCAAACCCTTTATGGGTTCGGTCAGAGCCGCACGTGAAGCCATGGACTACGAGCTGCCTGCTGCGAGCTAATTTGATGACTGTAAACTCAGCAGCAACGAGTGCTGACGCTGCCCCTTTGTCTGTTGTCAGCGTCGAAATCCCTTTCCTTAACTGGTTGGGCGCAGTCCTGGTCAAGGCCGAAAATGGCCATTCTGAAGTGCGCTTGACCATGCAGCCCCAGCATCGCAACAGTTGGCAGGTATGTCATGGCGGAGTGCTGATGACTATGCTCGACGCGGCGCTGGCCACCGCCGCCAGGTCTTTGCACCCTGAGTTCCGCGGTTGCGCCACGGTCGATATGAACACGACTTTTGTCCGGCCAGGCGATGGCGGAGTGCTCCTTGCCTACGGTAAGTGCTTCCATCGCTCCAGCACCATGGCATTTTGCGAAGGCGAAGTCCGGGATGAAAGCGGACAACTGGTCAGCCGGGCCAGTGGCACTTTCAAGTTCATACGCAAGAAAGCGGACCAGGGTGGCGATGGCTGATCTGCCTTTGAAACATCCACGGCCATTGGATCCGCAAGTTGCTGATCTGCTTGCGCGTATTAAGCGAGCTGGCCGCCCCCCATATTGGCAATACACAGCTCTTGAGGCACGAGATTTTCACGAAAAGGCGAGCCGCGTCCTGGAAATCGCGCCAGCAGCGGTAGCCGAAGTGAGCGACCTCAGGATCCCCGTCGTTGATGGCTTCATCAGTGCGCGGCTCTATCGGGGTCTTGATTGCATGGAACCCGCGCCGCTGCTGATTTTTTCACATGGCGGCGGCTTCACCATAGGAAGCATCGACAGCTACGATGCGGTGTGCCGCATGCTGGCCAATGGCGCACACTGCAAGGTGCTGTCTCTGGAATACCGGCTAGCGCCGGAATATCGTTTCCCTACCGCGGCAGACGATGTCTTTGCTGCCTGGCAGTGGGCCCATACAGAAGCGAAAGCCTTGGGTGTGGATACGGCACGGATAGCCGGTATGGGCGATAGCGCTGGGGGCACATTGACTGCGCAAGCCGCGCTACGCGCTCGTGATGCAGGCCTGCCCTTGGCTGCCCAGGTTTTGCTCTACCCAGGTACCTGCGCCTGGCAAGACACCGACTCTCATCATGCCTACCGCGAAGGCTATTTGCTGGATGCCAAAACCATACAATGGTTTTTCGGGATGTATTTGCGCGACGACGCGGATCGAATGGATTGGCGCTTTTCCCCGCTTGATGCCCCCGAGTTTTCTGGCTTGCCGCCAACCCTGGTGCAAGTCGCCGAGTGCGATCCACTGGTAGACGAAGGCCTGGCCTATGCTCGCAAGCTGTCAGGCGCCCGGGTTGCGGTGCAAACAAAAATCTACCCTGGCACGGTGCATGGCTTCTACAACATGGGGGGCGCTCTGCGCTTGGCCCGCCAAGCTCATCGCGACACCGTGGATTACCTGCGTTCGGTATTCGGCACGTCGAACTTGACTTGACGCAAGGTGGCTGGAGCCAGCCGTCGGGCCTGATCGGCATCATCGAAACTGCGTTCGGCTGCCTCGACATGGCCAGCTCGCCATACCTTCAAAACGGTTTGTGAGCGTGTGCCATAGTCGGGACAAATAATAAAAGCGGCCGAAAGGGCACGCTCCCTTTCAAGGGGAATACCGGTGCTTGGCAGGGTTTCATCACTGGCCGTTGTGGTGTCGCTCAACATCTGCAGATAGGCCGGAATATCGGCTTCAATTGCCTTGAGCGTGGCAAGTGCTGCGGTTGTACGCACCACTTTGGGCCAGGGCACATCCAGCGTGGCATTGGACAGGCCATAGACTCCGGCTTCCAAAGCCTGGGGCCCCGGGGAAGGCGCTCCGCGCCTATGTGAAAGAATCCAGAGCGAGGGGGTAGGCCCAGTCAGTTCGCCCACCACGAGGCTGAAACCGTTGAATGGCGCCGCATTCTTGCCCAGCTTGCGCAAGTACTCGGAGGGCGACTCATGCCCGATCAAGAAGTCAGACACCAGTGCGCCGCGCGACGGAGCGGCAGGATCATGCCGACCCCCTTCACGGAAATTAGTGAGGGCTGCAAAGCGCCCCTGGCGCGTAATACCCATCCAACTGCCTCCTGCAGTCAGATCACGGCCAGCCCAGACATCGGGATGCTGATCCCACCATTGGGCCGGGGTAGTCGGGCGCGCGTAGAACTCGTCGCGGTTGGCGGCCACCACCAGACTATGCTCCCCAAGCGGGTTCCAGGCAAAAGCGATCAGGCACATGGTGAAAGTTCAGTCCGAAAGGGCCGCCCCGATGGGAGGCAGCTCGTGAAAACGCTCGCTGCGGCGCGGGCCCTTGGTGAAGGCCTCCAGCCCAGACTCAAGCACGGCGGCCTGCAAGGCCTTCTCCAGGAGCTCGAGATCGCTTACCACTTCGTAAACTTCCATCCAGGTGGCCACACCTTCGGGCATGTCCGGCCGGGTCATTAGGCGGGCGCGGGCGCACCACGGACGGCCGGCATCCAGAACCTGGTGGGCGGGAGTCAAAGCGCGATCACGCTCGCTTGCGAGCAGTTTGTAGTAGACGTAAACACTATCCATTGAATGGGTTCCGGTAAGTTTTTTTACGCTTCTTTATCGCCCGGCAAAGAGTAGGGCAAAGGCTGAAGTGTGATGATAGGGCCATCCAATGCGCCCACGTGCAAGGTGCCCGCCTGCACCGAAACCAGGGTGCTTTCGAACAGCAGGGCAATTTTGTCCTGATCCAATGCAGCGTTAACAATGCGCCCGCAGGGTTGGGGATCGTCGCTATGGTAGATGTCGACAGCGGCCAGTTCTCCGGCGGGGGCCGACTGTGCGGGGATGTAACCCAAGAACATGCGGCGTTTAAGCTTGCCCAGGTAATGACTGCGCGCCACGATTTCCTGCCCCGGATAGCAGCCCTTGGTAAAGCTGACTCCGCCTATCAACTCGAAATTGACGGTTTGGGGAACGAACAAGTCTTGCGTCGCGGCGCTGATCCACGGCAAGCCGGCGGCGATGTCATCCGCTTGCCAAGCTTGCAAGGGCGACTGTGCCGCGATCGTGCCCAAGGCTGGGGCGGTAGCGGCGATTTGATCTTCGCTGGCTATCCACCACCAACGAGCTTGTCCGTCCGCAGCCGGTGCCGCAATCCAGCTTCCGCTGGCATGGTCGGTACGGGTCCAGGGTGAGTGCGGCAGAGCGCCTACGGCGGCCTCCAGGGCTGCTCGGCCGGCCCCGCTTGCGCTGACTCCGATGACGTGCAAAGCTAGTGCTGTGATTTTGACCTTGGCGCGCAAAACGAACATGGAAAGCCGTTTTTGCAGGGTGCCGGCCAAGCCGGCATCCACCATGAGCAAAATACGTGGCGTCGGGTCATCAAGCGCGGGCGCGGCCCTCCAGACCACGGTACTCGCCAGCATCCGCCCTTTGGCGGTGCAATACCCGGCCAGGCGAGCATTGCCGGTATCCAGCGTTTTGACGTCTTGCGTCAGTTGCCCGTGAAGGAAGTCAACCGTGTCGGCGCCTTTGGCTTCCAGTACGACCAGCGAACTTAGCTCGGTTAACCGGATAGCGGCGCCGGGCTGAACATTGCCCGCAAGCATGGAAAGATTCTGAAGAGCAGACATGGTGAGGCAAGCCAGAGACAAGGATCGAAGTATTATAGGCAGCCCATGCCAAAACGACATTTTTCACTGAAGCGCGCGCTGCTAAGAGCAACGCTGGCGCTGACCCTATTTTTCCTGATTGCCGCTGGCGCTTGCGTTGCCTGGCTACGGATGCCTCTTGCCCTGCCGTCGGACAAAATCGATTTCGTCATTGACCAGGGCAGTTCCATGCGCAGCATTGCGCGTCAGATCGGCGAAGCGGGTATTCCTTTGCACCCGGAAATACTCGTCGCTTACGCTCGCCTGACTGGTACCGACCGGCGCATCAAGGCTGGCGGTTACGAGGTAGTCAAGGGCGAGTCTCTCTGGACGCTGTTGACACGCCTGAGCCGCGGTGATGTCACCCAACGCGAAATCACCTTCATCGAAGGTTGGAATTTTCGTCAGATCAGGATGGCCTTGCGTCGTCACCCCGATGTCAGGCAGACGCTGGATGGGCTCAATGATGAAGCTGTGGCTGCGCAGGTCGGTGCCGCGGCCAACCACCCGGAAGGCCTGTTCTTTCCCGATACCTACTTGTTCGCGGTTGGCTCAAGCGATCTGGACATCTTGCGCCGCGCTCATCGTGCACAGCAACAGGAATTGGCGGAAATCTGGGCCAAGCGAGCGCCTGATTTACCGATCAGTTCGCCTTATGAGGCGCTGATACTGGCATCTATCGTTGAGAAAGAAACCGGACACGAGGCTGAGCGTACCCGCATTGCCGGCGTGTTTATCAACCGGCTGCGCATAGGCATGCCTCTGCAAACCGACCCCACGGTTATCTACGGGCTGGGTGAAGTCTTCGACGGCGACTTGCGCCGCCGCGACCTGCGCACCGACACCCCCTGGAACACCTATACTCGACGCGGGCTGCCTCCTACTCCCATCTCCAATCCCGGGCGCGCCTCCCTCTTGGCGGCGGTACAGCCTGAGAAACACAAATTTCTGTATTTTGTCTCGCGCGGGAATGGCACCAGCGCATTTTCCGAGACCCTCGACGCCCATAATCGCTATGTTGCCCGCTACCAATTGGGGCGCAATCGAACCGCACCTGCTCAACCATGATTACTTCTTCTAGTCCTCGCGGAAAATTCATCACCCTGGAAGGGGTGGATGGAGCGGGTAAAAGCACTCACCTCGACTGGGTCGTTGCCCAATTACGCGGCGCTGGCCTGGATGTGCTGCAAACCCGTGAGCCGGGCGGCACGCCTCTGGCCGAAAAACTGCGCGAGCTGTTACTGCATGACGCAATGCGTCTGGACACCGAAACCTTGTTGATGTTCGCGGGACGTTGCGAGCACGTACATGCCGTGATCGAGCCCGCGCTGGCAGCCGGTAAGTGGGTGGTATGCGATCGCTTCACTGATGCAACCTATGCGTACCAGGGGGGAGGGCGCGGCTTAGCGCCGGAGCGCATTGCCACCCTGGAACAATGGGTGCACGGCCATTTGCAACCCGATCGGACCTGGCTGTTTGACGTGCCGTTGGCGGTGGCGCGAGAGCGCTTGGCTCGTTCACGCGAACTCGATCGCTTCGAGCAGGAAAACGAAGCTTTCTTCGAGCGTACTCGACAGGCCTATCACGCCCGTGCCGCGCAAGCGCCGGGGCGCATAAAAATTATCGATTCTTCGCGTCCTTTCTCGGTGGTGCAGGCTGACTTGAACGCCGATATTGCCAACTGGTTGGCGGCAGGGGAAGCACGGTGAGCTTGCCACAGTTCTTTCCATGGCAGATTGCTCAGGCACGCGAGTGGCTCGGGGCCCAGCAGCGCGAGCGATTTGCGCATGCCTGGCTGATACACGGACTGGCTGGTATCGGCAAGGTCGAATTCGCTCGGGCGGCGGCGGCGAGTTTGTTGTGCGAGGCGCCTCAGAACGGTCTGGCTTGTGGCCATTGCTCGGCTTGCACCTGGTATGCATCGGGCAATCATCCGGATTTCCGTCGCATACGGCCCGATGCCGTGGCATTGGCTGAAGGGCAAGCTGAAGAAAGCGAGGATGGCGCTGACGATACGGTGGTCGAGGCCGACGGCAAGCGGAGCAAACGGGCACCCTCACGCGACATCAGAATCGAGCAAATCCGCTCGATGGAATCGTGGGCAAATACCGGAACTCACCGTGGCGGTTTGCGGGTGGTCGTGCTGTACCCCGCGGAAGCGCTCAATACGATTTCCGCGAACGGCTTGCTCAAGATTCTGGAAGAACCGCCGCCTCATACCGTTTTCCTGGTGGTGGCCGATGCGCCTGACCGCCTGTTGCCGACCTTGATATCTCGTTGCCGCCGACTGCCCTTGAGTACGCCGGAACAAGAACCCGCACTGCAGTGGCTGCTTGAACAAGGGGTAGATAATGCCGCCCCTCAACTGGCCGCTGCCGGCGGCGCCCCGGTCGCTGCGTGGCGACGCGCCGAGGCTGGCTTGCCACCGCGCCCAACGTGGCTGGATACC
>JBEBXA010000126.1:0-10172 GCA_040391825.1 Pigmentiphaga sp.
GTGAAGGCGGTCGTACCGTCGGCGCCGGTGTCGTCGCTACCATCATCGCTTAATTGCATTTCCGAGAGCGGGGCTGCCCGCTCTCATTCGCTCTTTAGGACCGCTTCATGAAAAAGCAAAAGATTCGCATCCGCCTCAAAGCGTTCGACTACAAGCTCATCGACCAATCGGCCGCCGAGATTGTTGAAACCGCCAAGCGTACTGGTGCTGTGGTGCGCGGGCCTGTGCCTTTGCCTACCCGTATCCGTCGCTACGACCTGTTGCGTTCACCGCACGTGAACAAGACTTCGCGCGACCAGTTCGAAATCCGCACCCATCAGCGTCTGATGGACATCGTGGATCCCACGGACAAGACGGTTGACGCGCTGATGCGCCTGGATCTTCCCGCCGGCGTGGATGTGGAAATCGCTTTGCAGTAAACGTAGTATTTGCACCCGGTCTCTTGTAAAAGACGCCGGATGCACGTTATACTAATTGGCTTGCCATAATGGGTTAAACCGGCTATGGCAAGCTGCAGTGCTTAGCGGCACTGGATTTGCGCACTTCAGCGCATGGGCGGTTCTTGCTTATGCGTGCATTATCAGATTCGGCTTTATGCCACTTTTAGCCCCGGCAAACTTCTAATCTGGGCAGCGCCAGGCCTTACGGTCTGGATGTTGGTCGTTTTGGCAGTGTGTCAGGAATACAACCCCGGCCAATCGCAGTCGGGAACGGAGAAAACGATGTCGACCCAATCGACGGCCTCCACGCCAGCCGCATTCCGGCTTGGTCTGGTAGGGCGCAAGGTTGGCATGACCCGCATTTTCACGGACGAGGGTGAATCCATCCCCGTGACAGTGCTGGACGTGTCGAACAACCGTGTGACCCAGGTCAAATCCCCGCAAACAGACGGCTATGCAGCCGTCCAGGTCACGTTTGGTACGCGCCGCGCTTCGCGCGTCACCAGCCCGCTCACCGGTCACTTCGCGAAAGCGGGTGTCGAAGCAGGCAGCGTGCTCAAAGAATTCCGTCTTGATCCGGCTAAAGCAGCCGAATTCGCTCCTGGCGCAGTTGTCGCTGTTGAGTCCCTGTTTTCGGTCGGCCAAAAAGTCGACGTAACGGGTACCACCATCGGTAAGGGCTTCGCGGGCGCAATCAAGCGTCACAACTTCTCGTCGAACCGCGCTTCGCACGGTAACTCGCTTTCGCATAGGTCGGCTGGCTCCATTGGTATGGCGCAAGATCCGGGCCGTGTGTTTCCGGGTAAGAAAATGGCCGGTCACCTTGGTGACGTCCAGCGTACCGTGCAGAACCTCGACGTGATTCGTGTCGACGCCGAGCGCGGCCTGTTGCTGGTTCGTGGCGCGGTTCCCGGTCACGCTGGTGCAAACATCATCGTGCGTCCCGCCGTCAAAGGAGCCTGATAATGGAACTCAAGCTTCTTAACGAACAAGGCCAGGCAGACGCAACTGTCAGCGCCCCCGATACCGTCTTCGGTCGCGAATTCAACGAAGCGCTGGTCCACCAGGTCGTTGTTGCCTATCAGGCCAACGCCCGCAGTGGTAACCGCGCCCAGAAAGATCGCGAACAGGTCAAGCATTCGACCAAGAAGCCCTGGCGTCAAAAGGGTACCGGCCGTGCGCGCGCTGGTATGACGTCCTCGCCTTTGTGGCGTGGGGGTGGTCGTATTTTCCCGAATTCGCCTGAAGAAAACTTCACGCAGAAGGTCAACAAGAAGATGTATCGCGCCGGTATGCGCTCGATTCTCTCGCAGTTGGCCCGGGAAGATCGCATCAAGATCGTGGAAACGTTCTCGCTCGAATCGCCCAAGACCAAACTGGCCGCTGACAAGCTCAAGACTCTTGGCTTGACTTCGGTTCTCATCATTACCGATACGGTTGACGAAAACCTTTATCTGGCTACGCGCAATCTGCCGCACGTAGCCGTGGTCGAGTCCCGTTATGCCGATCCGCTCTCGTTGATCCACTACAACACAGTGTTGATCACCAAGTCCGCGATCGCTCAGCTCGAGGAGATGCTGGGATGAGTAAGGACCGTCTGATGCAAGTCTTGTTGGCCCCGATCGTCTCTGAAAAGAGCACGTTCATCGCCGACAAGAACCAGCAAGTGGCTTTCCGTGTTATTCAGGATGCCACCAAGCCGGAAGTCAAGGCTGCCGTCGAACTGCTCTTCAAAGTGCAGGTCGAGTCCGTGCAGATGCTGAACACCAAGGGCAAAGCCAAGCGTTTTGGCCGTTTCATGGGTCGTCGCCGCAACGAACGCAAAGCGTACGTTTCGCTGAAGCCGGGCCAGGAAATCGACTTCGCGCAGGAGGTGAAGTAAATGGCGCTCGTCAAGCTGAAGCCGACCTCCGCTGGTCGGCGCGCGATGGTGAAGGTGGTTCATAGCCACCTGCACAAGGGTCGCCCGTTCGAGGCTTTGCTCGAAAAGCAAATCCAGAACGCCGGTCGTAACAACAACGGCCATATCACCACGCGTCATCGCGGCGGTGGTCACAAGCAACACTATCGTATCGTTGACTTCAAGCGCACCAAGGACGGAATTCCGGCCAAGGTTGAACGCATTGAATACGATCCGAACCGTACGGCTCACATTGCATTGTTGTGCTATGCGGACGGCGAGCGTCGCTACATTATTGCGCCTCGTGGTCTGGAAGTCGGCGCAACTTTGGTGTCTGGTGTCGAAGCGCCCATCCGCGCTGGCAACACTCTGCCGATCCGGAATATTCCGGTTGGTAGCACCATTCATTGCATCGAAATGCTTCCCGGTAAAGGCGCCCAAATGGTGCGCTCGGCAGGCGGTTCGGCGGTGCTGCTGGCTCGTGAAGGTATCTACGCGCAAGTTCGCCTGCGTTCCGGCGAAGTGCGGAAGGTACACATCGAATGCCGCGCCACCATCGGTGAAGTCAGCAACGAAGAGCACGGTCTGCGCCAAATCGGCAAAGCCGGTGCCACGCGCTGGCGCGGTATCCGTCCTACCGTACGCGGTGTTGCCATGAACCCTGTCGATCACCCGCACGGTGGTGGTGAAGGTCGTACTGGCGAAGCCCGCGAACCGGTCAGCCCCTGGGGCACTCCGTCCAAGGGTTTCAAGACCCGCCGCAATAAGCGGACGAGCAATATGATCGTCCAGCGGCGCAAGAAGAAATAAGCGAGGCGACCCATGTCACGTTCTATCAAGAAAGGGCCGTTTGTCGACCTGCACCTTCTCAAGAAGGTCGAGGCTTCAACGGCCGGCAAAGACAAGCGCCCCATCAAGACTTGGTCGCGTCGTTCCACGATCCTGCCCGAATTCATCGGACTCACGATCGCGGTTCACAACGGCCGTCAGCACGTTCCCGTTTATGTAAACGAGAACATGGTTGGTCACAAACTCGGCGAATTCGCGCTGACCCGCACGTTCAAGGGTCATGCTGCGGATAGGAAGTCCAAGAGGTAATGGCGATGGAAACCACAGCGAAAGTCCGTGGCGTACGCGTCTCGGCCCAGAAAGCACGACTGGTTGCGGATATGATCCGTGGCAAGTCGGTCTCTCAGGCTATCAACATTCTCGCGTTCACGCCCAAGAAATCTGCCGGCATCATCAAGAAAGCGGTCGAATCCGCAATCGCGAATGCCGAGCACAACGATGGCGCCGATATCGACGACCTGAAGGTGAAAGCCATCTACGTCGACAAAGGCACATCGCTGAAGCGTTTCGATGCACGGGCCAAGGGCCGCGGCGTCAAGATCGAGAAGCAGACCTGCCACATTGTGGTTACGGTCGGCAGCTAAGGAGCCACGATGGGACAGAAGATTCATCCGACCGGGTTCCGTCTCTCGGTCAACCGTAATTGGAACTCACGCTGGTTCGCCAGTGGGAGCTCCTACGCAACGATGCTCGCGGGAGATATCAAGGTCCGCGAATACCTGAAGAAGAAGCTGAAAGGCGCTTCTGTGGGTAAAGTGATTATCGAGCGTCCTGCCAAGAATGCACGCGTCACCATTTACTCGGCTCGTCCGGGTGTGGTGATCGGCAAGAAGGGCGAGGACATCGAGAATCTCAAGGCAGATCTGCAGCGCCTGATGGGTGTTCCGGTTCATGTCAATATCGAAGAAATCCGCAAGCCTGAAGTCGATGCGCAATTGATCGCTGATTCGATTTCCCAGCAGCTCGAAAAGCGTATTATGTTCCGCCGCGCCATGAAGCGCGCCATGCAGAACGCAATGCGCCTCGGAGCCCAGGGTATCAAGATCATGAGCGCCGGTCGTCTGAACGGCATTGAGATCGCTCGTACCGAATGGTATCGCGAAGGCCGTGTGCCGCTGCACACCCTGCGCGCTAACATCGATTACGGGACGTCCGAAGCGGGCACGACCTACGGTCTGATCGGTATCAAGGTTTGGGTCTACAAGGGTGATACCCTTGCGTCGGCCGACCTTGCCGCTGCCGCTGATGCCGCTAAGGACGATGAGCGCAAACCGCGTCGCGGTCCGCGCAATGATCGTGGCGACCGCCCGGGCAATCGCCCAGGCGCCCCACGTGGCCGAGGTGGACGCAAGCCGGAAGGTGAGGCGGTGTCCGCTTCCCCAGAAGGTGGCGCCGCCAAGCGCGCGCCGCGCAAGCCGGCAGCTGATGCAGCTGCCGCGCCTGCCGCCAAAGACGGAGAATAAGCATGCTGCAGCCAGCACGCAGGAAATACCGCAAGGAACACAAAGGCCGTAATACCGGCCTGGCTACGCGCGGCGCGAACGTTTCGTTCGGTGAGTTCGGTCTGAAAGCCACGGGTCGTGGCCGCCTGACCGCTCGTCAGATCGAAGCCGCTCGTCGTGCAATCAGCCGCCACATCAAACGTGGTGGTCGTATTTGGATTCGTGTCTTCCCGGACAAGCCGGTTTCGCAAAAACCAGCGGAAGTTCGGATGGGTAACGGTAAAGGTAACCCAGAGTTTTGGGTCGCTGAAATCCAGCCGGGCAAGGTGCTCTACGAAATGGACGGGGTCAGTGAAGAGTTGGCACGGGAGGCATTCCGCCTCGCCGCGGCGAAGCTTCCGCTTGGAACCGTCTTCGTTACGCGTCACATCGGGGCGTAAGGGGAATAGCAATGAAAGCGAGCGAATTCCGTTCGAAAGATGCAGCCGAGCTCGATAAAGAGCTCGAAGGTCTGCTTAGGGCTCAGTTCAGTCTGCGTATGCAGCTGGCTACCCAGCAGCTTTCCAACACCAGCCAGCTCGGTAAGGTTCGCCGCGACATCGCGCGCGTTCGGACCGTGCTGCGCGAGAAAGCCGGGAAGTAAAACATGAGCGAAACGAAGCTGAAGCGTACGCTGACCGGCCGTGTGGTCAGCGACAAAATGAACAAGACAGTGACCGTGCTGATCGAGCGTCGTGTAAAGCACCCGCTCTACGGCAAGATCGTTGTGCGTTCGAACAAGTACCACGCTCACGACGAAACCAACCAGTACAAAACTGGTGACCTGGTAGAAATCTCGGAAACCCGTCCGGTTTCCAAGACCAAAGCTTGGTCGGTGGTTCGTTTGGTTGAGGCAAGCCGGCTCATCTGATCCTGGCGAGGAGGGGCGCTTGGCGTCTCCTTCTGTTAAAAAAGGGCAACGGAAACGTAATTTTCCGCGGCCCTTTTTCTTTTTCAGACGCTGGGTGGGGTTTCGTGCGCCGCATCTTGGTGCTGTAAATTAAGCTGCCGAGGGGATTTATGGCGAGCGATGGCAAGGCAGCGCTTCAAAAAAAGCACCTGGAATAGTCTTTCCGGTGCTTTTTTTATCTGCCTCTGGGGTTTCAGTTTCCGACGATTGCCTAATTTCCATTCGTGCGGCTACTTCGGCATGGACGCGGTAACTTCCATGGATACGCGCCGCAGAGGATCGAGAAAGCGTTTGGCCAGATCCTCCGTTTCCATGAACGGATCGCGAACACTGACGCTGATTGCGGCAAGGACTTTTCCATTGTGGTCGTATACAGGCACGCTAATGGCCCTCAGGCCGATTTCCAGCTCCTGATCGACTACCGCGTAGCCGTCTTGGGCGGTGATCATCACTAATCTTTTCAATTCGTCGATATCTGTGGTGGTACGGGGAGTTATCAGCGAAAGATCTAGCCGCTGATAGACCGCTTGCTGATCGGCGGCTGTCATGCCGGCCAAGAGTGTGCGGCCGCTGGCTGTCGCGTGGACAGGTAGTCTGGAGCCGATGGTGCGTGACAGGCTTGGTAAATGCACCGCCGGCGCATAGGCAACATAACTCACCGCATCTCGGTCGAAAACGCCCATGCCACAAGCCTGATGCAGCTCGGCACTCAGTTTTTCCACACAGCGCTGTCCGTTGCGCCACCACGGTTGGGTGACAAGATAGGCGTGCCCTAAATCAAGCGTTTTGGGCATCAGGCGAAAGTGGCCGTTTTCACTTTCTACATACCCTAAGGCTTGAAGCGTGAGAAGAAATCGCCGCGCCGCAGCCCGAGTCATATTGACCGCCTGCGCCATTTCGGAAACCGTCATGGCGGGACGGACCTCGTCGAAAGCCAGAATGACAGCCAAGCCACGTTGCAGGGACTGGACGAACTCGGAGCTTGGAAAATCCAGCGTAAGCGGGCTTTCCTGTGGACTGGCCTTAACTGTTGCCGGGTCGGAAGCGGGCGCGCGTTTGCTCATCAATTCTTTCTTGCGGATTTACGTTGACGCATTGTGCCATGGTCGAATAGTATAAATGTTCGTTTACCGGTCTTATAGTTCGATTATCGAACATCAGGATCCGCACTTTTCTTGGTTGCCATGCCCATGCCTATTTCAACGGTCACGCCGCGGTATTACCGCTCTCTCGACTTTGAGGATCTCTGGAGGAAGTTTCCCCCAGCTCCGGAATACATCGACAGTTCGTACCGACTTTCCAGGGATGCCCTGCGCGAGCTTCAGGAAGAACGCTTTCTCGGCCAGGTAAACCGTGCCTGGAATATCCCCTTCTATCAAAGACACTGGGCCTCGGCGGGAATGCAGCCCGGCGACATTCGCGGACTGGACGATCTTTCCAGCATTCCTCCCTTCGATGTAGCCGATCTACGCGATGCTTTGGCACGTAACCCCCCTTGGGGCGATTTCATGGGCCTCGATCCTCAATTGGACGATGCGCTGCCTCTGGTGCTACAGACCAGTGGAGGCACCACCGGATTGCCGCGCCCAATGATCTATTCGCCTATCGATCGGGAGGTGATGAACATCAACACCGGCAGGCGCCTCTATATGCAAGGGGTGCGTCCTTTCGACGTGGTACAGGTAGCGCTTTCGCTCGGGCTTTCCAATGGCGGATTTCTGGCTCGCGAGGGAATCTGGAAGTACAGCGGCGCGGTACCCGTAATGACGGGATCTGGTGCCCAGACACCTACTCGGCGCCAGATCGAGATCATGCGGGCCTGGAAGACCTCTCATTTGCTTGGATTTCCCGCCTATCTCAGACATATGGCGCACGTTATGCGCGATGAACTACAGCTTGATCCGCGCGAAGTTGGCATCCGCGGCCTGATCGTTCATCTGGGCGTTGACGATCGTGCTTCGTTAGAGAGCCTTTGGGGAGCGAAGGTTTATGACACCTACGGCACCAATGAATGTGGATCTCTAGCGGCCGAGTGCGAGTACCAGAGCGGCGCCCATGTTTTTGAAGATTCCTTTGTTCTCGAAGTCGTGGATCCGGAAACCGGCGCCTATCTTGGTGAATGTGAAAAGGGGGTGGTTTACCAAACCACGCTTTTCAAACATTTGGCGCCGCTGATCCGATTCAATTCGAACGATATTTCTGCCTGGGCAGGCGGCAGTTGCCCCTGCGGAAGCCACCACCGCCGACTTGAACGTATTTATGGACGCAACGACAACATGGTGAAGCTGAAGGGCACCAATATTTTCCCTGAAGCTGTTGGCGCTTTGGTGGCGGAGCAAGCCGAATCCAATGGTGAATATGTTTGTGTGGTCGAGCGCTTGGACGAGAGTGGGCGCGAGGAGATGACGGTGTTCTTCGAAGTTTCCGACGTCGCCGCGAACAGCTCGGCGCTTGAACAAAGGCTGGCTGTGCGTTGCAAGGAAGCCCTTGGCGTCAGGCTTGCCATTCGTGCGGTGGCTGCCGGTGAACTCGACACTATGACGGGGCTCTCCAGTGCTTCCAAAGTCCGCCGTCTGATCGATAAACGCCAGTAACAATGAGGTCTCTATGAAACTATTCGATTGTCACTCGCACTGGGCAACAGAGAAGGGGTATTTGTTCCGGACCGCCGCGGAACGAAGCCAGCAAGAAAAAATATGGAGAACCCCGTTCGAGCTATTTACCGAACAGCAGCAAGCTGACTACTTTCGCAAGAATGGCGTGAGGACCATTCTGGATATTTCATGGATCAAAGAGCTGACCCTGGATGAGATGAAGCCCTATCACGACTATGTGCTGGATGTGCAGATGCAGCATCGTGACGTGATGTTCGGTCAATGGATGCAATTTGATCCGCGCCGGCACGGGAAAGAAGCGGTTGCGGAATACCAGCGCTGTGTCGAGAAAAGAGCTGGCTTTGTCGGGCTGTGCGTGAACGGCCAGGTAACCGGGGTCCCGGCAAGCGCTCCCGAATGGGCGCCGTTCTACAAGGCATCCATTGACGCGGGCGCGCCGGTGATGATTTTGGCGGGTTTGACGGGCATCGGGCAAGGTCTGCCCGGAGGGAAGGGCATCGTACTGGACGATGGCCATCCTCGGCATATCGATCAGGTTGCGGCCAGGTATCCCGAGCTCAAAATTTTGGCCGCCAGGCCCGCTTGGCCCTGGCAAGATGAAATGCTCGCCATCATGCTGCATAAGCCGAACGTCAGCTATGAGTTGCACGGGTGGGGACCCAAGCAATTCACCCCGGCTCTAAAAAAAGAAATCGGTCGACGAATGCAGGATCGAATCATGTTCGGCTGTGATTTTCCCGTACTTCGCTACGAGAAGGTCGTTGCAGACTGGTCTGCTGAAGGGTATCCGGATTCCGTACTGGAAAAAATTCTCTATAAGAATGCCGAAGCGTACTTTCCTCAAGCCATGAATGGCCCTGAGTTAGAGCAAGGAGACAACTATGTTGAAAAAAATGACTGAGGCAACACGGCTAGCAGTGCTGGGGTGTGCGTTGTTTGCTGCTCCCTTCGTTGTGGCTCAAACCAAAACGGATTTTCCGAGCAGCCCGGTGCGGCTGATCGTGCCATTCCCGCCGGGAGGCGCGACGGACGTCATGGCTAGGCTGGTAGCCCAGAACTTGTCGGAAGTCTTGGGGCAGACGGTAGTGGTGGAAAACAAGGCCGGCGCGACTGGGGCGGTAGGTTCGGTATTTGTGGCCAACGCGCTGCCGGACGGTTACACGATTCTGATGGGAACGGCGTCCACTCATTCGGTGTCGCCCGCCGTTAATCCCAAACTGCCTTATGCGCTGAAGGACTTTGCACCGATTTCCCTGGTGGCGACCTTTCCGAACATGTTGGTCATCCATCCCTCCATGCCGATAAAAACAGTGCCGGAATTCATCGCATACCTCAAGGCGAACCCTGGCAAGGTGAATTTTGCCAGCACCGGCACTGGGGGCTCGGTGCACCTTGCGGGGGAACTGTTCAAGCTGGCGACCAAGACGGAGATGGTGCATGTGCCCTACAAGGGGAGTTCGGCGGCTCTCAATGACTTGCTTAGCGGCTTGGTGCAAGTGGAGTTCGATAACATGACAACGGTGTGGCCGTACGTGCAGGCGGGCAAATTGCGAGCGCTTGGCGTCGCCGGCTTGGAGCGCTCCGCGGCGGCGCCGAACGTTCCCACCATTGCGGAAACAGTGCCGGGATTCGAGGCCAATTCCTGGGTGGGGCTTTTTGCCCCGGCGGCCACACCTGCTGATATCGTGAACAAGATTTCCGCAGCGACCCGGCGTGTGCTCAAAGAGCCCGCAGTGGTTCAGAAACTTGCGAGTCTGGGGGCCGTTGCCAAAGGCAGTGAGCCGGCAGAATTTGCCTCTTTCGTTAGCAAGGATATGCAGCGGTGGAAAGAAGTGGTGACCGCCGCGAATGTTAAACTGGAATAATCGCAGGCGACGGCTTCAATGGCTTGGGCTGGGCCTTTTCATTCAATATGTGTCATAGGCACAATACCAAGGCATGCGATGACTGATCTCGATAGCAGCGCGGCAGCAGGGC
>JBEBXA010000127.1:0-10103 GCA_040391825.1 Pigmentiphaga sp.
CGCATACACGCCGGTTGCGGAGCCGATCGCACCGCAGATGAAGTAGAACGTCATGTAAACCGTATTCACCCGGCTGAGTGCTTCGGGCTTGAGAGAGAAAATGCGTGATTGGTTGGAGACCTGTGCCATTTGCAAACCGACATCCAGAGCGATCACACCAAAAATCAGACCTATCAACTTGGTTCCCGCAAACCCAAAAATCAGGAACGAAACAGCGATCAACGCAATTGAGAATGAGATAACTGTCCTCGGTCCGCGCTTGTCGGCAAACTTCCCGGCGACGGGCGCTGCCCATGCACCGGCCACACCAATGAGGCCGAACAGCCCGGCAGCTTGCGGCCCGAGGTGAAACGGCGGGTCAGCGAGCAACAAGGCAAGAACGGTCCAAAACAAACTGAACGCGGCAAACAAAGCTCCCCCTGTCAAGGCCGCCTCCCGAAGTTCTCGAAGTTCCAGCACGAGATCCCACAGCGATTTCAGCAACTTGCCATAAGTTAGCGTTGATGTCGGCTTGCTACGCGGCAGGCCTCTTGCCACAACTGCGGCCAAAGCCAGCATGATGACGATGGAAGCGGCAAAGACCGCACGCCAGCCCACATGCTCGGCTATCAGCCCAGAGAAAGTCCGCGCCAGCAAAATGCCCAGGATCAAGCCGCTCATGACGGTGCCTATGGCATGGCCACGCTGGGTGGCGGGAGCAAGTTCCGCCGCGAAGGGCCCGGCTTGCTGTGCCACCGTAGCGAAGATGCCGATCATCAGGCTGGCTCCGATCAGGACGGAGAAGCTTGTCGCGGTCGCCGCCAGGGTCAACGCAACACAAATACCTGTAATCTGCCAAAGGATCAATCGGCGGCGATCCATGCGGTCGCCCAGCGGAGAGATGAAGATCATACCCACAGCAAATCCGATTTGAGTCGCAGTGGCTACCAGTCCAACCCAGGAAGCACTACTCGGAAAATCACGCACAAGCGCATGCAGCAAGGGCTGGTTGAAGTAGATGTTGGCAATGGCAACGCCGGCGACGACTGACAGCAACAAGAACACCCTACGCAGTTTCAACGCTGCATGGTTGGGGTCAGGCTTGGATTCGAGTTGCTTTACTTTGATGGGGGGCATCATTCCGATCACTCTTTGTTACTGCCGAATACGGGAAAATTGCTTTCAACAAACGGTTAAGCAGTTGAAGTCCCGATCGGGGAGTGACTGCATGAACTCTCATTCTTGCGGTTAGCTGTGGCGATGACGGCCGGGCCGATATGCCTACGGGGTACGCCTTGCACAGAGAGTTCAACCGAAATCACAAACAGACATGATTCGGAGCGCGGTGATACCGCTGCTGGATTTTACCCTGAGCAGAATGCTCGGAAGCATATCGTTGCTACCCCGCATGCGCAGCGCCTTCTGGACAACTTTGCGCGGATGTCCCGGTGCGCCGTGGATGGCGCCTCGCAAGATGTCGGCGTATTCGATCAGCCGAGGCTGGCAGTTGAGAAGCAGCGGTGCCGACCGGCAGCGGCGAATTGCGCGGCTGCCATAGGAAGGCGTTGCCGACGGCACGAGCTTGTTGCGCCTCAGTCGCTTCGAGCGAAGGCCAACATATGCTCCATCAATCGGCGTACTCCCGGCGTCATGCGTTTGCGTTGATGGGTGATCAGGTAGAACGAACGATTGAGCCGGGGCAGACTGGTGGAAAGTTCGACCAGCTCGCCGGTCTTGAGCATGTCTTCCACCACCCATCGCGACAGGCAGGTAATACCCAGGCCGCCAGCCGTGGCTCGCTTGATGGCTTCTGAGTTGCCGAATTCGATGCCGGCTTTCAGATGATGCAGGTGCGGCGTCAGGGCTTGGCCGATCGTTTCTCGTGTCCCGGACCCATCCTCACGCAAGAGCCAGGTTGCGGCGCGTAATTGCGCGACGGAAACCTTGCGGCCGGGGGCAGGTACGATGGGGTCTTGCGCGCTGGCGACGATGACCAACTCGTCTTCCATCCAAGGCTCGACAGTCAGGTCTGCTTGTTCGCAAGGGCCTTCGACCAAGGCCAGGTCAAGTTCGAAGTTGATAACCTGGGTTGCGATCGCCAAGGTATTGGCAATGGTGACGTGGGCGCGCCAGGCGGCTTGGGCTGGCGCATCCAGCTTGCGCCGGAAAGCCGAGAGCACGCCGGGCAGCACATAGTTGCCGATGGTGGTGCTGGCGCCGATGTTCAAGGCGCCGATCTTGGCTCCATCGTCGCGAGCCCATCGTTCTATGGCCGTGGCGCCGTCCAGCAGTTCGCGGGCTTGCGGCAAGAGTTCGCGGCCGTTGTCGTTGAGCACCAGTCGTTTTCCCAGGCGATCGAACACTTCCATTTCCAGCGAACGCTCAAGGTCGTTGAGCGCCGCACTGGTAGCCGATTGCGATAGAGCAACGGCCGCTGCGGCACCGCTGGTACTGCCCGAGTCGGCAACCGCCACGAAGATCTGTAACTGCCTGAGGGTGAGGCGCAAGTTTTCCATATAACTGGATTGAGTGGTTTTTCAGGTTGAATATACAAAAATAAACCGTTTTACCGACTTAGGCGAGACGATTAGAGTGCCACTCTAACCTTCTTTGAGTTATTTGCTTATGCCGTCCGGCGCCCCCGTTTCCGCGATTTCTTCCTCCCCCCAGCATAAATCCGCCGCCTGGGGCAGGGTCCCAGCCCTATTGCCGGGCTTGTTGTTGGCGTTTGTAATTGCGATTTCCGCCATCGCCCTCGGCAATATGCCGGCGCTGGCTAGCCGGGGTCTCAGTGCCCTGACTTTGGCGATTGTGTTGGGCATGCTCATCGGCAATACCTTTTATCCTCGTGTGGCCGGTGCCTGTGGTCCCGGCGTTGGTTACGCGAAGCAGACATTGCTGCGGGCGGGCGTGGTGCTGTATGGCGTTCGCTTGACGTTTCAGGATATTGGCCATGTTGGCCTGGCCGGCGTAGCCATCGATGTACTGGTTGTGCTGTCCACCTTCGGACTGGCATGGGTGCTGGGGTCGCGGGTATTCAAGATGGATCGCCCCACGGTTTTGCTCATTGGCGCCGGCAGTTCAATTTGCGGTGCGGCAGCAGTGTTGGCAACCGCGCCGGTGGTACGGGCCAAGGCCGATCAGGTCGCTGTGGCTATCTCCACCGTGGTTGTGTTCGGCACGCTGGCCATGTTCCTGTATCCCTTTCTTTACGAGCTGAACCAGCAATGGGCCTTGCTGCCTGGCGGTAGCGACAGCTTCGGCGTCTATGTGGGCTCGACCGTACATGAAGTGGCGCAAGTGATCGCCGCTGCCCGGGCGATCGACATCGAGGCCACCGACACGGCGGTAATCGCGAAAATGGTGCGGGTGATGTTGCTGGCGCCTTTCCTCATCGCCTTGTCGGCTTGGCTGGCTTGGGACAGCAAGCGCAACCGCGCAGATGGCCCGGCTGATGGTGGTCCGGGCCTCACCGTGCCATGGTTCGCGGTCGGATTTATCGCGATGGTGATCTTCAATTCGGTGGTGAGCTTGCCCGAGGCCGTGGTAGCCACCGCGATCGATATCGACACCTTGTTGTTGGCCATCGCCATGGCGGCTTTGGGCATGACCACCCACATCGGCGCGATCCGCAAAGCGGGCATCAAGCCCCTGTTGTTGGCCGGCGTGTTGTTTGCCTGGTTGATCGGCGGCGGTGGGCTGATCAATTGGCTGTGGATGAGCTAAATCTCTAGGTTTGAGGTGTCCATCGCGCAGGCGGGTTAAAATTAGGCGCTTTGACGCTTCGAACCGACAGCGATTGAGGTTTGACGGCTTGTTTGGCCTCCGGCTTGTGCAGGAGGCAAGCAGGCCTGTTTGCCTCTTATATATATGTGCTGTTCGGTTTTGCGTCCATCTGAACCCTTCCTCGCGTTTTGCTTGGCCGCACCCGGATACTCCTTCATGTCCAGCTCCGTTTCTTCTTCCTCATCCAGTACACCCCAGCTCGCGGTACGAGTAGGTATCGTCATGGGTTCTTCCAGCGACTGGGACGTCATGCAGCATGCGGTCGCCATCTTGAAAGAGTTCGGGGTAGGGCATGAAGCGCGAGTGGTTTCAGCACACCGCATGCCCTTGGATATGGTTGACTATGGCGCGCAGGCCACGCAGCGAGGTCTGCGGGCAATCATCGCAGGGGCGGGCGGAGCTGCCCACCTACCGGGAATGTTGGCGGCGTTGACGCCAGTACCGGTTTTTGGCGTGCCGGTTCCTTCCCGTTATTTGCGGGGCGAAGATTCCTTGCTTTCCATAGTACAGATGCCCAAAGGCGTGCCGGTCGCCACCTTCGCCATCGGCGAGGCGGGCGCAGCCAATGCCGCTTTGCATGTTATCGCCAATCTAGCGACTACAGATACCGGACTGCAGCAAAAGCTCATCGCGTTTCGTGCGCGCCAGACCGATGCGGCCCGCGCCATGGCTTTGCCGCTGGATGAGCAGGGTGGCCGTCCATGAGCGCCCGCATCGTACAGCCTGGCGATTGGCTAGGTTTGCTGGGGGGCGGGCAGTTGGGCCGCATGTTCTGCCACGCCGCGCAAAGTATGGGTTATCGCGTAGCGGTACTGGACCCGGCGGCAGAATGCCCGGCGGGCGCGGTAGCCGATCTTCATATACAAGCCGATTACACGGATGCCGAAGGCCTGGCGCGTTTGGCCGAACGATGTGCGGCCGTCACGACCGAGTTCGAGAACGTGCCTGCAGCCAGTCTGGCCTTGCTGGCTGAGCGTTGCCAAGTCAGTCCGGATGCGCGTGCGGTAGGCATTGCTCAGGATCGCATCGCAGAAAAAGCGTTCATCGCCTCTTTGGGGGTACCTGTCGCGCCTTATGCCGAGGTTCTGTCGTCGACCGACCTGGAGGCGGCCTCGCCTGCCTTATTTCCCGGCATTCTGAAGGTGGCGCGCCTGGGCTACGACGGCAAAGGCCAAGCCCGCGTGGATTCTATAGCGCAGGCGCAGGAAGCGTTCGCGGCATTCGGCGGCGTGGCCTGTGTTCTGGAGGCTCGCTTGCCGCTGGAATATGAAATCTCCGTAGTGCTGGCGCGCGGTTTCGACGGCTCGGCAGTCGCTTATCCGGCGTCCGAGAACGTGCACATCGACGGCATTCTGGCCCTGTCAACGGTTCCGTCGCCCAGCATTTCGCAAGACATTGCGCAGCGCGCGCGTAGCGCAGCGCTGGAAATCGCCGCAGGGCTCGATTATCACGGTGTTCTGTGCGTAGAGTTTTTCGTGTTGCCTGAAGGCCGCTTGGTCGTGAATGAAGTCGCGCCGCGTCCCCACAATAGCGGACACTACACGATCGATGCCTGCGTAAGCAGCCAGTTCGAACAGCAGGCGCGGGCGATGGCGGGCATGCCGCTAGGTTCCGTGGATCTGCTGTGCCCATCGGTCATGCTCAATATATTAGGTGACGTCTGGGTTGCGGCGGATGGTCAAGCGCATGAACCCGCCTGGAACAAGGTATTGAAGGCGGGGGGTGCCAAGCTGCATCTTTATGGAAAGAATGAAGCCAGGCGCGCACGCAAGATGGGGCATGTGACTTGCCTGGGCAACAGTGTTCAAGATGCTCGACAAACCGCCGACAAGGTCGCGCAACTGCTAGGCATTGAAGTTTCCTGATGATGCGCTTGCACGGATGCCTGCTGGCGTGGGTGGGATGAAATGAAGGCGCGTATCCTGCCGGACTCGCCTGCCGCTATCGAAGAGGCCGTCGCGCTGCTGCACGCCGGGCAATTGGTCGGAATACCTACTGAAACGGTCTATGGTTTGGGGGCTGACGCTTCCAATCCCGATGCCGTGGCACGTATTTTTGCGGCCAAAGGCAGGCCGAATGACCATCCGGTTATCGTTCATGTCGCGTCCGATACCGATCTATCGCGGTGGGCAAGCCGCGTGCCGCTTGCGGCGCTACGCTTGATCGAGGCTTGGTGGCCCGGCCCGCTTACGCTGATTCTTCCACGCGCCGCCGGGGTGCCGGATGCGGTGACCGGGGGCCAAGATACCGTGGGTCTGCGCTGTCCGTCCCATCCCGTGGCGCAAGCGCTCTTGAAATCGTTCGGGGGCGGGATCGCAGCGCCTTCGGCCAATCGTTTCGGCCGTATCAGCCCGACCACGGCGCAGCATGTCGTTGATGAGTTCGGCAGCGCAGTGCCTTTGGTACTGGATGGCGGCGCATGTCAGGTCGGGATCGAATCGACCATTATCGACTTATCGGGAGAATGCCCGGTATTACTGCGGCCTGGGCATATTTCCGCAGCGCAGATCACCGCCACCCTGGGGGTTCCGGTCTTGTCCCGCGCCGAAGCCGAGACAATGAAAGCGACCCCACGCGTGTCCGGTGCTTTAGCGGCGCACTATGCGCCCCGCACGCCGTTGGAACTGGTGGATGCAGATGCCTTGGGAGAGCGGGCGGCAGCCGCCTTGGCCGCAGGATGCAAGCTTGGCGTCTGGTCTACGCAGGATCCTGGCGGTGCCGCACTCTGGCTCTGTGCCCCGCGTGATCCGGTGCAATATGCCCATGCGCTTTATGCCACTTTGCGCGAACTGGATGCGAGCGGGCTTGATGCTCTGCTGTTAGAGATGCCGCCTGCCGGTCCGGCCTGGTCGGCAATCCGGGATCGCCTTCAGCGCGCTGCAGTAGGTTCGGGTGAGGACCAGGGCAGTGCTGCAAGCTGATGCTTTTTCAGGTCGAGATCTACTCAGGCCAGTGTTCTAAAAATGCGGCAGGCTTTGGCCGATCGGACACGATCGCAGCCACGCCGCTTAGTATCCTATCAGCACTATTCCTGGGCTTGTTTGCGCGCGTAGGCGAACCAGGCTGACGTCTGCCCGCTGTTGGTGGCGGCAATCAATAGCAGTGGTTGTACTGCGGCGCTGCTGTCGGTCAGCTTGATGGCGATGCCGGGCATGCTGGTGCCGGCGTGCTCGCTCAGGCAGTTGGTGGCGCCGCCGAACGAAAGCGTCGTAGTCGCATAATTCTTGTCGGAAGTGGCCTTGCGTAGCGCGCCAGTGATGGTGCAACGATCGGGGCGGCCCGGAATGTTTGATGCTGCATCAAAATTGCCGTCGGCTTTGATGGTGAAGCTTACGCTGGCGCCGGTGCTATCGCGCCCGGCCCATGTTCCGGTATAGCTGCCTAGGTCGAAAGCATCGTTGTATTGGCTATTGAAAGTGGATGTGAAGGTAACGTTTTGCCCCAGATTACCGTCAAAGCTGACGCCGCTTGCCACCGTGCCGGACAGCGTTGCGGCTTGTACCGGGCTGCCTTCCCCCGCGGAAAAATTCTTGCCGTTGGCCGTGAAGGTGCGGCCATTGCGCGAGCCACTGCCTTTCCAAAGCTTGTTTACCTGGTTGAAGTTCTCCGCCCAGGAAATTCCCCACACGTCGTTGTTGGGGGTAAGCAGCATGTGGAAATCAAAGCGATCGCTGGTGGTTCCTACCCAGATGCCTTGTGCATCGCTGCTGCCGCCGCCGTTCCCACCGTCCGCGTCGTCGTCCGTCGTGCCGAAGTATCCATTGCAGGAGGCCAGCGGCACGGTGCAAAGCAGAAGGATGGCCAATTTGGTGTGGATGGATCTTGTCATCTTGGAGACCGAGAGCAGGCGATTTATTCCGAGGTAGCGCGCTTACGCATGCGCGGGGGCGTGAGGTCGAACCCGCCAGCATGAAACACGAGCGGCATGCCGTCAGTATGACCGCAATGTTCAACTTCGCCGACGAAAATGCAATGGTCGCCTTCACGGTATCTGCTACGGTTATAGCATTCGAACCATGCCGTGCTGCCTGTAAGCAGGGGGGCGCCGTGTCGCCCGGCTTGCCAGCTTACGTCATCGAAACGATCGGCGCTGCTGCGGGTGGCGAAACGCTTGGCCAGATCCAGTTGATCGGAAGCCAGGACATTGATCGCGTAGTGTGTGCTGCGCTCGAGCACGGCAAGGGAGCTGGAACTAAGCGACAGGCTCCAGAGGACCAAGGGCGGGGCCAGCGATACGGAGTTGAATGAGCTGACCGTCAGTCCCACCGGACGGCCCTCCGGGGTGCGCGCGGTAACCACCGTGACCCCGGTGGCAAACCGGCCGAGGGCCGAGCGAAAGGAAGAAGAGTCGAAATCCGGAGGAGCTGCAGACATCCAGGGGGCGCACCAAGGCACTCGGTTCAGGGTTACTCAGCGGCGCAACGAGCGCCTCGAAGCGTTGATTTTAGCCGGGTGGGGCATTGCGCGCTGTGATTTCGCGCGCCAGTAGCTCCAGGGTCAAAGGTGCGCTGCCTTCAGCCTTGTTATTGGCGACAATCCACACCGGCAGACCCGCGTGCGCGGCAAGCTGCGCCGCGTCAGCCAAAGCCTTGCGTGTGGCGGGATCTTGCACCACCAATTTATCGAACGGTGAAAAGCGGGCCTTGGCCGCTTCATAGCGTTGCCCGGCCAGCAAACTCCAGCGGACGACCAAAGGCCCCGGACCCGTTGCAGCTACGGCCTGCAACTGCCGCTCGGCGCTGGGCATGCGGGCGTGAATCGCCACGCAATAGCGCACCTCATGTTGGGAGAGCATCTTCATCATGCGCGGCGTTACCACTTGAGCGTCGCGAAACTCCACCGCATAGAAAGCTTGGTGCTGGCCTTGCGATGCGGGCAAAGGCGGTAGGGCAGCGAAGAAAGCCGACAAGCGCGCGACCAAGGCGGAAGGATCCGCAAGAATTTCACCAGGTAAAGGCGAAAACTGGAAAACCAGCGGCCCTGCCTTGTTGCCGAGTCCGGCCAGACAAGGGCTAACGAAATAGTCGGTGGCAAGCGTTGGGTCGAGAAAGCTTGCGTTGGCGCCGATGGGGATGCCGCGATCATCGCGTTGGACCGCATCGGTGATCAGGTTGGGGGCTTTGACGACAAAGCGGAAACCATCAGGCACTTGCGCCGCATAGTGGGCGTACTGTTCCGTGCTCAAGGGTGCATAGAAAGTACGGTCCAGGCTGACGCTATTGAGCAAGGGGTGCTGGGAATAGGCGGACAAGCCTTCGCGCGAAAGCAGCGATTCGCTGGCGTTGGCGCCGTAGACCAGGCCGTTCCAGCCCGCAAACGCCCACGACGAGGTGCCCAGATAGAGCTGGCGCGGCAGCGTTTGGGCGAGCTCGCGCAGAGCTTCGGGATGCTCAGCCGCCGGCACGGTTTTGGTCTTGTTTGCACGCTTGCGTGGGGCGGGTTGGGGTTCTGGAACGGGGTCGGTGTCGAAGAACGAAGACTGGCTCATGCGGTACTCAGGGGCCGGACGTGGTCCCTTGATGAAGGCGGCGGATGGAGGCAAGCCCGTCCGCCTTTGCGTGGTTCAAGGGGCCAGGCGAACGATGCGCCATGAGCCATCGGGCAAAGGTCGGTAAGCAAGGCGGTCATGCAGCCGGGAAGGGCGTCCTTGCCAGAATTCGAATGCATCGGGCTTCAGGCGAAAGCCTCCCCAGTGGGGCGGGCGCGGCGGGTGCTCGCCTAATTCAGCACGATAGCGGGCTTCGCTGTCACGCAGGACTTCACGGTTGGCAATCTCGCTGCTTTGATCGGATACCCAGGCGCCGATACGGGAATCCAGCGGCCGGGAATGATAGTAGGCGTCGGACTCGGCTTCAGGGATGCGTTCGATACTGCCTTCGATGCGTACCTGCCGTTCGTGGGCTGCCCAGAAAAAAAGCAGGCTGCCGTAGGGGCAATGTTCGATGTCGCGGCTTTTTCGGGACCGGTAGTTGGTGAAAAAGACGAAGCCCCGGTCGTCGTGGCCTTTGAGCAAAACCGTGCGGGCGGCGGGGCGGCCGCGCTCGTCGACCGTGGCCAAGCCCATGGCATTCGGGTCGAGAAGCTTGTCCTCGATAGCGCGGTTGAACCAATTGGCGAAAAGCTGAAAGGGTGAGGCGCAGGCCTCGCTTTCCAGCAAGGCGCTTTGTTGATATATCTGGCGTATATCGGCTACTGACATACCGGGTCCTGAGTCGAGCGAAAAAGGGATGGCATCACTATAGCGCTGTTTCTTAAGACGGCAGTCCGTCTCGGCCGGGGTGGTCCAGCGTGGGCGCACGGTCCGGCAAGGCTGCGCTTGCCGGACTACCCGTCGTCTT
>JBEBXA010000128.1:0-10005 GCA_040391825.1 Pigmentiphaga sp.
GCGCACAAGACGCCTGCGGCGGCAAAACCCGCCACGATTTCCATATAAGGTAGGCAATTCGGCAAGACAAGCGCGATTCGATCACCGGGTTTCAGTTTCAAATCGAGCATAGCGCCGGCCGCTACTCGATCAATACGGTCCATCAGCGCTCGATAGCTAAGCCTGTCACTACCGATGGTCAGTGCAATGCGGTCGGGACGCGCTCTTGCAGAAGCGCGAATACCGTCAATGATAGTAAGACCGGGTCGACGCTCTTTAGAGAGCTCATTGGTGTCATACGGCATTCGGGATGCTGCTCCACTCAGGGGATGAAGGGTTCGAAGTCAGACTTGATGCCATTCCCGTCGTCGAGAACATCACGCCCAGGCAAGGCTCGCCGGCAAGCTCAAGAGCAGGATGACGCTTTAGCGCTCCCGACTGATCGGTGCCTGTCTGAGCCGTTACTCGCTGGCTTCCCAGCCAGTTCAGCAATATCGAGCTAAGGTCGCGATCGGGAAGACCGTCACACACCGCCAGCCGAAAGCCGCAGGCGACCTGCGGCAGATCGGTCCTCCCGCGAAGCGCTTTGAATTCCTCCTGACCGAGCCAGGTTTGATTGACACGGCAGGTACTGATGGCTTCTGCAATTGCAGTGAAACTACCTGGCTCAAACAGATACAGGGTGCCGCCTAGCCACAAAGGCAACAAAGCCGCGACAACTCCAGTTGCTGTGGTCAAGGGAAGCGGCACTCCCGATATGACGTCTCGGCTGAAAGCTCCGTGCGACACGGCGGCGCTAAGTAAACGCAATACGATCACACGATCGCTAAGTGCTAGCGGATGATTGATGAATATCCTGTCTTCCCCGGCAACTTCATCAGGCAGATGGACGGCAGCCAAGCACTGGACAACAGCCTTGGTCCTGACAGGCAGACTATCCAGGTGGCTGGAGGTGTTTTTTGCTGTTATTGCATCGCGCAAATTGGCATAACTAAGACTATGGCCTTCTTCTTCAATGGCATTCTTGTGCGGGGTCCGGCTGGCCGAAGCCAGCACCCCCTGCAGCACCGAGACTTGGTGCAAAGCAGGGGCAAATCCGTATGCAGGCATTGAACTTCCTTGATTCAAACGGGTATCCCGCTTCTTGATACTGATTGCTGAGCATGATCTTGCACGGTTTATTCCGGCTTGATTCCCGCCGCCTTGGCTGCACTGGTCCAGCGACTGATTTCTTCCTGAATGAAACCATCGAATTGCGGCATGCTGGAGGCAATCGGCTCGTACCCTGACGCTCTCAAGCGCGCGGCAATGTCCGGCATACGCAATACTTTCGTAAAGTCATCATTGATACGCTTGGCCAAGGCCCGGTCCATTCCTGCGGGGCCCCATAAACCTTGCCATGACTGCACATTGAAACCAGGCACCAAAGTCTCGGCGATGGTGGGAACCTCTGGCACCAAGGGAGAGCGCTTGTCGCCAGTTACCGCAATGGCTACCAATCGGCCTGATTTGATATGCGGTAATAAGGTCGCCTGATCGCCCATCATCATGGGGACCTGGCCTGCGACAACATCGCTGACAGCCTGACTGGTCCCTTTATATGGAACATGCACCAACTTGAGCTCAAGTGCCGACGACAGCATTTCGAAGCCCAAGTGGGCAACTCCACCTATCCCCGCGGACGCATAGGAATAGTGCCCCGGTTGCTTCTTCAGAAGATCGGCCAACTCACGCGGCGTCTTTACTCGAAGCGAGGGATGCGTAACCAAAACCCAGCTAGTCCCGGTCAACTGCGAAATGGCAGTGAAATCGCGAACGGGGTCGTACATCATTTGTTTGACCGTGGCCACGTTCATGGCATGAGTTTGGACCCCACCGATCAGCAGCGTGTAACCGTCGGGATCCGCACGCGCAACCAGGCTGGACCCGATCATGGCCGATGCGCCGGGCCGGTTATCGAAAATCATGGATTGGCCCCAAGCCTCCTGGAGCTTTTGCTGAATGGTGCGCCCAACAAAGTCCACCGGCCCTCCCGTCGTGTAGGGAACCACGATGCGCACGGGACGCGTAGGAAAACTCTGCGCCCCAAGTGGTCCCACCAATGTCGAAGACAAGGCCAGCACACTAAAAATAGCCAAGAATTTCATGGAAAAACTTCCTTTTGAAAACGGGGTTGCCGATGGGACCTGAGCCAATCCAAACAGGGTGGCCCGATAGATTTTGACCATACGGTCAAAATAGTAAGAGCGGCAGATATTGAAGTCAACCAGTGTTTGTGTGCTGAGTTTCAGGCGCCGGCCGATTCGCGCATACAATAGGCGCACGATCAAGGTGATATGGGGCAGATCACCGGCTCCAGGCCTTGGCCGGTTTCGGCTGAGGCCCCCGCTACCTTGGCCGCAATTCTTTCGGGTAGCGAATTCGTTCCACGGCGTCAACCTAGACACCACCGGACATATCAACGCTGTTCCCGCCCAACTCTAGTCTCACTCTCTGTTCGATGATCATTCTCAAGAACGTGACCTTGCGTCGCGGCAGCAAAATATTGCTCGACAACACCTCAGTCACGCTCACCCCCGGTGAAAAAGTGGGTCTGGTCGGTCGCAATGGCGCGGGCAAATCATCCTTATTCGCGGTGCTGAACGGCACGCTGCATGAAGACGGCGGCGACTTTTCCATCCCCTCTCAATGGAGGATGTCGCAAGTTGCGCAAGATATGCCGGAAACCGAGCAAAGCGCGACCGAGTTCGTGATCGAAGGCGATAGCGCCTTGCTGGCTGCGCAGCAAGAAGTCGCTGCCGCCGAAGCCAGCGACGACGGCATGCAGATGGCACACGCCTATATGGCTTTGGCAGATGCTGGCGCACACGATGCGCCAGCGCGGGCGCAAGCTTTAATTCTGGGCCTGGGCTTCACCGTGGACGAACTCAGCAAGCCGGTAAACAGTTTCTCCGGCGGTTGGCGCATGCGCTTGCAACTGGCGCGCGCTTTGATGTGCCCATCGGAACTGCTCTTGCTGGACGAACCTACCAACCACTTGGACCTGGATGCCTTGGTGTGGCTGGAAGCATGGCTGAAGAATTACGCGGGCACCATGGTTGTGATCAGCCATGACCGCGAATTCCTTGATGCCGTCACCACCGTCACGTTGCATATCGATCAAGCCAAGTTAGTGCGCTATGGCGGCAACTACAGCAAGTTCGAAGACATGCGCGCAGAACAAATGGCCTTGCAATCCGCTGCACAAGCCAAGCAGCAGGAAAAAATTGCACACCTGCAGAAATTCATCGACCGCTTCAAGGCGAAAGCCAGCAAGGCCAAACAAGCACAAAGCCGAGTCAAGGCGCTGGAGCGCATGGAGAAGATTGCACCGGTACTGGCCGATGCCGAGTTCCAATTTGAATTCAAGGAACCGCTCAGCCTGCCCAACCCGATGCTGTCGATGTCTGGCGCCAGCTTCGGCTACCCTCCTCTGGAAGACGCACCCGCCGGCTCCCCACCCACGGTAATCGTGCAGAACATCAACCGCTCGGTACTCGCCGGACAACGAATAGGTATCCTGGGCGCGAACGGCCAGGGTAAGTCGACGCTAGTCAAGACCGTCGCCGATGCGCTGCAGCCAATCGCGGGGGAGATCATTCGCGGCAAGGGTTTGAATATCGGCTACTTTTCGCAGCAGGAACTCGACGTCTTGCGCCCTGCCGATAACCCGTTGGAACACATGATCCGCCTTGCCAGGGAAACTCCCGCCGCGGTTCGGCCCAGCGCCATGGATTGCCGCGAACAAGGCTTGCGCAACTTCCTGGGTACTTTCAATTTCAGCGGTGATATGGTCAAGCAGGCCGTGGGCAGCATGAGCGGCGGCGAAAAAGCCCGCCTGGTGCTGTGCATGATTGTTTGGCAACGCCCCAACCTCCTGCTGCTCGATGAGCCCACCAACCACCTGGACCTAGCTACTCGCGAAGCATTGAGCGTCGCGCTCAATGAGTTCGAAGGCTCGGTCATGTTGGTCAGTCATGACCGGGCCATGCTGCGCTCGGTCTGCGACGAGTTCTGGCTGGTGTCGCGCGGTGGAGTGAAGGACTTTGATGGCGACCTGGATGACTACCAGGTCTACCTGCTGGAGGAAGCACGGCGACGCCGCGAAGCTGCCGCCGCCGCGCATAAAAAGTAAGCCCAATCATCTAGCTGCGTACGGTCAGACGACATGAAGTATCTCAAGGGATATTCCCAAGATTTGCAAGACAAGGTCCAGTTATTGGTAACGCGCGGACAACTGGCTGAAGTCTTGCGCCAGCGTTATCCGATGGCGCACGCCGTACGCACCGACAAGGCACTTTATGATTACGTGGTCGACCTGAAAAACAGCTATATCCGAAATGGCGCCCCCATCGCCAAAGTGGCTTTCGATAGCAAGATCCAGGTAATTGCACATGCCCTCGGCCAGCACACCACAATTTCACGGGTCCAAGGCAACAAGCTCAAGAGCAAGCATGAAATACGCGTTGCCACCCTTTTTCGCGAAGCGCCTGAAGAGTTCCTGCGGATGATTGCCGTGCATGAACTGGCGCACCTCAAAGAAAAGGAACACGACAAAGCCTTTTATAAGCTGTGCGAAAGGATGGAGCCCAACTACCATCAGTATGAGTTCGACACCCGTCTATACCTGACTCATCTGGATCAAGCGGGCAGTTCCGCCTTGTGGGCCACCGCTAGTAATTCAAAGTAAAAACGCACCTCAGGCTCAAGCCTGGTCAGGGCGAACGGACCTGTGTGCCGTTCTCGCTCTTCCTTTCCCAAAAAAATACAACCATTTGGTTGACTATTGAAAAAACCATGCGTATATTCAACCTTATGGTTGACAATAAATCCGAACGGCTCGACGCCGTATTCCATGCATTAGCCGACCCGACTCGGCGAGCAATGCTGCACAAGCTGAAAGGGCAAACGCTCAAGGTTGGCGAGTTGGCAGCTCCTTTCAATATGTCGCTGGCTGCCGCCTCGAAGCACATCAAGGTTCTTGAACGCGCGGGGCTTGTACGACGCAGCATCGAAGGCCGCACTCACGTCTGCCGATTAGATGCGCAGCCCATGCACGGAGGATTGGAATGGATACGCCACTACGAACAATTCTGGAATCAGCGGCTCGACAAGCTCGACGCGCTGCTGCAAGCCGAAGCTCAGATCACTGAGCAAGACAATAAAAAAACCACAAGAGCGAGCAAAAAATGATACGCAGCACCGACCGCGCCTTGGCTGCCAGTGGTCGGGCAGAGAAAGTGGCAGCGTCAGTCCCCTATAGCAAGGCAAGGAGCAATTCATGGATGACTTTGGTGTCGTTACCAGCCCAGACAGCTTACGTATAGAGCGATTTTTCCCCGGGCCGATCGAACGTGTGTGGAGTTATCTGACCGACTCCGACAAACGCGCTACCTGGCTTGCAGCCGGCCGGATGGATTTGCATGTCGGAGGCCATGTCGAACACATTTTCAACAACTCTCAGCTCACGGGCCACACTGATCCGGCCCCGCCCAAATATGCCCAGCACGAGGGCGAGAGCCGCATGCATGGGCGCATTACCGCCTGCGAGCCCCCTCACCTGCTCAGCTACACCTGGGGCGGCACCACACAAGAGGCATCCGAGGTGTCGTTCGAACTGGCCACCCAAGGAGACGGCGTGCTGATGGTAGTAACGCATCGCCGCTTGCTCAAGCGCGATGGTATGGTCAGCGTGGCAGGAGGATGGCACGCTCATCTTGGCGTATTGGCCGACCGTCTCGCCAATCGTCCACCGGCAAGCTTCTGGCCAGCCTTCGCTCGTGTGGAAGCCGAATATGAAAAGCGGATTCCTCCTTGCTGAAGACTCGCTACGCTCGCCGACACCGGCAAAAGGAACCTTAGAACTGTGCTTTCATCGCCTGGGCTCGCGCCAACAAAAGCGCTTGCTCGGGCCCATTGCGCGTCATCTTCGCAGCGCGCTCCAGTTCAATACATGCCTCGCGCGGGCGCCCCAGTTTGGCCAGCAAATCTGCTCGTACGCTAGGCAGCCAATGGTAATTGGCCAAAGAAGGCTCCGCACCCAAGGCGTCGACGATTTCCAGCCCCGCCTCAGGACCAAAGGCCATTCCCACTGCCACGGCGCGATTCAGCTCAACGACCGGTGATGCAGACACCTGGATAAGCTCATCGTATAGAGCCACTATCCCTCTCCAGTCGGTTTCTTGTGCACTGCGTGCTCGCGCATGGCATGCAGCCAAGGCCGCCTGTAAGGCGTAGACCCCACGTCCTTCGCCCACGGCCTGCGCACGCTCGAGGGCCGCCAAACCGCGACGGATAAGCAAGGGGTCCCAGCGGCTACGGTCCTGGTCGCTCAACAACACCGGCTGCCCTTGATCATCAAGGCGTGCAGGCGTACGAGACGCCTGGATTTCCATCAGGGCCACCAGGCCATGCACCTCGCTTTCTTGCGGGACCAGACCCGCCAGCACTCGCCCCAGCCTCAAGGCTTCTTCGCACAGCGCCGGGCGCATCCAATCGTCACCTGAGGTTGCCGAATAGCCTTCGTTGAAAATCAGGTAGATCACTTCAAGCACCGAAGCCAAGCGCGGTGCTCGCTCCTCGGCTTGCGGTACTTCGAAGGGTACTTTCGCCGCGCTAAGCGTGCGCTTGGCCCTGACAATGCGCTGCGCCATAGTGGCTTCGGGTGTAAGAAATGCGCGGGCGATTTCGGCTGTTGTCAGGCCGCCCAGCAGACGCAAGGTAAGTGCGACCCGAGCGGCAGTTGCAAGCACAGGGTGACAGGCGGTGAAGATCAGGCGTAACAAATCGTCGCCAATATCGTCCTCGCGCAAGGCATCCAGATCATCGACAAAATCCGGAACCTGATGCTGCTGCAAAGACTCGAGATCCCGGCCCATCTCTTCGTGCTTGCGCGCATGCAAGGTCTGCTGCCGAAGTTGGTCCAGGGCGCGATTCTTTGCGGTAGTCATCAGCCAAGCACCCGGATTGTCCGGCACGCCAGCAATGCTCCAGTGCTCCAACGCCGATACCAATGCATCCTGGGCCAACTCTTCGGCCACCCCCACATCACGCACCAATCTTGCGACATAGGCAATGACCTTGGCGGACTCGATCCGCCAAACCGCCTCGATTGCCTGATGTGTCGCAGCGCGGCTCATCGCCAGGTCCCGCGCGTAGCTATCCGCCCGCTTGCCATATCGATTCCCCAATAACTGCTCAACTCCAACAAGGCCCGACCTTGCGAACCTCAATGGTGCACCACTGGGCTGCAGGACACTCGAAAGCGATCGCGACGGCGTCTTCTCGCGTCGCGCAATCAATCAGAAAGAAACCGCCAACCATCTCCTTGGCTTCGGCAAAAGGGCCATCGACTAGACTGCGCCGGCCTTCGTGCACCCGGACACGCGCGCCCTCGGCATCAGAGCTAAGCGACTCGCATGCGAGCAGTTGGCCGCGCGCCTTCAGCTTTTCAGCAAACAAGAGCATGCTGTCGTAAGCCTGATGCCCCTCGAGCTCGGACCGTTGCAAGCGTTGGCCAGGAGGTTCGACGATAAGTAACATATAAGGCATAGAGTGCCTCCAGAGTAAGAGCGGACCAGAAAAATATCGCAACTGACAAGGCGCTACCGAGTGGCGACCAGGCAAATAATATATCCCCTGGCCTGTTCAAATAAGGGGAGCGCCCACAGTTCATCTGTCTGAGCCCCTCCCCTTACCGAACATGCCGGCTCCATCCGTTTGATTAGCCTAAGGCTTGCTCTACGGTGTAGACTTCTCTTCCATCAGAACTGCCGCTGGCCTTCGCGCCGCTCTCGCGCAACCGGCGGCACCCAGACTTCCAGGCCTGCCACCGTTTGATATCTCAAAGCTCCCCTGAACATCCCCCTGCGGCCCATTGGAAGGCGCGCCTGCTGATCACTGTGTCGATGATGATCGGTGTGCTCGCCAGCAGCGTTCCGACACCACTCTATCCGCTGTATCAGGCTAGGCTGGAACTCGCCTCCTTCACCACTACATTTATCTTCTGTGCCTATGTAGCGGGGGTGCTGTGCGCACTGTTTGTAGGCGGCCGTATTGCCGACAAGCTGGATGACAAGCGCAAACTGCTTATTCCCGCACTTATTCTGGTTGCACTCGGCGCCCTCTTGATGGCAACAGCGCAAGGCCTGGGCATGCTGCTGCTCGGACGCCTCTGCGCCGGCCTGGGCACCGGCAGCCTGACGGGAGTAGCCAATGCCAGCCTGTTAGACCTGGAACCGCCGCAGCATAAGCAGCGTGCGGCACTTTTCGGCACAGCCGCATTCACGCTGGGCGGGATCATGGGCCCCATCCTTAGCGGCATCGCCCTGCAACTGGACTTCTTTCCAACGGTATTTCCCTTTCTGCTGATCGTGGCGCTGACCACAGTATCCATTTGGCGTCTATCACGCCGTCCCCTTCCCAAGGTGCTCGTCCCGCCAACGGTAGTCGTGCCCGCCACGGCGCTACCGGTACGGTCACTACCTCCTGCGACGATCCAACGCCTGTTTCTGCTGTGCTGCCTGTCGCTGTCGATCACTTGGGGAGTCGGCTCCAGCCTGATGGCAATAGGGCCTAGCTTTGGCGAGAAACTCCTGGGCATCCATAACTATGCGCTAAGCGGCTATGCCGCCTCGGTCCTGGCTGCGTGTGCCGGCGCCAGTCAACTGCTGAGTCGACGCACTCCGTCGCCGTCGGCCTTTCGCAACGGCAACATCGTTTTTTCCATTGGCCTGATTTGTGCGGCGATAGCGCTGATCTTTGGCATCCCCTGGCTGATGGGCGCCGCGGTCGTCATCACCGGTCTGGGTTTCGGCGCGGTATTCATAGGCGCCGCCGGCATCGTCAACCATATTGCTCCGCCGCACCGACGCTCTTCCATGATCTCGATGTTCTATATCGCAGGCTACATCGGCAATGCCTGGCCTTTATTGCTGGGCTATATCAGCGATCATGGCGGCTATATGGCGGCAGCCATGACGCTGCTGAGTGTCACGACGATCTCCGCCCTGTGTTGCGTGCCCTTGCTGAAGCGCTGGCTTCCCAGCCGCCGATAGCTCCCTTCGAGCTTACCCCCTGTTACTGTGGACAAGCCTGGGGACAGCTAAGGGGCTACCCGAAAAAACCTTTTGTCACCAATGACTTAGCTCGACAGCTTAAAAAGTAAGCAGTGGAAAATACAGGCCCGCTTGCGCTGGATCACACCTGAGAGCGCCGCTACTATTGCGTAGGCAAGCGCCACAGCGCCATCCGCTTGTTTCCATGCCGCGCTGGCTTGCTTATTGTTATCCAAGAAGAAGGACAACCCCGTACTCATGACCAATCGCCGCACGTTTCTCGCCGCCGCCGCGAGCACCGCCACCTTGGCCTCCATGGGCTACCTGAGTCCCGCCGCAGCCGCCCAGATCAAATTTGGCAAGCGTGCAGAATTCTCATTTGAAAGCCTGGTTGAACGCGCCCGTTCATCGGCTGGCCTGCCCTACCGGGCTTCCCCCAAACCCCCGCAAGACATTCTGGACAAAATCGACTACGCCACCCACGGCAAGATCCATTTCAAGCCCGAATACGCGCTGTTTGCCGAGGGGCCCGGACAGTTTCCCGTCACTTTTTTCCACCTCGGCCGCTTCTTCCAATCACCGGTCCAGATGTTCCAGGTATCTACGGACGCAAAAGGCGCAAGCAGCCGTGAAATCATCTACGACGATTCCTACTTCGACATGCCGGCCGATAGTCCAGCTCACGATCTGCCCCGCGGCGCGGGTTTCGCTGGCTTTCGCTTCCAGGAAAGCCGCTTGGGCGATCAGAAAGAGCTCGACTGGCGCAAAAACGACTGGGTAGCCTTCCTCGGCGCTTCCTACTTCCGCGCCATCGGCGAACTCTATCAATATGGCTTGTCTGCCCGCGGTATCGCCATTGACGTCGCAATGCCCGATAGCCCCGAGGAATTCCCCGGCTTCACCCAGGTCTATTTCGAAACGCCCAAGGCCG
>JBEBXA010000129.1:0-9923 GCA_040391825.1 Pigmentiphaga sp.
TACAAAGCGAATTGCGTCGGCAGTTGTTGGTTTTAGGAACTGGCGGAGAGAGCGCCCGCCTGATTTTGTAAGGTGTTGTTTTTGTTGATGCGACTTTGTTGTGTTTGCCCATAATCACCGTATATTCACACCATGCGTTATGGCAACGGGAATTGATATGGCACGGAACAAGCTTTCAGAAACACGAATCCGAACCCTGAACAAACCGGGAATATATTCGGATGGTGATGGCTTGTATTTACGTGTCAGGTCAGGCGGAAGCAAGCAATGGGTGTTCATTCATAAGCGGGCAGGCGTGCGCACCGAAACGGGCCTCGGCGGTTACGGGCGGGGAACTGCCCCAGTATCTCTAGTTTTGGCCCGTGAAAAAGCTGACGCCTTACGGGAGCGACTTGCACGCGGCGAAGAGCTGCATAGCCGTAAAACATTCTTGGACGTGATGGACGATGTTCTAACAGTCAAGAAGGCCAGCTTTAAGAACGAGAAACACAAAGACCAATGGTCAATGACACTGACCAGGTACGCAGAGCCGTTGCATAAGAAGCTTGTTGCGGAAATCACGCGCGACGACGTAGTTGAAGTGTTGAAACCGATATGGGCCAAAATCCCCGAAACCGCTGACCGCACGCGCCAACGCATCGCTGCTGTCATTGATCACGCGAAAGCACGCGGCCTTTACGTCGGTGACAACCCCGCCGATTGGCGAGGTGGATTAAAAGAACTGCTTCCGGCCCGTAGCAAGCTGTCACGCGGTCATCATGCTGCGGTGGGATATAAAGACCTCCCGGCTGTTATCGCGAAGCTGCGGGCGTCTCCAGCGGTTTCTGCGCGTGCTGTTGAATTTGTTGCGCTGACTGCCGCGCGTTCAAACGAAGCCCGCTCGATGGCGTGGAGCGAGGTCGACTTTCAAGAGCGTCTCTGGACGGTTCCGTCCGAACGTATGAAGGCTGGCAAGCCGCATGAGGTCCCCTTGACTGATCGTGCCATTGCTATCCTTAAAGAGCGGCAGGAGCTGCGGACGGGTGATCTTGTCTGGGAAGGTGGAAAGGCAGACACTCCGATTTCAGACACGGCAATGGTGAAGGTTTTCAGATCGTCCGGGGCAGGGGATGCCACCCTGCATGGGCTTCGAAGCAGTCTAAGGGATTGGGCCGGTGACGAGACAAGCTATCCGCGTGATGTTGCTGAAGCTGCCCTTGCGCACACCTTGAAGGATAAGACTGAAGCAGCTTATCGGCGCGGAACCGCTTTAGCGAAGCGCCGGGCCATGATGGATGACTGGGAAGCTTATCTATCAACATGTAGTGTATAAATAACGAGTTAATGTATTTTTATAGGTATATTTAGATTTTACTATTGACTATTCCGTCTGCATGTTATACATACAACAATAAGTCTCCTCGACTTCCCGATGGGGTGGTGCCCATCTTTGCCCGCTTTGAGGCACGCCGGTCCCTTTAAAAGGGCCACAGATCAACGATAGACCAACAGGTCAAAATCCACCTTTCCCATTTTTTGAGAAAAACCGCACTCGGATTCCGTGTGTGGTGTCAGGAGCAATATGTCCCCCGATAATGATAATAAGCCACGCCTCATGTCACTTACCGAAGTGACGGAAGCCACAACTATGTCGCGCTTTCTAATCTCGGCGCTGGCAAAGGAAGGTCATTTTCCAAAACCGATTCCGCTGACTGTAAAGCGCATCGCTTTCGTCCGCTCTGAGGTCGAAGCTTGGATCGATAGCCGGATAGCCGCGCGCGCCGCCTAAGACCACCATCACCATCACACCGCAAGCGTCGATGCCCGCGCCACGGGACGGCTTTTGCCTACACGAGGAACATCAAGAATGAACACACTTCCTGAAAATGTCACCGAGGAAATGGTTAGGGAATTCACGGGAGATATCATAGCCGACCCAACACTCGACAGCACCGAAAAGTGGGTTTTGGTTTTGGCTGCTGAAATGGCCAAGATCGGGTTCATGCTATACTCAGATGGCGAAGACCCTTCGAAAATGGAAGGCATGTTTTTTGCGCCATCATCTTGGGACGGTGAGAGCTCCACGGTTGTCTTACGCTTAGACGACTGGACCCCAGCTAATGACTGACTGGTACGATTATTCGGCGGCTGCCCTTGGTTACGCTGATGATCAGTCACCATCCACATTCGCCGTCGCGGAATACATTTCATCTACCGCCAAAGCGAACGGCGGCACGGCTCGATTGTCCTATGGAAACATTGCTGAACATGTGCGGTGCAGCAAGCGAAGCGCCATGAGATCAGTAAGGCGGCTAGAAAAGAATGGCGCCATCCTCATTCTAGACAAGGGGTCTGGCGGCAATCTCTATCAACCACGGCTCGAAGTCGGCGACCAGTTCAAAAAGGCTTGGCGCGCTTGGAATGACGATTGGAATCGGGGTGTGCGACGTGACTTCAAATTCCAGTAAGCCTCCCAAGGCCAGGCGAAACCGCTTCGGCGCGCAGGTTCCGTACAAGTGGGAAAAGGAGGCGTTTCTACGCGACTTAGATGCAGACCCGACCTTAAACTCAGGTACAAAGGCGGTGACACGGGTTATCGCTCATAATTACGATGAGGACAGAAACCAGTCGGTTGCGTCAGTTTCGTACATAGCAAAAGCAACAGGCATGTCGGTTCGTGCCGTCAAGTACAACGTCCCGCATGTGCTCACCAGTTTTCGTGCATCACGCTTGCGCAAGGGCATCGGCACAGCTTCGTCCGTCTGGGCTGTTCATTGGTGGTGCCGTGGCTCGAGTTTCATTCGTGAAAAGTTCGGTGACGTCGTCTCGGATATCCGCTCCCAGCCTATTTCTAGTGGTGCAAACTCTGTCACCGCACCAAAGATTAGTGGTGCAAATGATGACACTAGCAAGGGTGACACCGATTGCACCACTAAGGCTGCTAGTGGTGCAACTTTTGCACACAATAATATTATTAGCCCCCCTAAAGGGGGAACTAATAATACCAACACGTCGCCCGGGCTTGGCCTGAAGGCCAGCCCAGCGCGTGCTGGTGAAGTGCTGAAGATTGTTCACGCTGAAGTACTGAAAGATCGCGGCGACACGTTACTGGCCATTCATACTGAATCGACCGACGGCGCGGGCGACATCCTGCAGATAGTCGTCGAAAGCAGCGTCAAGGATCGTCAGGACCGAGGCCAGGAACAATTGAAACGAATTTCAATCGCGATGGACAAGGCGATTGACGATCCGGCCGACCTCATAGGCGGATCTTTCCTATGGGCAATCAACGGCGAATTCTTACCACCACACGAGGAGGCAGCATGACCGAAACGTTCATTGTGCCGATCGACATACCCGCAGAAAAGACATCGACCCGCGAATGGCTTGCTAAAAAAATGGAGGGCGCAACGATAACGAAATTACCTACTAAGCCGGAACCTGTACCGAAGCCATATAAGCCACGCCAGCGGTATGCAGCGGTCAATGACAATCATCAAGCCATTCCGTTATGCGAAGCATTGATCCGCGACAAGCGTCCCGATGATGCTGCACTTGTTCGGCGCTACATGGCACTGGTTGATGTCGCGGGCCTTCCCGAAACGGACTCCCGCCCGGTTCTGGGTGAAGGCGGAATGGAAGTGGATCGCCGCATTTCTTTCAACGCAAGTGGCGACGAAAAAGACCACGGCGTCAGAATGACCGTTGCGCGGGCAACAGTTGGGGAGAAGGTTGGTGCTGCATCGGATGACGGTCAGCATCCCGCGCGTTCGCCCGCACATGCACCACAGAGTGAAGACAACATTATCGCCCACATTGATGCTAAGGCGTTCCTTGGGCCAATTCGGGCCGGTATGGGGCCACTGCTCGACGTGTTTGAAGATGCGTTATTCGACAGGCGCACTTTAACGGAAATAGGCGAGAAGCGCGGCTTCAAGGGCAAGCAAGCGTCTGCGGCTGGGAAAGCCATAATATATATGTCGATCGACACCCTGCGGGACGTTTGGAACCGTGAAAGCCGTATCGCGGGGATTAGAGCGATACAAGCGCAAGCGAAGGTCGGGAAAGACCAAGCTGACAAACAGGCGGCCAATATTCTGTTCTTCGGGCGCGACATTACGAAAAGGCCGGGAGCGATCTACGGCCGGTCGAAGGCAGGATGACGGGGTGCACCTCTATTTGCCTATTCTGGGTATAGATGAAGACACATTTGAAAGGCTCGCTTCGGCGGGCCTTTTCCATATCTGGCGCGGTGACACGCAGCCGAACGGCGACCCTGGGTTTGTCTCCTCAACTTCAGGGTCGCCTACCCTTTCTGCGCTGACGTGCGGAACGCTCGCCTGCCACCGGATCAGCACGGTGGCAGGCTTTTTTTTAAACCCCATAAATCAACAGCGCACTTAAGCGTGAAAGGACAGTCACATGTCTGAAAAATCGTCATATGGCCTGACTGCCGTATGCATCGCGGCCGGAGCCTCAGAGTCGGTAATTCGATCTTGGTTCGATCGCGGCCTAATCCCTTGTTCAACTGATGACCGTGCTGCCGATGGCAGGGCAACACCACGTGAAATCAGTTTCAATACTGCCTTGCAAATCGCAGTTGCGACCGAACTTTCGTCGCTTGGCTTTCAGGCGAAGAGAGCAACTCGCCTTGCGCTTGCTTTCAGCGACATAGGCAAATCTGGGCGATTGCCAGCCGAGCTTTATAACGACGGGAAAACTTTGCTTCTTGCTTATCCCAAGCGAGAGACTGCCCAGGTGATCAAAGAATCCGAGCTCAAAAGCATTTTCGCGCATGGCGGCGTTTCATCCGCATCCGTCGCGATCGTCGACCTCAACGCAATTTATCGCACGACTGCTGCGCGCCTCGGCGTTGCGTTGGTCGACAGAGACATGAACTAAGGAAAAATCCATGACTAACATTAATACCGTAACTGCCCTCATCGAAAAACAGGGCGAAGCTTTTGAAGCCTTCAAGGCAAGCCATGACAGTCGTTTAAAATCGACCGAAGCCGCGGTGGATGATGCAAATTCCAAGCTGGCAGCAATCATGATTTCGGGCGCCGGTCAGCCACACAACGCGTCACCGAACAGCGCGCGCAACGGCGGTAGAGCTCGCGCAGCTCTCGGCACTTTCGTTAAGACCGGCAATGAAGAAGCTTTTAACGGCCTTGGTCCAAAGGCCGCAATGCAGGTTGGTGTTCCAGAGGACGGTGGCTACATCGTTCCTGATGAACTGAGCACGACTATCATTGAGGCTCAGCGTGACGTTTCTCCGATGCGCCGTCTTGCCAAAACCGTCATGACCAAGGCTTCGAATTACCAGCAGCCCTTCAACCTTGGCGGTACAGCTTCAGGCTGGGTTGGCGAGACCGACGACCGCGACGAGACGGACACAAGCAAACTCACGCTGCTGGAGTTCCCGGCCGGCGAAGTTTACGCCAATCCTGCTGTGACGCAGCGCATGTTGGATGACTCGCCAATTAATATCGGTGACTTTGTTATCAGCGAAATTACTAAGGAATTTGAGGAGCAAGAAGGCACCGCTTTCCTCAACGGTAACGGTGTGAATAAGCCCAAGGGTCTGCTAACCTATCCTCAAGCCGCAACGGCGGATTCAACGCGCCCATTCGGCACCTTGCAGACCGTGGCATCGAGTGCTGCGCCGAAGTTCGACGAGTTCATTGATCTGCTTTACAGCCTGAAGGCGGGCTATCGTCGTCGTGCATCGTGGCTCTTGAACAGCCGCACGATGGGCGCAATTGCGAAAATCAAGGATGGTGACGGTCGTTACCTGCTTCAGCAGTCTGTTGCCCTTGGCATTCCATCCACCATCCTAGGTTATCCAGTCGAGGTAGATGAAGGAATGCCTGATATCGCACCAGGCAGCACGCCTGTGGCTTGGGGTGACTTCGAGTCCGGCTATCTGATCAATGATCGGATGGGGATCAAGATCCTGCGCGATCCATACAGCCGCAAGCCTTTTGTGCAGTTCTACACCACGAAGCGCGTTGGTGGTGGCCTGCTAGATAGCAATGCAATCAAGCTGATGAAAATCGGTTCGTAAGACATTGGGGCGCTTCGGCGCCCCTTTTTATAAGGAGGCGATATGCCGACCGGAATTCTTAAAATCTGGAATGATGAACGGGGATTTGGCTTTCTAACAGATGATCAATCCCCTCGCGGCGCAGATGTCTTTGTTCATTCGACGACATTCAAGATTGCACATGTAAAGCCGGCCATCGGCGACGGTTTCGCTTATGCCACCACTGAATGCCAAGGTAGGAGACGGGCAGAGGATTTGCGACGCATCTGGTCGCCGACCAATGCCGGTTAGCGTCGTATTGTTTTACAATCCAGTGCAACGCTACGGATTCATCAAGGCCGAACCGTGCAACATTTTTTTCGTGGCGGGTGTCGTACAAGGTTCGCCAGTTCGTGCTGGGGTGGCGGTGGAGTATGAGGCAGTTCCAGCTGGGGCCTGCAGCCCACGTGCAACTTCGGTTCGAGTGATCGACCCGTCAGTCATAGGAGAATCCGAACGGATTCTCGTCCCTCCTGACCGTGACCCGTGACCCTGAGGGGTATGCCCCTCAAAAGTCCATCGCTTTCGCTTTTACCGGAACGGCGAGGGTCCATCGCGCACGCGCGCGTTGCCCCGGTTGAAACGGTTGCCAATCCCGCAAACAGCGCCGGATCCCGCAAAATAAAGGTTTTTCAAGAATGACATTCAAAATTCCCGTCCACTTGAGGCCGGAAACAAAGCGTTGGGTTCGGCAAATCTTGGCCGATTTCGACCTTGAATCACATCATTATCGCGTTTTGATACGTACATCAGAAGCGTGGGACCGGGGTGAGCAGGCTCGAGAAGCGATAGCCAAGGATGGAATTACCATCCCTGACAGATACGGAGTAGCCAAGGCTCACCCTGCTGTTGCGATCGAACGTGACGCGCGTATGCACTTTTTTCGCGGTATACGAGAGCTTGCGCTCGACGGTGTGGATGCTCCTGAAACACCTCGCGTACCGCGTACGGCAGATTATGGGAACCGCCGCTGATGCCGGTTCGTCGTAAATCTAGCCGTCACCGCACGGCCTTCCTCTTCGAGGAATGGGAAGAATACCTTTCGACCGGCATCGACATTTTTTCTGATCTTCATCACGCCGGTATCACTTTCAATCACGAACCGCCGCCGCGCGAACTTGCCGCTGATGCCTGGCGGGCGCTGGGCGCGCGGATCGTGGAGGCGTATGGCCCTGATTGTTGGGGCGTTAGAGAGTTCGGCCATGCCGGTTCGTAGACGCCAAGATCGGCGCGCCACTCGTGCGCGATTTGAAATCACACCAAAAATCGCTGCTGCATTTGAAGATTATATCAATTCACCCGCGCAGCTTGGTGGAAGATGGACCGAACACTGGTCGCTGCACGATGCTTTAGACGAGATAGGTGCGCTCGATCGGCCTTTAATTCCTCCTTGTTGCTGGCATCCCGGACTCGCCGGGCTTCGATGGCATCACATCCCTGAAGCTGTTGCAGTTTACCATCACCTCAACAATGCCCGCCATTGAGCGGGCTTTTTTATGGATAAAATTATGGATGATTTTCAATCAGCGCACTCTGTTGCGCTCGATATCGCACGCCGAATGGTGGCAACCGGCCTAAATCCCGAAAAGGTTGCGGAATCGTTGATCGTGGCAGGTCTGGCCATGTGGGGCGTTCACAACAACCGCAAGGCCAGCGCCGAAGCTGTGTTGCGAGTCTTCGATTATGAGCGGGGTGCCGCTTAAATGGCGGTCGATCTCGAAAGTCTGGTTGTCCAGCTTTCAGCCGACTTCAAGTCGTTTGAAAAAAGTTTGGCACGAGCGCAAGGCGTATCCAACAAACAGTTCAACGCGATTGAGCAACGCGCTCGCCAGATGAACAAAAATCTGGACGGGATATTTACACGCTCGTTTAGCGGCTTGAGTGCTCCTCTTGCCGGTATCGGTGCTGCCCTCTCAGTCAATGCCTTGGTAAAATATGCTGATCAGTGGAGCGACCTGCAGGCACGTGTCGGCAATGCGGCTGGATCGATGGAAGCCGCGCCGCTTGTCATGGAACGCATTTCGGAAATGGCGCGCCGCACATATTCTGATCTTGGGCAGACTGCAGAAGCTTATATCGCGAATGCCGGGACACTTAGAGAGCTTGGATACAGCACGCAACAAACGCTGGATTACACCGAAGCCCTAAATAACGCACTCGTGGTATCTGGCGCTAAGGGCGATCGAGCTGCAAGCGTGATGAGCGCGCTCTCGAAAGCTATGGCTACTGGCAAGCTGTCTGGCGACAACCTCAATACAGTAATTGAATCAGGCGGACGCGTTGCGGAAGCGCTTGCCAAGTCAATGGGTAAATCAACGCTTGAGCTGCGCAAACTCGGTGCCGATGGCAAGATTACCCGCACAGAATTGTTTGGGATCACCAAGGAGCTCGAGAAGCTTCGCAAAGAAGCGGACGGTATGCCGGCGACAGTCGCCGACGCATTCGGTCAGTTGAATAATGCCATCCTTCAGTGGGTTGGTGGCATGGATCAGGCAAGTGGTATGTCTGCCAATGTCGCCACGGCCATTTTGTCAGTCGCCGACAATTTCGGTGCGGTTGCCGACGCAGCACTACAACTTGCAACGATTCTGACAGGAGCGCTTGCAGGCCGGGCGATGGGGCAGTTGATCACGTCGGCCGGTGCGGGCGTCACGGCTATTGGTGCATTGATCGCCGCTCTACGCGCTGGGACAGTAACGGCCGCTTCTTTCAATGCTGCACTTGGTCCGATCGGTCTAACGATTGGCGCGGTTGCGGCTGGTGTTCTTTTGCTTTCCAATCGCCAGAATGCGGCAGAAGCCGCTGCTGAGCGTTTCAACGGCGTCATCGAACTGAATGCCGAGGCACTGGACAAGGCTAAGGATTCGTCGGGCAAGTATACCCAGGCCTTGCGTGATCAGATTGCCATGCAACTTGAGGCGGCTAAGTCTTCAGAAGCACTAGCAAATGCAGAGTTCGAAGCGGCAAATGCTAGAGCGCAAGCCTTCGCTAAGATGACAGGCATGAAGTTTGCACCATTTGAATACGCGGCTGATCAGGCACTGAAAGAAGCGAATGCGGTTAGTTTCGCAGCTGGGCAGATTGAAGACCAGCTACAACGGATCGACAAGGACGGTGTCAGTAAACAAGTTGCACCTTCTGATACATCGGACAAAAAGAAGGGCAGCAAAAAGAAAACACCCGCCGAACGGTTTGACGACACCCTCCAATCTATTACTGATCGCACAGCTGCACTTGTTGCCGAAACTGAGGCACAGCGCCAAGTTAACCCTCTGATCGACGATTACGGTTATGCCATGGAGAAGGCACGCACTGAGCGTGAGCTACTAAATGCTGCTGAGAAGGCCGGAGTTGCGATTACACCCGCCTTGAGGGCTGAGATCAAGCAAACAGCTGAACAGATGGCGCTTGCTACCGTTGAAGCTAATCAACTGTCAGAAGCCCAGGATAAGATCAGGCAGCGAGCAGAGGAATGGCAGAATACTGCGAAAGACGCCACACGCGGTTTCGCTGATGACCTTATGGATGGCGTATCAGCCGCGGAGGCATTGGCAAACGCTTTGGATAAGGTACTTTCGAAGCTGCTGGATATGGCTTTCGATGACATATTCACCAGCCTGTTCAAAGGTGGTGGGGGCGGTGGATATCTATCGTTCCTCGGTATCGGCAAGAAGGACGGTGGCATTGTTCATGCTGCGACGGGTGGCTTGATCCGTGGCCCTGGTGGACCGCGCACCGACAGCATTCCAGCGCGTCTATCTGATGGCGAGTTCGTTGTTAACGCCAAGGCGACTAAGCAGAACCGAGCCATTCTTGAAGCGATAAACAGTGGACGTTCGCTTGCCCTTGCTAGCGGCGG
>JBEBXA010000130.1:0-9858 GCA_040391825.1 Pigmentiphaga sp.
CCAGGAAATCCGGATTTTTGATGATCGCGCTTTTCTGCGCAATCACATAGAAATGACGATTACGCCCACGAACGGCGGCATCCCCGTGCGCAGGTCTGGCTACACGCTAACCATCATGCGCAAAGGACATGATGGCCAATGGCGGCTAGAACGGGATGCCAATTTGATAGTGGATGGATCTCCGTGCTGAGTCTGGTGCTGCGAGGCGCACATCTACGACTTCAACACGGGTAGCGGCAACGTGGGTACGGTCCGCGTAAAATCGCAATACGATCACAGCACTACTTCGAGCAAGTAGGGCCCTTCGCAAGCCAGGGCACGCCGAAACTGACCGGCCAAGGCATCTAGATCTTGAGCGCGAGAGGCCTCGACTCCCATTCCCCGCGCAAGACCGACCCAATCGAGATCGGGCCGATCAATCGTCAGCATATCGTTCGCCTTACGGCCTGGGGTGCCGGCACCGACGCCTGACAGCTCCCCCCTCAGTATTTGATATGAGCGATTGGCGAATATAAGCACCACAACACTTAACGATTCGCGCGCCATCGTCCATAGTGCCTGCAGGGTATACATGGCGCTGCCGTCTCCTTCCAGGGCGATCACTTTTCGATCAGGGCACGCTATCGCAGCGCCCACTGCTGTGGGTAAGCCAAACCCTATCGCCCCGCCCACGATGTTCAGCCAGTCATGGGGCTGCGCACCAGCGGTCGGAGCATTGAACCCCCGGCCTGTGGAAACGGACTCGTCAACAACGATGGCGTGTTCCGGAAGCAAAGCTGCCAGTACGGCCGCAATGCCTTGTGCTGTCGTCGGCCCACTTTGCAGGGCCACGGCTGGACGTTGCGCCACATGAGTCGGCGCCAGATGACCGGCCCCCAAACGCTCGGCCAGAGCTTCAAGCGCGGAGACGATATCTTCTTCAGGCGCAGCCAGTTGCGTAATCTTGCACCGCTCCGACGACAATAGACTAGGCTTGCCAGGGTAGGCAAAGAAAGCCACCGGCTCCACCGCGCCGACCAGGATCAGTTCGTCAACACCATCTAATAACGCAACAGCGGCATCCACCGAGTATGGAATGCGCGTTGTTTCAACACGTCCGGCACCCCGCTGAATACGCGCATGGTTATATTCGGATAGCAGCTGGCAATCTGTCTTGGCCGCAATGCGACCAGCAAGCTCCAGAGCTTTTTCCCGAACGCCAATTCCCCCAAGTAAAAGCGCACACCGCGCGCCACGCTTCAATGCATGCGCCGACGCCTCGACAACCTCGTCTGAAACGTTGCGCCGCGGAGGTGGCGCAGCCGCATGAGCGACTGCGCCAGCAGCTCCCCAAGCGGTATCAGCGGGCAGTATCAAGGTTGCGATCTGCCCTGGCGCAGTGCGTGCCGCGGTAATGGCGGCAGCACCGTCCTGAGCGATGGAAGCAGAGTCCGGCGACGTCCTGACCCAGTCCGATACCGTCGCGGCCACTCCTTCAATATCAGATGTCAATGGCGCATTGCAGCGTCGATGGTAGGTGGCGTGATCGCCGACGATATTAACGATGCCCGATCTGGCTTTTCTTGCATTGTGCAGATTGGCCAGGCCATTGCCCAGGCCCGGCCCCAAATGCAGCAAGGTCGAGGCAGGCTTGTCCGCCATACGGTAGTAGCCATCCGCAGCGCCAGACACGACGCCCTCAAAAAGCCCCAGTACGCTACGCATGCCCTCAACCTTGTCCAGCGCCGCGACGAAATGCATTTCGGACGTACCTGGATTCGTGAAGCAGACAGTCACTTCATTCGCAACTAGCGTGCGCACCAAGCTTTCGGCACCGTTCATCGGCGTTGACTCAACTCTCATGCCAATATCTCATTTTCTTTGCCGTGTATTTCATCGGCAGGTTAAAGACCCGTCTTGCATTACTGCAGCGCGATGCCGGCAGCCTTGACTACGGAGCCCCATTTTTCCGTTTCGCTTTTCACGAAAGCCCTTAACTCATCAGGCGTGCCCGCAGCCCCCTCTGCCCCAGACCGTAGCAACTGCTCTTGGGCGATCGGTGTTTTTTGCCCTTCGCGTAACAACTGGCTCATTTTCTCGACCATTGGGCGAGGTGTACCCGCCGGCGCAAACACGGCAGACCAGGTGACCAACTCGAAATCCTTCAGACCGCTTTCGGCCAACGTGGGCGCATCCTTGAATGCCGGATGGCGCGCTGAGGTCGTCACTGCCAAGGCCTTGAGCATGCCTTGCTTGACCAAGGGCAAGGCGGGGTTCACGTCGGAAAACATATAATCCAGTTGCCCCGCTGCCAGATCCGTCAAAGCCTGTGGCACGCCTTTGTAGGGGACGAATACCGCGCGGGTATTGAGCGCCATCTTGAACATTTCACCGGCAACTCGCGTTGAAGCACTCCCGCCCGCAAAGTTCATTTTGTCTTGTTTCTCGCGTGCCAGTCTTACCAAATCGTCCAGGCTTTTGTATGGACTGTTTGCGCGCACCACCAAAACCAAACCGTTCTTGGTGATCAATGACACCGGCTCGAAGTCCTTAATGGGGTCATACGGTAAGGTTTTGAACATGGCAGCGTTAGCGGCATGAGTCGTGCTGGTCGTGAAAAGAAACGTGTAACCGTCGGGTGCCGCCGTCGCCACCGCCTGCGAAGCAATAAAGCCATTCGCACCACCTCGGTTGTCCACCACGACGGTTTGCCCAGTCTGCTCGGTAATCGTCTTCGCCATGATGCGTGCGACTGTATCGGTGCCGCTGCCGGCAGGAAACGCCACGATGAACTTGACCGGTTTGCTGGGATAGCTGGAATCGGCTGCGGTTCCCGCCAGGGGGAAAGCCAGCATAGCCGCTGCGCAAAAACGAATAAAAAACAAGATTTTTTTCATGCCTGTCTCCTGATTATCAAACGCCCTTTCCGGGCTTTTCCTAGTAACGGCCACCGGTTACGTGAACAACTTCGCCAGTGATGTAGCCTGCGCGCTCAGAGGCGAGAAATGCGACCGTTCCGGCAACGTCTTCAACCACGCCCATACGAGGGATCGGCGTGGTTTTTTCCGCTGCCTCACGGACCTTGTCATAGTGGGGTAGACGCCTGACTGCTTCGGTATCAATGATGCCCGGCGCAACCGCGTTGACGGTGATGTAATGGCGTCCATTTTCCATGGCCAAGGCGCGCGTAAAACCGAGCAATCCCGCCTTCGCGGCGGAATAATTTGCTTGCCCCGGATTACCAAGATGAGCCCGAGAGGAAATGTTGATGACCCTGCCGAAGCCCTGCGCGCCAAATTGCGGGATGGCTGCTTTCGTGCAGAGGAAAGCTCCCTTCAGAATGACATCGACCACGGCATCCCAATCATTCACACCCATCTTGGTAATACGCATATCACGGGTGAAACCCGCGTTGTTCACCAATATGTGCAAGGCTCCAAAATTCTCGACAGCAAACTGAACCATGGCCGACACGGCGCTTTCGTCGACAACATCCACCGCACACGCCATCGCATTCGCGCCGCTGGCGCGCAAACGCGCAGCAACGATTTCGGCTTGCCTCACATCAATATCCGCCACCACGACCGCAGCGCCTTCAACGCACAGCTCAGCACTAATAGCAGCGCCAATACCATTGGCTGCGCCGGTCACGATGGCAACTTTTCCTTTCAGGCCAAAATCCATTCAATTCCCCGTCGATACGGTCATGCGCTCACGAAGCTCTTGATCAGCTCCCGCGCAATAACCAGTTGCTGAATTTGTGTCGTACCTTCGTAAATGCGAAACAAACGAACGTCACGGTAGAAACGCTCTACCTTGCTATCTTGCATATAGCCTGCCCCGCCGTGAATCTGCACTGCCCTATCGGCAATGCGACCCACCATCTCGGAAGCAAAGAGCTTGCAGCATGACGCTTCAAGCGAGATTCGCTCACCGCTATCGCGTCGGCGTGCGGTTTCTTTCACCATGCATTCGGCGGCAAACAGATCCGCCTGGCTATCGGCAAACATGGCCTGTAGCAGTTGAAATTCCGCGATCGGCTTGCCGAATTGCCGTCGCTGGGTCGCGTAGCCCAGCGCCTCATGAAGAATCCGCTTTGCCTGTCCCACGCAAAGGGCGGAGATATTGATACGCCCGCGATCAAGCACCTTCATGGCCGAACGAAAGCCCTCTCCTTCGACCCCTCCAAGCAGAGCCGACGCAGGCACGACAACGTTGTCGAAATAGACATCAGCAGTGGCTGCCCCCTGATGCCCCATCTTTCTATCTTTTTCGCCAATGCGTACGCCCGGCGTATTGGCGGAAACCAGAAATGCGCTGACATGCGCGTTTCCAGGCAGCTTTTCAGCATTAGTGCGCGCCAACACGGTAAAGAGGCCAGCCAGTGGCGCATTACTGATAAAACGCTTGCTGCCGTTGATGACATAGCTGTCACCTTGGCGCTGCGCATGGGTGCGCATGGAGGCGCTATCCGAACCCGAGTCCGGTTCAGTCAAGGCGAACGCTGCAATCGTTTCGCCGCTGGCAATGCGAGGCAACCATTCACGTCGCTGAGCCTCGGTTCCGTCAGCAAGGATGCCTTGGGACCCCACGCCCAGGTTCATCGACAGCAAGGAGCGGAATGCCGCCGAGGCCCAGGTCAATTCGATGATGAGCTCAACCTCTTCGGCAACCGTTAGACCAAGGCCGCCATACTCCTCGGGAATCGTCAGCCCGAAAAGCCCCATTTCCCGCATTTCCGCGACAACATCGTCAGGAATGCGGTCCTCCTGCGCCACCTGATCCTCAAGCGGAACGAGGCGTTCCCGCACATAGCGCCGTACTGTTTCGCGCAACGCACCTAGCGTTTCCTGATCCACCGTCCACTCCTAGATTCCACTTTCTAGCGCCGATAACCAACTTTCAATGAGGGCGACACGCTGCTCCGACACCCCCCGGGGGTCATCAGCATTGCCCTGCACGCGAAGAGTATTACGCGAAAATGTATTTCGTACAAATAGAATTTTTATCAAATAGCGGCGGACGGAAATTAACCTTCGAAGTTGTAGAGACTGCGCTAGGCGGCTGAATATCGGTGTTTATTGATGATTTCGGCTCAGAAATTTTTCCAACCTTAGCCATCATTCATGTATATTAGTGAAAATCAATTTCGTATTTAATAAAATGAAATCGAATGCATATATAGTCGGCGTGGGCATGACACCACTCGGCAAACATCTCGACCGAAGCGTGCGCCAGCTCAGCGCGCAGGCCATCAGTGCAGCGCTAAACGATGCATCAATGCCACTCTCTGCCGTTCAAGCAGCTTGGTTCTGCAATACACGGCAGGGGGCCCTGGAAGGGCAGCACGGCATTCGCGGACAGTGCTCGTTGCGTGCTTTTGGTTTCGAGGGTATTCCCATTTTCAATACCGATAACGCCTGCGCCAGTTCGAGCTCCGGCGTGATGCAGGCTTATGCGGCAATCCAGGCGGGCATCTACGAAACCGTACTGGTCGTAGGAGCCGAGAAAATGAATTACCCCGAGAAACGCCAAGAAATGTTCGAAGCGTTCAAGGGCAGTTGGGACCGCGAACTGGCCGATCAACATATGGCCGCTTTGCTCGCCATGGGTGAAGGCATGGACCTGCCGCCCGAGGCACTTGCCAACACAGGAGAGCGTTCTGTGTTTATGGATATCTATGCAGCGCAGGCGCGCTTCCACATGCACCGTTTCGGTACTACCCAGCGCCAGATCGCCGAGGTCGCGGCCAAGAACCACTGGCATTCGCAGTACAACCCCATGGCGCAATATCAGAATCCCATGAGTGTGGATGAAGTTCTGGCGGACAAAATGATTGCCTGGCCCATCACTCGTTCCATGTGCGCCCCCATGAGCGATGGAGCATGTGCGATTCTGATCGTGTCCGGCTCGGTCCTGGATCGATTCGACGCGAAGCGCGCGGTTTGCATCCGCGGCATCGGCGTCAGCAGCGGAACTCAGCGCAAAGCCGAAGAAGTAGACAAGCACCTTACGCGCCTCGCCGCCAATCGCGCCTACGAAATGGCCGGCGTCGCGCCCAACGACATTTCATTAGCGGAACTGCATGATGCATCCGCCATCGCGGAAATCCTGCACAGTGAAAACTGCGGCTTTTGCGATTATGGCGATGGCGGCAGGCTGGTCGAGAGTGGCGCCACCCGGCTGGGAGGACGACTACCCATCAACGTATCGGGGGGCCTGCATTCAAAGGGGCACCCTATCGGCGCAACCGGTGCAATTCAAGTCCGCGATCTAGTCGTGCAGTTACGTGGCGAAGCCGGCCCCGGACAAGTCGAAGGCGCCCGCCTGGGTCTAGCCGAAAATGGTGGGGGCTTTCATGGCCTGGAAGAAGCCGCTTGTGTAGTGACGATTCTTGAACGTCCAACGATTTGATATGGTGGCCAGCCCTCTACGTCTGCTTGACTGGAACATCCCCAGCATCCAGCAACACTACACGCAACACAACACCGCACTGTATGCGCTTTCCGTCGGGCTTGGGCACTCACCGCTCGACCCGCTCCAACTGGCCTTGGTCGATCCTTGGAATCCGAAGCTGACAGCTCTTCCATCCATGGCGCTAGTACTCGGATACCCCGGCTTCTGGTTGGGCGAACCTGCCGTACACAGAGACACCGGCATTCTTCCCGAACAGGTGCTGCATATCGAACAAACCCTTGTCCTGCACGAGACGTTGCCGGCACAAGGCAAGGTGGTGGGACATACTCGCGTAACCGGGCTGGTGGACAAGGGCGTCGATCGGGGCTGCCTGATTTACTCCGAGCGCAATATCCATCTTGCCGACGACGAGAGACTGCTGGCGACTTGTCGCCAAACGCATTACCTGCGCGGCGCTGGAGGTTTTGGCGCCACGAACTTCACTCAGCCCGCTGCGGCTTCGAGTCCGCCGTCCCATGCACCCGATCATGTCGTGGAGTTGACCACACGCCCGGAACAAGCACTGATCTATCGCTTGAACGGTGATGCCAATCGTTTGCACTTCGACCCAAACCTCGCCCAGCAGTCCGGTTTCAAGCGTCCGATTCTTCATGGTATGTGCACCATGGGTGTAGTTACTCACGCCTTGCTTCGCGCTCGGGCCAACTATGAGACTGCCCGACTGCACAGCCTTACCGTGCGCATGACCGCACCGGTCTTCCCCGGTGACACGATACGCACCGAAATCTGGAATACCGGTGAATTTCGCGCCCATGCCCTGGAGCGAAAGGTGATAGTCATCGACGGACACGCGGATATCCAATGACCACCACTTTGCTCCCTCTTTCCGGCCTGCGCATTCTTACTTTGGCGCATCTATATCCCGGCCCTTACGCCACCATGATGCTGGCAGACCTTGGAGCCGACGTCATCATCGTCGAGAACCCTCAAGGCGGTGATCGGACGCGTCGCTTCGCCGGGCATTTCGAGGCGCTTAACCGCAACAAGCGCTCGATTGCGCTCGACCTCAAGGACCCGGAAGCACGTAGCGCCTTCCTTCAAGCAGTCGCCACCAGCGATGTTGTCCTGGAAGGCTTTCGACCTGGCGTGATGGAACGACTTGGACTGACACCCGCTGTTTTGCGCAGCTACCAGCCCAACCTGATCTATGTGTCAATTTCGGCTTATGGCCAGGATGGACCGATGCGCAGCAATGGCGCGCATGACCTCAGTCTACAGGCGGCCGCAGGCATGATAGCTGTACCTGCAGGCGCAGAAGCCACGACAGAGCTGCCTGCCTTCGCCCTGAGCGACATCGCGTCCGCCCACACGGCGGCACTAGGCATCGTTTGCGCCTTACTGCAACGACAGCGGCAAGGCAAGGCCAGCACGGTCGACGTATCCATGCTGGATAGCGCCGTTTCGTGGATGACTCCCTACCTCGTCCCAGCCTTGAATGCCCTTATGCCTGCTCGGCTGCCTCCGACAGACCCCGGCTACGGAATCTTCGCCAGCGGCGACGGCGTCCAATTCACCTTAAGCCTTTCAGGTGAGGATCACCTTTGGTCAGCGCTGTGCACAACCTTGGGTTTGGAGAGTCTGGCCAGTTTGGACGAAACCGCGCGCATTGCCCAGCGGGGACCGGTGCAAACGCAATTGCGAGCAGCCATCGCGGCTCACCCCGCTCTATGGCTGTACGCTCGTTTCGATCACGACAAAATCCCATACGGCCCGGTACATACGCTGCATGATGTTCCACACGACCCCCAGATTGCGGCACGCGGCATGGTCATTGAATATCGCGACGGATCGAATGAACAGCCTATGCAATATATTCGTCAAGCACTGGTGTTCGAGGGACAGCAAACCACCATTCGCTCAAGAGCCCCTCAATTGGGCGAACACACAGCGGACGTACTACGCGAAGCAGGTCTGAGCGAGGAGCAGCTCAGCCGCCTGCAACAACGCAACGCCGCGGCCGGCTAAACGGCATCGTCATGCATGCTCACAGCAAACACCCTAGCCTTGTGGAAATGAGAAAATGACCGCTCAGACAAAGGCAGCCTATGCGTCATTCAGGCGAATCAGCAGTGGCCAATTTTTTTTTCTGACGGCGGGGAGTAGAAGGAAGCGGCGTTGCCTGCGGTGTCATGGCCGCTTCTATCTTTCGCGCTACCTCCGCTATGCGCGGCCCAAGATCCGCGCGCAGCGCCTTTTCAGGCAGAAGATAGGCTGGTCCACCCAGGTTAATGGCATACACCGGGCCGCCTCCTGGTTGGCGAATAGGTGCAGCCACCCCATGGATGTCTTTCTGCCAATCGCCCGCGCTTACGCAAAAACCATCGTTTCTGACGTCAAGAACGGCCTTCTCCACCGCCCTGACCAGTCCCTGCCACTCGTCACCGTGGCGGGGACGGATCTCCGCAAGCAAAGCCTCGCGCTCCGCCTGTTCAAGCCCGGCAAGATACGCCCGGCCCATAGCGGAAGTCACTATGGGCAGACGCGACCCCGCGAAAAGCCGCAAGCCTATCAAAGCCTCTCCTTCACAGGCGTCTGTGTAGACCATCATGTGCTGATCCCGGGTTCCCAAGCCGACGTTAAAGTCGGCTTGGCGAGCCAGCTCCTTCATCAAAGGGCGCGCGAGTTGCCGCACGTCAATCGTGGACAAGGCAATATGACCGAGCGCCAAGGCGCTTGGCCCCAACTCGTAAACCCGATAGCGGGGGTTGAAGCTCAGGTAGCCGCATCGCGCCAAGGTATATGCCAGGCGCGAAACAGTCGGCTTAGTCAGGCCAGTCCGCTCAGCCAGCTCGGAATTCCCCAAAGATCGATCATCGGCGCGAAACACATTGAGAATCGCCAAAGCCCTGGCCACGGCGCCCACGAACTGCGTATCGGCCCCTTCCTCGCCCAGCGCAAAATCCGAATCGACAGCCAGGGCACCATCACGCCCAGCACCTTGCGCGAGCATACGCTGTCTGGGTGCGTGCGGCCGCTTTGCCATCTCGGTCTGCACAGCGGAGGATTGCTCAAGCTTGTTCTTCTTAGTCGTCATGGTGATGGGCCAGGTTCAAGGTCTCGCTATGTCGGCGCTTCGAGACATGATTCGATAAAGTGCTAGTTGACAATCGGGCGAAATTGATTTTCGTAACTATATTAACATGGTGAAAACTGGAGACAGAATGTGGAGCAACTGGAACTTTTGCTGATTGGATCACGCCGGCTCGAGGGCTCGGAGCTCAAAGAGCGGATGCTGCGTGCGGCCACAGGGCTAGCCGCTCTGGGTGTTTCAGCGGGAGACAGCGTCGCGATTCTGATGCGCAACGATCTGCCCCAGTTGGAAGCCACTCTGGCCGCCCAGCATCTGGGGGCCTATCCCGTGCAAATCAACTGGCACGGCAGCAACGATGAGCTGGCCTACGT
>JBEBXA010000131.1:0-9785 GCA_040391825.1 Pigmentiphaga sp.
CTGCGGAGGCAGATTTGGGGCATGGTTTTGGTGTGGCGCGTCAGCGCAGGCAGCTTGTCGGTTTTGGCTTTTTAACATTGGCACTGGGCGGGCGCGTATCGGCGCAGACCCCTTCCGGGGCCGCGCAATTAACGTCGGCAAGCGCGCTTCCTCGGCCTTGGAGCGACGCTTCAGGCGACCGACGACGCGGGCAGAACTTCGCCCTGCGGGTTACCAACTCCATGGGTACCCTGGGAACCGCGCTAGCGGCGTTGCTGAAAGAGCAACTGCAATTAAAAACCAAGCTCGGCAAAGAAACCGTAGAGCACGAGCAGCGAACCGCCAGCAAAGAGCGCTTGATGGCCGAGTTTCGCAATGGTTTTTTTTGTAGTGGCTGCATGCAGACCAAATCACAAATCCTGGCAAAGGGAGAACAGTTCCCTCATCCCGGCCAGAGAGTGGTGGCGCCGACCCAAGCACAAATCGACAAGAAAGATAAGGAGCTACAACGTCCTATCGACACCTTGGCGGCCTCCATCGCTCGTGCCAAACCCCGTTTGGATGATCTTGCGGGGCGAGTTGCGGTAGGCAAAGAGCAATTGGCCGCCGGCGCGAGCTTGTGGCGGACTTCACATACCTATTGGCGGCTGGCCTATGAGCGAGGCCGCATGGAGCAAGAGGCAGCCCTGCGCCAGCGGGTGGTCGATACGGAACGCGCCGCCCAGCAAAGCGCAGAAACACCGCTTTCAGAGAGCGTCACCGCCGCAAAGCGGGAGGAAGAGCGTGCATTCTGGGCGCAATTGATCGAGAAGCAGCAGGCGGCGTTGACCGACTTTACCGATCAGTACATGGAAGAGTTGGCGGAAATTAATCGCACGCGGCTTAGCCAGCAACGCACCTTGCTGGATATTCTGGCGCGTGATCCTCTGAACAAGGAAGTATCGGTGACCGTGGTCAGCCAGCCGGCCAGTCGGGGGCAGCGTCCTAGCCTGCTTGGCGAACCCTACCGCATGGGCAGCATTGTGGCGCCGCCCCCTGGCGCCGTGGGCCTGCCGGTACTGACGCCTTTGGCTGACGTTGCGGCTTTCGTTGCCGACTTCAAGGCTTACCGAGGGGTATTGGCCGAAGAATCGCAGCCTCTATCCCTGCCGCCAACCGCGCCGTCTTCGCGTCCGATCATTGACCCCCGACTGCTGGATTTGCCTTGAGCGCACGACATGGTAAGCGCGGCTTTTCATCCTTGTTTATTTCCATTGATTTCAGAAGGGACGCTGTTGTGATCTTTCGTCGGTTCTTCTTGGCCTGCGCCATTGCAGGATGCCTCAGCGTTATCAATACCGTTGCCGTAGCCGCCTCGCCGGCGGTGAGCGGGCTCGTCGAGCAGGCTCGTGCCCTGATCCGCGAGGGCAAGCCGGCGCAGGCCGTGATGAAGGCGCGCGAAGCCATACGCGTACAAGATGACGACTACCGGGGCCACTATTACTTGGCCTTGGCGCTAGTGGCCTTGAACGATGGCGCGGCGGCGGCCACGGCGATAGAAGCGGCCGAAGCCCGAGCACCTGATGCAGCAGCGAAGGCAGCAGTTAATCGTTTGAAGGATGCGCAGCGCACACCCGTCAACGCGGCCGAAGCCGACCGCGCCTTGGCCGATGGCCTTTATGCGAAGGCTGGGCGCCTGTATGTTGCTGCTTGGGAAAGCGGTGCACTCACACCAGCGAAGACTTTGGTCGCGGCACAGGTGATGGAAAAGCAGTTGAATGACGTTCGCACCGCGGCACGGATGTATGCCCAGGTGGCCACGCAAAGCGCCGATTCTGCCGCGGCCGATGCGGCGATTGCTCACATGGCCCGCCTTAAGCCCGAGTTCGCCAAGATCGTGCAAGAAACCCTGGCCCAGGCGCGCCAAGAGCCGGTGGGGAGCGCCTCGCGCAAACATTTATTGGAACAAGCCCTGGCGATGGATGCCAACAACCAAGAGGTGCGGATCCAACTGATCAACGACATGGCGCAAGCCGAAGACTGGCCAGCCATGCAGCGCCAGTTCATGCAATTGCATCGGCAAAACAAACTATTGGCGCTATTGGATACTGGCAAACTCCAGCTAGGCCTGTTTCAGCAGCATGAGGGCTTGAACACCTTGTTGCTGGATATTTGGGGGCCCGAACGCAGCCGCGCGCTAATAGCCAAGAACAGTGGGCTGGGCGACCTTGCCGCTTCGGCTGGCGTGCAGCAGCGCTACGACGCTTATCAGCAGAAGGTTATGGCGGCGTTTCAGGCTGAAGGCCTGGTGGCCGGTTCAGGCCAAGTCTTTCGCGATTGCCCGCAATGCCCCGAAATGTTGTGGCTGCCGCCGGGAAGCGTGCCTAAGCTTGAGGGCATTGATCGCAATGCCCTCCGGGCTGCGTCCAGCGAACACCGTATTCCCTATCCGTTTGCTATTGGCAAGTATGAACTGACTTTCGAAGAGTGGGACATTTGCGTGGCCGAGGGGGCTTGCCGCGCTGGTGTCCAGGAAAGCACGGATCGCAGCGGACTTTTCTTCGACGTCGATCTAGGACGAGGGCGTCAGCCCCTGGCCAATGTAAACATGGATGATGTGCGGCAATATCTGGCGTGGATAGGCAAGAAGACCGGGCACATCTATCGCTTGATGACGGTGCCGGAATATATCTATGTGATGCATGCGGGCATCGCTAAGGGGAACTTTGTCGAGGCCGCCAACTGTATAGGCTGTGGCGGGCAGGAGACTCACGCGGTAGCAGTCGGATCCTTTCCACCGAATGCCTGGGGTTTGCATGATCTGATAGGCAACGTGGCTGAGCGTGTGGAGTTGTGCGGCAAACTAAGTGATCCAGTGGGCTTTCCGTCCTTGGGCGATGTTAAAGCTGTGAACTGCTACTACCCTGGTTTTGCCTTCCAGCCGGCGCTTGCAAAAGCGTTTCCCAACGCTTTGAAAAAGGGCGGAATTTTTGGTCTAGGTATGGGTAATTATTCAAGCAGCGAGGGGGCTCTGACATATGCCCACTTTCTTTCTACCGACGCGACGGATGAACTTCCGTGGGTCGGTGTGCGGGTGGTGCGGGAGTATGGGGCGCGTTGAAGGCCGCGCTCTTGCCGTGTGTGAAAGTGCCATGGTCTAACCGGATGCTGTAGAAGTCGCTGGCGCGGTGCTTTCATGCGCCAGCAGCCAACGCTTACGCTCCAGTCCTCCGGCATAGCCCGTCAAGGACGCATCTGCGCCGACGACTCGATGGCAGGGAAGCACAATCCCAATCGGGTTGGCGCCATTCGCCAGCCCTACGGCTCGAACAGCTGCAGGTCGATTGATCTGCTGTGCCAAAGTGCCGTAGCTGACGGTTTGGCCGCATGGAATGCTGCGCAGCGCTTGCCAGACTTGGCGTTGAAATTCCGTGCCGCCGGTTGCAACAGCTACTGTGGCAATAGCGGCGACATCACCTTTGAAATAGGCTTCCAGTGCCAGGCGGGCGGCCGAAGCTTGCCTCGCGTCGTGTAGCTGGACGGCGCTTCTTCCGTAGTGTCGTTGCAGCAGAGTCTGCAAACGGTGCTCGTAGTCTTCCCAGTCCACCGCGCGCAGATGGTGATGGTCGTCCGTGAGAATGATCATCCGACCAATGGGAGTCTTGATGCGTTCGATAGAAAAAGTTTGAACCGGCATAGCCTTGCTCCTGGATTGATGTCATCAATATAGGCTCGCAAAGCATCAGAAACTGGCGGTTTTCGGACTCAAGTGTTCTGTCGACAACATTGTCCGAAAACCGCTAGTCCAGAGTGTTGGCCCGGCGTTAGCATGGATAGATGGATCTCGATCACGACGCTTGTTACCGCGCCATCAGCGTGCGCGATGCCCGTTACGACGGGCGGTTCTTCACTGCCGTCAAAACGACGCGTATCTATTGCCGACCTGTTTGTCCGGCGCGAACACCCTTGGCCCGGAATGTCACTTTTTATCCTACTGCCGCCGCTGCACAAGAAGCTGGCTTTCATCCTTGCCTGCGTTGCCGACCTGAAACGGCGCCTGATCTGGGAAGCTGGGGCGGCGTGTCTGACTCGGTATCACGTGCTTTGACCCTGATCGAGCTTGGTGCTTTGGATGAGGCCGGGGTCGACACTCTGGCCCAGCGGTTGGGGGTGGGCGAACGTCAGCTTCGGCGCTTGTTCCGCCAACAACTGGGTGCATCGCCAGTCGCTGTAGCACAGACCCGCCGAGTGTTGCTCGCCAAGCAGCTTATTCATGAAACCCGTTTACCCATGGCGGAAATTGCCTTTGCTTCAGGTTTCGGCAGTATCCGTCGCTTCAACGAAATTTTTCTGGAATTGTTTGGTCGTGCGCCGGGTGCTTTGCGCGTGTCTGAAAAGCCCGAGCTTCCGTCCGGTCCGCGCGGCGAGATCAAACTGCTGCTGCGCTATCGGCCACCTTACGATTGGCCGGCCATGCTGGAGTTTTTGCGCTTGCGAGCCATCCCGGGTATAGAACGAGTCAGTGGCGAGGCTTATGCTCGCACCATATCGCTGGATGGCCTGCAAGGAACGGTGGCTGTTCAGCCCGCTAGGGGAAATGCGCTTCTGGCTACCGTGCGCTTTCCCCGCTTGCAGGCGCTGCCCACCATCATTGCGCGGCTGCGCCGCGTTTTCGACTTGGCAAGCGATCCATTGGCTATAGGCGCTCAGCTGGCAGATGATCCAGTGCTGGGCTGCTTGATACGGGGTCGGCCTGGTCTGCGTGTGCCGGGTGCCTGGGACGGCTTCGAATTGGCGATGCGTGCAGTGTTGGGGCAGCAAATTACCGTTGGCGCCGCGGTGCGTCTGGCTGGCCGCTTGGTTGCCGCATATGGCGAGGCGATGGAGCAGCGTGATGGCGACCTGACGCATGTGTTTCCTCGGCCAGAGGTGGTGGCTGCGGCGGAACTCGCATCGCTGGGCATGCCCCGCAGTAGGGCAGCCACGCTGTCGGCTGTGGCGGGGGCGGCAGTCGCGGATAAGTATTTCTTTGATGCAAGTACGGGCCTGGATGAAGCGCTTCGACGATTACGTTCGATCAGAGGGGTAGGAGAGTGGACTGCGCAATATATTGCTTTGCGCCAGTTGCGGGAGCCTGACGCTTTTCCCGCCGCTGATATTGGCCTTATGCGTGCAATGAGTAAGCTTGAGGGGCGGGATTACTCCGCCGCCGAACTTCTTGATCGAGCAGAAGGGTGGCGTCCCTGGCGCGCTTATGCCGCGCAACATTTGTGGGCGGCCGCGTAAGAACGCGCGTTCTTACCAGCGAATATTGGGATCGTTGCGAGTCCAGCGTCGATCGTTGCGGCAGAAGCGTTGCAAAGATTGAGTAGAGGGCGGCTTTGGATAAGGTGATGGTTTGTATGGGGCGCTATGGCAGCCAGCCAGCAACTGGCTACGTGATGGCGCGCCTATATCTGCGCTAATGCCGTGTCTTGGCCCTCGCGCCAGATTACCGGGAACATGGCGCAATCGATGGCTTGACCGGGCTTCAAACCGGTCTCGATTACCGTGGGATGCCACGAACGCTCGATATAGGTGATGTCGTCACCGGTGTAGCGTAGCGACAAGCCGCGCCGCCAGTCCGTGGCAGAGCTATTGCCGGGAGCCCCATGTAGTGTGAGGCCATGGTGCACGGTGCAATCGCCGGGTTCGAGCTCATAAGTGACGATATCGTAATTCTTCAGGTTGGCTTCGATGTCAGGAACTGGGCCATCGAAATCGTCGGGCGAGGCGCGTTCCGCAGATGTGAAGCTGACTGGCTGGAACATCTTCCGCCATTGATGGGAGCCGCGCACGAAGCTCATGGCGCCATTCTGCTGGCTGACATGGTCGAGGGCTATCCACAATGAACAGACCTGCCATCCGTGTGTCCGGAAATAAGGCTGATCTTGGTGCCAGGGTGTCGGGGAAGCACTTGAGCCCGGCTCTTTCACCAGGAGATGCTCGTTGTACAAGTTGATCTTGCGCGCCCCCATCAAGCGGGCTGCAAGCTGGGCCGCAATCGCACCGCAGGAAACCGAACGGAAGGCGGGGTCTTCCGGCCAGATGTTGACGTCGGTGAAGAAACGTCCCTGACCACCCTCACCGCCAACGAACTTAGCTGTGGGGCGGGGTTGTGCCATTTGGGCGGTGGTGGCCTTGCGCAATTTTTCTATGGTTGCGGCGTCGAAAGCGCCGCGTATACAGCAGACTCCGTCGTCTTCGAAAGTCCGCATGTGGGCGTCGGTCACGAAACTGGAAATGCTTGTCATGAATCTACCTCTCGGTAAATACGATATGGACGAGATGGCGTCTGCAGTATTTGGCTTGCCAGCATCCCATTGTGCTTGAACCCGGCTTACTTCAGAGCCAATGTGCGTAAGATTATTGTATGCATTTAATTAAATTGCATGCAAAATAAATTTACCAGTCGTGAAAGAGACGTCAAAATGGAAAAATTAAGCCGGACTAGCTAGCGGGCTATTGCCGTATACCGCATTTAGAGACAAAAATTTGCATGTAAAATAATTAGGTGGATTCAATAACTGCACGCAATCCGTCGATAGATGAATTGTCTAAGACAGGGCTTGTCCCGTTGCTTCTTGCCCGTCTTGCGCGGCGAAGGACTTGAATGGCCAACTCAACGACACAGTCGGCTCGCGTCACGCTGCGTTTGCGGCAGATGATTCTGGGCGGGGATTTTCTGCCAGGTTCTCATCTTGCTGAAATTCCGCTTGCAGAACGTTTGGGTGTTTCGCGATCTCCGGTCCGGCTGGCGCTAGGTACGCTGGAGCACGAAGGTCTATTGACCCGGACGCCGCGTCGTGGCTTTGTCGTGCGCGAAATCACGATTGCCGAGGTTGCCGATGGGTTCGAAGTCCGTTCGACCTTAGAGGCGCTGGCTTGCAAACAGGCGATAGAACGCAAGCTCGATGTCTATACCAAGGTAGTGCTGCAAGAATGCCTGGAAGAGGGCGAGCGGATGCTCTCCAAAGGCTATTTGACTGGGCCTGATGCTGCAGCCTGGAGCGCTATGAACGGCCGTTTCCACGACGCCATCGTCAAGGCATCGCGCAATGAGCCGCTTATCGCCACCTACGCTTTCAATGCCAGTCGGCCGCTGGTTTCTCCCACGGCGGTGGCCTTCAATATCATCAGCCTGGAAGTCTCCTACCGAAATATGGTTCTGGTGCAGGCTGAGCACGAGGCTATCGTCAAAGCGATGCTGCGTGGCGACGTAGCGCAGGCCTCGGCAATGATTGACGAGCACACGGTGAATAGTCGCGCCCGGCTTGCCCGCTTGCTGCAACTGGCGCATACCGAAAAACAAACGCAAGACGTCCCAGGAATCAAGCTGGTCGTCGGCTAGCTTTTTCTCCTTTGAGGATGTGCCATACCTGCCAGCTTGGCAGCGTCCTCCCTTGATGCAAAGCGCGGTGGGTATGGATCACCCTGCGCCGCTGGGCAAGCTTCGATTCTCTTACACAGACGAATCAGCGTGGCTTGCAGTCCAACCTTCCCCGAATTCATTTTGCGAAGAAGCTCTGATGGCTCATTGCCTGGGGTTTACGCCGATCGGATTTTTCTTGCGTGCATAAATTGCATGCAATATTATATTTTGCATTCAGTGTTGAATCTGCTCGAAAGAGCGCAGCACCAATTGGGGACATAGGATGAAGCTGATTCGCTTCCAGGCTAAGCAAGGAACTCGTGCCGGTGTCGTCACAGCAGAGGGGGTGCACGAATTACCTGTTGATCGAGACTTCGCTGATTGGCTGTCTCCTCAAGGCCAAGCTGCAGCCCGCGCTTATGCGGACGATGCCAAGGCCGGTACACATCGCTTAGATCAATTGCGGCTACTCCCCCCCATCGATTCAGCTGCGCGCATTTTTTGCGTCGGTATCAACTACAAATCGCATGCGGGTGAAACCGGCCGAACCATCGCTCCATATCCATCAGTTTTCACCCGAACCCAGCAAAGTGTGGTCGGGCATGCGCATCAGCTCGCGCTGCCTACCGTATCCACTCACTACGATTATGAAGGCGAGTTGGCCATCGTCATTGGCGCTGATGGTCGCGATATAGAGGAAGACGCCGCATCTGGACATATCGCGGGCTACACCTGCTTTAACGACGGCAGTGTGCGCGACTATCAAAAGCACTCGGTGACCGCAGGCAAGAATTTCGATGGCAGCGGCTCTTGCGGCCCTTGGATCGTGACGGCCGATGAACTTGGCGACCCGCATCGTTTGACGCTGACCACCCGTCTTAATGGCGTGGAGGTTCAGCATTCGGGAACGGATGTGTTGATCTACAGCGTCATGAACATCGTCAGTTATCTGTCTCGCATCACTGAGTTGCGCCGTGGCGACCTGATTGCGACGGGGACGCCCGCTGGCGTCGGTGCGAGACGGGATCCGCCTCTATGGATGAAAGCTGGAGACACGGTACAAGTGGAAATCAGCGGCATCGGCGTGCTTCGCAACCTTGTCGCAGCTTCTCATCAACAGACTTAGGCACAAGGATTTTTTCATGGACATGAACCCGGAATTGCAAAGCAGGATGATGGCGGCGACCTTGGATATTGCTCCCATGAGAATGAGCGAGATTGTCTTGAAGACTTCCCGCTTCGATGCCATGAAAATTTGGTATCAGGCTGTGCTGGGCATGGCTCCTTTCTATGAACACACGCCCAAGCAGGCGGCTCAAGTTCGGGTGCCGGGGCAACAAGAGCGCGCCACCGATATCCGCCTTTGTTTCATCCGGCTCTATCTTGAACATCCCTATGCCCAGGTGCTGGCAATTTTCGACGTGCCCGGCACCAAAGATGCGCCGAGTGGCGATCCGGGTTTGCATCATATGCAGTTTCGCAACGCCACTATGGATGATCTGTTTTTGCGTTACGAACGGTTGAAGGCTCTTGGCATGGTCCCCCATCGCACTGCCAACCACGGGCCGGGAACCAGTTTTTACTATCGGGACCCTGACCAGAACATCGTGGAAATATCGGCCAGCAATTTCACGTCTCAGGACGAATACCTGGCCTACTTCAAGTCCGATTCCTACCTGCGCAATCCTTCCGGCATCGAAATAGACCCGGATGAATATATCGGCCGCTATCGCAGCGGTGTTCCGCTTCATGAACTGGTTTACATCCCCTGATATGGAAAAAATCCGCACTTCGATATTGATAGTAGGAGCGGGTCCTGTCGGCCTGGCCCTGGCATGCGAACTGGGTAATCGCGGAATCCCCTGTTTGTTGGTGGAACAGGAAAACGGGGAGGTCGTTTTTCCCGCCGGCGAAGCGATCAATGTGCGCACGATGGAGCATCTGCGCCGATGGGGCATAGCAGGGCGTGTGCGACAGTCCGAGTTTCCTCAGGACTATCCCCGCAACGTGGTCTTCGTTACGCGATTGATGGGCCATTTGTTGGCGCGTTTCGAGCGTGACTCCAACGACAGCGCCAGGGACAAGACGAGCGACGTGAGCCCGGAGGCTGCGGTCTGGTGTCCCAAGATGTGGTTCGATCCTTTACTGCGCGAACACGCCGCTTCATTGCCAAGCGTGACGATGCGCTATCGATGCCGCATGGATTCGTTTGAAGAAAGCAGCGCAGGTGTGACGGCGGAAATCACTGACTTGGAAACGGGAAAATCCAGCACGGTCTTGTGCGATTACCTGGCCGCTTGCGATGGAGCGCGCAGTGCGGTGCGCAGAAGCCTGAGAATCGACTTCGAGGGCGCGTTTGCGGAGGGCCACAACCTGGGCATTTACTTTCGTTCCGCTACTTTGCTGGCTCGGCAGC
>JBEBXA010000132.1:0-9721 GCA_040391825.1 Pigmentiphaga sp.
GCGACGACGTTGTCGTGGATCTCGTCATCTGTAGGGATTTCAACCAGTTGTATGGCTCCTTCCCCCCAATCGCTGGTGGGCTCTACCCAGAGCGAAGGCCGCCGGTCGTAATAGACGCCATCCAGGTAGTGGTCGAAATTGCGATCACGCTGCAAGAGGCCGAAGCCGCGCGGATTGGTGTCTTGAAACGATGAAACCAGGGTGTGTGGCGGATTGTTGAGTGGGCGCCAGATATATTCGCCCGAGCGATTCCACATGGCCAGACCATCCGAGTCGTGGACTTCGGGGCGCCAGTCGATAGCGGTGACCTTGCGCGTTTCCGAATACCAATACATTGAGGTTAAAGGCGCAATGCCGAGGCGTCCGATGTCTTTGCGTACGAACAGGGCGACGTCCATATCCATCAATACCGACTTGCCGCGTTTCATGTCAAAACGGAATGCGCCGGCAATGCTGGGGCCGTCCAGCAGGGCGTATATCGTGACTGTATCGCTATCGGCCTTGGGCGTTTCGAAATAGACCTGGGTGAAGCCGGGGAATTCCTCGGGGCTGTCGGGCATTGCGACATCGATGGCGATGCCGCGGGCAGACAAGCCATATTGATAGAGTTCACCGATGGCGCGGAAGTAGGAAGCACCCAGAAAAGCTACCCAGTCGTTTTTGCGCCAGTCGAGCTCTTTCTGATCGCCCGTGCGGCTTTCCTGGAAACGAAAACCGGCGAAACCGGCGCCGCGAGGTAAGTCATGCGCCGGGCTATCGGCGGGCATGTCGAAGTAGGAGTCGTCGTAGATGATTTCCCGGCTGCTTGCGCCTTTTGCGTCCGTAGATACCTGAAACATCTGGACTGGAGACTGGAAGAAGCGGCCCAGATGGAAGAAGGTAACGGGAAACTGTCCGGGCCCTTCGGCAAACAGCGCGTATTCGGGCTTGAAATGGATCTTGCCGTGGGTGGCGTAGTCGATCTTGTCCAGAATGTCTTGAGGGGGCTTGGGGGGAGCCTGGTAGGGCCGGCTGGCTGATGAGCGAGCGCCTTCCACCAGGTTTTCAAATGAGAATTCTGCGCGCTTGCCAAATTTGATCTGGGCAGCGGCGGCGGGACTCAGGTAGCCCATGGAGGCCAAGGTGGCTGTGCTCGCGGCGGCGGCGAGAAACGTACGGCGATTGGTCATGAGTACTGGTGTGTCCTTCTTCTTGGATAACAATAAGCAAGGCAGCGCGGCGTGAAAACAAGCGCATGGCGCTCTGGCGCTTGCCTACGCAATAGTAGCGGCGCTCTGGTGTGCGATCCAGCGCAAGCGGGCTTAGATTTTCTACTGCTTACTTTTTAAGCTGCCAAGCTAAGTCATTGGTGACAAAAGGTTTTTTCGGGTAGTCCCCGACCTGTCCCCAGGCTTGTCCACAGTAACAGGGGGTAAACCGGGGCCGTGGGTTAGCGGCGGCTGGGGAGCCAGCGCTGAAGCAGGGGCACGCAACATAGGGCGGAGATTGTCGTGACGCTCAATAGCGTCATGGCAGCCGTCATATAGCCGCCATGATCGCTGATGTAGCCCAGCAATAAAGGCCAGGCATTGCCGATGTAGCCTGCGATATAAAACATCGAGATCATGGATGAGCGTCGTTGGGGCGGAGCGATATGGTTGACGATGCCCGCGGCGCCTATGAAGACCGAGCCGAAACCCAGGCCGGTAATGACGACCGCGACACCCATCAGCCACGGGATACCGAAGGTCAGGGCTGCCGCCGCACAGATCAGGCCTAAGGAGAAGATGATATTGCCGTAGCGAAAGGCAGAGGACGACGGGGTGCGCCGACTCAGCAGTTGGCTGGCGCCGGCACACGCAGCCAGGACCGAGGCGGCGTAACCGCTTAGCGCGTAGTTATGGATGCCCAGGAGTTTTTCGCCAAAGCTCGGTCCCATCGCCATCAGGCTGGAGCCGACCCCCCAAGTGATCGATAGCGAGAGGCAGCAAAGCAGAAACAGACGCTGGATCGTCGCAGGAGGCAGCGGCCGTGCCGGGAGCGCCGTGGAGGGCATGGCTACCGTTGGCAGGGCGCGTATCTTGGGGAGGGGGCGTCGTGACAGGCCCCAAATAGATGCTGCGGCCAGCACTACGATGAGCAGAAAGGGAAGTACCGTTGGGAAGAAGTCCAGTTGCAGAGCGATGCCGCTAAGAATGGGGCCCATGATCCCGCCCAAGGTGAAGGCGGCTGTGCCGAAAAGAGCTGCGCGCTGTTTATGTTGGGGTAGCTCCAGGTCTAAAAGGCTGGCGTTGGCTACCCCCGTCAGGCTGCCTGTGCCCAGACCGGCGAATAGGCGTCCGAGCAGCAGCATGCTCAGGTCTTGTGCTGTCGCCATCAAGACGGCGCCGAGCGTAACCAGGACGAGTGCGGGAATAAGCAGTTTGCGTTTGTCCTGCAGCTTGTCGGCAATACGTCCGCCTACAAACAGTGCGGACAGCACCCCCGCTACATAGGCAAAGAAGATGAATGTGGTAGTGAAGGAAGCGAGCTCCAGCCGGGCCTGATACAGCGGGTAGAGTGGTGTCGGGACGCTGCTGGCGAGCACGCCGGTCATCATCGACGCCGTGATCAGCAGGCGCGCCTTCCAATGAGCCGGCGCGAGGTGTTCAGGGGAGTTGTGAGATATCAAACGGAGGCTGGCCTGGAAGTCTGGGTGCCGCCGGTTGTGCGAGAGTGGCACGAGAGCCAGCAGCGGTTCTGATGGAAAAGAAGTCTACACCGTAGAGGAAGCCTTCGGCTAATACACGCGGATTCGGGTCGAGTCGAAATCGTACCGCTTGTCCAACCCTTGCAAGCTGATGCCGGGCCAATGAGGATCGTTGGCCCGGTTTAACTTGCTGCGAGCTTTCCTTTAAAGGCTGATCAGAAGTGTATGGCCTCGTCCATCCAAGGCTACGGTTAGAGGTTCTTCGCCTAGGCTAAGCGGAACCCCGTCAAGCTCGGCCTGAGGGCGTTGCCGCTGTTCAGGTGATGTATTGGTCACGCGAATGTCGTAGCTACTTGCGCCAATAGTTACCCTCGCTTCGAATCCCGGCCACTCGGGAGGAAGGCAAGGTGCAATGATCAGGCTCTCGCCTTCGCGCCTGATGCCCAATATGCCTTCGATACCTGCTCTGTGCATCCATCCAGCCGAACCGGTATACCAGGTCCATCCACCTCGCCCGACATGAGGAGCGACGGAATAGACATCGGCGGCTACGACATAAGGCTCGACTTTGTATCGCTCGACTTCCTCTGGTGTGCGTGCATGGTTGATCGGGTTGAGCAAAGCGAATAGTTCGGCTGCCTTGTTGCCTTGACCAAGCTTCGCAAAGGCAAGAATGGCCCACATGGCGGCATGGCTGTATTGGCCCCCGTTTTCACGCAAACCGGGCGGGTAGCCTTTGATGTAGCCAGGGTCGTGATGTGTTTTGTCGAAGGGAGGAGAAAATAACAGGGCCAGGCCTTCGTCAGGCCGGATAAGGTGTTCTTCCAGCGACGCCATCGCGGTGGCTGCGCGATCAGGGTCAGCGACGCCTGACAGCACCGCCCAGGATTGCGCGATCGAGTCGATTTTGCACTCGTCGCTCTCTTTGGATCCCAGCCAAGCGCCATCATCGAAAGTGGCGCGGCGATACCACTGGCCATCCCAGGCTTGTTGCTCGATTGCTTGGCGGACCGAGGCCGCGTGTTCTTTCCAGCGCCGGGCTCTTTCAGGGTCGCGGCCTTGCGCCATGGGTGCGAACAGTTCCACGGTCCGTATCAGCAGCCAACCCAGCCATACGCTTTCCCCGCTACCGTTTTCGCCTACGCGATTCATGCCATCGTTCCAATCGCCGGTGCCAATAAGGGGCAGGCCGTGTTTGCCAGTAAGCTCCAGGCATTGGTCGAGGCCGCGTGCGCAGTGTTCGAACAAAGAGGCGGACTCGTCGGCGATCATGGGTTGAAAGAAAGCGTCGTGTTCGCCAGGCAGAAGAGCCGGGCCTTCAAGAAATGGCACCATCTCGTCCAGGATCGCGGCGTCGTGGGAACTGGCGATGTAGGTCGCCGTCGCGAAGGCGAGCCAGACGCGGTCATCTGATATCCGGGTCCTGACGCCTTGACCTGAATGGGGCAGCCACCAGTGCTGAACGTCGCCTTGGGCAAATTGCCGTGCGGCGGCGCGCAGCAGATGATGCCGCGTTTCCTCGGGCTGGATAAAGCTCAATGCCATGCCATCCTGCAACTGATCGCGAAAGCCGTATGCGCCGCTGGCCTGGTAAAACGCCGAACGAGCCCAGACGCGGCAGGCCAGGGTCTGATACAGCAACCAACCGTTGAGCATGATGTCCATGGCGCGATCAGGCGTCTTGACCTGGATTGCTCCGAGTACGCTTTCCCAATGGCTGGCCACATCTTGCAGGACGGCTTCCAAGTCGGTCTCACGATAGTGCGTGATCAGTGTGCGCGCCTCATCGGTGGACTTGCATTGGCCGAGAAGGAAAACGACTTCGATGCTTTCTCCCGCACCCAGCTCCACCACACGCTGTAGCGCGGCACAGGGGTCGAGTCCCGCGCCTGTTGTTCCGGACAGGGCTGATTTTCCTGCCAAGGCCGCGGGGGCTGCCGGCCCGCCATGGCGGCCAAGGAATTCGGTCCGGTCAGCGGACCAGGCGGTTTGCCTACCGCCAAGATCAGCGAAGGCGACCCGGTCGGGAAAAGCAATATTCCACGGTTTGCGGGCCAGCAAAGCACCGTTTTCTTCGTCGATCTCTGTGGTGATGAAGGGTCCCGACGCACCCCGCGACGTACCCAGCACCCACTCGGCATACGCGGTAATCGATAGCCGGCGGCGATTCTGCGTCAGGTTTCGAAGTGTCAGGCGGGAAATTTTTATGGGATCGACAAGCGGCACATACTGCAGCAATTCAAGTGCGATGCCGTTCGATTGATGGTCGAAGCGACTGTAGCCATGGCCATGGCGGGCAATGTAAGTGCCGTCATTGCGAATAGCGTGAGCCGTCGGGCTCCAGAGCTCGCCCGTCACTTCGTCACGTACATAGATCGCTTCGCCTACAGGGTCTACGACAGGGTCGTTCGACCAAGGGGTGAGCTGGTTTTCCCTGCTGTTCTCGGCCCAGGTGTAACCGCTTCCTTGCTCGGAAGCCAGAAAGCCGAAGTTGGGGTTGGCGACGACATTGATCCACGGAGCAGGTGTGTTTTGACCCGCATTGAGAACGATCACGTACTCGCGGCCATTCTTGTCGAAACCACCCAGGCCATTGAAGAACTCAAGATCTGGCAGTGAGGTCGACACAGGCAGAGCATGCGTGGGCGAGATTTGACGCGAGGCGCTTGCTTGTCGTTGCGGTGGTTTGGGCACGAGGGCCAGTTGTTCGACGATAGCGCCGCGTCGGGCAATCAAGGCTACCCGGGAAGCAGACTGCAGCAAAGAGCGGGATTCCAGACTCATGAGGTCGGCGCGAAGCGCGTAGACCGAGCCCTGAGCCAGCTCTTCGCCGAAGCGCGGCCGCGATTGGCTGCTGCGGACAGCGGTCTCGATTGCGATTTGCAGGTCTTGAATGTAGGAGGATGAGCGTTCGTTGACGATGACCAGATCGACTGCAAGGCGCTTCATACTCCAATACTCATGGGCGCGCAGTAGCTGGCGTACTTGAGCGATGTCCTCGATTTCGTCGATACGCAAAAGTACGATGGGCAAGTCGCCCGAAATGGAATGCGGCCACAGGCCGGATTGGGGGCCCGCACCACGGATGATGGCTTCCGAGGGAGCTCTGAAGCATGGGTCGGCGTAAACGAGGGGCGCCGCCAGGCGCTGGAAATCAGCTGCTTCGTCCTCGGTTACGCCCAGATGGCGCAACTGGACCTGGCCCTGAGTCCAGGCGAGAGTTTTTGCGCGATCGAAGGCGCTGCGATCATGGTGCTTGTCGATCAGGTCGAGAAGTTGGGCCCGTGATGGTGCGACCATGGTCCAGAAAGAAATCCGGGCGACTCCACCGGCAGGAATTTTCAAGCGCCGTCTGAGCGAAAATACCGGGTCGAGCACCGTGCCAACTGTAAGTGATAGTGGCTCGCCGCTCATCGCCGCGGATGCCGCCACGCTTTTGTTACGACCCATAAGCCGTGCGCGATCGGACTCGTACTGTGGGTCAGCGATGACGTTACCTTCCACCACAGCGAAGTGCGCTGCCCAGATCTGGGCTTCATCGTTCGCACGCGGGCGGCGCGTTGCTATCAGTGCGCCGAACTCGGCGAGGTATTCGGTCTGTACGAACATCTTGGAAAAAGCCGGGTGCGCGTTATCGGCACTAGGTGTCGTCAAGACGATTTCTGCATAAGAGGTGAGTTCGATTTCACGAAACCGACGGCCGCTGTTGGCTAGCGAAACCCGTCGCACTTCGCCGTCATCCTCGCCGGAAACCAGCACATCCAGGGTAGTGGTCAAGGAGCCGTCGCGACGGATGAACTTGGCATGGTCTTCGCCGAAAACGACCTCTTCGTATTCTGCCGCGTTGCCTGTCGGTTGCGGGCTGGCAGACCATTGGGCTTCGCTTTGGACGTCCCGCAGGAAGATGAAAGAGCCCCAGTCGTCACGAGTCGGGTCTTCCCGCCAACGGCTTACCGCGATGTCACGCCAGCGGCTGTAGCCTCCGCCGGTAGTCGTCAACATTACCGCGTAGCGGCCGTTAGACAGCATATGGGTAATAGGCGCGCCGGCATCGGCCGGGCCGGTGAAGCGGCGCAGGGTAGAGGTTTCAACATTGGCGTCTGCAGCAGAAATCTTCACCTCTTCGGCTCGTGGGTGAGAGATGGCGACCTCGCGCGGCATACGCTCTTGAAGCAGCAGTTCGCTCGCCTGTATCATCGGCTCGCGATGAAAGCGCGCTCGCATTCGGCCACCTTGCAAAGTATTGGCGATGGCGACAATGGTCATGCCCTGGTGGTGAGCCATGAAAGTGCGCACGATGGCCACGTCTGCGTCGGCAGGCAGCCGCGACCGGGTGAAGTCCAGTGCCTCGTAGAAACCATAGCGCCCACGCGCGCCCATATCGGCAAGGCGACGGTAGTTCTGCTGGGCGCCTTGTGGATCCACCATGGTGGCCAGACCGGTGGCATATGGCGCAACTACTACGTTCTCCGAAAGGCCGCGTTTCAGACCTAAGCCGGGAACACCAAAGTTGGAGTATTGGTAAGTGAACTCCATGTCGCGGGCGTTATAAGCGGATTCCGAGATACCCCAGGGAATGCCCAATGACCGTCCATATGCCTGTTGGCGATCCACTATCAGGCGGTTGGTTTGCGCAAGCAAGCTGCCCGAGGGCGCGCGCATGATCAGTGATGGCATCAGGTATTCGAACATGGACCCGGACCAAGAAATCAGCGCCGACTCATTTCCCACAGGAGTTGCAGTGCGGCCCAGGCGCAACCAGTGTCGAGTAGTGATGTCGCCCTTCGCGATGGCGAACAGGCTTGCCAGCCGGGCTTCCGAGGCCAGCAAGTCGTAGCAGCTGGGGTCTAGCCGGTTGTCGGGAAGCGAGTAGCCTATAGACAGTAGTTTTCGCTCGGGGTCGAGCAAAAACGCGAAATCCATTTCCATCGCCATCTCGCGTGCGAGATCGGCGAGCGCTCCCAACCGCACTTGCGAAACGTCGGCAGTCTGTTCACGGTCGCGGCCGTGTTCGACTGCGGCTTTGCCCAGTGCCTCGATCCAGAAGAGCAAGTCCGGAGTGTCTTCGTCAATGGAGAGTGGCAGGACGCCGCGAGCCGCGACGGCTGCTTTTTCAGCCAGCCGTCTCACCGCAGGAGACAGGCTGGTGATGGCTTGCGGTCCACTCAATAGCGTTTCAATTTCTTCAAGAAGAAGGAAGACTTGCTGTTCCTGCTTGCCGCTGGCTGCCGGCAGGGAGCTTAGGGCTTCGCGTGCAAGCTGAACGTTGTCAATCATGCCCTGGCGGGCCTGTATGGCGGGAAAAACATCCAGCCATTCTTCGCAAGCGTTGGCGAGTGCAATCAAATGGCCGGCCAGGTTTCCGCTATCGACTGCCGAAACATAGGCTGGGGCGAGAGCTTGCAGATCTTGGGTGCCGTACCAATTGAAGAAGTGGCCTTTGAATCGCACCAGCTTTTGCATGGAGGCAAAGGTGGCCTCAAGCCGCTCGATCGTTTGTAGTGTGCCCGCCCAGCCAAAATCGCGGGCGGCGATGGCCGATAGCAGGTAAAGACCCATATTGGTTGGAGACGTACGGTGCGCGACAACGGGTTTGGGGTCTTCCTGAAAATTGTCGGGCGGCAGCATGTTTTCTGACGCGGTGACGAATGTTTCGAAGAAGCGCCAAGTGCGGCGTGCCGTAAGACGAAGTTCGCGAGCAGCCGAATCGGATAGCGCCAATCGACGCGCAAGGCCCGAGGTCTGGCTGACCCACAATGCAATAGCGGGGGCTGACAGCCAGAGCAAGGCAAAGGGAAGGATCAGCGGCCAGGACGACGGAGCGAAGGCGCTTGCACCGGCTGCGATGGCCAAGCCCAGCAAGGTTCCTCCTGCCATTTTCCGATAGAAGCCGCGTAGGCCCGGACGTGGGCTTTCCGCCGATTGTGCGGCTGTCGTCCATTCGAGAAGGCGACGGCGGGTTACGAACAGTCGCAACAGCGTTCTCAGGATGGCGTCCAGCATTTGCCAAGCTTGGTCGGCCAGAAAGGCAAGCGACAGAAGGGCCAGGGCAGCGCCCAAGCGCAAATCGCTTGCGAGCGTCCTTAGGTGATTGCCCAGACGAACGCCGACTGGGGGCAGCAGCGAAAAAAGTGGTGGAAGAAGCGCAGGAATTGCGATGGTGGCGAGGACGAGCAGCACGGCGATGATAGATACCGGCCAGGGCAACAACCAGCTTACGCCAAGGGCCATCAAAGCTGTGGGTGCAAATAGCGAACGTCTGAGGTTGTCGAGCACCTTGCCTCGGCCAACGGGTGGCAGCGGACTCTTCCCCGCCTGACGCCCGAATACCCAGGGAATCAATTGCCAGTCGCCGCGAGTCCAGCGGTGTTGGCGTTTGCTAGCCACATCGTATCGAGAAGGGAATTCCTCGACGACTTCAACGTCGGAGGCGAGGCCGGCGCGAGCGAATACCCCTTCGAATAGATCATGGCTGAGCAGCGAGTTCTCGGGGACACGGCCGGCCAGTGCGGCCTCGAATGCGTCGACATCGTAGATCCCCTTGCCGGTGTAAGACCCTTCGCCGAAAAGATCTTGATAGACATCTGAAACTGCGGCGGCATAGGGGTCCATACCGCCGGGTCCTGAAAACACTCTTTGATAAAAGGAGCCTTCGCGCGCTATCGGCAGCGAGGGGGAAACCCGCGGTTGCAGGATGGCAAAGCCGTCGACGACGCGCAATTCGCCGACGTTGAAACTTGGCCGGTTCAGTGGGTGGGCCATTTTTCCGATCAAGCGCAGGGCCGCGTCGCGTGGCAAGCGGGTGTCCGCGTCGAGCGTAATCACGTAACGGACGTGTGCGGGAACCCGCAGGTCTCGCCCGGCGAGGGGCATGAACGTGGTGTCGGTAGCGCCGCGCAAGAGTTGGTTCAGTTCATGCAGTTTCCCTCTCTTTCGCTCCCATCCCATCCACTTTTTTTCACTTGGATTAAAGAGGCGGCGACGGTGCAGGAAGAGAAATCGATCACCATCCGGACCGGGGCCATGGCGCAGGTTCAACTGCCCGATGGCGTC
>JBEBXA010000133.1:0-9686 GCA_040391825.1 Pigmentiphaga sp.
ACATGGACACCAAAGCTGGGCGCCCGGGGCCGGGCGAGTTGCTAATGTTAGCAGCCTGGACTCGCCCGTTTAAATCCCCCCCAAGCAAACGTATTTCATTTCCAGATACTCGTCGATACCATAGCTAGAGCCCTCGCGCCCCAAGCCTGATTGCTTTACGCCACCGAAAGGCCCGACTTCGTTGGTGATCAAGCTGGTATTGACTCCGACCATTCCATACTCAAGAGCCTCGGCCACTCGAAATATACGCCCAACGTCACGGCTGTAAAAATACGATGCCAGGCCAAACTCGGTATCGTTCGCCTTCTGCACGACTTCGGTTTCATTCTCAAACCGAATAACCGGGGCGACCGGACCAAAGGTCTCTTCGTTCATGCACAACATGCTGTTGTCCACGCCGGCCAATACCGTAGGCTCGTAGAACCGCCCTCCCAAAGCATGAGCTTTACCACCAGTCATTAACGTGGCTCCTTTGGTAATTGCATCTTGCACATGCAGATCAACTTTCGCCAAAGCTGCGTCATCGATCAGTGGCCCCTGGAGTGTGCCCTCCTCAAACCCGCCTCCTACCTGAATATTGGCAGTACGTTCGGACAGACGCGCAACGAAATCGTCATACACCTTCGCGTGGACATAAAAGCGATTCGGACAAATGCATGTTTGTCCGGCATTGCGATACTTCGCGATAATCGCGCCTTCGACCGCGGCTGAGATATCGGCATCGTCAAACACGATGAAAGGCGCCAAGCCTCCCAGCTCGAGCGACAGTTTTTTTATCGATGGCGCACTCTGTTTCATCAAGATGCGGCCGACAGGCGTTGAACCAGTGAAAGACAGCTTGCGCACGACCGGGCTGGCACAGAGGGCTTTACCCACCTCAATCGAACGCTGTTCACCCGCGGTGACAACATTGAAGGTTCCCGGGGGAATACCCGCTCTGTGCGCTAGCGCGACCAGAGCCAGGGCAGTTAATGGTGTTTGTTCCGCAGGCTTCAATATGATGGAACACCCGGCCGCCAATGCAGGGGCCACCTTGCGGGTAATCATTGCCAACGGAAAATTCCACGGCGTGATGGCGGCACAAACACCTATGGGCTCCCGAAACACCAACATCCGCTTATCAGCAGAAGGGCTGGCCAGTGTATCGCCCTCTACTCTTTTAGCTTGCTCGGCAAACCACTCTACAAACGAGGCGCCGAACGCTACCTCGCCCAGCGCCTCCGCCACAGGCTTTCCTTGTTCAAGCGTCATGATCGCTGCCAAGTCTGCGCTGGCGCCCTGAATAAGATCGAACCAACGTCGCAATACACCGGCCCTATCTTTCGCGGTTCTTGCCCGCCATAAGGGAAAGGCCCTGCGGGCCGCTTCAATGGCCTGAAGGGTTTCCGGTTCTCCGCAATCGGCAACCTGCGCGACGACGTCGCCTCTCGCAGGATCATCTACTGCGAAACTCGATCCGTCATGAGCGTTCACCCAAAGCCCGTCAATATAGGACTGTGTGCGTAGCAGTTGCGGATCGGCAAGTGTTTGCTGAAAACTGAAAAAATCCAAGATACTGCTCCTGCGAATCAAGACTGGGCCACCCGTCACGACAAGCTTCTTAGCTTTGAAAAATCAGGCCGCCAGGCGAGGGATTCATGGCCTAGGGGAAGAATCAGTAAACCGCCTCAATGAGTCGGGGGCCCGAACTGTTAAAACCGTCTCGCAGTGCCTTAGCTAAAGCAGCTGCGTCGTCGACCCTGACTGCGTCGACGCCATGGCCTCTTGCAATGGCCACCCAGTCTGGCGTCGGCCGCTCCAGAGTCAACATATCTCGTGCCCTTGGCCCGGGCGCCAAACCGCCTTTCATTCTTTGCCACTCATTGCGTAGCACAGCGTAGGCTCGATTGGCAAAAATCAACACGGTCACATTTAGATTTTCCCGAGCTAGAGTCCACAATGCCTGCTCGGTGTAGAAGGCACTCCCATCTCCTACCATGGCGAAAACGCGACGATCAGGCCTTGCAATCGCCGCGCCGATTGCAACAGGCAAGCCGAAGCCGATCGCCCCACCCATGTTATTGAGCCAATCATGACGTGCTGCGGAGGCGGTCATGGGAAAAATAAATTGCCCTGCAGTAATCGACTCATCGATTACTACCGCGTCATCGGGAAGTGTGGCGGCAATCGCAGCCGCAATGCTTTTAGTATCGAGAGCCCCGGCAGGATCCGCCATGCGAGCCACAAGGGACACACGAACCGGTAATACCTTTAGAGCCTGCGCCAGCGCTTGCAACACTAATCGTGGATCGCTAGCGTCGGGAGCGGCATCGATCACCTTGCAACCATCAGGCAGAAGCTGGCTGGGTTTTCCTTGATAGGCAAAAAAACCGACTGGCGACGGCGCTCCAATTCTCACCAAGCACCGCACTGGGGCCAAGTACCGCAATGCGGCATCGATTTCGAAAGGAATGCGAGATATAGGCGGCAAGTCAGCGCCTCTTGTCATGCGCGCGCTCAAGCTCTGCGCCGCTACCCGACACCCGGTAGCCTGGGCAACCGCCTGCGCCCAGCACGCACTGTCATCAAGCAGTGCCGTCGATCCAAGCAACAGTAGTGCTTGATCTCCGTACGTCCTTAGTGCATCGATTGCAGCGTTCAAAGCCGCCGCATCCTCGTTCGGAGCTACGTTCATCACCTTGATTTCCGGCTGGGCCGAATTGTTGCTCACCGTTCCCCATGCCGAGTCTGCCGGCATCATCAAGGTTGCAATCTTTCCCGAAATGGCAGCCGCCGCGGCCGTCGCAGCTTGTCCTGCCACAAGATCGGCCGAATCCGCCCGCCCAATCCACGACGAGACAGGCCGGGCAAATCCGGCTATGTCGGAAGTCAGCGGGGCGTCATACTCAAGATGATAAAGAGCGTGCTCTCCGACCACATTAAGAATCGGAGACGACGCTTTTCGTGCGTTATGCAGATTGGCTAAACCATTTGCCAATCCTGGCCCCAAATGCAGAACCGTTGCCGCCGGGCGTCCCGACAAACGGGCATAGCCATCGGCGGCACCCGTAACGACACCTTCAAACAACGCGAGCACCGGTCGCATGCCCGGATTCGCATCCAGCGCCGCCACCATATGCATCTCAGACGTCCCCGGATTGGTGAAGCAGGTGTCGATACCACATGCCAATAGCGTACGGATCAGTGATTCGGCGCCAGTCATTTGCATTCCCTTACGATCAAGTTCGAATAATTGTTGATGACCTAGTTAGCGCACCATCAGTATGACTTTACCCGCAGCGCTTCCGTCCTCGAGCGCTTTATGAGCATCGCGTACCTGGGCAAGCGGAATGCGGTGGCTGATGACCGGCCTTATTTTCCCGCTTTTGACCAAAGGCCAAATGGTGGCAACAATAAGCTCGGCAACACGACCTTTGTCTTCGATACTCCGGTGACGTAGTGTCGACCCGGTGATCACCGCTCGCTTAAGCATGATTTCCCGAACGGTGAAAACCGCATCTTGACTTTCATCTCCCGCGATAAAGCAAATACGCCCAAAGCGAGCTAGAACTTGCAGATTGCGAGATGCGTACGAGCCTCCCACCATATCGAGGACGACATCGACTCCTTGACCTCCCGTAAGCGCCAAAATGCGAGCAACGAAATCGTCCTTGCGATAGTTGATTCCTGCTTCAGCGCCCAGTTCCTGACACAACTGGCAGCGCTCATCCGAACCGGCTGTTGCATATACCGTTGCGCCCAAAGCCGTCGCCATCTGTATCGCGGTAGTCCCGATCCCACTGGCGCCGCCGTGCACTAGTACGCTTTCGCCGGCTTTCAGGCCGGCTTGCTCGAACAGCGCAGTCCACACAGTAAACACCGTTTCTGGCAATGCGGCCGCTTGCACATAGTCCAGCCCCTCGGGGATGGGTAGGCACTGCACTTCGGGCGCAATACAGTATTCCGCGTACCCACCACTCACCACGAGTGCGCATATCCGTTCGCCCACCTTCCACCTGGATACATTGCTGCCTACCGCGCTTACTCTTCCAGCCACCTCAAGCCCAGGCACCGAACTTGCATCTTCGGGCATGGGGTAGTCTCCGGCCCGCTGCTTAACATCGGCGCGGTTAACTCCAGCCGCATGTACTTCGATCAAGACTTGGCCTGGCCCAGGCTGCGGCACTGACTGCTCGATCATCAGCAGCGCATCCAGGCCGCCAGGATTAGGCACATCAATCGCTCTGCCAGTTTTAGGGAGGTCCATACATTTCATCTGTAGCGTTCCTTCAGCAGACTATTTAAGGGAAATACCCGCGGCCTTGATAAGGCCGGTCCATTTTCGGAATTCGTTTTTGGTAAAGTCGGTCGCGAACTCGGATGAACCTTCCACCGGCACCATGCCATCTCCCATAAGGCGATTACGTAAATCGGGGATACTCAAGGCCGTAGTGACACTGCTATTGATCTTGTTAAGAATGGCTGAAGGTGTAGCAGCAGGCGCCATTAGTGCGTAGTAGCTTGCGGCTTCATAACCTGGCACTTCTTCCGAGATTGCAGGCACATCCGGCAAGGAGCTGGTTCGCTCTTTGGTAGTAACCGCCAAAGCCTTCAGGCGGCCTGATTTGACGAAGGATAGAGCCGCTGGGTCGACGAACAACAAGTCAATTTCTCCGCCCACAACCGCGGTCATTGCCGTAGCGCTACCTCGATAGGGAATATGAGTCATGCGGATATTCCCTTTATTCATCAGCAGCTCAATCGCCATATGCTGCCCAGTTCCCTTCCCGCTAGAGCCCACATTCAACTCTCCGGGATGCGCTTTCGCGTAAGCAAGTAGCTCCTTCAAAGAATTGAACCTGGAGTTGGCAGGCACCATGAGTATCTGGGGAAGGCCCACAACGATGGAAACGGAGGTCAGACTTTCAGGCTTGTAGCCGACGTCATCAAACATCAAAGGGGCGAGGATGATTACGCCAGTTGGAACCAGCAACAGAGAGTGGCCGTCAGGCTTCGCATTGGCGACCGCCGCTGCACCAATGTTGCCCCCGGCGCCCGCTCGGTTCTCTACCACGACCGGCTTTCCCCAACTCTTCGCGAGTTCGCTTCCTAACAGCCTCGCCACCATGTCGACACCCCCGCCAGCGGGAAATGGAACGATCAATTGAACTGGACGTTCCGGATAGCTCGAAGCGGTATCCGCAGCAATCGACACTACCGGGCACAATCCTAATAACGCTACCACCAGCCACTGTTTCATCGCCTAGCTCCCAATCATCCGTGAAAAAAATCAAGGGCGGGTCAGTACCGCCATCGTCAAGACTTGATAACGTCCAACGTCAAGATCCAACCTATACGGCTTGGTTAAGACTTACATCGCATTCACGTGCTTCAGCGTGCCAACTCTTGGAACTGTGCCGCCATTCGGCTGGGTGTAAACGTAGCTGCGCTCACCCTCTTTCTACGCTCGTTGCGCTCGTCCAAGTCGTTGGGTGATTCGAAACGATGGGCACGGGTCCCATTACGCTCGAGCAAAGAAAGAAGGTGTGATCAGGATCTTCGGTGATGGGGTGTAGCGTCTGGCGGTCCCCACTCACGGGTGATGCGAGGCTCTGCTCTGCCCGCCAATTCGGGCGGGCTGCAAACTCTTGCTGAGCGAGCGATATTTCGCGTATTAATTTCTGGCTGAGGTGTCCCCGAACACGCATTCTCTTAATACTTCCGATTGCTTCATCGACAGATTTCGTGCGAAGCTGCTCAACATTGAACGCCATGCGATCTCCATCTATTCCTGGGAAGCAATGGTTCCTACCTTACTGAATGCCTCCTTCGCAAACAATTTAGAAAATCATCCATAAACATTAAAAAAATTTATACTTATGCGACACCTTGATCTCGAATTGCTGCGTGGCCTCATTGCAGTCGTCGAATATGGAACTTTTGCCGCTGCGGCTGGCCAGCTCCATAAGACGCAATCCGCAATCACCCAACAAATGCAGCGTCTTGAAGAACAGGTTGGACTGCCTCTATTCGAAAAACAGGGTCGCAACAAGAAGCTGACTCGCCATGGGGAAACATTGCTGGAGTACAGCAAACACATGCTCGCAATACATGACGAAGCGATGCGCACACTTCATGCAGGAAAACTGATCGGCTCGCTACGTATGGGAGCACCGCACGATATCGCCGACACAATCCTGCCGCCTCTACTCACGAGCATTACTAGATCCTCGCCGCTACTACAGGTCGAAATCCACGTCGGGCGCAGCCCATTTTTAATGGAAGCTCTCAAACGCGGAGAAATAGATCTCACTGTGTCGACTCGCCGCGATGCATCGTTAGAAGGCGTTGTATTGCGCACTTCACCTACTGTATGGATTTGCGCGGCAGACTATGTGCATGATCGCAACGCGCCGGTGCCACTGATTCTGGTTGACGAACCGAGCTTGTTCCGAAAACTGGCCCTATCTGCACTGGACAGTGCCGGCGTGCGCTGGCGGCCCAGCCATTTGGCCGGCAGCCTCGCGGGGATCAAGGCCGCCATACGAGCAGGCGCAGGTGTGACTGCACGGAGCATCGAACTACTGGGCCCTGACATGCGGGTGCTAGGCGAAAGTGATGGTTTTCCGCCTTTACCCGAAGTGAACTACTACCTTTGGATAAGGCGAGACGTACTCACCCCATTGACCCGTCAGGTGTTCGATACGCTCAAAAATAATTTCGGCCTACACGATCGGCCTACCGAAGCCGCCAATTGATACTATTGCATCATGTCTCGTCCTCGTATTCATTCCGTCAAAACCGTCGCTGCCATCGGCCGAGGCCTGCAGGTGCTCGATGCCTTCCAGGCTGGCGATCCGTCACTCAGTCTTGCGCAAGTCGTGACGCGCACAGGCATGCTGAAGAGCACTGTTTTTCGCATCTTGTTGACCTTCGAGGAATCTGGTTATCTGGTGCGCCTAGCCGATGGTCGCTACCAATTAGGAGCAGTCTTCCTGCAATTAGGTGCCATCTACCGGTCAGTCTTTCGCTTCGACGAAATCATCGAACCCGTTCTGCGAGATTTGGTACGACACACCGGAGAAAGCGCCACCTTTTACCTGCGCGAGGGAGACTTCAGAGTTTGCCTTCTACGCGCCGAGTCGCCACACCCTGTCCGCGATATCGTGGCGGCAGGAAGCCGCCTGCCTATGAACGAAACCGCGTGTAGCCAGGTATTCCGAAACCAACACGACAAGCACTGGCACGATGTCCAGGCCGACCCCCAAAATGCATTGGTTTTCAGCATCGGCGCCGGCAACCCACACGCCGCGGCAGTGGCCGCCCCTGTTTTCAATAGTTCGGGCCTGGCCGGCGTGCTAACGCTTTCAGGCCCTCGCGAACGCTTCACCCCCGAAACGGTTGCCGCCATGCGTACGCATTTGCAAGCAGCCATGACCGAACTGGCCGCTACGCTGGGCGCAACTCATGGCTCCCCAGTGTCCCCATAGCCGGCAATGAACTAGTATTGCCCGTAGCACGGACTGCCGCCCACAAGGTGGCCGAGTTAGAAGAGATCACCGGCACGCCGATCTCTTCTTCCAATTCACGGATATAGCCCAAGCTGGGCAAATTAGTGCAACAAATAAAAAATGCATCGACATCCACCAGTTCGGCACGACGCTGGCGGATTACCTCAGAGATTGACTCCGCACTGACGTTGCGGATTCCCGCACTATCAGCACATCCGAAAGTGTAGTAACCGGCCACGCCGAAGCCATTGCCTCGCAGAAAAGCGACGCTGCTTTGCGTAATGTCCTCAGGATAGGGCGCGACAAGAAAGACCCGCGTGGCTCCAACGGTATGCAAGGCGTCAAGCACGGCCGTAGAAGTCGTGACTGCAGGCAGTGCCACCTCAGTCGTCACCATCTCGGCAACTTCGCCGTGCTGCCCGTCCCCAGACAAGAAACTGCCCGACGTGCAAGCATAGGCAACGACATCGATTGGCGCAAACGCCAGCTCTCTCGCGGCACTCACTATTGACTCTTTCATAGAAAGCAAGGAATCCGCCGTCAGTGCACTTTCAGCACGACGTAATCGATTGAAATGCACACTGAGCCCTGCCGGTAGAGCTCGTGCGTACTCAAGCTCACAAACGATATTAGCTGGCGGAATCAGCACGCCGATACGCTTGACTGACTGCATGGCGCACCAACCTTATTGAGGTTTGACGTTAGCGGCCTTGATCACGGCCCCCCATTTTTCCGTATCGCGCTTGACGAACTGCGCAAACTCCGCTGGCGTTGAAGTGGTGGGTTCCATTCCCATAGCCAGTAACTTGTCCCTGATCTCTTGATTTCGCAACACACCAGTAATAGCCTGATTCAACTTGGCTACGATGGCGGCCGGCGTTCCCGCAGGAGCAAGGAATCCGTACCAATTGTCTGCTTCGTAGCCGGGGATTGCGTCCGCGATTAGCGGATAACCAGGCAATGCGGCAGACGGCTTGGTAGCGGTAATACCAAGGACCTTGAGCTTGCCCGCCTTAATGTAGGGAACCGCGCTAGGATCCGCCATAAAAAGTTGAACCTGGCCCGACATCGCGTCAGTCAATCCCGGTGCCGACCCTTTGTAGGGCACATGCAGCATTGACGTCCCCGCCATGTGGTTCACCAACTCTCCTGCCAGGTGAAGAGCGGTTCCCATGCCCCCCGAACCAAAGGCCAGCGCACCTGGCCTCTTGCGTGCTATGTCTAGCATACCGGCCACGGAGTTCGCCTCAAAGGAAGGGTGTGCTACCAAGATCGTGGAAATAAGCACTGCCGGCGATACGGCCGTCAGATCAGTAGATGGGCGGTAAGGTAAATCCGGGAACAATCCGGGGGCAATCGTGATCGGCCCCGGACTCCCCACCAAGAGGGTGTAGCCATCGGGTTGCGCTCGTGCAACGGCCTGGGCTCCGATCTGACCGCCGGCACCTGGACGGTTTTCCACCACTACGGCTTGGCCCAGCACATCGGACATGCCCTTGCTTACCAAGCGAGCGACAGCATCGACACCACCGCCAGGAGGGAACCCTACAACAACGCGAATAGGCCCCGTGGGAAATTCTGCTCTGGCGTTTGCGGAAAATATCATGACACCCAGGACAAGTACGCTGGCCAGCCTAAGAGAAATGGAATGTTTCATCGTGGTTCCCTACAAGATTGAAAAACGCCACGACAGTGCGCGGCGTTTCAGGATCAAATCTGCGCCGAACGCAGTTTGGCGGTCTGGTCTACCTCAATGGCGAAATCTTGCGTAACTACCACGCCATATTTCTCGCGAGCAGATTCAATACTGACAAATCCAGCTCTGACGTCGTGCAATACACTTTGAGGATCGCGCTGGAAAGGGTTGCCGTACCCGCCGCCACCGGGCATGTTGAGCACCAACACCTCGCCCTCAGGAATTGACTGGCGTCCCTTCGATCGCATACGCGTACCTGAGCGCAGAGATACGCTGCCCAAAGCACCTTCATTGCCCATTTCCCGGCCCCGGGCGGGGTACTCCGTGCGGTCGAAGGTAGCGAAGATTGCAAAAGGCGCATCTTCTTGGCTGCCGATCTCCATGACCTGGCCGAGCCCACCTCGAAACTCTCCACAACCACCGGAGTCGGCGCGAAACTCTTTGCGCCAGATCACCAATGGAGAAATCGCTTCCGTGATTTCAACCGGCACCATACGCAC
>JBEBXA010000134.1:0-9520 GCA_040391825.1 Pigmentiphaga sp.
ATTGTTCTTATAGGCCTTAGTAAGAAAACAGATAGATGAACGAGACGGAGCGGGGGGTGGGCGTTACCACTTTGCTTGATCAGCGCGAGCTATCGCGATTTCATTGCGTCAAACGGGCGCACAGATCTTCGAAGGCTTGGCTGGTGGTGGTCCAGCCAATGAAGTTTTCTACATTGTGTACGACCGTTCGCTGTACTTCTGGAGGGCCGGCGGGCAGGGTTGCGTCCTCAACCATGATTGCAAAGAACTCGCGCGATACCGCTTCGCGCAAGGTCCATTCCACACCGACATTACTGGCTATACCCACTACGCAAACCGTATTGATGTCTCGCGCGCGCAAATGCATTTCGAGATTGGTTCCGGCAAAGCAACTGGGCCGTGACTTGCGGACCACCACTTCGCCGGGTAGCGGTGCGCATGCCTGGACGATCTCGAAATCCCAACTACCCTCCACCAACACAGGTTGCGTCAATTCAGGATGCTGGCGCAGGTGACGCATGGCGGGCGACTTGTGCCACCAAGGCGATTGCGGCGGACAATCAGCCAGATCGGCGGCAAGACCGTTCTGGCAATGGAAAATGGGAATGCCCGCCCGTCGGGCGGCTTCGAACACACGAGCTGTGGCGGCGATGACGGGCTGCGCCTCGCTTACATCGAATCCGATGCGTTCGAGATAGCCACCCGGTGAGCAGAATGCGTTCTGCATGTCGTTGACGATGATGGCGGTGCGAGACGGGGTCAGCGTGAATGGCTCCGGACGGGCGGCGAGCACTGCGCAGGCGGATGCGGGAGAGCGGTCGTGAGTCATGGCTACCAGTGAACAAAGCGAGTGATGTCACCCTAGCGATGTTTTTTTGACAGGTCAATGTTATTCATCGGTACTGTCTGCGCCGAGATAGGAAAGGAGCCGTCAGGTGTTATTTCCAATTCGAACAAGGTTCGTCTTGCATTGATTTTCTTAGCAGAAAAATCAATGCAAGCGGACTTCCTTCGTTATGGCCTGAACCGCTTGCCGGAACCAGATGTGTGCCGGATCCCGATGGTTTAGTTCATGCCAGTACATGCTGATGTCGGGATTGGCAATCTTGAACGGCGGCTGCACAGCCCTGATGTTCAGACTGCCGCTGGCTTCGTTGGCGATGCGCAGAGGTACGGTGGCGATCATGTCGGTCGCGGCGACGACGGCTGGAACGATCAGGATGTTAGGTACGCGCATGGTGTGGGCGAGAATGTGCTTGCCGCTACCCAAGGCCCGCGATACGGATGTTTCTATCGATCTGTACGATGTTTCGTCCGCACCCCATAACACGTGGGGGTACTTCAAAAACTGTTTCATGCTGATGCGGTCGCGAATTTCGGGATGGGTGCTGCTGACTATGCAGCATGCGGTTTGTGGATAGATCAGCGTTTTTCGTAGATCGGCCGGTGGATGCAGGATATTACCGATCGTGATGTCGCATTCCTGATCGCGTAGGGCTTCCACCGTACGCCGCATGTCCGATGGTTGTACGGTAAGTCGCAAGCTCGGAGCGTGCTGCCGCAAATGCGCCGCGATGCGTGGCGCAAACAGCAGGGCGAGTCCTTCCGTGGTCAGTATCCGGAAATGCCGGTCGGACGTGGCGGCGGCAAAGCTTTCAGTGCGCAGGCGATTCGGTTCCAGCAGCTCTAGCGCCATATGGGCGCGTTTGGCTAACTCCAGAGCTTTGGGCGTGGGCACCATGCCCTTGGCAGTTCTTACCAGTAGCGGATCATCGAACAGGCGGCGCAGGCGCGCCAGCGCCGCGCTCATGGAGGACTGCCCTATGCCCATGCGCTCGGCCGCCCGAGTCACATGGCGTTCTTGCACCAAGGCCTCGAATTGAGCCAAAAGCTGCAGGTTGATGGAGGTTACCGGGGGCCTGCCGGGCATGGAGGATCTCCTGAAGCAATCTGACCATTATTGATCAGAATCGATAACCTCATCGATTCCAGGCTATCGATTGACGGTGCTCAACTTGATTAAATCAGTTCGAACAATAGCGCTGCTCAAGGATGGGGATCAGATGGCCAGGGTTTCATACGTTGATGAAAGCACCAATCCAGAACTGTCTGAGCTGATTCAGAGTATTCGCAGCCAGCGGCGCGGGAAACTGATCCCGGTGTACGGACTGCTTCTTCACAGCCCCGAACTGGCCAAGTGCTGGATGGACCTGATCAATGCTGTGAGGTGGAAAACCCTGCTGAACGCAAGGCTGCGCGAAATCGTAATTTTGCGGGTGGCTACGCTTAACCGCGCCGACTACGTCGTGAATGTGCATCGCAATCATTTCACTGCGGCCGACGGCTTGGTTGAAGGCGAATGTCAGGCCTTGTGCCAAACCCAGGTGCCGGCGGACGTGTTCAACGCTGAGGACAGCGCTGCTATTGCCTATGTCGACGAATTGACCACGAACGCCAAGGTTGCACCCGCTGTGTTTCAACGAGTGCGGGATTTTCTGGACGAACGCCAGGTGGTCGAGTTGTCGGTGCTGGTGGGGGCCTACAACATGCATACCCGTGTCATCAACGCGCTGGAGATTGACCCGGAGTAAGCGGCCGACCATGTTTTTGTGTTGCCTTTCTAATTGGATGCGCTGTGGCTAGACCTCATATTCTTGTCGAACAAGATGTTTTCACCCGAGTTCTGGGCATTATCCTGGATCCCGATTGCAGTACTGAACGTAAAGCGGCCTTCGCTGATTTTTTCGCCCATGACCTACCCGATTTCGAAGGCTGGCTGAATAAGATGCGTGGCGGCTGCACGCGCATTTTTCCGTCGCGAGTCACGTTCGTGGATTCAGTGGAGAGCTTGCGCCAGGAACTGCCGATGGCCGATGCTGTGCTGGTGGAGTCGCTGCACATCGGTGTGGACGAATTGCGTTTGGCACCGCGTTTGCGCGCCGTGCAGAAGTATGGCGTGTTGACTCGCAATATCGATGTTCAGGCATGTAAAAAGCAAAATGTAGCCGTGCTTACGCTTCGGCGGCGGGCCAACATTGCCTGCGCCGAGCAAGCTTTCATGATGATGTTGGCCTTGGCAAAGCGGCTGCCCGAACTGAATGGCCGCACCACCATGCGGCGCCTGCGCGATGCCGGCTTCAGCCCGGCGCCGTTCGACAGGCGGCATACGCCTAGTTCCAATTGGGCGCGGGTGCCGGGTATTTCCATGCTGAACGGCGCCACGTTGGGCATCATCGGCTTCGGCGAGATCGGGCGCGAGATCGCGGCCAGGGCGCATCCGTTCGGCATGAAAATCATCTACACCCAACGCACCAGGCTAAGCCGCGAAGAAGAACAAACGCTGGGTGTGGAGTACCGCGAAATGGACGAATTGCTGCGTGCCAGCGATTGGCTGGTGCCTCAATTGCCGGCTACACCTTCCACAGAAAATTTGTTGGATGCGGACAGGTTCTCGAAGATGAAAAAAGGGGTGCGTTTGGTGAACGTGGCCCGGGCCCAGGTCATGGATAGAGACGCGACCCTGGCTGCGCTTGAGGACGGCACCTTGGGCGGTTTGGGCCTGGATACTTTGTGGAAAGAGCCTGGTGAGGACGATGATGCTTTGCTGAATTTTCCGCAGGTGATTCTTACCCCGCACATGGGGGGCAGCCCGCGCCTTAACGCGACTGCGGATTTCGAAGAACTGGTGGCAGGCTTGGATCGGGCACTTGCCGCTTGAACTTCTCTATGCAGGCGGTTTTATCGCAAGACTACAGGCGCGACCCACGCGCTTCCGGAGACTGATCATGAAGAAAAAAATTGTCCAACCTTTGCTTGCTGCAGGAATATTAGCTACCTTTTTCTTGGCAGACGCCGTTCAGGCACAGGAAGCTTGGCCCGAACGCGCCGTGCGCCTGGTTGTACCGTTCCAGGCTGGCAGTGCAACTGATTCGGCCGCACGGGTCGTTGGTTTGCGCATGGCCGCGCTGCTGAACCAAGCTATCATCATCGAGAACCGGGTGGGCGCCAGCGGGTTCATCGGCGCCGAGACTGTGGCGCGCGCGGCACCGGACGGCTACACCATTTTGTTGGGAACCGTCAGCACGCAATCGGTATCGGTCAGTCTTAACAATAATTTGTCGTTTAACCCGGAAACTGACCTCGTGCCCATAGGTTTGATTGGGTCTTCTCCCTATGCGCTGGTAAGCGCATCGAAGATAGCCGCCAAGGATCTGGCCGGATTCATAGACGAAGCGCGCGCCAAACCGGGCAAGCTGACTTATGCCTCGGCCGGGAATACCAGTATGGCCAATCTTGCCGCGCAGCTATTCGCCTATATGGCCAAGGTGGAGTTGGCGCACATTCCATACAAGAGCTCAGCCCAATCGGTAACCGACACCATTAATGGCACCATCAGCGTGCAGTTCGGGTCCATCATGCCGGTGTTGCCCTACGTCAAGAACGGCACGCTGAAAGCGCTTGCGGTAACCGGCGAGCAAAGGTTGCCGCTACTGCCGGATGTACCGACGATCAGTGAGTCGGGCCTGCACGGTTACAGCGCCGAGCTGTGGATGGGTTTATTCGCGCCCAAAGGCACGCCTGCCGCGATCCTGGACAAACTGTCGCAAGCGTTGAATACCGCGCTGGAAGATAAAGAGGTCAGCACTGCGTTGTCGGGCCAGGGCATAAAGGGCAAGCCTATGAATAGGCAGGCCTTTGGCAATTTTGTTCGGGCCGAAACCCAGAAGTGGTCCAAGGTGGTGAAAGACGCGGGTATCTCTGGGGATTAACCGAAGCGGGCTTTGTCCCGAGCCTGTCTGAACCAGATTACTGCTGAAGCGAAGCGTCGATTTGGGGAAGGTCGAAAGCGGTGACCGATGGAGGATCAGGAAACTTCTCGATCTCGACCAGCGCGGTCTGGGCTATTGAGCCCTGAGCCAGGCGTGAGGTACCTTTGTCCAAAGTCACGACATTCGGATTGCCGTGCTTGTCGAGAGTGCCGGATTGGCCGCCTTGAAGGGGGTCGTACCAGGCGCCGGTGGCAATCTGAAGCACCCCCGGCAGTAGGTGATCGGCGATAGCGGCACCGGCCAGAAAAGCCCCACGCTCATTGAAAATTCTAACAATATCGCCACTTTTTATCCCTCGCGCGGCAGCATCGCTCGGATGAATGCTGATCGACTCGCGTGAGGCGACTTTGCTCATTCTGCTGGATTGTGCCGGGTCGAGTTGGCTGTGTAGGCGCGTGGCGGGCTGATTGGATAACAGATGCAGCGGAAATCGAGCGGCCTGAGCCGCGCCCAACCATTCTTCCGGTTCGAGCCAGCAAGGATGGGGCGGGCAGTCATCGTAGCCGAATTGCTCGATGGTGCTGGAGTAGAGTTCGATTTTGCCTGAGCGCGTGGCAAGGGGGTGTCGATTAGGGTCGTTACGGAACGCCTCCAGCAATATGACTCCAGCGTCCGGCTGAGGGAAAACGTGCCGCCCGGCAACCCAGAAGTCTTCGAAATCAGGGGGCGAAAATCCACTGTTTCGAGCTTTGTCCGCGGCGGTGGCGTACATATGGCGCAGCCAACCGAACTCATCCCGTTCTTCTGTATATAAGGAACGAAAGCCCAAGCTATCGGCCAGATCGGCAAGAATATCGAAGTCATTTCTCGCGCTTCCGACAGGCTCAATGACTTGGCGCATGGCGAGCCAATAGGGTGAATTTTCGTGAGCGAGGATGTCGTTACGTTCCATCGTCGTCGTGGCAGGGAACACGATGTCGGCATGCTTGGCCGCCGGATTCCACCAGGGCTCGTGAACAATGACGGTGTCCGGGGTCTGCCAAGCCCGAAGGAAACGGTTGAGGTTGGTGTTGTGGTGGAATGGATTGCCACCGATCGAATAGATAAGTTTGATATCCGGGAAGGTGATGGCCTGTCCGAAGCAATCGATTTGTTGACCGGGATGCAGCAACATGTCTGTCACCCGCCCAACCGGGACATAGGTCTTGACCGCGTTCGGTCCGATCGGCAGTGTAGGCCGGGGCATACCCGCGACCCGGGGTGCCATCATGCCGTTCGTTGCGCCGAAGCCGATACTGAACCCGCCCCCAGGTAGGCCAATCTGACCGAGCATTGCCGCCAAGGTGACCAGCATCCACACGGGCTGTTCTCCGTGATCCGCACGTTGCACCGACCAACTTAAATTGATCATGGTGCGGCTTGCGGCCATCTTCCTGGCCAGTGCTTGGATCTGCTCAGACGGTATCCCCGTAATGCCCGCAGCCCAGTCGGCGCTGCGGGGTATGCCGCCGGTGCGTCCCAGAAGATAGCGCTCGAAACGCTCGTAGCCCTCGCAATAACGAGCAAGGAAGCCTATGTTGTGCAGGCCTTCCGACGCCAGGGTGTGAGCGATGCCCAACATCAAGGCGGTATCGGTATGCGGCCGTATAGGAACCCATTCGGTGTGCGGGCCTGCAGGCATGTCGATGCGGGATGGACTAATGTTGATGAATCGCAGCCCGCCGCCAGCCACGTTCCGGTGCCAATCGGGGTTGTCGTGTATAACCGCGCCGCCGGGGTCGATCTGGGTGTTCTTCAGTGCTGCCCCTCCGAACATGACCATCAGCTGCGTCGACGCTGCCACCTCGGGCCAGGATGCGAGCAGTTGGGTTATGTCGGAACGTCCCAATACGTAGGGCATGATGCCTAAGGCCGCACCAAAGCTGTGATTGCCGCGTTTGTCTACGTAGCCACCGTGCAACCCTAGAAAGCGCTTTAGTACGCTAGGACCGTGATGTAGTCTTCCGGCGCTTGCCCATCCATAAGAACCACCGTAAATCGCCTCGTTGCCGTGTTCTGTTTTGACTCGGGCGAGCTCGTCCGCGGCTAACTTAAGTGCTGTTTCCCAACTCGCAGGTACGAACGAGTCGCCGCCACGGCCTTTGCCTGTTCGCGTGCGCAAATAGCCGGATCGGATATAGGGCTGGTCTATGCGAAGAGGACTGCGCACGATCTCGGGCAAGCCGTTGACGAAGCTTGCCGGGTGAGGGTCGGTGGCGAAGGGGGCGGTATTGAGAATTTTGCCTTGGCCGTCGGTGGTAACGTTGTAGACGCCCCAATGCGAGGCAGTCTGGATAGATCTGATCGTCACGTCGGTTTCTGCTGTTATGAGATCAATCGGCTTGAATACCCAGGTCCTGAATAAGCTGGCCCAGTGTTTCGTAATCCGCTGCAACCTGGGCCGCCAGTTTTTCGGGAGGCCCTCCGGCAGGGACTGCCGACATCGTTGCGAGCCCCTCAATCACATCCGGCAAGGCTAAGACTTCGCTCAACTTCTCATTTAGCTTTCGCACCACCCGCTCCGGCGTGCCGGCGGGAGCAAAAAACGCATTCCATGCTCCAAGCTTTACGTCGGGGTAGCCAGACTCTGCAATATTGGGAACTTTGGGAAGGAAGGGCGTCCGAGCCGGGTCCGCGACGGCGATGGCTGTCAGTTTGCCGGCACTGAGATATTGGCGGACAGGACCGATGGTGACCAAGGCGATTGGAATATGTCCTGCCACGACATCAGTTACCGATGGCGCGACACCCTTGTAGGGCACGTGCTGCAATTTGATGCCCGCGGATCGGTTAAGCCATTCGCCGACGATATGCATGGGAGAACCCGACCCAGAGGTTCCATAGGACACGGGCTTGCCGTTCTGCGAAGCTCGTATGACATCGCCCAGATTCTTGAAACCCGTCGAAGGGTTCGCGACCATCAGCAAAGACGAAGTGCTCATCTGAATGATGGGCGTGAACTTCGTAATTGGGTTGTAGCTGACGCTACCGGCTTGTTTCAACACCAGCGGGGCTGTTGCGAATGTGGATGGCGCAAACAGCAATGTATAGCCATCGGGGATTGCGTTGGCTACATAGCTGCTGCCGACCATGCCCGAAGCCCCTGCGCGGTTGCTAACCAGTACAGCCTGACCCAATCGTGAAGAAAGTTTTTCGGCGTATAGGCGCGCCATGACGTCGGTATCGCTGCCTGGTGGATAGGCGACAACGACGGTGATAGACTTTTCAGGGTAGTGTTGCGCGAAGCTGGCCCCGCTCAATATGAGTCCTATCAATACCAAAGAGCCCCTGAGCTGCCGGCGTGTGATTTTTATCATGACATCCCTCCATCTAGTTGCAGGCAATATACGGACAGTGTCCGGGCTGCGCTGGCTAGAAACGGTCAATTTCCGGCGAAGAACCGACATATGAAATCTGTCCCGATTGTTTTGCCCGTCGAGATGGAGGGTGAACTCTTGCGCGCAGTGGCGCGTGAAGGCGTGTCGGGTGAAACCTCGCTCCATACGCATGCCTGCGGCCAGTTGCTATATCCGGAACGCGGAGCCACGTTGCTGGAAACTGAAGATCACCTGGTGCGCCTGGGTCCCAGCCAGGCGGCCTGGATACCGCCGCACACGCCGCACGCTGTTCTGATGGAACGTCCCTACCGCTATCACAGTGTGTACGTCGATGCCGAACTGCGTCCGGATTCCGCTTTTTCAGTGGCCTGCGTCAGTCCGCTTCTAAGGGAGCTCATCCTTGACGCGGGGCGTTGGGCCGAACTCGGGACGAGTGCCGAGGTGCGCCACTGGAAAACCCAAATAATCGTGGACGAGATCCGTTTGGCGCCATATGTTCCTGCCGGCGTCCCGATTCCCGAAGATCCACGCATCGCCGTCATCTGTCGCACGCTTGAAAGAGATCCCGCGGATATCCGTACCCTGGCCGAATGGGCACGGCAAGCAGGAGCGAGCGAGAAAACGCTGCAACGTGCATTTTTAAAGTTGACGGGTCAGTCTTTCCAGCAGTGGAGGAATCATGTGCGTATGACCAAAGCGCTTGATTTGCATAGTCAAGGGCATCGATTACTCGATATTGCCATCGCAACGGGCTATCAAAGTGAAAGCGCATATTCCCATGCGTTCAGGCAGTTCTACGGTTATTCACCAGGACGTCTGAAAAAAAGCCGCGCTACTTAGGGCTTGGCCCTATGCCGCACTTTGGCTTCGGGGATGTCGAGATACGCCGTCAAATGGTGGTTTTTTGAATGAGTTGATCTGAGAACGCTACAATCGCCGCAGCTGAGATAAAAACTCAGGTTTGAACCGATTTTCTGCTGTCCCCACCAAACCATCAACCCTCACCGAACTAAGGTTCGAGGGTGCAGGCACGTCGTTCGCATTGAAGCGGTATTCGATAGTGCCTTGATTATTAAGGAAAATTTACCATGGCCCTCCAGTGCGGCATCGTGGGCCTGCCCAACGTCGGCAAGTCCACGCTCTTCAATGCTTTGACCAAAGCCGGCATCGCCGCGGAAAACTACCCCTTCTGCACGATCGAACCCAATGTGGGCGTAGTCGAGGTGCCTGACCCCCGCTTGGCTGACCTGGCGGAAATCGTCAAGCCTGAGCGCGTCCTGCCTGCCACGGTCGAGTTCGTCGATATCGCCGGCCTGGTTGCCGGTGCCAGCACCGGCGAGGGCCTGGGTAACCAGTTCCTGGCCCATATTCGCGAAACCAACGCCATCGTCAATG
>JBEBXA010000135.1:0-9511 GCA_040391825.1 Pigmentiphaga sp.
CTACGGTGTTGCTGCGGCCGATAACGACGGCATGCTTGCCGCGCAAGTCGTAGCCGGTGCTTTCGATCAGTTTCATGCAACCGTAGGGGGTGCAGGGGCGAAAGCCCTGCAATCCCGTCAACAGTTCGCCGGCACTGCGAACTGAATAGCCGTCTACGTCCTTGTCCGCGGAAATCGTTTCTATCACCTTGTGAGGGTCAATGTGCCGGGGCAGAGGCATTTGCACCAGAATGCCGTGTATGGATGGATCGCGATTCAGTTGATCGATCCGCGCAAGGAGCTCAGCTTCGGATAGCGTAGCGTCGTATTTCTCGAGTACAGAATGAAATCCAGCGTCATGGCAGGCTTTGACCTTGTTGCGCACATAAACATGCGAAGCCGGGTCTTCACCAACCAGAATGACTGCGAGCCCGGGCTGGGTGCCTTGTTCTGTCAACCTGGCTGCGCGTTCGGCAATCGTAGTTCGGAGTTGTTTGGACAATTCGTTGCCGTTGATGGCTTGGGCGGGCATGGCAAGGCTCTGTGGAAAGGGTGGAAGAAACGCGCGCGCTGGGATAGGGCGAGTCAATTTGGACGATTTTACTGCATGACCCCGAGGGCAACTGAGATGAGTATGAAATTTTGCCCTAGGCCAATGTAGTTAGAATAGGACTCTTACCCTGCCATGAATTCGAAGCCATTGCCGATGCCTCGCACTCCAAAGCCCAAAGCGACTCCGTCAGCAGCCTACCTGGCGAACATGGAGGGTGTAGCCGCGGTTGATCGCGCATTGCACATTTTGATGGCTCTAGAGGAGGCCGGCGGCCCTCTCGCACTGGCTGATCTAGCTCGCGCCACCGGTATGTACAAGAGCACTTTGTTGCGCTTGCTGGTATCCCTTGAAAAGGCCCATCTGGTGGGGCGTGGCCTGGACCAGCGTTATATGTTCGGCCCCCTGGCGTTTCGGCTTGGAAGAGCTTACGAGGCAACCTTTCATCTGAAGGCATGCTTGGTCCCCGTGATGCAGGCGCTGGTCGAAGCCGGCACCGAAAGCCCGTCTTTCCACGTGATTCATGATGAAAGGACCCGGCTATGCGTCCTTCGCATCGATTCTCGCCACTCTACTTTGGACCGGGTGGACGTAGGCGATATATTTCCGCTCGATCGCGGCGCCGCGGGAACGGTGCTTACGGCGTTTCGCAACCATATCCCTACGAGTAAAAGCATTTCCATCGTGCGGGTATCGTACGGTGAGCGGGATCCGTCCTGTGCCGCGGTTGCCTGTCCGGTATTCAGGGCGGGCAATGAATTGGCGGGCGCTCTGTCGCTGTCGGGTCCCCTCGAAAGGTTCACGGCCCCGGCCGTCGAGACAATGAAGTCGCTCTTGCTGGAAGCGGCAAAGAAGGCTAGTCGTGCCCTTGGCGGAGAATGGTAAGAGAGCTTCTTTCTCTGCCCTGATTGCGATTAGGCGTCGCACCTCCCCAGCCCTCGTTATTTATCGCTAGCAAGCGAATCCACATACGCATAGCTTTGCCGACGAAATCCGTTGACAGCGGATTTCTGTGGGCTTAGTATTATTTCAGAACGATAGTTCTGTTTAACAGAACGATACGATTTGACTTAAAAACCCGGGCAGTTGCATCGACGGCTGGCCGGCCTCCGAGAAAACGTAATCGCAGAGGAAAATAACGATGGAGACCAAGGTGCATAGAACCGTACGCAGTAGTCGCCTTTTCAAGGGCCTTCGATACAAACTGGCCTTTACATGTGGCGCGGTGGCATTTTGCCTACCTTCTTTTGCTCAAAATTATCCGGTGGCCCCAATCCAATTGGTCGTGCCTTTTGCTCCTGGCGGCGGTACCGACACGGTGGGGAGAAGGCTCGCGGTCAAGCTTACGCAGTCCCTTGGCCAATCGGTGGTCGTCGTCAATCGGCCTGGGGCGGCTACCCAGATCGGCTCCGCTTTAATCGCGAAGTCTCCCCCCGACGGCTACAAGCTGCTGATGTCGGCTTTACCGCACGTGACGAATCCAGCGTTGTTCAAATCACTTCCCTACGACACCGTTACTGATTTCACACCGATATCGTTATTGGCGAGAATTCCATCGGTGTTGCTGGTCAGCTCGCGTTTGCCGGTGAAATCTATCGATGAGCTAGTTCGTCTTTCAAAGTCGACTCCCAATGGGTTGAACTATGGATCGCCGGGGCAAGGCACAGCGCCTCACTTGGCTATGGAGCTGTTCAAGGAGCAAACCGGCCTTCGTGCAACACACATTGCCTATAAGGGGGCGGGGCCGCAAATTACCGCGTTGATTGCAGGGCAGATCGATGTCGCATTCGCTTCCTTGTCCAGCTCACAGGGGCATGTGCTCAATTCGCAGGTAAGAGCTCTGGGGATTGCTTCCAGCAACAGGGCAAAAGGCCTACCCAATGTCTCGACCATGGCTGAACTCGGCTTTCCGGATTTCGAGGCATCAGCCTGGTTTGGGATGTTGGCCCCTGCTCATACACCAAGAAGCGTGGTTGAAAAGCTGAACAAGGAAATCGTGATCGCGCTCAAGGCCCAGGATTTGCGGGACGCATTCGAGGCAGAGGGGATCGAGGCGGTGAGTAGTTCGCCTGAAGAGTTGGCTAGCTACATCGACAAGGAAATTGCCAAGTGGAGCAAGGTCGTCAAACAGGCGGGGCTCCAGCCCGAATGACACGATAGCGCTGAAACCGGTGCGTCCTCGCTGATTGCCTTGCTTAAACAGACCCTATGGAAAAGAGAATAAGTATGTCGATGAATCGACCCACGATCCTGACTCAACAAACGCTGGAGAGGGTGGGCGAGACTGAAGTGAAAATTTCTCGATCTCGCGGAAAACCTTTGTTGTTGTTGGTCAGAATGGCTTCACGGGGTATGGGTGTTTGGGATACGTCTTGGGATTATCTTGCCGAATATTTCACGGTGGCGCAGTTTGACCTGAAGATGCCGTCATCGGATGAAATGGGGGACCCTGCTTCCGTATTCCTAGGCTTGGCGCAGGATTGCGTGCGGATCGCGCAGGGGCTCGGATTTGATCGATTCCATCTTTTGGGATGGACGGGCGGCGCGCATGTGGGGCTGAGTTGTGCGGTGAAGTTTCCCAGGCAACTGGCGTCGCTTACTCTCGTTGCGCCGTTCAGCAGGCTTCCCGATGCCAGGGCGCTTTCGGTCGCAAGCGAGTTCATGGCTGTCCTGATGGAGCATGGAGGGCGCGAGCTTTACGCTTACTACTGGTTTCTGGCGGGGTTCAGCCCAGCTTTTGTACGCCGCAATTTCAGTGAAATCGAGCGAATGGTCGGAGCGAGGCTGGACGGCGACCGCTTTATCAAAACGAATGCAGACAATGCCAGTCAATGGAGTCGCGTGCTCCGCACGTTTTCCCTGACGGATGAGGAATTGGCTGCGATCAAGGTGCCTACCCTGATCATTGGCCCGGAATTGGATCCCGCGCACATTGGTCCCAATGCAGAAATGGCTGAGGCCTTGCACAAGCGCATAGCGGGCTCCGAGCTCGTGATTGGAACCGGCTACGGAAGCCTTATGTTGCTGGAAGCGCCAGAGGCATTTCAGGCGGCCAGCAGATCATTTTTCAAAACAGTGACGAATAAACAGGTTTAACCGCGGAAGCGTTTGAACAACACGGCCAGGCTCATGTGAAGGCAGGACGCGCTGCGTATGACCTGCGGCCGGCGCCTGGACGATTTCAATCAATGGTGGGGTAAAGAGTATGGATTCCAAGCTTGTCGCGGCGGTAGGCGCCATTAAGCCTATGTTCATCGGCGGAGAATGGGTGACCGAGACCGATCAGCCCTTGAAGTCGGTCAATCCGGCGACGGGGCAAGTGAACTTCGAGGTCGCCACGGCGAACCCGCAGCAAGTTGATGAGGCCGTTCTGGCGGGAAAGCACGCCGCGGCCAGACCTGAGTGGCGTTTTATGTTGCCGCACGTTCGCGCACGGATCTTGTCGCGGATCGCTGATGGTATGGAAGCCAGTGCCGAGGAACTGGCAAGGCTGCAAATGATCGAGAACGGCAAGGTGTGGAGCGAATGCGTATCGCAGGTCGGAAGCGCCGCGGCCACGTTTCGCTATTACGCCGCCGTGTGTGAAACCTCGGGCGCCGAACTTACTCCCCCCCGGGGCGATTACCTGGCCATGACCGCTTACGAGCCCTACGGGGTAGTTGCTGCCATCACGCCCTGGAACTCGCCGCTGACCATGGAGGCACAGAAGGTGGCACCCGCCCTGGCAGCCGGCAATGCGGTCATGCTCAAGCCATCGGAGGTCACGCCTTCGGTTGGCCTTGCGCTGGCGCGGATAGCGCAGGAGGCGGGCCTGCCCAAAGGCATCCTCAGTGTTCTTCCGGGTTTGGGAAGTTCTACGGGAAAGGCCTTGATCGAGCATCCAGATGTGCGCATGGTGTCATTTACAGGAGGAACGATGACCGGGCGCCATATTGCGGGCGTGGCAGCACAGCGCCTGATTCCTGTAGCGCTCGAGCTTGGCGGAAAATCTCCCCATATTATTTTCAAGGATGCCAATCTGGATGCCGCGATCGAAGGGGTGGTCGCGGGAATTTTCGAAGGCAGCGGCCAATCGTGCGTGGCGGGTTCTCGGCTGTTTGTGGAGCGCGCAGTACTGGATACGGTCGTGGATAAATTGTTGCGTCGTATCCGTAGCATCCGTGTGGATTTGCCCGATGCGCCCGGCGCGCAGATGGGGCCGGTGTCGAGTCTGGCTCACCAGGCTCGCGTGGCGCACATGGTGCAGCGCGCGCGCGAAGATGGAGGCGAGATACTGATTGGCGGACGGGCTCCCGACGAGCAGCATTTGAGCGCAGGATCCTATTTCCTGCCCACTTTGATAACAGGCCTGGACAACCAGGCACAGACCGTGCGCGAAGAGATTTTTGGCCCCGTCCTTTGTGTGCTGGCCTTCGACAATGAAGATGACTTGGTCCAACAGGCGAATGATTCCGCTTATGGGTTGGCGGCAGGCATATGGACGGCAAACTACCAACGAGCATGGCGTGTGGCGCGAGCCTTGGAGGTCGGTCATGTCTGGATCAACAGCTATAAGAACCTGTCGATCGCATCACCTTTCGGAGGCATGAAGGAAAGCGGTATCGGCCGTGAAAAAGGGGTGACGGGCATCAGGCTGTATCAGCAAAGTAAAGCGGTTTTGTGGAGCTTGAACGCGGGCAACCTAGCGTAAAGCCAAACTCTATTTTTCATACGGGATAAGACGGACTAAGCCATGACGAACAGGATTACTATCGGCTTCATCGGGGTTGGCGTGATGGGCGAACCGATGTGCAGGCACCTGGCCAGCAAATCGGAGGCAAGGGTCATCGCCGTGGATCACGCAGCGGCTTCTCTGCAACGACTGGCGGGCCATGGGGTTGCAGCGGGCACGATCGAACAGGTCGCTCAGGAAGCGGACTTCGTGTTTCTATCTTTACCTTCGGGCGAGATCGTGGAGTCGGTCGTCCTGGGCAAGGAGGGGCTGGCCACGTTTGCAAGAAAGGGTCTGACGGTCATCGACCTTAGTACCTCGCGCGTCGAAACGGCACGGCGCTTGCAGGATCACTTGAATTCCAGAGGTGTTCGATTCGCCGATGCGCCGGTCATGCGTACGCGTGCTGCGGCAGAGGCGGGTACATTGGCCGTGCCAGTAGGTGCCGATGACGCGACCTTTGCCGCGATTGAACCTTACCTGGGCGCTTTCGCGACCGATGTCATGCATTGTGGGGAAGTTGGGGCGGGGCAGGCCGTCAAGATCCTGAACAATATGGTGCTTTATGAAACGGTGCTTGCGCTGTCGGAAGCGTTCACGATTGCGAAGCGGGCCGGCGTAGATCCCGAGAAGCTGTTTGCTGCTTTCGCAGCCGGCTCGGCAGACAGCTTTGCATTGCGCAACCATGGTATGAAAGCGATTCTTCCGGGTGAGTTTCCTTTGCGGGCGTTTCCTGTCGATTATGCAAGAAAGGATGTGCAGTACGCGGTGGATCTTGCCTCTGAAGTAGGGGTCGACGCTTGCGGTGCGCGTAATCTTGTCCAGTGCTTTGATCGGGCTATCGAGGCAGGGCATGGAGAAAAGTACGCGCCGGCCGTGAGTCTGATCTTCTAGCAATTCATCAGTGCCGCAACGTCAAGCCGCCAGGATCATCCATGCAAACTTATGAAGTCTATGCCATTCGATATGCCTGTACCCCTCGTTCCAGGCATGAAAATTTCGTCTATCGAGACGATCACGATGGCCCGATGCCTATGGATTTTTTCGTATGGCTGTTGAAGGCCGGAGACCAGGCTATCTTGGTGGACACCGGGTTCAACTCGGAGGCCGCCAGCGCCCGCAACCGGAAGTTTTTGGGGTGCCCGATCGATGCGCTCGCCGATCTGGGCATTGAAGGAAAAGATGTTCGACACGTCGTCCTGACGCATATGCACTATGACCACGCAGGTAATCTGGAACGTTTACCCCAAGCCTCGTTCCATGTGCAGGAAAGTGAAGTCGAGTATGCGACCGGTAAGTGTATGTGCCACGCCCCGTTAAGACATGCTTATTCGGTGGACGATATCACTTGCCTTATTCGTTATGTTTATCAAGACCGTGTGATATTTCATAGTGGGCGGTCAGCCATTGCGGAAAACGTCGAGCTGGTGCAAGTAGGGGGGCATACCAAGGGCTTGCAAGTCGTAAGGGTCTATACAAAGCGCGGTTGGGTGGTGCTTGCCTCTGACGCTATCCACTATTACGAGAATCGGGAGTTGAATAACCCGTTCCCCATTGTCTACAGTGTGAGCGACATGCTGCAGGGATATCGATTGGTTCGTGAACTCGCCGACTCCGACAAGCATATCGTTCCGGGGCATGACCCTGAAGTCTTGCGCCGCTATCCACGCCTCGTTGGGAGTGGTCTGGATATCGCCTGCTTGCATCAAGATCCCGCAGAGTAGGCATGCATGGCCGGACTGCAAGCAGCAAAGGGGGAAGGGTAAGCCTTGCGCTTTTTTTGCGTCCGATCAATTCGTGACAGGATAATGTGTATGAAAACAGAAAACGGCAGGGATGGAAGCCCGATCGATGGCCTGAAGTCTGGCGATCCGGGGGCCGCTTTCAAAGGGCGAATCGGCAAGACCTTTACTGACTCCGAACCCTGGTGGCCGCAAGCCAGTTCGGTAGCCGATGGCGCGCCAAACATCGTTTTTATCTTGTTGGACGACCTGGGGTTTTCAGATCTTGGCTGCTTTGGCGCCGAGTTTGAGACTCCCAATATTGATCGCCTCGCGAATGGGGGGGCGCGCTTTTCCGACTACACCACCGTGCCGATGTGTACGCCAGCTAGGGCCGCGTTGCTGACGGGAAAGAATCCACACTCTGTCGGCTGCGGTTGGATTACGCACGGCGATCCAGGCTATCCAGGGTATGGTGGCGAAATATCGCAGGACGCCCCCACCATGGCTGAGTTATTGCAGCAAGCCGGGTACTCTACGATGGCTATCGGTAAATGGCACAACACGGCAGAGCACAATGCCAGCGCTTCAGGCGATAGAAGCTCTTGGCCGGTGCAGCGGGGATTCGACCGCTTTTACGGCTTCATCGCATCGGAAACCAGTTATTTTCATCCTGACTGCCTCTATGAGGGCTCGCAGGCTCTGGATCTGGATACCTACCCCGAAGATTACTTCGCTACTGACGATTGGACGGATCGGGCCATTCGGTGGACGAAGGAGCATGTAGCCAGTGCTCCGGAAAAGCCTTTTTTCCTCTATCTTGCGTACAACGCCCCGCATCTCCCCATTCAGGCAAAACAGTCTGATTTGCAAAAATATCGTGGCCGATATGACGCGGGATGGGACGCACTGCGAGAGCAGCGGTTCAGCAGGCAGATCTTGTCGGGTCTGTTTCCAGAGGGAACGCGCTTACCGGGCCGCAATCCGGGAATTCCAGCTTGGGCCGACTTGACCCCGGAGCAGCAAGACATTTGTGCGCGCTATATGGAGATCTACGCGGCGCTGGTCGATAACCTGGACCAGAATATCGGAAGACTGGTTGCATTCCTGAAAAGCGCTGGCCTGTTCGATAACACTTTGATCATGTTGGCTTCCGACAATGGCGCAAACTCAATGGGGGGCGAGCAAGGCACGGTCAATGCGTGGCAAAAGCGGCTGGGCTCCGGCGATAACGGCGCGGTAGTCGAGAAGCTTATTTCCGAGCAGGCACTGGGTGGCCCCGAAACGTATATTGCCTACCCTAGCGGATGGGCTCAGGTTTCGAATACCCCATTTCGCTATTTCAAACGGACGCCATTGAATGGCGGGATCAGGGTCCCATTCATTGCGCACTGGCCCAATGTCATCAAGGCAGGGCAGACGATCAAGCAGTGGGTCCATGTAAGCGATGTTTTGCCGACACTGTTGGACACTCTGGGTATTTCTTATCCGAATGAGTTCAAGGGCTACAGGACGAGGCCGCTGGACGGCATCAGCTTTGCACCGTTGCTGAAGGGCGTGACACCAGACATCGTGCGGCGTAGCCAGCATTACGAATTGGATGGCAACCGTGCCTTTATCCAGGATGGTTGGAAGATTGTTTCTCTGCAAGCGCCTGGAAAAACCATCGCTCTGGATGACTGGATGTTGTTTCGCTTGGACGATGACGTTACCGAAATCGATGATCAGGCCGATCGCTACCCAGCTCAGCTGGCGCACCTTATCGAAGTTTTTGATCGGGAGGCCCGCGCGAATTATGTTTATCCGCTTGATAACCGTGGCTATGAAAGAGCGCTTGCGCTTGCCCCTCACCGTATCAGTGGGATCAATGCGGCTCGCATGTTTTACGCAGGAGCGCAGACGGCGGAGCGAGTCAGTATTTCGCCGTTGTTTGCAGATCGTTCATTAAGAATCATCGCGGGTTTTTCTTATCGCGAAGGGGACTGTGGCGTTATTTACTCGGTAGGCGGCATTTTCGGAGGAATGCTGCTTTATGTTCTGGACGGCGCCCTGCATTTTGTCTATCAGTGCTGGCCTACCCCTGTCGAATTGACTGCGGTCCCATTAAGAAAAGGCCAGATCGACGTAGTGCTCGATTACCAGGCACTGGGAGACAGACAGGGCCGGGGCCGATTATTGGTGAACGGCGGGGAAAGTATTTCGTGGACGCCGATGTCGCCGACTTTGGGACGTCTACCGGGAGGAGGCCTGGATGTGGGTATCAATCGCCGGCAGCCTGCGTCGCGACGCTTCGCCGGATATGGAGAGTTTGCTTATACCGGCGAGATAGCGTTCGTAAGGGTCGAGCCAGGTGCGCAAGCTGCGGGCAGCCTTATCAATGCTCCTGAACCGTTGTCGCAACGACTGGCGGTGGGTAGGTTGCCCTAATCAGCAAGGGCAGGGGCATGCTGCCGCGTGGTGGAAGATACGTCTTACTTTTCTTCCACCACGCCGCCGCTCAATGAGCTGGCCGATGATGCAGTGCGACCTTCATCAGGTCAGCCACTGTGG
>JBEBXA010000136.1:0-9496 GCA_040391825.1 Pigmentiphaga sp.
GGCACAATACCAAGGCATGCGATGACTGATCTCGATAGCAGCGCGGCAGCAGGGCGGCCAGTGCTCGATGACGAAACCTTGGTTTTTGCCGGTGCCGTGTTCGACTCCGCACGTGAAGGCGATGTGGATCGCCTTGAAGAGTTGCTACGCCAAGGCTTGCCGGCGAATTTGCGCAATCACAAGGGTGACAGCCTGCTTATGCTGGCCAGTTACCATGGACACCTGGATGCTAGCCGTCTGCTTTTGGCGTACGGCGCTGACTCGGGCTTGCGCAACCATCATGGCCATACGCCATTGGCTGGCGCTGCCTTCAAGGGCGACCTGGATATGGTCGCTTTGCTGCTATCCCATGGCGCTGATGTCGAGGGTGCGTCGCCCGATGGGAAGACTGCCTTGATGATGGCGGCAATGTTCAATCGGCACAAGGTGGTTGCCTTGTTGCTTGAGAGCGGGGCCAACAAGGAGGCGGTTGATGCCGGTGGGATGACCGCACTGGCTGCCGCAAAGATGATGGGCGCCGCTGATACCCCCTTATTATTAGAGTGACCCGGCCGACATGGACGTATGGCTTGGGTCAAACCCGGCCAGATGTGGCTTTTCTTGACGAGCCTGGCGGATTATTTGCCAGTAGGGCTTGATAATTGAAAAGCTGTGCGCTAGAATTGCTGGCTGACTCCTACTTATTGTGATTTATTGCAGAAAGTGGGCGTAGGCAGCAGCAAAAAAGTAGTACCAAAAAGAGCAGTACCAACAGCGGGTAAGCCGTGTAGTTCAAAGAAAAGCGATTCACTAGATCGCGGGTTTCTTGGATTGTTTCGGTGGGCCGCTTCAGAATTTCAGCCCAGGGCAAGTGGTTTTCGCCATTTGTCTGACGGGACCAAAACTGATCGGAAGATTTGATCGCAATCTTGCGGTCAGGTGTTTCGGGTTAAGTTGGAACAGGGTAAACCATGATTCAGATGCAGACCACGTTGGACGTGGCCGACAACACTGGTGCACGCTCAGTTATGTGCATTAAGGTGCTCGGCGGTTCCAAGCGCCGCTATGCCGGCATCGGTGACGTCATCAAAGTGACGGTCAAAGATGCGGCACCGCGCGGACGCGTAAAAAAAGGCGAAATTTACAACGCCGTGGTGGTTCGTACCGCCAAGGGTGTTCGTCGTAAAGACGGTTCGCTCATTCGTTTCGGCGGCAATGCTGCCGTATTGCTCAACGCCAAGCTCGAGCCCATTGGCACTCGTATCTTCGGACCCGTTACGCGCGAATTGCGTGGCGAGCGGTTCATGAAGATCGTGTCGTTGGCGCCCGAAGTGCTGTAAGGAGCCAAGAGTGAACAAGATCCGTAAAGGCGACGAAGTCATCGTCCTGACAGGCAAAGACAAGACCAAGCGCGGCGTCGTGCTTAGTCGCGTTGATGCTGACCACGTTGTGGTCGAAGGCATCAATGTCGTCAAAAAGAGCGTAAAGCCCAACCCCATGGCTAACCAGCCGGGCGGCATCGTCGACAAGACCATGCCTATCCACATTTCCAATGTGGCGATTTTCAACCCAGCAAGCGGCAAGGCCGATCGCGTTGGGATCAAGGAAGTCGACGGCAAAAACGTGCGCGTTTTCCGTTCCAGCGGCGAAGCCGTTGGCTCGAAAGCGTAAACGGGAGCAATAGAAATGGCTCGTCTTCAACAAGTTTATCGCGAGAAGATCGTTCCCGATCTTCTCAAGCAGTTCGAATACAAAAGCATGATGCAAGTGCCCCGCATCACCAAGATCACCCTGAATATGGGTGTCTCGGAAGCGGTTGCCGACAAGAAAGTCATCGAGCACGCTACGGGCGACATGGCCAAGATCGCAGGCCAGAAGCCGGTGGTTACCAAGTCGCGCAAAGCTATTGCTGGCTTCAAGATTCGCGAGGATTATCCCATCGGTTGCATGGTGACCCTGCGCGGCGCTCGCATGTATGAATTCCTCGATCGCCTGGTCAGCGTTGCGCTGCCTCGCGTACGCGATTTCCGTGGTATCTCCGGCCGTGCATTCGACGGTCGTGGTAACTACAACATCGGTGTGAAAGAACAGATCATTTTCCCCGAAATCGAGTACGACAAGATCGATACGCTTCGTGGGCTGAACATCAGCATCACGACCACGGCCAAGACCGACGACGAAGCTAAGGCGCTGCTGTCGGCGTTCCGCTTCCCGTTCCGTAACTAAGGGGTGAAATAGTGGCTAAGCTTTCACTCATCAATCGCGACGCTAAACGTGTCAAGCTGGCGAATAAATACGCTCCCAAGCGTGCTGCGCTGCAAGCGATCGTCGATGACACGTCCAAGTCGGACGAAGAGCGTTATCAGGCACGGCTGAAAATTCAGCAATTGCCCCGTAACGCAAACCCCACCCGTCAGCGTAATCGCTGCGCGGTGACCGGTCGCCCCCGTGGCGTGTTTCGCAAGTTTGGTCTTGCTCGTAACAAACTGCGCGAGATGGCTATGCGCGGTGAAGTTCCGGGCATGACCAAGGCCAGCTGGTAGGAGAGTCATAAATGAGCATGAGCGATCCGATCGCCGATATGCTGACGCGCATCCGTAATGCGCAGCGCGTAGATAAGGCGTCCGTGACCATGCCCTCCTCCAAGCTGAAGGTGGCTATTGCCGCCGTGCTGAAGGACGAGGGTTACATTGATAGCTTTGAAGTCAAAGCCAACGATGGAAAACCGGAACTCGAAATTTCCCTGAAGTATTACGCTGGCCGTCCGGTCATCGAGCGCATCGAACGCGTCTCGAAGCCTGGTCTGCGTATCTACAAAGGCCGCAATTCCATTCCTCAGGTCATGAACGGCCTGGGCGTGACCATCGTTTCCACTTCCCGTGGCGTGATGACTGATCGCAAAGCGCGCGCCAATGGCGTGGGCGGCGAAGTCCTCTGCTACGTGGCATAAGGAGTCGACATGTCACGTATTGCTAAATATCCCGTCGATCTGCCCAAGGGCGTCGAGGCCAACATCACCGCTGAACAGATCACCGTCAAAGGTCCTCTGGGCACGCTGTTGCAGCCTCTTACCGGCCAGGTCAAGATCGAGCAGGACTCCAACAAACTGACGTTTGCTGCCGCTGACGACAGCCGTGAGGCTAACGCCATGTCCGGGACCGTGCGTGCCCTGGTCGCCAATATGGTGACCGGAGTAAGCAAGGGTTTCGAACGCAGGCTCAGCCTGGTGGGCGTGGGTTTCCGTGCCCAGGTCCAGGGTGAAGCCGTCAAACTGCAACTGGGTTTTTCGCACGACATCGTGCACCAGATGCCGGAAGGCGTAAAAGTCGAGTGCCCGACACAGACCGAAGTGGTCTTGAAGGGCTCGGATAAGCAACGAGTTGGTCAGGTGGCGGCCGAGATCCGTGCATACCGTGAACCCGAACCCTACAAGGGCAAGGGCGTACGTTATGTCGGTGAGAAGGTCATCATCAAAGAGACCAAGAAGAAATAAAGCGCTGGCAAGGACGAATCATGGACAAGAAGCAAGCTCGTTTGCGTCGTGCGGTTCCTACCCGCCGGAAGATCGCCGAGTTGCGCGTGCATCGCCTGTCGGTGTTCCGCTCGAACCTGCATATCTACGCAAACATTATCTCGCCCGAGGGCGATACGGTGCTGGTCAGTGCCTCGACCGTCGAACCGGAAATCCGTCAGCAGATCGCTGGCGATTCCGGCAAGGGCGGCAATGTGGCCGCGGCAACCCTGGTGGGCAAGCGCGTGGCCGAAAGGGCCAAGGCAGCTGGTATTGAAGTCGTCGCGTTTGATCGCGGTGGTTTCCGTTACCACGGCCGCGTCAAGGCCTTGGCCGATGCCGCGCGTGAAGCCGGCCTGAAGTTTTAAGCGAGGATTACATGGCCAAGATGCAAGGCAAGAATGCTGCGTCGGAGGAGCGCGACGACGGTCTTCGCGAGAAGATGATCGCTGTTAACCGCGTCACGAAAGTTGTGAAGGGCGGTCGTATCCTCGGTTTCGCAGCGCTGACCGTAGTCGGTGACGGCGACGGACGCGTTGGTATGGGTAAAGGAAAGGCACGGGAAGTTCCGGTCGCCGTCCAGAAAGCCATGGAAGAAGCTCGCCGCCGCATGATCAAGGTACCGCTCAAGAACGGTACCCTGCATCACACCGTGGTTGGCAAGCATGGCGCTTCCACCGTTTTGATCTCTCCCGCCGTAGAAGGTACGGGCGTGATCGCTGGCGGCCCAATGCGAGCAATTTTCGACGTGCTGGGTGTTCGTAACGTGGTTGCCAAGAGCCTCGGCTCGACCAACCCTTACAACCTGGTGCGCGCAACCCTCAACGGTTTGAGCGCAAGCTCGACCCCGGCTGACGTCGCCGCCAAGCGTGGCAAGTCGGTCGAAGAGATCCTGGGGTAAGCCATGGCAAAGAAGAACGTCAAAGTGACGCTCGTGCGTTCCCCTATCGGGACGCCCGAGTCGCACCGCGCAACGGTGCGTGGTCTGGGGCTGCGCGGCATTAACAGCACGCGCGTCCTGGAAGACACGCCCGAAGTTCGCGGGATGATCCGTACGGTGTCGTATCTGATCACCGTGTCGGAAGCCTGAGAGGTCTAGCATGCAATTGAATACGCTCAAGCCGGCTGCCGGCAGCAAGCACGCGAAGCGCCGGGTCGGCCGTGGTATCGGTTCCGGCCTTGGTAAAACCGCGGGGCGCGGCCACAAGGGACAAAAATCCCGTTCGGGCGGCTTCCACAAAGTGGGTTTCGAAGGCGGTCAAATGCCTTTGCAACGTCGTCTGCCCAAGCGTGGTTTCACCTCGCTCGGCCGTCACCTGTACGCTCAGGTCCGCCTGTCCGATCTGCAAGCCATGCCCGTCGACGAAGTCGATGTGCAAGCGCTCAAGAAGGCTGGTGTGATTGGCCAACAGGTGCGCCATGTGAAGGTCATCAAGTCCGGTGAGCTCTCCCGCAAGGTTGCGCTCAAGGGTCTGGCGGCAACGGTTGGCGCCAAGGCGGCAATCGAAGCTGCTGGTGGATCCCTGGTCTGATACTCGAGGACTAAGCTTTGGCTAATGCGAACGCACTGGGCAAGACCGGAAAATTCGGCGATTTGAAACGCCGGCTGGTCTTCCTGTTGCTCGCCCTGGTGGTGTATCGACTCGGTACACACATCCCTGTCCCGGGAATTGATCCGGTTCAGTTGTCTTCCTTGTTCAATCAGAACCAGGGCGGCATTCTGGGCTTGTTCAATATGTTCTCGGGCGGTGCGCTTTCGCGTTTCTCGATCTTTGCATTGGGGATCATGCCGTATATTTCGGCGTCGATCATCATGCAACTGATGACGGTGATCGTGCCGTCATTGGAAGCGATCAAGAAAGAAGGCGAGGCCGGGCGGCGCAAGATTACGCAGTACACGCGCTACGGTACCTTGGGTTTGGCGATGGTGCAGGCAGTCGGTATTTCGGTTGCCTTGGAATCGCAAGCTGGCTTGGTTATCGATCCGGGAATGTTGTTCCGGGTTACGACGATGATCTCGCTGGTCACCGGCACGATATTCTTGATGTGGTTGGGTGAGCAAATCACCGAGCGTGGTCTGGGCAATGGTATTTCCATCCTGATCTTCTCGGGTATCGCAGCCGGCTTGCCGTCTGCCATGGCCGGGCTGTTCGAGTTGGTGAATACTGGTGCGATGGCTGTGCTTTCGGCGCTGTTCATCATGGTTCTGGTGGTATTGGTAACGGCATTCGTGGTCTACGTCGAACGTGGGCAACGCAAGATCGTCGTCAATTACGCCAAGCGCCAGGTGGGTAACCGCGTTTACGGTGGTCAAAGTTCGCATTTGCCGCTGAAGTTGAATATGTCCGGGGTGATTCCACCGATCTTCGCATCGTCGATCATTCTGTTCCCGGCTACCATTGCAAGCTGGTTTTCCAGCGGAGATGGCATGCGTTGGCTGAAGGACCTGGCCGCTGCACTGTCTCCCGGACAACCGTTTTATATTTCGCTGTATGCCATTGCGATTGTATTTTTCTGCTTCTTTTATACGGCGCTCGTGTTTAACAGCCGAGAAACTGCCGATAATCTGAAGAAGAGTGGTGCTTTCGTTCCGGGTATTCGCCCGGGTGAGCAAACAGCGCGGTACATTGACAAGATTTTGATGCGCCTGACGTTTACCGGCGCCATCTATGTCACGTTGGTGTGCTTGTTGCCAGAGTTTTTAGTTTTGCGTTGGAACGTGCCGTTCTATTTTGGTGGTACGTCTCTGTTGATCATCGTTGTGGTAACCATGGATTTCATGGCCCAGGTGCAAGCTTACGTGATGTCGCATCAATACGATTCTTTGCTCAAGAAGGCGAACTTCAAGGGCGGAAATCTGCCGGTGCGGTAACGAGAAGGTATGTCCAAAGACGACGCTATCCAGATGCAAGGGGAGGTCATAGAAAACCTCCCCAACGCAACGTTCCGTGTAAAGCTCGAGAATGGCCATATCGTTTTAGGACATATCTCGGGGAAAATGCGGATGAATTACATCCGGATTTTGCCGGGTGATCGTGTGACCGTCGAACTGACGCCATACGATCTGTCGCGGGCAAGAATCGTATTCCGTTCGAAGTGAGCCTGGCTCGCCGGGCGGGAAAGACTAGGAGTCAATCATGAAAGTAATGGCATCAGTTAAGCAGATCTGCCGGAACTGCAAGGTCATCAAGCGCAAGGGCGTGGTGCGGGTTATCTGCACCGACCCGCGCCACAAGCAACGTCAGGGTTAAGCCCCGGGGCTTAGTCCACGGTAAAGGTATTCAAGGAAACGTTATGGCCCGTATCGCTGGCATCAACATTCCGCCGCATCAGCACACCGAAATCGGTCTGACGGCTATCTTCGGCATCGGCCGTACGCGCGCTCGCAAAATTTGCGAAGCGGCGGCAGTTCCGGTCGACAAGAAAGTCAAAGATCTGAACGACGCTGAACTCGAGCGGATTCGTGAACATGTGAACGTCTTCTCCGTTGAAGGCGATCTGCGTCGTGAAATCCAATTGTCGATCAAGCGTTTGATCGATCTTGGTTCTTATCGCGGTTTGCGCCACAAGCGCGGCTTGCCCGTGCGTGGTCAGCGCACGCGCACCAACGCTCGTACCCGCAAGGGCCCGCGTCGCGCCGCTCAATCGCTCAAAAAGTAAACGGCTGACACCCAGTCAAGGATTCAGTAATGGCGAAATCACCGAACAACAACGCTTCACAGCGCGTTCGTAAGAAAATCAAGAAGAGCGTATCGGACGGCATCGCGCACGTCCATGCGTCCTTCAACAACACTATCATCACGATTACCGATCGTCAGGGCAATGCTCTGTCGTGGGCGACGTCGGGTGGCGCAGGCTTTAAGGGCTCGCGTAAATCCACGCCGTTCGCAGCGCAGGTTGCTGCCGAATCCGCCGGTCGCGTGGCGCTCGAGTACGGTATCAAGACTTTGGAAGTGCGTATCAAGGGTCCCGGTCCTGGCCGTGAATCTTCGGTTCGCGCTCTGAACGCTCTTGGCATCAAGATTTCGAGCATCGCCGACATCACGCCGGTTCCGCACAACGGTTGCCGTCCGCCCAAGCGTCGTCGTATCTAAGTGTTTGTTGGGGGCGTAGTCGGCATTTGCCGTCAGCGCCTGTTTAAAAGACCACCGTTTGCCGCGTTCGCTTCACATGTAAAGCGGGCGTTCCAGGTCAAGGCAAACTCCTCGCCGTGCTGATAGACGCATGGCCTGACAGAGAAAGGATTAATCGTGGCACGTTATATTGGCCCTAAATGTAAGCTTTCCCGCCGCGAAGGCACGGACCTCTTCCTGAAGAGTGCCCGTCGTTCGCTGGACTCCAAGTGCAAGATCGAAAGCAAGCCCGGTCAGCATGGTCGCACCTCTGGTTCGCGGACCTCCGACTACGGCCTGCAACTGCGCGAGAAGCAAAAGCTCAAGCGCATGTACGGCATTTTGGAAAAGCAATTCCGCAAGTACTTTGAAGAAGCCGACCGCCGCAAGGGCAACACCGGTGAAAACCTGATCCAGTTGCTCGAATCGCGTCTGGATAACGTGGTTTATCGCATGGGTTTCGGTTCGACGCGCGCTGAAGCTCGTCAGCTGGTCAGCCACAAGGCTTTCCACCTGAACGGCCATACCGCCAACATCCCGTCTTTGCTGGTCAAGGCCGGCGACGTGATCGCTGTGCGTGAAAAAGCCAAGAAGCAGAACCGCATTCAAGAAGCGCTGCAATTGGCCAGCGGTCAAGGCATGCCCCAGTGGGTCAGCGTTGACATGACCAAGCTGGAAGGCACCTTCAAACAGGTTCCCGATCGCGCTGACGTCGCTCGCGACATCAACGAGTCGATGGTTGTGGAATTGTATTCGCGCTAAGCAAATCGCAATTCAGTAAGCCGCGCCGGCCAGCGCGGCTTTTGGCTTTATACGAAGCTTTGCGGCATACGTGTCGCGAAGTGGCAAGATCAACGCAGCAACGCGTTTACCCACCAGCCTTATCGGTGTAACGAGCCGAGGGTATTGATAAGGAACATTCATGGCGAATGCCGCTTTCTTGAAACCGCGAAATATTGACGTCGAAGGCGTCGGCCCCAATCACGCCAAAGTGATCATGGAGCCTTTCGAACGCGGCTACGGGCACACCTTGGGTAATGCGCTGCGCCGCATCCTCTTGTCTTCGATGGCTGGCTATGCCCCCACCGAAGTCCAGATCACCGGCGTTGTGCACGAATACTCCGCTATCGACGGGGTGCGCGAAGATGTAGTCGACATTCTGTTGAACCTGAAGGGCGTTGTTTTCAAGCTGCACAATCGTGACGAAGTCACCCTGACCCTGCGCAAGCAAGGCCCTGGGCTGGTTACCGCTGCAGACATCGAAGTTTCGCACGACGTCGAAGTCATCAACCCCAATCACGTCATTGCCAACCTGACCGACAACGGCCGTCTGGAAATGCAATTGAAGGTGGAAAAGGGCCGTGGCTATGTGCCGGGTAACCTGCGCAGCTTCGCTGAAGACCACAGCCGCACGGTTGGCCGCATCGTGCTCGACGCTTCCTACAGTCCCATCCGTCGCGTCAGCTACACGGTGGAAAGCGCTCGTGTCGAACAGCGTACCGACCTCGACAAACTGGTGCTCGACATCGAAACCAACGGCGTCATCTCGCCTGAGGAAGCCGTTCGTCAATCGGCCCGTATCCTGATGGATCAGTTGTCGGTTTTCGCCGCGCTGGAAGGCTCCACCGAAACCATCGAAGCGCCCGCCCGTGGCACGCCGCAGATCGACCCGATCCTGCTGCGCCCGGTCGACGACCTCGAACTGACGGTGCGTTCGGCCAACTGCTTGAAGGCCGAAAACATCTACTACATCGGCGATCTGATCCAGCGTACCGAAAACGAACTGCTCAAGACCCCCAACCTGGGCCGCAAGTCGCTCAACGAAATCAAGGAAGTCCTCGCCGCTCGCGGCCTGACCCTTGGCATGAAGTTGGAAAACTGGCCGCCGCTGGGC
>JBEBXA010000137.1:0-9286 GCA_040391825.1 Pigmentiphaga sp.
CTGAACGCAGTGATCGGCACGCCGGAGTTGATGCAGCTGGGGAAGAATTACAGCGCGTAAGGGGGTGTCTGACAGCGCCATCGGATAAGTTTTACTAATGCATGTAAGGCTTATCAGTGCTGGCAAGCCCTGCGTGTCGGGCAGGGTTTTTTGCTTAGCTGGCGGCTGCCTGTTTGAAGGCTTCCGCCAGTTGCAGGCGCCATCGCGCCTTGTCGGCCTCGGCAGCGAAGCTCGCATCGAAGCTATTGTTTGCCAGTTGCCAGGCATCACGTACAGTCAACTGAGGCAAGGCTTCGAAGCAGGCCAGGTAGTTCTGATTGATGTAGCCGCCAAAATAGGCGGGATCGTCAGAGTTGATCGTTACGCATAGTCCTGCTTCCAGCAAGTCTGCAATGTTGTGTTCGGCCATGCTGGGATAGACCCGCAGCCGGATATTGGACAAGGGACAGACAGTCAGGGGAATGCGCCGCTGTGCCAGGACCCGGACTAATTCGGGATCTTCAACGCAGCGCACGCCATGATCGATGCGCTCGGCACCGAGTACGTTCAGCGCGTTCCATATATATTGGGCTGGGCCTTCTTCGCCCGCGTGCGCGACGATGCGCAGGCCCAGCTCCTTGCAGCGAGTAAAAACCCGGGCGAATTTTTCAGGTGGGTTGCCGCGTTCTCCGCTGTCCAGCCCGACACCGATGAAGTGTTCGCGATAGGGAAGCGCCGTCTCCAGGGTCTGGAACGCGGACTCTTCAGTAAGGTGGCGCAAGAAGCACATGATGAGCGCGCTGCTGATTCCCCATTGGCGTCGGGCTGCTTCGCAGGCACGGCTCAGTCCCTGCACCACGGTGGCGAACTCGACGCCGCGTTCGGTATGGGTCTGGGGGTCGAAAAACAGTTCGGCGTGAACGACATGGTCGGCGGCGGCGCGGCGAAAATAGTCCATCGCCATATCGAAGAAGTCTTCTTCGGTCAGCAGCACAGCGGCGCCAGCGTAGTAAAGATCGAGAAAACTCTGAAGATCGGTAAAAGCGTAGGCGCTGCGCAAAGCTGCGACGTTGGGGTAGGGCAAGGCTATGCGATTGCGCTCAGCCAGCGCGAAGATCAGTTCGGGCTCTAGCGTGCCTTCAATGTGAACATGCAGTTCGGTCTTGGGCATGGCCTGCAGCAGCGCGGGCAGGCGTTCACGGGGCAGGGCGTCGAATTCAGTCATGGCGTCATTTCTCGTCATATTTTCGCGAACTGCCGTAGAAGGCGTCGGCGGGATATTTCTGCGCGTTCTTGAGCATTTTTTCTTGTACGGCCTGAGCGATATCGATGTTGAGTTTATCGGCCAGGGCGATGAGATAAAGCTGGACGTCGGCGATTTCGTCGGCAGCCTCGGTAAGTTTGTCCGGGGTCAATCGCTGCGATTGTTCTTCGGTCAGCCACTGGAAAACCGCCACTAGCTCGCCGGCTTCGCCGCCCAGGGCCATGGCAAGATTCTTGGGGGAATGAAACTGGTCCCAGTTGCGTTCCTCGGTGAAGCGCCGCACGGCATGCTTGATGCGGTCGAAGTCGGACACGGCTTGTTTCCTGGGGCGGTCAAAGATTCGGCTATTTTAAGCCGCGTACCGATCTTTGATGAAGACTCTGGCCCAGGCGTAAGAACGAGGTGAAAAAATCGCAAAATCTGCAATATGACGGTGGCTACAGTGCGAACCGGGAGATCACATGAAATCGCAAACCCGTATTCATTATGCGCAAAGGCTGGAGCTGGTGCTGGATTGGCTGGCGCGGCATCCTGACGAGGACCCGGATCTGTACCGTCTGGCTGAACTGGCCAGCTTGTCGCCGTTTCATTTTCATCGCGTGTATCGCGCCATGATGGGCGAAACGGTGGCGGCGACGGTACAGCGAGTGCGCTTGAACCGGGCGTCGGTAGATTTGCAGTCGGGAAATAAGCCGCTGGCGCAGGTCGCTCAACGAGCGGGCTATGCGTCGACAGCAGCCTTCAGCCGCGTCTTTGGTGTGGCGTTCGGCTTGCCGCCGGGCCGATATCGTGTGGATCGATCCCGTTCTTTTTCTCAACGGATGGAGCCGCTCATGTACCCAGTTCATATTGAAAATTTTTCCGGCCAGGTGCTTGCAGCCCTGGAGCACGCTGGCGATTACCAGAAAATCGGCAGCTCTTTCGATCGCTTGTTCATGCTGGCTTCAAGTCGCAAGCTGATCCCTGAGGGCGCGCGTAGTTTCGGCGTCTATTACGATGATCCGGCTCAGGTGGAAGAAAGGAAGCTGCGCTCGGTAGCCGGGGTGACAGTGGCTGAAAGCGCGGTTTTGACGCCGCCTTTGCAGTGCGTGGCGCTGCCTGCCGGGCGCTGCGCAGTGCTCGACTACACCGGACCCTATAGCGAGCTGGAGTCGGCCTACACCTGGTTATTTGGGGAGTGGCTGCCGCAAAGCGGCGAGCAGCCGGGTGATGTACCGGTATTTGAGGAGTATGTGAATGACCCCAAGACGACTCTGCCGGCTGAGCTCAAGACCAGGATTTACCTGATGCTGGTGAGCTAGCGTTTATTTGCCGGAGCGAAGCCGCCGGCCAGGCTTGCCTGACTGGCGGCTATTTTTATTTCCATGGCACAGGGGGCGCCGTCAGCCTCCTGTTTTCGAATCCTGCCACGCTGCCAAAGCGTGTGCTGGCGGCTTCCCACTCTTGTTGGGCCTGGGCGATATCGGCTTTGCTGCCGACGAAGTTCCACCAGATGGTGATGTCGTCGGTGGCCGGTTCGCCGCCTATCAGCAGCAGGCGGGTATCGGCGGCCAGCGATAGCTGCACGGCGTTGTATCCCGGCGCAATATAGGCGAGTTCATTGGTGTCGAAGCGCTCTTCGCCCACCTGTATGCTGCCTTGCAAGGGCAACAGGCCATATTCGAAACCCGGCTCGAGCGGCAAGCGCAGCATGGCAGCTTGCTTACAGGAAAGGTCGACGCTTACCAAAGGTGAGTAAACCTGGGCCGGAGCGGTCTGTCCGCCGAATGTGCCGGCCAACAAGGTAAGCGCCACGCCCTGCTCGGTCCAGCGGGGCAAGTCGGGATGATGGTCGAAGGCAGGGGGCATGTTTTGGCGCCCGGGCGGTAATGCTATCCACAGTTGGGCCGCATGCAGCACGGTCTGGCCGGGCAGGGATTCCTCGGTATGACTGATGCCGATGCCCGCGGTCATGAGATTGACTTGGCCGGGGCGTATTACTTGCTCGTTGCCCAGACTGTCGCGGTGCAGGGCTTCGCCTTCTATCATCCAGGTGAAGGTTTGCAAGCCGATGTGGGGATGGGCTTCGACCAGCATGCCGGCGCCGGGCGCAAAGGTAGCGGGGCCCGCATGGTCGAGAAAACACCAGGCGCCGATGCGGCGGCGCTGGCGCACCGGCAAGAGACGATCAATAGTGATGCCGCCGCCGATTTCGGCGCTGCGCGAGGCAATGCGCTCGGCCTTGGTACAAAGCTGTTCTGCCATGAAGACTCTCCGTGGATGTACTTCCCGGTGTCGGGAGCACTTGCGGTCATGTGACCTCGGTATGATAGAGCGTCCTGAGGTAAAGTCGTGCTGAAGGCGTGGCGCCAGACTACCCAATTCATGTTTTTCGGAGACATTCAACCATGCGGTGGTTTAAACGCATCGCAATCGGCGCGGCTATCGTGGTCGTGCTTGCAGCCATCGCACTTACCTCCCTGGTTGTGCTGGTCGACCCTGATCACTACAAGGCCCCGCTGGCTGAGGCGGTCAAGGCCCGCTATGACCGTACTTTGCGGATCGATGGCAAACTGAAGTTGAGTGTTTTCCCACGCTTGGGCGTCGACCTTGAAAAGCTGTCGCTATCCGAGCCTCGGTCTACACAGATTTTTGCCGCGGTCAGTACTGCTCGCGTGTCGGTGGCCGTATGGCCGCTACTGTCGGGGCGCATCGTGGTGGACCACGTCAAAGTGTCCGGCCTGAAAGCCAATGTCATGCGTTACCAGAACGGCCAGCTTAATTTTGGCGACTTGCTGGACGGCGGAAAGAACAAGACCAGCGGGCCCCAGCCCGGCACAGGCAAAGCGTCCCCGCAAATGCCTGCCGAGACCGCCCCGCTGCAGTTTGATATTGCCGGTGTTGAGTTCACCGGCGGTGAACTGGCCTTGCGCGATTACATGAAGGGCATTTCGATGCGGGTCGAACGGCTATCGGCGACCACGGGCCGGATAGCCCCCCGCACGCCTTTCAACTTCGATGTTTCGGCTCGTATTCTTGGTCAAAGTCCGAGGGTCGATGCAACGGTACAAAGTCAGGGGCGATTTGAGTTCGATCTTGATGCCCAGCGCTTCTCGCTCAAGAACCTCGACCTTAAGGCCGCTGGTGTCCTGCCTTCGATCCGGGCGACGGCGTTGACCGGCCGCGGTGATCTGGCCTTTGACGGCAAGCGCCAGTCGCTGGATGCATCGGGCGTGTCCTTGGTGTTTCAGGGTGACGTCGCGGGCGACCGTCCCTTGACTGGTGTCGATGCCCGTCTGGATGCGCCTAGCTTGAGCGTTGGCTTGGCGGAGGGCAGCTTACGAATTGAAAAATTATCGCTGACCTCACAGGGCAAGATGGGTGCGGACCCCTTCGATTTCAGCTTGGCGGCGCCTCGTCTGCTGGTGTCGGCCAGTCAGGCGCAGGGCGAAGCGATAAGCGGCCGGGCACGCTTAAGCGGAGCATCGGATGCAGACCTGCGCTTTTCCCTAAGTGGCGTCTCGGGCAACGCCGATAAATTCGCTATCGAACAACTGGCCATCAATGCTGAACTCAAGCGCGAGGCGCGGGTATTGCGAGTAGAAGGGGTATCGCCTTTCGAGGCGAGCATCCGCCACAAAAAACTGGCGTTACCGAAATGGACGGGGCAGGTCACGATTGACGACGCCACTTTACCGGGAAAGCGCATGCAGATCCCGTTGACGGGTAGTGTGCGGGCCGATCTCGACAAAGAGCAATTGAGTGCCAAGCTTGCTGCCATGATGGAAGGCGGCAAGCTCAGTGCCAGCGTCGATGCGACACAGTTTGACGAACCTCGCATCAGCTTTGCCTTGGCCGCCGACGTGTTGGATCTGGATAAGTTGATGCCGGGCAAAGCGCCCGCCCGCAGCGCAGGCACAGGTGGCGCAAGTGCAGGCCCTGCCGCGGACAAGCCCGTGGATTTATCCGCTCTGAAGGGGCTGACGGCTAACGGCAGTGTAAAGATTGGCCAGTTGGTGGCACGAGGGGTGAAGGCCAATGATGTGTCTGCGACTATTCGTGTAGCCAAAGGCCGCGCCGATATCGCCAACCTGAAGGCGTCGCTGTACGGAGGCAGTTTGTCGGGCAATTTGTTTGCCGACGCATCCAGTGATCGCATCGGGGCGACCCCGGTTTTGAGCAACGTCTCGATACAGCCCTTGTTAATGGACCTGGCGGCCAAGGACTCACTGATGGGCCGCGGTAATGTGTCGCTTAACCTAAGCGCCACTGGTAAGTCGGTTCAAGCGCTGCAGCGCAGTTTGAATGGAACCGCCAATCTTTCGCTGCGGGACGGGGCGGTCAAAGGCATTAACTTGGCGCAATCTCTGCGGGAATTCAGATCGCTGCTGACTTCGGGCGAGGACGCCGGCCATCAGCACGAGAAGGCTCTGCAAACGGATTTTTCGGAAATGCAGGCCCACGTGGTGTTCGCCAACGGTATCGGTACGGTACGCAAGTTAAGCGTGAAAGCGCCTTTGCTGCGTGTAGAACAAGGCGAGCCGGCGCGCCTGGATGTGCCGGCCGGCCGGCTGGATCTGCAAGTGCTGGTGACTGTGGTCAACACTGCTACCGGTCAGGACGGCAAGGACTTGGCAGAGTTGAAAAACTTGACCATACCGATGCAAGTAGAAGGTCCCTTCGATAGCCCTAACTACAAGATTCAATGGAGCAAGGTAGTTGGCAATGTGCTGAAGGAAAAATTGAAAGACGCTATAGAAGGCAAGTTGGGCGGTGCACCGGAGCAAGGTGACAAGCTGAAAGACAATGTGCGAGAGCGCCTGAAGGGCTTGTTCAACCGTTAGAATCGCAGCACTTGTTAAATCGTTGGCGCCATCGATGTCGATTTCCATTACCGGTTTGTATATCTACCCCATCAAGTCCTGCGGCGGAATTGCACTGCAGGAGTCGGGTATAGGCATGGCGGGATTGCATAACGACCGCCGTTGGATGCTGGTAACGCCCGAGGGCGAGTTCTTGACGCAGCGCAGCCATCCTGCGCTGGCTCGAGTACGCACCGCATTGAGCGACGGCTATCTGAGGGCAAGCACGGCAGGCTTGCCGCGCTTGGATATTCCGATAGATGTGATTGAGGATGACGATAGCGTTCGCTGCCGCGTAAGGGTGTGGGGCGACGAGGTCGATGCCGTCGACGAGGGTGACCTGGCGGCGCAATGGTTCGGATCTCTGCTTAGAACGCCGTGTCGTTTGGTGAAGGTGCATCCGGATTCGCAACGAGCGGCCAGCCTGCAACGCATTGCCACTTGGATGACGCGGCACCCCCAGATACAAGGGTTTGCCGAGCGGCATATTTTCGCCTTTGCCGATGGGTATCCGGTCTTGGTCGCCAATGCGGACTCCTTGGCTGAACTTAACGAAAAATTGCGGCTTCAAGGCCTGGAACCGGTTGGTATGGACCGCTTTCGACCGAATATCGTCCTGAGCGAATTCGGTGCATTCGACGAAGACTATACGGTGACGATCACCATCGGAGCGGTGCGACTGGCTTTGGTCAAGCCGTGCGTGCGATGCGAGATACCCAATACCGATCAGCTAAGCGGCGAACGTTCTGCGGAACCTATGCAAACGCTGGCCGGCTTTCGCAGCCAGCTCGAGGGAGGCGTGACCTTCGGCATGAATGCCATCGTCGACGCGCCGCAGGGCGCCGTGCTGAAAGTGGGCGACAGGGCGGAAGTGGCGCTGGATTTCTAGGCTTTCCATCCCGGTGGGTAAGACCGGGCTTTTCTTTCTCCGACAGGCCTGTGCAACAGGCCGTCGGTATCTGGCGCGAGAAATCCTGATCAGCCCTGGGCGAGCAGGGTGGTTAATTGGCGGTATTTAGCCATCAGCTCATCCTGGCCTTCACGCCATTCGGGGTGGAATTCGATGCATTCGACTGGGCACACCACTTTGCATTGGGGTTCTTCGTGGTGCCCCACGCATTCGGTGCAGCGCGCCGGGTCGATTTCATAGATCTCGACGCCCATGTAGATGGCGTCGTTGGGGCATTCGGGTTCACAGACATCGCAATTGATGCATTCGTCAGTAATCAATAGCGCCATCTTTTTACTTCCTTACTAAGCACCCAGCGAGCGGATCACGTCGTATCGCCAGTCTTGGTGATATCGCGGCCCAATTGAGTGACTTTGGTCTGTAGCCAACGTTCGACCGAGGGGAACACGAATTTGCTGACGTCTCCGCCCAATTGGGCGATTTCGCGAACGATAGAACCAGAAATGAACTGGTACTGATCGGATGGCGTCAGGAACATAGTTTCGACATCGGGAAGCAGGTAACGGTTCATTCCCGCCATCTGAAACTCGTATTCGAAGTCGGAAACGGCGCGCAAACCACGCACGATGACGCGGGCATTCTGTTCGCGTACGAAATCTTTCAACAGCCCGGAAAAACTGGCCACCTGCACATTAGGGTAATGGCCGAGGATTTCGCGCGCGATTTCCACCCTTTCGGTGACGGTAAAGAACGGCGCCTTGTTTTGGCTAACGGCAACACCGACAACTATCTTGTCGAACAGGCTGGCGGCCCGGCGCACCAGGTCTTCATGGCCGCGCGTCATTGGGTCGAAAGTGCCAGGGTATACGGCAATGATCATGTGTAGGCTCCGTGTGGGAAGGGGCTTGCTGCCTTTTTTGGGGGCGGGCGCACTGGACCGTCGTTTGCCCGAAAAGGTCGGGCGGCCGATTGAGTCCGGATGCACAGCACGTGATTATTTCCTTAATTGCGCGGCGCAGCAAACCGGTGATGCTGCGCTGCAACCATTCATAGAGCAACTGCCTAGGCAGTTTGCACCTTGAATAGGTGAAAGTACACCGTGCCGGCCTTGTCCTGGCGCAAAAGCTCAGTGCCATCAGGGGCTTCCAGCGCCATTTCCGCTTCTATATAGAGCAGGCCGTTCGGTGCCAGGACCGGTTTGACTATGGGCAGCGCCATATTTACCCAGTCTTGGCCAAAGGGGGGGTCAAGAAAGACCAGATCGAATGTGGCGTGCGCCAGACGCGGCACCACCGCCAGTGCGTCGCCGGTAACAATATGGACGTTGTCGGCCTTCAGACGGGCCTGCAGGGCGTGCAGGGCAGCTGCAGCCCGCCGGTCATGTTCTATCATGGTGACTTGGCCGACGCCGCGTGAAGCGGCTTCAAAACCCAGTGCGCCACTGCCGGCGAAGGGGTCCAGTACGGCTTTTTGTGAAAAGTCGCTGTCCCAGAGGTGATTCAGCCAGTTGAATAGCGTTTCGCGCACCCGGTCGGGCGTGGGGCGCAGACCGGCCAAGTCCAGCACAGGGATGGGAGTTCGCTTGAAGCGGCCGCCAATTATGCGGATTTTGTGCGGCGCGGGGCGATTTGGCCGCGAAACGGGCTTGCGAGATGGAGGCATGATGGCTGACCGGTAGAATCCGGGATTCTAAGCTGGCTGCGCCCGGCTTGCAGCGCCACCCTAATTCGACACGATATACGCGCGGCGCACGGGCGCCGCCCACACGCCTTACCAGACAGGTTTCCATGTTCAGTTTTTTTAAGAAAAAAGCCCCGCAACCCAAGCCTGAAGACAAGGTTGTCGAAGAGCCGGCTGCCGAGAAGCTTCATCAGGCGCCTAGCGAAGGGCTGCCGCAGGCCGGGGGCCAGCCTGGTGCACCGAGTGCGGCCCCGACGATTCTGCCTGAGTCGATGGAACGGGTAGATGCGCCGGTTCCTGCCGTTGCGCCCGTGCTGCCTGAGTCGCTTGATCAAAGACCGGCCCCGGTACCGACGCCGCTTGTATCGACAGAGAAGCCGATCGCGGCTGATCCAGTCGCCGCCCCGGTTGCGCCGCCTGCATCGGCTCCGCAATCGTCACCCATGCCGCCAACGATGGTGACGCCGACGATATCGGCGCCTACGGCGGCGCCGGCCATGGTTGCACCCGCACCCGCACCCGCACCCGCACCCGCACCGGCACCCGCAAAGTCATCGTGGCTAAACCGTCTCAAGACGGGTTTGTCGCGCACTGGGCAGAACCTGACTTCCC
>JBEBXA010000138.1:0-9109 GCA_040391825.1 Pigmentiphaga sp.
GCAAGAATCATGGGGATCCCTGTCGATTCGCGATACAAGGTGCTTTTGTTCCACATGCCGCGCGCGCCCATATTGTCACCGTGGTCGCTGGAATAAATGACGGTGGTATCGCCGCTTAAACCAAGACGGTCCAGAGTGTTGAGGACCAGGCCGACTTGTTCATCCAGGAAGGTGATCAGGGCCAGGTAGCTTGCAAGGGCCAGGCGGCGTCGCTCGTCGCTTCCAATCTCTTCATCGTGCTGGGAAAATCGCGCAAGTTCTTCCACCCAGGGATGGCGCCGGTAACCATTCTGCGGATGCTGTTTGGGTAAAGGAATGAGATCCAGCGGATACCGTTGCAGGTATTCGGGCGGCACGATCAAGGGAAAGTGCGGCGCCACAAAGCCGACAAACAATACCCAAGGTGCCGAGCGCTGGCCGGCTGCCGCCTCAAGCCAGTTGATGGCTTGCGCAGCCACGCTGCGATCATAGCGATTGTACGAGGACTCACCCGCGCCCAGTTGAGTGAACAGACCTGCCGCTGGCCCGGTTTCAGGTAGCGGATTGCGTACTGAGCCCCATACTTGGCCGATACCGTTCTGGATGTGCATGGGCAGGTGTTGGCGATCAAAGCCGGTGCGACGGACAGCGTCCGCGTAGTGCAGCTTGCCTATGGATTCGACAGCGATGGCATGTTCTTGCAAGCGATGGCCCCAGCTCGAATTCGAGCCGGTATAGGCGATGGCGTTATCCCAGCAGCTGTGCTGGTGTACGTATCTTCCGGTTGCAAGGCTGGCGCGCGCGGGTACGCAAATAGGCGAGGGTGAATACGCGTTGGCAAAGCGCGTTCCGCGTTTGGCCAAGGTGTCCAGGTGGGGCGTGTGCGCCAGGCTATGCTGACCCATTGCTTGGGCGGAGTGCTCATCCGACAGCAATATAAGTACGTTCGAAGCAGCCATCGTTTTAGTTCTGCGCGGAAAAACCGACTGACCTGGCCAAGCCCGCCCACCGCGTGCTTTCCGCGCGCAAGGCCGCAGATAGCGCGGCGCCGCTGTTAGGCGCAACCTGGAATCCTTGGCGAAGGAAGCGCTCGCGCAGCTTTTCGCTGTCCAGTACTTTCAAGATGGCGCTGCTTAGCTTGTCGACCATGGGCTGCGGTGTTTTGGCGGGCGCGAAAATACCGCACCATTCTTCGTATACCAGATCGGGGTAACCCTGTTGCTTGAACGTGGCGACATCAGGCAAGTCTGCCGAGCGTACCGCTTCCGAGATTCCCAGTATGCGCAACTGCCCTGCGTGGTGCGCGGTCAGCAACGAAGCGGTCGTGGATAGTACGGCCGGCACGTGGCCGGCCAGGGTGTCCTGGATTGCCGGGCCCGAACCTTTGTAGGGCACGTGCAAAAGATCGACCTGTGATGCGCGTGACAGCAGCATGGTCAGAAAGTGTTGAGGCGTGCCGGCTCCCGCGGTGCCTACCGATGCCCACTTGCGATCTTTCCTGGCCAGCGCAAGGTATTCGGCAATCGTGGACGCGGGCGTCTTGCTATTGACGGCCAAGGCATAGCTAAAGCTCGCGACGCTGCCCAAGGGGCTGAAGTCACGAAAGGTATCGTAGTCCACCGAACTGGAGGCGTGCGGATAAAGCGTCAATATCGAAGATGGCGTGAACAGCAGATTCAAGCCATCTGGCTGAGCATGTCGAATGCTGGCGGCCGCGATGGTTCCGCTTGCGCCAGGACGATTTTCAACGATGACGTTCATGCCCAGGACTGAGGTGAGTTCTTCAGCAACGGCCCTCGCCAGGGCGTCCATGCCTGCACCTGCTTGGAACCCTAGCAGCAATCGCACCGTACCGCGTGATTGCGCGACGGCAGTCCGCGTACCGAGTAGGCCCAATGCCAGAGTGCTCTTCAATACGGTTCTGCGCCTATTCATGACTTACCTCTCTACTTGTCTTACGCGTATCGCGCTACTGCGTCTGCTAAATATCGTGGTCGATAGCATAAGTCAGTTATTGTTAACTAAAAAATGAATTAAATTATTAAAACATTACTAAAACATCATGTATGGCTACTTCGGATGACAGCCTGGTGAGCAATCCTTCGCAGACAATCGACCGGTTCTTTCGCTCCGGACTCAGGCTCAACCAGCTTCGTATCCTGGTGAGCCTGGCTGAACTGGGGCAGGTCAAACTGGTAGCTCATGCCCATCACGTTACGCAGTCCGCCATTTCCAAGCAGCTTGCGGAAATGGAGGCTGCAATCGGGGTGCCGCTCTTGGCGCGAAACGGCCGTATGCTTCGCTTCACCGTAGCCGGAGAGGCGGTGGCAAAGCGCGGTAAAGAAGTTCTGCTGCAACTGGAGTTAGGGCGTAGGGAATTGAACGATTTGTCCCGGGGTTACACGGCTCGAGTTGCTGTGGGCGCCGTATCGACGGTTACGCAAATGCTGTTGCCGCTAGCCATTGCGCGATTCCGTTCGAGCGCGCCAGATACCTTCGTTTCACTGCAAGAGGGCACAACCGATCGCTTGTTCACACAGCTTGCCGACGGTGAACTGGACATTGTCGTCTGCCGTACACCGGCGGAGCTGGATAACGGTATCTTCGTCGAAACCTTGATTGATACGGATCCATACATGGTGGTGTGCGGTGCACACCACCCATTGGCTCGAAGAAAGAAACCGAGATGGACCGATCTACGCAATGTGCCATGGATTCTGCCCCCGGCGCATTCGGCAATTTTCACATCATTGATCGAAACCTTGGCATCGCATCAATTGGAATTGCCGCCTGGTTGCATGGAGTCGACATCAATCACCGCTATTCCCCAATTGCTGGCCAGCACGCAAAGCCTTGCCCCATTACCGGCCTCGTTTGCAGACGACCTTGAACGCCGGGGTGTCGGGGCGATGCTGCCGCTGGGTTTTGCGCCTGCGGGGTCCGCGATACGAGCTCTGACGCGCCGCAGCGCAATGACCAGTGCTGCGCAACTGATGCTGGACTGTATACGCGAGGTGGCTGCGCAAACTTGATGCTGAACGCTGCAAGCAGCTGGCGCGCTACTCGGGCTTGATGTTCATCTTTGCCAAAACTTGGCCCCACAGCGCGTGCTCTGCGCGTGCTTTGCGCTTTAAGTCATCGACTGTGCCGGGGGTCGCCACCAGGCCCTGCTCGGAGAGCGCGTCGCGTACGCCCGGCTGATGGAAGGTGTCGTTTAACATCCGGTTGTAGCGGCTTATCGATGTGGCCGGTATTCCTTTTGGTGCCCACAGGGCAAACCAGGGTTCTACGTCGAAATCGGCCAGCCCCTGTTCGTGCAGAGAAGGGACATCGGGAAACAAGGCAAAACGTTCTTTGCGGGTTCCGCCCAGCACCTTCACTTTGTCGGTGCGTGCATTGGCTACGGCGATCTGTATCGGCAGGATCATGGTTTGCACTTGTCCGGACAAAACGTCGGCAATAGCGCCGGCAGATCCTTTATAAAATACCTTGGCAAGCTGTATGCCGGTCATGGCCTGGATCATTTCCATGCATAGATGGTGATGGGTACCCAAGCCCGGCGCTGCGTAATCCAGCTTGCCGGGGTTCGCCCTTGCATACGCAATGAACTCGTTCACGTTATCGACGGGAACCGATTGATGCACCACCAGCGCGTGGTTGCCGTAGCCTTCTATGCCCACGGGCTCGAAGTCTTCCAGAACATCGAACGGCAAGTTCTTGTAGAAGTAGGGAAGCGTCAGCGTATTGGAAACGTTGTTGAGTAGGGCCGGGCTGTCGGGGGCGGACTTGGCGACGGCGTCCATGCCCAACATGCCGGATGCACCGACGCGGTTCTCGACGATGAAAGGGCAGGCCATGTCTGCCGCGAAGTGAGGAGCCAGGACGCGTGCGATCAGGTCATTGGTCGTGCCCGCGGTTTGCGGAACCACGATCCTGATGGGCCTGTTGCCAGATGTCTGGACCAATGACGGATACGGTGCCAACATAGAGGTTCCGAATAGTGCTGCCTGGCGGCTTGGGCGCCACGTTGAAGGCTGAGCCGTCTTGCCTTGCTGGTGCAAATGGAAATGGTACGCCAAGCGGATACGATGCGACAGTCATTATAGGGTTCGCCCTTGCCGGATGCGGCCGGCATGGCAGCGATGGCGCACCCGTAGCAAGAGTCGGCAAACAACAAGCCAACCATAGAGGAATTCAAGATGGGCCTACACCGATGCCCATGAGTCTCAGGCAGTTGAGGATATTCGTCGCCGTTGCTCGCACCGGCAGTACCATGGCCGCGGCAAGCGAAATCGCCTTGTCGCAATCGGCGGTGAGCGCAGCCTTGGGCGAACTGGAAGGGCTGCTGCACACCAAGCTGTTCGACCGCGTGGGCAAGCGCCTCATCCTCAATGACAATGGCCGGGCCTTGCTGGCGGATGCCACTGCCTTGCTCGACAATGCGCAGCAGATAGAAAAAGGCCTGTTCGATAAAAGCGGCCACGCGGCGGGTATTCTCAAGCTGGGATGCAGTACAACCATAGGTAGTTATGTGTTGCCTGCCTTGTTGGCGCGGTATCGGCTCATGGCGCCCTTGGCCCCCATCGAGGTCACCATCGCAAACTCGCAGCAGATCTCGGCGGCCGTGGCTGCATTCGAAGTTGATATGGGCCTGATCGAAGGCCCATGCGACGAACCCGAGATAAATCTTGCACCTTGGCTGCTTGATGAAATGGTCATCGTCTGTTCGCCGCGCCATCCCCTGGCGTCCGAGCACCACAAGCGACGCATCAGCCGCGAACAACTGCGCGAAAGCAGATGGTTGTTGAGAGAGCGCGGCTCGGGTAGCAGGCAGGCAGTCGAACGCGCCCTGCTTCCTTATCTGCATCAGATCAATATGGATATCGAACTGGGCAGTTCCGAAGCCATCAAGCACGCCGCGGCGGAAGGGCTGTGGCTGGCGTGTTTGTCGCGGCCCGTGGTGAAGGACATGGTTGCGGCGGGGCACCTGAGCATTCTGGATACGGATTTGCCGCCGCTTACCCGCCGCTTCTACCTTATCCACCATCGCAAGAAGTTCCTGTCGGGCAACCTCACCCTGTTCATGGAACATTGCCGTAACCACCCGTCAATCTACGAGGCCTGAGCCGGCTGGCGCTTCATGGCGCCGAGCCTCGGGCTCGCGCGGTTGGCCGCCTCGATTATTTACGAGCGGCCAGGTCGCGAATCGGCGCAGTTTCTACAGTAAGAATGGTTCAGGGTAGGCTGCGGTTTAGTCCACGCGCACGCCCGCATCCTTGACTACTTTTTTCCACTTCGGGGATTCCTTTTCTATCAGTGCCGAGAATTCATCCGGCCGGTTGCCCACTACCTCTACCCCTTGTTTGGCGAGCTGCTTGATGACTTCCGGTTCGCGGATGACTTTCACAAGTTCGGCGTTCAGTTTGGTGATGATGTCTTTTGGCGTTTGCGCCGGCGCCATGATGCCGAACCACGGCGTGACATCGAAACCGGGTAAGCCCGCCTCAGCCACTGTCGGAACATCAGGCAACATCTTCGAGCGCTCTGGCGACGGCATGGCAATAGCTTTGAGTTTGCCCGCACGAATATGCGGCAAGGCCACGGCCATTTGCAAGAACATCAGAGGTACCTGGCCCCCCAGCAGATCAGTGGTGGCCTGCCCCACCCCTTTGTAAGGAACGTGCAGCAGCTTCATGCCGGCTTCCGTGGCAAGCATCTCCATTGCCAGATGCGCGCCGCTGCCATTGCCGGGCGATGCATAAGCAAATTTTCCGGGCGCCGCCTTGGCCTTGGCAATCAAATCCGGCAGGGATTTCACCGGCAGTGAAGGGTGGGCCACCAACACCATAGGAGACCACACCAATTGGCTGACAGGCGCGAAATCCTTGTCGGGGTTGTAGGGCAACTTATCGTAAAGGCTGCTGCGTATGGTGACGTCGCGCCCGGTAACGAAGATGGTGAGGCCGTCGGGGGCAGAGTGTGCAACGAAATTTTCGGCAATGGTGCTGCCGCCGCCGCCTTTGTTCTCGACGATGACTTGCCAGCCCTTGTGCGCCTCCATTTTTTGGCTGACCAGACGCGCCAGTATGTCGGTGAACCCGCCTGGCGGATGGGGAACGATCAGTTTGATCGGCTGGCTCGGGTAGTCTTTCTGAGCATGCGCCGCTGTCGTACTCGCAGCCATCAGGGCCGCGATGAAAATTTTCTGCAACATAGTTGTCTCCTCCATGTTTTCTTGGAAACTCTCTATCCCACTGCCCTTTTATGGCTAATGGGTATTAGAGAGGGAAGTACGAACTTCAATGAAAGCCTGCCTTTTCTCGTTGTTGATAACCGCCAGCGCACGCTGCAAGGCGCCGGGCAAATCTTCGCCGTGTTCTACCAACTCCACATGTGCGCGGCTGGCCGCGGCTATCATCGAATAAGTGGGCGAGGGTTCGAGCGAAGTCAGTGGCATGTTGCTTGAGCGTGCCGCATAACCGTCGCTGTGCACACCCAATGTCGAACGCCGTACCGCGTTCCATATGCCGTTGTTCTTCACCACGGTCAAGATCGGCAAGGCGTGGGCTTCGGCAATTTGATGGCAGGCTACCGGGTTGGCAAAGACATAAGATCCATCGCCTATGCAGGCCACGACCAAACGATTGCGATCCGCCAGCTGCGCGCCTAGCGCCGCGGACATGCCCCAACCCAATGCGCCTGAATACGGCGTAAAGAAAAAGCGATTGGGCCCTTTCAGGTCCATGTACTCGGCTACCGCACCCAGCTCGCTAAAGCAGACGCCGTCTTCGCCCAGCACGTCGGAAATGCACTTCGAAATGAATGCGCCGGAAGCAGGCGAACCCGAGCCTTGATCTGCCACCTTGCAGGCTTCACTCCACCGCAATGCGGAACGCGCAGCAATGTGTGCATGGCGCTCATCTCGTTCGCGGCCGGCGGCCATGAGCGGAAGCAAAGCATTGCTGAGCGCTTCCAGGCCGGCGGCGGTATCGCAGGCAATCGCCAAATCGGTTTGAAAACTGCGCACGGGCTGACGGCGAACCAGGGGGTCGGGGCCGATGTGTGCAATGCGCTTACCCGGGCCGGGACGGTGCATATGCTCTACCCAAGGGGTAGAGGCATCGACCACTAAAATGACATCGGCGGCTTCCAGATGGGCTTTGGGCGCATAGCCCAGCATCATCGGGTGGCGCGAGGGCATCACGTTGCGCACGGGCGAAAATTCGACCACCGGAATGGCGCAGGCATCGGCCAGTTGCATCAGCAGAGCGCCCACGCGCCCGGCAGGATCACCGCGTTCCGCCACGATTAAAGGCTGACGCGCCTGAGCCAGCCATTGCGCCAACTCCTGAATCGCCCCGGGATCCGGGTAGGTAGCGCTTACACGCGCAACGGGAAACTCTTCAAACTCGATGCCGGCAGGCAAGGGGTCAAGCAGCGGCTCGCGCGGGAACCCCAGAAAAACCGGGCCCTGCGGTTCGGCCATGGCCAAAGCCACTGCACGCGAAATCAGGCCGCAGGCCTGCTCCGGATAGCGCAGCTCGTACTCCCACTTCACCAGTTCGCGCACCATGGCATTCTGGTCATACAGCTCCTGTCCATACTGGACCGGAGTCAAGCGCGCACCGGCGCGGCCGTGCTCGGTTAAGGGCGTGCGGCCGGCCAGAAGAAACACCGGCACATTGTCGCTGTAAGCGTTCAGCATTCCGGCCATCGAATTCGCCAAACCCACGTTCACATGCACCATCACTGCCTGCATTTGGCCCGTCGCCAGGTAATAGCCATGTGCCATGCCGACCGCGGCGGTTTCATGCATGCAGGTAATAGGTGTCGGCATCGCGTCTTGCAAAGATGGATTCGACAGTGCTTCGATAATGGGGGCAAAGTCATTACCCGCGTTGGCGAACAAATAGTCGATGCCGTTGGTTTTCAGCCCCGTCAACAAAACTTCCGCAGCCGTCGTCTTTCCCACATCACCCATGCCATGCGCCTCTTGTTCCATGGTTCAGTCCTTTTGCCAAACGGCAAAGGCCATTCCGCAGCCGGTGCCGCCCAAAGTGCGATAGCAGGGAACGTATTGTTGCCATACGGTATTCAGGTGCTCGACGGCGCCTGCTGTAGTGATCCAATTGCGGATCTCGGACGTTCCCGAGTTCAGGCGTGCGGGATCGATATTGCGCAGTGCCTGACCATCCTTCTCTTTGCACGCCCTCAGCACAAGCTGGTCTAGTTCCTCATCCACCGCGAAATGGCTCAAGCCGCCCGATGCGATGATCCCCACGCGGGCATTGCTGTCCCAGCTATTTACGGCCTGGGAAATGGCGCGCCCCAGCTCGTAACAGCGTTTGGGGCGCGGTTGGTTAGGCGGGAAGTAGGTATTCAGGGAAACCGGCAGCATGGGTATCGCCCTGTCCGGCATCAATCGGCGATGGACGAATCCGAAGGCATGTCCCTCGCCGTGGGGTTTGTCGAGACGGCGAGATTGGCTGACATCGAAGTCGCCATCCATCAAGGAGTTGATAAGGTGCAAGCCCAGCTCGTGGGCAACCGGATATTCACGAGGCCCATCGTGTTCGTGGTATTGCGATCTTGCCAGGCGCCAGAATGCGGGCGCGTTCGCCGGCATTTGCAGGGGATTGTTGATGATGGTTTTCCCCCAGTACACCATCAACGCAGGCAGATTTTCTTCCCCGTATTGCTCATTCTGGTCGTCGCCAATCACCACGACGGCGTCCAGTTGGGCGGAAGCCAAAACCTTAGCGAGATAATCGATATGCGCTTCGCAGGCTGCGGCCTTCTCCTCAAGCACCGTGGGCTCTAGCTCGGAAACCAGCGACTGCCCTCGACGCGCCAGCAAGGTCGCGTAACTAGTCGGGCGCCCATCCAGATCAAGCAGCTTGCGCGTACTTTGGTCGATATCTCCATGTTTGCCATAGTCGTTCGCCGGACTATTAAGCATGGGGCTATGGGACGAACCGATTCCAAGAACAATTTCAGCCATAAAGTGCCTGCGCCCGCCGCTACGGAGTAGAAAGTTTCTTTAGTGTAGGGATGAGGGCCGGCGCGGGGTAACGGATTGTTCTTATAGGCCTTAGTAAGAAAACAGATAGATGAACGAGACGGAGCGGGG
>JBEBXA010000139.1:0-8731 GCA_040391825.1 Pigmentiphaga sp.
CTAAGCAAGATTCGGGCAGCATTCATGGGCCTTCAGCTACCTGAGTAAGCGCGTCGGTATCGAATCCATACCCAGCGTGGTCAGTTACTTCGAGCGTACGAGGCAACTGGAGGAAACCGCCGAGCATATGGTTGTGCTGGCCGGGCCTATTTCATTCTTGCTGGGTTCGGACAATTTCGAAGCAACCCAGTATCGTGGACCTTATTTCCGCCACGCAGATGGAACGTTTCCTACAGAATGGCATGGTGGGGCGTGCCATCCCTGCTTTGTGAGCAGACTAGTCTGGACGGATTTTGCGGTGCTTGGTTTTAGGTGCTAGGGTTGCGCGCCGCACTTCTTCATTGCATATCCGCAGAAAATTCTCGACCACAGGCGTTGCGGATCGCATCTGCAGCGTCACCCCGCAAATGGTCCGATAGGGGGCGGTCGCTCTTGTAAAACGGTGGAACACCAGATTGTTCATATTCATCGCCTGGATGCCCGATAGGGGAACGATGCCTATGCCGAGTCCCGCCGCAATGAGTCCGAGCATGGTCCCAGGGTATTCCACTTCGAATGCGGGCCGAAATATGACGCCTTGCCGAAGATATTCTTCGTCCACGAGCTGGCGGACGCTGCTGACGCCCTTTTTTGCAATATGCGGATGAGCGGTGATATCGCTCCAGCGAAATCCACGCTGTTTGGCAATGGGATGCTCCGATGAGCACAGAAGCGCAAGTTCATCATTGAATAGTTCGCGTTGCAAGAGTTCGTCGGCATTTTTTTTCTTGGGAGTGATGGCGAGGTCGGCGGTACCGCGGCGGACCATATCGATGCAGACGTCGGTCAATACGTCATGTAAGTGAAGCTCTATGCCTGGATAGGCCCGGGCAAAACGCAAGATGACCCGGGGAAGAAACCCGATGGCCAGCGAAGGGGCTACCGCCAAGGTGAGGCGCCCATGTTTACCCGACACAAACTCTTGTATTCGGGTCAGGCTCGTGTCGACGTTTTCTAGCAGGCTGGTCGCTATCGTCAGGAACTCGGCACCAACGCTGGAGAGCGCAACAGTACGTGTATCCCGATCGAACAGGCGAGCCCCGACGATTTCTTCCAGCCGGCGAATATTTGCGCTCAACGCTGGCTGAGACAGATGGACCTGTTGCGCGGCTCTGCTGAAGCTCAACGTGGCGGCAACAGCAAGAAAAGCATGGATCTGCTTGAGTGTGATATTCATTTGTTAAGTGAATAAATTTATCGAAAAATGAAAATTCACAGATTAAAGGCAATTTACTACATTGGCTGAACTAGTGATTCACCTGAGAAGGACAGCCAATGAACGCCATCATCAAAAAGAAAGAATCGCTGACAATCGTTTCGAGCGGCGCGGCGCTGGGTGCCGACGTGACGGGGCTCGACATGCGCGAGGAATTGAGCGCCGAGGAAATCGAATGTGTGCGTGATGCTTGGGTAAAGCATTTGGTGCTTAGGTTTCGTGACCAGGAGGGTTTGGGCGTCGAGGACTTGATCAGGTTCTCGCGCAGCTTCGGCGGGCTGGATAGAAGGCCTGTCAGGGGAACTCTTTACGGAGGCGCCCAGAATGATTTGCCGTTAGAAATCAACGTCATTTCGAACATCATGGTTGACGGAAAGCCGATCGGTAGTCTGGGTTCAGGCGAGGCCGAATGGCATGCGGATATGACCTATAACGAGAGGCCCCCGAAAGGAAGCATGCTCTATGCGGTTGAAATTCCGCCTGCGGGAGGGGGAACCTCGTTCGCCAATATGTATTTGGCCTATGAAAGCCTGCCCGCCGATCTGAAAAGCCGAGCTAATGAACTGAAATGCGTGCACGACGCGAGCCGGAACAGCACGGGGGAATTACGCCAGGGATTCGAAGCTCATACTGATCCGCGCAAAACCGTAGGAGCGATTCATCCGCTCGTTATTACTCATCCCGACTCTCACCAGAAATGCCTTTTGCTTGGCCGACGGCGCAATGCCTATCTGGTCGGCCTGCCGGTCGAAGAAAGCGAGGAGCTTCTTGATCGGTTGTGGGAGCACGCGGTCCAAGCGAGGCACTCGTGGACGCAAGAGTGGAAGATAGGCGACGCGGTCCTTTGGGACAATCGCTGCACTATGCACCGACGCAATGCTTTTGATCCAGAAAGCCGTCGTCTGATGTATCGGACGCAGATCGCCGGGTAAGCGGTAAGAGCCTAGGCAGGAAGCAGAGCAGAAATAACAGGAGACGGAAAGTGAAGCGATCGACCGCGTTGTGGTGCCTGTCATGAAAATCGCAAAGCTGGAAATTGTCGGCGTTGCCGTACCGCTGAACGGAGAATACAAGACCGCGCATAGCAGCAAGTCCGTTCAGAAAAGCGTCATCGTCAAGGTAAGTGCTGCGAGTGGCGAAACCGGCTATGGAAACGTGGATCCCTCGCCCGGCTATTCCAAGGAAAGCGTAGAACAAACATTGCAGGTGCTCGAAGCTTGTCTCGGCCCATGCGTTCTGGGGCTGGATCCGTCCAATATTCATGCCTTGATTGCACGAATGGACGACGCGGTAGTGGGCTATCTGGATGCGAAAGCTGCCCTGGAAATGGCTTGCATTGATCTTACCGCGCGTAAGCTGGAAATGCCTGTTCATGCTTACCTGGGTGGCGCGGTCAAGCCGATTGTCCTGTTTAACGCGTGGATCGGAATCGTCCCCGCCGAGGCGGCTGCGCGTGAGGCGAGTGAGTGGAAGCGGCGAGGCTTCAGGTCCGCGAAGATCAAAGTGGGCGGGGGCATTCTCTCGGACACCGATCGCATCAAGGCGGTGCGCGATGCGGTCGGGCCGGATTTTCAACTTCGGATCGATGCGAACGCCGGCTACGACGCGGATACTTCTATTGAGCTTGCGCACATGGTGAGGCTAGAAAATCTGCAGTTGTTCGAACAGCCGGTCGGGGCGGACGATATTTCGGGAATGGCGCGCGTCCGGCGTGAAGCCGGCGGCATTCCCGTGATGGCTGACGAGTCTCTGCTCGATGAGGGCAGCCTGATTCGCATTATCCGAGAGCAGGCTGCTGACATCGTCAAGATCAAGGTTATGAAGCAAGGCGGGCTTTACAAGGCTCGTCAGATGATCGCCATGGCGCAAGCCGCGAATATTCGCTGTGTGGTGGGCCACGGCTTCGGTTTGGGCATCAACACCATGGCGGAAATCATGCTTGCGTCGACAACTGTGAATGTCATCGACGGGATCGAATGTGTGGGGCCCCTGAAAACGGCCGACGACATTATCACGGACAGCTTGGATCTGAGTTCTGGTTCGCTGTCACTTCCTTGCACGCCTGGTCTGGGAGTGACGATCGATCCGGGAAAAGTGGATCGCTATTGTTTCCAGAAAACCGTCGTTGCATAAGTGTGTAGAAAAAATTCGATGTTCTTGTTCTGAAGTTATAACTCCATGGAAAGGACGACTTTCGATGAATAAAAATCAGCAGATGAAATGCCGGATGTTAGCCACACTGGCTGCAGCCTGTGCCTTGGCTCTAGGAGCTCCTCCTACATACGCCAAGTATCCCGATCGGCCCATCACCATGGTTGTCCCATTTCCGCCAGGCGGCCCCACGGATGTCTTCGCCCGGGTGGTAAGCGACGCGCTTAGCCACGAACTGGGTAAGACGATCATTATCGATAACCGCGGTGGAGCGGCAGGAAATATTGGTGTGGGGATCGCGGCAAAGGCGGTACCCGATGGTTACACCATCCTTTTTGGAACCGCGTCGATTGCGATTGCTCCGTCGGTGTACAAAAAACTTTCCTACGAACCGCTACGGGACCTGCAGCCTGTTGCGTTGGTCGGGGCGGTTCCTGCAGTGGTGTTAGTGCCGCCAGACGGGCCACGCAATATCCAGGAATTGGTCGGCTTGCTGAAATCGAAGCCCGGCGAGTTCAGCTATGCGACTTCCGGTTATGCGACCGCCACCCACTTGATCACAGAGCTATTCAATAAGAATGCGGCCGTCAATGCCCTGCACGTTCCGTACCGCGGCTCGGGGCCGGCAAAGCAGGGAATGCTCTCGAAGCTGCATATGTATACCTTCGAGACCGCAAGCTCCACCGTATCGGTCGTCAACTCTGGCTTGTTGAAGGCTATCGCCATAGCGGGTGAAAAAAGATCTCCCTTGCTGCCCGAGCTTCCAACTATCGTCGAAGCGGGTATTCCAGGGGTGGTCGGGTCGACATGGAACATGGTGTTCGTGCCAGCGGGTACTGATTCGGCCGTGACTAAGCGTTTGAATACGGCGATCAATACCGTGTTGTCTAACGCCGAGGTCAAGAGCAAGTTGGCTGAGTTGGCGGTCGACGTCACCAATGACTCGTCCCCGGATTCCGCCAAAAGTTTCCTTGCTAGCGAAATCCAACGCTGGGAAAAAATCGTCCAGGCCACGGGTGTGCAACCTCAATAGGGATGACGATCTGCCTCGTGAGGAGCCAGGGTTGGCTGAGTAAGCGCGTCAAACACCCATAACATTCACCAATGCCTGGCGGCGTTCTTCACGAACTACGCGCAGCGCGCGTTCAAGTGCCGGCGCCAATTCTGAGCGCAGATTCACCACCTCGCTGTAAGCGCCGGACGCCTCGGCGTATTTTTCAAAATCAGGCAGGGCGCGAAGTGAAGAGAGCGGCACAGCGCCATGGGCTTTTTTATAGGCTGCGGAATGAGAGCCGCGGTAGAGCCTGAGCGTGGAGTTTTCCACCGCAGCCCAGGAGCGGTTGTTATAGAGCACGGTCAAGACGGGGAGCTCGTGCATGGCCGCTGCCTGATGGCAGGCTGCGGGGTTGGCGAAAATATAGGCACCGTCGCCAAGCAGGCAGACCACCAAGGCATCCGGTTTGGCCTGCTGAACGCCCAAGGCGGCGGGCAAGCCCCAGCCCAGCCCCCCCGCAGAAGGTAAAGAGAAATAGCGCCCGGCTTGGCTGAAAGACAGATGTTCCCGCATTGCAGGGTATTCGTTGACGACGATGGCCTCTTCGGGAAGGACGGCCTGAAGACAAGTCGTAAAGAAGGTTTTGTTGATTGCCGCGTCGGCTCTATCTTCGTCGGCGCGTTGCGACGCTTCCACCAGGGACCGCTCGCGCTGTGCTTTTGCTGTCAGCGCTTTACGCCGTGCCGAGCTGTCAGGCCCGGCGATGTTCGTCATTGTTGCGATCAGACTCTGCAACAAGGGCTTTGCGCCGGCGGTCAAAGTCAGGTCGGAGCGGAAGCTGCGAACGGGGTAGTTGGTGTAGAGCGGATCGCTGCTGGCGTGGGCGACAAAGGCATCGGGCCGAGGGCTGCTGGCGGCGGGAATCCATGGCACGTCGCATTCCATGAAGAGCAGTGCGTCCGCATCCGCCAGTACAGGCTCGGCATGAAAGCCCAGATGCATGGGATGCGTGTCGGGAAAATTCACATACTTGGGATGCATCTCCGCAACCCCGATCGCGAATTTATCGGCCAATTCGACCAATAGCCCCAGCGTTTGTTCGTCGACACCGCCGGACGAACAAACAATAACGGGCATTTCCGCGTTCATCAGCTTGTGGGCAAGCTTGCTGATGGCCTCCGGGTCCGGATACGCCGCGGTAGCGGCCGGGACGATCCCAGGTTCCCCATTTGCGCTAGCCGGGCGCGCCAGCACTTCACGCGGGAGGGTCAGGTAAACCGGACCCTTGGGATCGGACATAGAGATCGAGTATGCCCTGCCGACGATGTCTTCGACGTTGATGCCGTCGCGCAGTTCGTAATCCCATTTGACGAGTTCGCGCACCATGCCGCCTTGATCGAACATCTCCTGTCCCCAGTGGATGTCGTGGCTGCGCGAAGCAAATACTCCTTGTTCAAACAAAGGTGTGCGCCCGGCCGTAAACAGCACCGGTATTTGCGCTCTGGCGGCGTTCATCAAAGCGCAGACGGCGTTGGCTGTGCCCACGCTGACGTGCAGCATGACTGCCTGGGGCCGTCCGCTTGCCATGTAGTAGCCATGGGCCATGGAAAGAGCAAGGTTTTCATGCACAGCCAGCACGGGAACAGGAAAGCTCAGCCCGGACTCTTCCTCTCTGGCATAGGCTTCGATGATGGGCGCCGTATCGGTGCCGGCTCCCACATAGAGGTAGTCGATCCCATGCCTTTTGAGTGTCGCCAGATACGCTTCCGCGACGGTTTGCGCTTGCTGGTTTGCGCAATCGCTGGAAGAAGTGTTCAAGTAAGGCATGGTGTGCATGGGCTGCTGGTTCCGAAGACTGTTGCTGCGTACAGGGCGCGAGTGAATTATTCGATCTTGATGTTGGCTGCTTTGATGACTTCCCGGTACTTGGCCATATCGCTTTTCAAGGTTGCCGAGAACTCTTCCGGGGTTGAAATAAAGGGTTTGAATTCCTTAGCGGCAAGCTGATCGCGGACCTCTTTCGTGGCGAGGATGCTTGCAATTTCTTTTGAGAATTTATTGATGATGGCGGGTGGCGTGCCGGCGGGCATGAATACGCCGAACCACATGCGAACATCAAACCCCGGCAGGCCTACTTCGGCAAATGTGGGGACATCGGGCAGGGCTTCGAGACGAGTTTTTCCGGTAACGGCCAGGGCTTTCAGCTTGCCGGCCCTGATGGCGCCGATATAGGCATAAGCCGGGTCTATCGTGTATTGCAGGCGTCCACCCAGCAGGTCGTTATTCAGTTGCGCCGCTCCCTTGTAAGGAATTTGCTTCACTTCGATACCCGCTTCCCGCGCGAACAGTTCTCCCGCAAGCCGTCCTATCCCCGCTCCGCCCACGGTTCCGAAGTTCAGCGTATCCGGCTGGGTTTTAGCCAGCTTCAGAAACCCGGGAAAATCGTTGACGGGAGTGCTTCCATTAAGAACCATCAGAAACTCCGCGCTGGCCAGCGTGGCGACGGGAATCAAGTCCTTCAGCGTGTCGTAGGGCAGTTGGGGCATAAGGGTGGCGTTGATGGCGAGGGTGTTGATCGCGATCATCATGGTGTAGCCATCCGGTGCGGCCTTGGCCAGAGCGTCGGCGGCGATGACGCCGCTGCCGCCGGGGCGGTTGTCCATTACCACGGCTTGTCCCCATTTTTCAGTCAACTTCTGCCCTACCAGGCGGGCGATGGCGTCGGTATGGCCACCAGGTGGAAATGGGGAAATAAAGCGTATTGCTTTATTGGGGAAATCCTGTTGCGCCACGGCGGCGAAAGACAGGGACGAAAGCAGCGCTAGGGCGATGCCGCGAACGGCGTTGGAGACCAGTTTCATTGCAATACTCCTTCGGAGACGATTGCCTTACATGAGTTCAGAGCTTGTTTGACCAGAGCACGGATTGCCGATGAAAGTTTTTGACGCCCCGTGCCGATGATCACGCCTTACCAAGGCCGGAGAAATCGCCGACCTCGAATCCAGTTACTTCGGAAAATTCCTGCCTTATCCATTCCGGTTGCCCAGCCTGGAAGATGTAGCTGGTGAACCGCAAAAGCCGCACCGGGTCCGCAAGGATCTCGGCACGCGTGTAACCATCGCGTGCGCGCTGCAGATCGGCGATCGGCAACTCAACGCAATGATTCTTCTGCGGGTCGCGTATCAGCCCCTTGGGATCCGATCCCTCACGGATCTTCTCCAGCTCGTCGAAGAAGCGCCGACGTAGCAGCACAATCCCTCGGTCACTGGCGCCAAGATGCTCTTTCGTGCGGTCCGCAATCGTTCCTTGTCCCGCCCAGGCAATGAAGTCCTGGTTCATGACATGTGTATTGATCCAGTTCCCCTGGGCATCTTTAAGCGGTCCTACCCAGGTCGGTATAGAGGTTTGCACATAGGGTTCACGGTCTTTGGGAACGTGAGTAAAGCGCCACATGATGCTGAGTGTTTTTTCATCATCGATGGGCACCCGCCATTCGAAGTGATCGCCCAGGAAGAAGGCATTGGGCCACAGACAGACGCGGCCTACCGTCCAGGCTGGATCGCTGTCGGATGTGCCGACCCGTTTGCGCTTGTAGACGAATCCATAATCGAATTCTTCGAATTCGAGTTGCAGGTGAGTGGGTCCGTAAGAGGCGTTGTGCCCTTCTTGCAGACGGCTGCCCCAGTTTTCGTGCATCCACTCGAAATGAACGGGGTCTATCGAGTTTTCCTGACACTGAACCCAGTTGCAGGGAATCTCTGAAAGCACAATCTGCACATATCCGTTCTGGCGCGAGAAGGGTTCCCAGTCAGGTAGCAGGGGCGCGGGCTGCGGGCCCAGGTATGCCCAGACCAGGCCCGCTTTGACCTCAACCGGATAGGCCTTGATCGTAATTGCCGTTTTGTTGTGGGTCTCGGCGCGTGCGATGTCTTCAAAAGGTTGTTGAACACAGTGGCCATCTTGGTCAAAGCGCCAACCATGATAGGTACAGCGCAAGCCGAGCTCTTCCACCACGCCATAGCTCAGGTCAGCCCGGCGGTGGGGACAGTGCCTGTCGACCAAGCCGAAGGTGCCGCTCAAATCGCGATACAGGGTCAGGTCTTCGCCCATTATTCGCACAGGCTTGGTGTCGAAATTGTCGAATTCGGACACTCCGGCAATGGGCATCCAGTATCGTCTGAGCAAGGCGCCCATGGGCGTGTCGGCCCCAGTGCTGACGAGTAAGCGATTCTTTTCTTCACTGAGCATGGCTGCATCCTGTGGTGCGCCGGCTGGCTGCTGTCGGCATGCTCAATTCCTCCAGATGCAGAAGGCCGCGCCTGCACCAGTGC
>JBEBXA010000140.1:0-8642 GCA_040391825.1 Pigmentiphaga sp.
CGGCCATGCGAACCGCGGTGCGACAACTGCCCCGCCTTCCATACATAAAGAGAATCGGGCGCGGTAACGTGCGCATGGGCATCGATGATCATCGTAAATAGTCTCCGTGGTTTCTTGCGAGTCGTATCGTGTGCGGCGCGCCGTCTTGCCTCGGGCACCAAGCCAGGGAAGTTGCCGACAACGCATATTCGCCATCATCGCGTTCATCAGCGCATGCCCAAGCTAATTTCTAAGTATATTATATATCAGCATTAAATGATGCCGCATTGCAGCTCTCGACCACCAGCAGCCAGCAGCCCCTGGTATGGCGGGCCGTCATGTATCATGTATATGGTCGCGGCTTGTTCCTATATACAGCCCCGTTCGACAATGATTAGGTGAAGGTTTGAGTATCGATTCGGCGCAAAAAATACCGGTCTGGAAAACGGTTCAGAACGAAACCCTTTCGTGGAATATCGTGTCGCAAATTCGCGCCGCGGTATTTTCGGAAGAGCTCAAGGCTGGCCAGTTCCTGGGCAGTGAAGCTGCGCTGTCCGCCCAGTTCGGCGTTAGCCGAATGGCCGCGCGCGACGCTTTGCGCACGCTTGAAGGGCTAGGCATCGTCGAAATCCGGATGGGCGCCAAGGGCGGCGTCTGGATCGCGCCCGGTAACCCAGACCGCCTGGCTGATGCATTCGCGATACACATGAAACTTATCGGCGTCACCCCTGGCGAAGTGTTCGACGCCCAGATGGCGATAGAGATCACCGCTGCCGAGCTCGCGGCCGAGCGGCGCAGCGACCACGACATCGACCTCCTGGATGGACTTATCCGGCAACTGAGCTCACTGAAAGGCGACCTGGACCGCTTTGCCGAAATATCCATGCAGTTTCACGAAGGCATCGTTCAGGCCTCGCACAGCCGCATCTTGCTTGCGGAATTTCGCGCCTTGAGCCACGTTTTGCAAGTCGTGCTGTTACCCAACCTGACGCCCAGCGCCGCCGTTCGCATCATCCGCCGAAACAAAATGCTATTGGCCGCACTAAGCGCACGCGACGGCGAAACGGCTGCTCGCGTCATGCGCGAGCGTCTGTCATATCAACGCACGAAAACATTGGCGCAAGCCGGACACGACAGCACCGGAATCAACAACAAATAAATAAGGGCGGTCAGGCCCAGATGCGCTTCCTGCCCGGCCCGGCCTTTGCGTCAGCACTACCCGCAGGAACCGATCGGCTGTAGTTTTCTGAACGCGCCTCGCCGGCTACATTTGGGCGGCATCGACATGCCCGTCTCGCCCTGTGGCACATTTCGCCTCAGGGAAAACACTATCTTCAGGCAAGCCAAGGCTTTCGCCCCTGCCCTGCATACCTAGCATGCAGGGCACCCGGCTCGCACCTCGAATCGACTCGATTACAGACAGCTTCCTTTGGCGGGAGGCTACTCTCATCTCATCAAATCGCGTCCCAGGCGACTCGGTCCCTTGTTCCCGTCGCTGACATAACGATATTATTGATCGCGCTCAAAAATTCCCGGCACAACAATTTTCTTGCTCATCAAGACGGTGTGCCAAGCACCGAACCTGGGCGGCCGGCATCTTTTCTAAGTAGAGAAATTCACAGCACATCGCCTTTACAGCGCCAAGCAACTCCCCTATAGTTCAGTGAATTTCATATATATTATATATATACACCTTCTGGCCATCAGGCCCTGAAATCACGAGACAAGAAACAAGAGCCTTCATGGAAAAAAATGCGCCAGCCTTGGACCGCGCCAATGCCGATCCAGTTCATCGCCTCAAGCGCCTTGATGTTTGCGCAGTGTCCGACGCCCTCGATAAGCTTGGTATAGACGGAGTTGTTTCGGGGCTATCCCAACTGGCAAGTTCCCGCCGCATCGCCGGCCGCGCCATCACGGTCAAGCTCGGAGTCGGGCAGCCCGCGGGCGGAGCGGCTCGTCACTTGGGCACCACCGCTGTAGTCGGGGCGCAGGCGGGCGATGTGATCGTCGTCGAACAGCGCAGCGGTATCGAAGCCGGCAGTTGGGGCGGGATACTGACCCTGTCGGCCAAAATGCGGGACGTGGCCGGCGTGGTGTCAGACGGGCTCATTCGCGACATAGACGAAGCCCGACAGTACGACTTCCCCATATTTGCGCGTGGCTGCACACCCCGTACAGCGCGCGGCCGCATCGTCGAACTCGGCACCAATCTGCCCATCACCGTAGACAAGATCGCGGTCCAGCCGGGTGACTACGTCATTGCCGACGGCACCGGCGTCGCCTTTATTCCCGCCGGCCAGATCGACGCTGTGCTACTGGCCGCTGAAGAGATCGCCGCACGCGAAGCCGCCATGGCCAAGGACGTGCTGGCCGGATCGCCCGTTACCGAAGTAATGGGCGCCAAATACGAAAACATGCTCCATAGCAAGACCTGAGAAATCGATGACCGCCCCTCAAGACAACAATGTAGAACGCGCAGCCAAGCTTGATACTGCAACACTAAGCGACGCTCTCGACAAGCTCGGCATTGCAGGACAATGCCTGGGGATCAAACCCCGCGACGAATTCTTCCGCCTTGCGGGACGCGCCTATACCATTCTTTACGGCCCAGCCAGCACGCCGCCCGGCACGGTCGGCGACTATATCGACGACATCGCCCCAGGCAGCGTGGTCGTCCTGGACAACGGCGGACGCGAAAACGCCACCGTTTGGGGCGACATCCTGACCGAGATCGCACACCGGCGTGGCTTGGCGGGCACCGTCATCGACGGCGCCTGCCGCGACACCGCACTCTGCCGGCAGATCGGTTATCCGGTCTACAGCCGAAGCTACTCCATGCGTACCGGCAAGGATAGGGTTCAGGTCGAAGCGGTTAATGTTTGCGTGAACATCGGCGATGCCCGGGTCAATGCGGGCGACATCATCCGCGGCGATGCCGACGGTGTGCTGGTCATCCCACGCGAGCATGAAGACAAGGTACTGGACACAGCCGAAGCCATCGAAACCGCGGAAACCCATATCCGCGAGGCAATACGCGGCGGTATGCGGCTTGATGAAGCCCGCAGGAAAAATCATTACCACACGCTGCAAACGAAAAACAACTGATATGTCTACTGGAAACGCCCAAACCATACGCCGCGAAATCCAGCGGACCAGTTCATCCTTGGCCGCCAGCGCAGCACGCTTCGGCACCGCAACCTTGCACGAAGCAGCCGGCAAAATCGGCGCCCTGCCCTCGGTGATCAAACCAGTGGTGCCGACGTTTCAGCTATCCGGCCCGGCCGTCACTGTGCACTCTCCCGGCGGCGACAACCTGTGGCTGCATCGCGCGATTTACGAAGCCCAACCCGGCGACATTCTGGTCGTCTCAGTCAGCGAACACTACGAAGCCGGCTATTGGGGCGAAGTCATGTCTCTGGCCGCAAACATGCGCAAACTGGGCGGCCTGGTCATCGACGGCTGCGTGCGCGACGGCGCCATCCTGGCGGACTTCGGTTTTCCCATCTTTGCACGCGGCTTGTGCATTCGCGGCACGGGCAAAGATTTCGGCGCGCGCGGCTGGATCAACGCCCCCATCCTGATCGCTGACATCACCGTTCACCCCGGCGACCTGATCGTAGGAGACACCGACGGCGTGGTGGCCATTCCCCGCGAGCAAGTCCAGCAAACACTGGTGGCGGCAGCCGACCGGGAGAGCTACGAGGCCGACATACTCGAACGGCTACGTGCCGGCGAACGCACCCTGGACATCTATGGCTGGAGTTGATCACCAAGCCACAGATAAACCGGAATCATGAAACGCAACGAAAACACGGCATTACCAAGGAGACAAACCATGCAACACCGCTCTTCCATCATTTTCCGTACCGCATTAGCGGCCGGTGTCGCGCTGGCTTGTACCGGCGCCGCCGCCCAGACTGCGGCCAAAAGCGCGGGGGCCTACCCCGCTCGCACGGTCAAGATTCTCGTGGCCTACACTGCCGGCACCAGCGCCGATGCCATCGCACGGCGCGCGGCAGAAAAACTTTCCTCGAGGCTGGGGCAAAACTTCATCGTGGAAAACAAACCGGGCGCCAGCGGCACCATCGGCACCTCGGCGGCAGCCGAAGCAGCAGCCGATGGCTACACCCTGATGATCGCGCCTACCACCCACGTCGTTACGCCCGCCTTCCGTAAAACCTCATACGATCCGGTGACCAGCTTTGCTCCCATCGGCCAAATCGCCGAAAGCGCTCAGGTTGTGGTTACCAGCCCCGGCACCCCGGCCAACGACCTGAAAGAACTCGTCTCCTACATCAAGCAACGCGGCGACGACGCCTCTTACAGCTCACCCGGCATCGCCACGACTGCGCACCTGTACACCATGGTTCTGCAAAACAGTATCGGCACCAAAATGCGCCACATCCCAGCCAGCGGCCTGGGCACCGCCATCATGGACGTCGTGCAAGGCAGCGTGACCATGATCATCGCGCCTGTCGAAGCAGCCCGCCCATTGATCGCTTCAGGCAAGTTGAAAGCCATCGCGCAAACCGGGAAGTCGCGTTCGCCGCTTCTGCCCAATGTGCCAACCGTGGCCGAGTCGGGCTACCCAGACTACACCCTTGCAGTCTGGGTCGGGCTCTACGCACCGGCAGGCACCCCACCCGCCATCGTTTCCCTGTTGAACAAAGAGATCAATACGATTTTCGGCGCACCCGAAATGAAAGCACGTCTTGCCGAAAACGGTTTCTCGACGGTGCTCGGCACACCCGAGGACTTGGACAAGCTGACCCGCACTGAGTTTGCTCGCTGGAAAGAAGTCATTACTACCTCCGGCATCAGCCCGGAGTAAGAGCTGGGTTGATCGTACCGCTCCCATTTGAAACCCGGGTGCGGTACGACTCCCCAACGCTGAATGTAAGCCTGGTCGGCACGCTTGACTCGAACGAGTACGCCGCCCGCCGACCAGGTGCATGCAAGGCCCAGCTTAAGCAGGGGCTGCAAGCAAGCTGAGCCTCATGCCACAGCCGCTGGCAATGGCGACTCATCTCCCAAAGAAAGTTGTTCAAGAAAGAACTGCTGTATCAAGCGATCACGCTCTACTTGCCACCTTGGCTCAGCCCAGAGATTGTGTTGCTCCAAGGGATCCGCTTCCAAGTCATAAAGTTCGCACAGCTTGGGTTCACCGGATAAGGTAAGTCGCCTACCCTGAGTCAAAAGGCTGCGAAGACGCATGCGCGTCCGCCCTCCCTCCGGCACTTTGACAGCCTCGCTCTCGATGACGATGCCGCTGCGATCAGGGGCCTGAACTTCAGAAGAACGTATCCATGGCATCAGGCTTAGCCCCTGAATACCGTTATACGGAGCGATCCCGGCCCGGTCCAGAATAGTGCGCGCGATATCTATGGTGCCTGCCACAACGGCCAGCTCCCGCGCGTCGCAGATTGGAGCCTGGGCGCAGTCTCGCCATATGAACGGTACGCGAACCACGCCCTGGTGATGTATCGGGCCCTTCAGCATCACACCGAAATCACCCATGAAATCTCCGTGATCGCTGGTGAAAATGACGACCGTGTCTTCATCCATACCCAGGCGCTCAAGCGTTGCCATGATGTTACCGACTTGGTCGTCGATCATCGAAATCATGCCGTAGGTCAATGCAATGATCTCTCGACACTCGCGCTCGGACACCGCAAAGGCCGCCGTACCTTCGCGGTCACCTCCATTTTTGGTGTAGGCATGTATGCGTTCGACCAGCTCAGACCTTGGCGTTTTCCCAAAAGTAGCAGGCAAGGGAATGTCTTCGGGATCATACTTATCCCAGTATTTTCCCGGCGGCGTAAACGGATGATGCGGATCAGGGAAAGAGCATTGCAAAAAGAACGCTTGGCCTGGGTGATGCGCCGCATGAGCCTCCAGCCATTCGCAAGTTTTGCCTCCGATATAGGCCGACGGATAAAGCTCTTCGGGAACACGGGTACGCCAGGACTGAGGCGCGCAGTAGCGCGGGTCGGCAATGGCATTCTCGCGCCCACGCAAGCTGTCAGGCTCGGCATGCTGACTGGCCAGCCAATTCGCATAGTCGGCCTGCACCTGATCGCCGTGCAAGGTACACAGATCCACATGGGAAAACCCATAGTAGGGCGTCTCGACTCCGCTACGCTGGCCCGCCTTCCAATCTGGAGTCCATTCGTTCGTATACCCGGCGCCGCAGCGCTGATCCTTGCGCGCATCGCGCAGATCCTGCGCGGGTGCGCTCGCTCCAGCTGGATTTACCCATGCGCGTTTGGCCGGACTATCGTAACCAAACGCTTGGAGGTGCGATTTGCCAATCAGCGCCGTCGCATAGCCGGCGTCACGCAAAAGCTCCACGAATGTCGTGTGCCGCCTATCCAGATTAATGCCGTTATGCACGACGCCATGCAAGGACGGCATGCGCCCGGTCATGAGCGTCGCCCGGTTGGACATGCAAGTCGTATTCGCCACATAAAAACGGTCGGCTTTAACGCCACGTGCCGCGAGCGCGTCAATGTGCGGAGTCTTCAGTATCGTATTGCCATAGCAGCCGAGATGGTCCGCGCGATGCTGGTCGGTAACGATAAGCAGGATGTTCGGCCTGCGCTGGGTGGTGGGAACGGGCATACTCATTCCGCCGTAATCTTGAACTCATCAATGATGCGTCCATAGCGGCTGTAGTCTCGCTTGACCCTGCTGGCGAAATCGGCCGGAGACTCCGCTTGCACGGACTGGCTCATGTCCTCGAACTGGCGCACGACACCCGGTTCGCGCAGCACGTCGTTGACGTCCTTGTTGATCCTCGCAAGCAGAGCGGGCGCCATACCTTTGGGGCCATACATACCGAACCAGGCATCCATTTCGGTCCCGGGAAAACCTTGTTCAACCGAAGTCGGCAAATCAGGCAACAGCGGCGAGCGCTGTTTGTCCAGAACCGCAAGCGGTATCAATTTGCCAGAGTCGATATGGGGTTTGACTCCGGCCAGCCCGACATAGATCAGCTTGATATGTCCACCCAAGACATCGTTCAGCGCCAAACCTATGCCGCGATAAGGCGAGTAGCTCATATCGACACCCGCTGCTTTCGCGAACAATTCTCCCGCCATATGCATGGGAGAACCGTTGCCCGATCCTGCAAAAAGCATACCGGGTTCACTCTTGGCCTTGGATGCCAGTTGCTTGAGATTCACCACACCCAGGCTTCGAGGCACCGCCACCAGCATCGGTGTAGTCGACAACATGGCAACCGGAGTGAAATCGCCCGTAATGTCGGCAGGCGCCGGCGCCTTACCTTTCACCACGTGTGGAGTAATCAGAAAGCTATTGGTCGTGACCAACAAGGTGTATCCGTCTGGCGCAGCGCGGCGTACGACGTCGTTGCCGATAATGCCGCTGGCTCCCGGTCGATTGTTGACGATGACAGGCTGCCCCCATTTTTCCGCCAGCCTGACGCTCAAGATGCGAGCCGCCGGATCCACCCCTCCTCCTGGCGGGAAGGGCACCACCAAGGTAACGGCTTTAGAGGGAAAGGTTTCGGCGCCAGCCGCCGCTGCCCCCGTACACGACAGGACGGCTACAAGCGCGCCTACAGAAAGCGAAAAAGGGTTCATACCGCTACCTAGAAAGAAGAGGATCAGCCCGCGCTGACAAGTCTGGTGTCCGTGCCGCACGAGGTCAGGGCAAGGACTGTTGCGAACACTTTACCCAGCCGAACTTCTGCGGCATAGTTGATAAAAAAGGAAACACCTTCCATGCCAGCATGTAAATCCTATGGATAAGCTCAGACTGATCACATCTTTTATCCATGCGGCGCAAGCCGGCAATTTCAGCAAAGCCGCCCGTGAACTGAAGACGGCGCCGCAAGGCATTAGCTCCCACATCTTTCAGCTTGAAAAATGGTTGGGCGTAAGACTCTTCAATCGCACGACCCGGCAAATGAGCCTGACCGAAGAAGGCCGCATCTTTTATGAAAAATGCAAAAGCGGCCTGCAGCTGATCGAACAAGGTGAACACGTCATCAGAGATAGAAAAAGCGATGCGGTCGGCACCGTCCGCCTGGCGGTAGGCCATACGCTGGGATCGACCATGATCGCTCCCTTGCTGCTGCGATTCACTGAACTGCATCCCAAGATCCACATCGAACTGATCGTACTCAACCAAGTGCCCGACATGGTTCAACTGAACATCGATGTCGGTGTCATTGGCGGCAGCCTGCCCGATAGTTCCCTGATCGCACGAAAAATCGGCTCCATCCATCACTTTCTTTGCGCTTCGCCCGACTACTTGCGCCAGGCGGGTATGCCCAAATCGCCCGCGGACCTGAAACACCATCGCTGTGTTGCACTCAAGCATCCGCGTGAAAACCGCATCCGCCCCTGGACCTTCCAAACCGGCGACGAAATCAGCACGCTCGAACTCGATCACGCACTGATCGTTGGCGACACCAGCGCACAGCGCTGGCTAGTGCTCAACGGCGCCGGCTTGGGCCAGATAACGAACTATTTTGCCGAGCCTTACCTGGCTTCCGGTGAGCTCGTGCGCCTGGACATAGGCTATATCGCGCCGCCCTTGGACCTATACATCTATATGCCCAATCGGGAACTACTTCCCATGCGCTGCCGATTACTGAACGACTTCCTGTTCGAGGAATTGCGCCTGAGGATGGAACG
>JBEBXA010000141.1:0-8627 GCA_040391825.1 Pigmentiphaga sp.
GCCCCAGTGGCAAGCAAGGAGTTTGAGTCATGGAATTCGGCCAGTTCAACGTCAACGCCCTCATGGAGATCACGCAGCGTCCGGACCTCGTGTTCGTCCGAGGGCAGGGATCGTGGCTGGAAGATCATGCAGGCAAGCGATATCTGGATTTCATCCAGGGCTGGGCGGTCAATACTCTGGGCCATTGCCCGGAAGAGATCATCAAGGCTCTGGATACGCAGGCGCGAACCCTGATCAACCCTTCGCCGGCTTTCTTCAATCAACCAGCGATCGATTTGGCGACTCGCCTGACCGGGGCATCCTGCTTCGACCGGGTGTTTTTCGCCAATAGCGGCGCCGAGGCCAATGAAGGCGCGATCAAGCTCGCCCGCAAGTGGGGGCAGATCCATAAGCAGGGCGCCTTCAAAATCATCACTTTTGATCACAGCTTTCATGGTCGCACGCTAACCACCATGTCGGCATCGGGCAAGCCGGGTTGGGGCACGATCTTCGCTCCGCAGGTCGAAGGTTTCCCCAAGGCCGAATTGAACGACGTGGCATCGGTCGAAGCGCTGATCGACGCGCAAACGGTGGCGATCATGCTTGAACCGGTTCAGGGGGAAGGCGGTGTTATTCCGGCAACGCCGGAGTTCATGCAGGCTTTGCGCCAGTTGGCCGACAAGCACAAATTGCTGCTGATCGCCGATGAAGTGCAAACCGGCATGGGCCGTACCGGCTCTTTGTTCGCTTACGAGCAGTTGGGCGTGCGTCCTGACATCATGACGTTGGCCAAGGGCATAGGCGGCGGAGCACCCCTGGCGGCGTTGCTGGCGCGCCAGGAAGTGTGCGTATTCAAGCATGGGGATCAGGGCGGCACCTATAACGGTAATCCGCTGATGGCTGCGGTAGGTATCGCCGTATTCGATGCAGTGACGGCGCCCGGTTTTCTGGCTGAAGTCAATGCGCGTGGGCAGCAGTTATCGCAAGGCTTGCTTGCCTTGGCCGCCAAGTGGGGAATGCCTGGCGAGCGCGGTATGGGTTTGCTGCGTGCACTGATCCTCGACCGCGACGATGGCCCGGCTATCGTCGAACAAGCACGCGACCTGGAACCCATAGGCATGCTTTTGAATGCGCCACGCGGCAATTTGTTGCGCTTTATGCCGGCCTTGAATGTGTCTGAATCCGAGGTGGCCCAAATGCTCGAACTGCTCGATGGCATTATCGCGAGCGTACGCAAGTAAGCTCTTTCACGAGTATCGCTGCTAAGGCAAACCCCATTCGAACAAGATCGAATGGGGTTTTTTTTTCTGGATAATGTTGGGGAAAACAACTAGTTGATAAATCAACTTTATTGTCTAGAATAGAGGCTGATAAATTTGCCAAGTAAAGAGGAGCGGGGAACATGAAGCAGATTCCGGGCAGGGCCGCACAGGCTTCGGCAGTATCCAGAGCCATCCCGGCCGGGCGTTGGATGGACATCGCAATTCGCTTGGTCGATGCATCGGCACGGCCGGCCACGTATGTTGCTTCCCGGTGCGAGGTCCAGTCATGACCGTCATCGCCGATACGATCCCGGTTGTCGACTTCGATCCTTTTTCCGACGCCTTCCTGACCGATCCCTACGATTACCATCAGCAGATGCGCGACGCCGGGCCTGTGGTGCACATTCCCAAGTACAACTTGCTGGCGGTGGCTCGTCATGTCGAGGTGCATGCGGTGCTGAACGACTGGCAAACCTTTATTTCGTCGGCGGGGGTGGGCTTGGCCAACTTCCGCACCGAAAAACCGTTTCGTCCCGCCAGTCTTATTCTAGAAGCCGATCCGCCGCAGCATACGCGTTCGCGTACTGTGCTGGCCCGTATCTTGTCGCCGAAAACGGTGCAGCAGATCCGGGGTGTTTTCCAGGCCGAAGCCGAAAGTTTGATCGACAAGCTTCTGGCGCAAGGCAGTATCGACGGCGTTAAGGATCTAAGCGAAGTCTATCCTTTGAAAGTGTTCCCCGACGCTGTGGGGTTACCTCCTGATCATCGCGAGAATTTGTTGGCTTATGGCGATATGGTGTTCAACGCCTTTGGTCCTCCTAACGACTTGCTGATCAATGCCACGCGCAAGGTCGAGCCCTTGACTGCGTGGATTATGGAAAACTGCCAACGCAAGAACTTGCGCCCAGGCGGCTTCGGCGACCAGATCTATCAGGCTGTGGATAGCGGCGAGCTGACCGAAGCCGAAGCGCCGATGCTGGTGAGGTCTTTCCTGTCGGCGGGGGTTGATACCACCGTCAATGGCATTGGCAATGCATTGCTTTGTCTGGCGAGCCATCCTGAACAATGGGACAAGCTGCACGCCGACCCTGGCTTGGCGCGCTCGGCGTTTGAAGAGTCGCTGCGTTACGAGTCGTCGGTGCAAACCTTCTTCCGTACTGCCAACCACGATTGCGAGATAGCGGGTGCGCCCATCCAGTCCAATACCAAGGTAGTCACTTTCCTGGGGTCCGCCAATCGGGATCCTCGGCACTGGAAGGACGCCGACACCTTCGATATTCAGCGCAGGGCGATTGGCCACATGGCTTTCGGCTCAGGTATTCACGGCTGTGTCGGGCAGGCGATCGCTCGCCTGGAGGGGGAACTCATCTTGAGCACCTTGGCCAAGCGGGTAAAGCGCATCGAGTTGCGCGCAGCGCCGGTGCGACGTCTAAATAACACGCTGCGGGCCTTGTCCAGCCTTCCCCTTGTTTTGCATGCCGCTTGAAAGGATTCTTCGTATGCCTCAGATATATCTTATTCAGCCCGATGGGACACAACTCGAACTGGAAGTGCCGGTGGGCACGAGCATCATGCAGGCAGCCGTTTCGGCCGGGGTGGCGGGAATTGTGGGTGAGTGCGGTGGGTCGTGCATGTGCGCTACCTGCCACGTCTATGCCGACGAGGATGCACTCGCTCGACTACCGTCCATGTTGTCGACCGAGGACGAAATGCTGGAATGCACAGCGTCTGCGCGTGAATCCGGCAGTCGCTTGAGCTGTCAAGTTAGAATGACGCCAGATCTGGCAGGCCTTAGCTTGCGTTTGCCGGCCAGCCAATAACCTTGCACAGATAAAGAAGCCGCATCATTTACGCATGACAAAAGCCCGTGTGCGCGCGGGGCGCGCTTCCTCGACCCGGGGGCCAGCGATCGATCTGGACCGATATACCCCGGCCTATTTCACTTTCATCGCCAACCAGTTGGCGCGTGGCGCATCCAGTCATTATCTGGAAACCTATGGGGTGGGTATCGAAACCTGGCGGGTTCTGGTCATGCTGGCGATAGAACCCACTGTTACCGCACAACGGGTGTGCCAGGTCATCGGCATGGATAAGGCATCGGTCAGCCGCACATTCAAAAGTATGCACGCCAAGGGTTTGATAGCCTTCAGCTCGGATGACCACGACGGGCGCTTGCGGCATACTACGTTCACCCCCAAGGGCCGCGCCATGCACGACAGCATCATGCGCTTCGCTTTGAGACGGGAAGAAGCCTTCCTGTCTGTCTTGCAACCCGGGGAGGTCGAGGTGTTGCTCGACATGTTGCAGCGCTTGCACGCAAACCTTCCCAAGGTGGAAGCCATATCCGACGAATTCATGGAACGCCAGCGGGGCGCACAGACGCCCGGGCGTATCCGTAGCAAACCTGCTGATAGGACTCTTTCATGACTCAACTTGTCATTGTTGGCGGCGGGCATGCTGCCGCGCAATTGTGTGCTTCCCTGCTGGAAAAAAAGTTTCCTGGAAAAATCGTCTTGGTGAGCGAGGAGCCGCATGTACCTTACCATCGCCCGCCATTGTCCAAGACCCTGATCAAAGACCCGGATGCGGTTTTGCCCGAACTGCGTGGGCTGACCTTCTACGAGCAGGGTGGGATAGTGCTCAAACTGGGCACCCGGGTGCAAGGCATAGACCGCGCACGCAAAACCTTGCGCCTGTCGGGCTCAGATGGCCAGGCAGAACTCACTTACGACCACCTCGTACTGGCAACCGGCGCGCGGGCGCGTGAGCTGCCTGAAGCACCCGATGGTACTGCCGGAGTGTTCTATCTGCGTACCTTTGCGCATGCCCAAGCCTTGCGTGCGACTTTGCCCGATGCCCGTAGCGTTGCCGTAATCGGCGGAGGGTTTATCGGTTTGGAAGTTGCCGCCACAGCGCGTCAACTTGGCAAGGCCGTTACGGTATTCGAAGCGATGCCGCGGCTGTTGACACGTGCGGTTTCGCCACAAATTTCCGAACACCTGCTGAACGTGCATAGGCAGGCAGGTATTGATATTCGATTGGGCGTGACGATCGAAGGCGTGGATATTGCCGATGGCCGCTTCGAGGCCGTAGTGGTTGACGGCGAGTCGATTCCAGCTGACCTGCTGATCGCGGGCATTGGGGCCAATCCTGATATCTCGCTGGCGCGGGAGGCCGGGCTGGCGTGTGAAAACGGTATCGTCGTCGATGCCTCCATGGCCACTTCCGACTCATCCATTTCCGCCATTGGCGACTGTACCTCCTTCCCGCACCCCGGCTGGCCCCAGCCTTTGCGTCTGGAGTCCGTGCAGAACGCCAACGATCAGGCCAAGCTTGTCGCCGCCCGTTTGTGCGGCGATCCGCAGCCCTATACGGCGGTGCCCTGGTTCTGGTCGGATCAGGGCGAAGCTCGTCTCCAGATAACCGGTTTGTGGCGCCCGGGCTATGACAGCTATGTACGCCCGGCAGTAAAGGGACAGGGATTTTCCGTGCTGCATTACGAAGCGGGCCAGTTTCGCGCCATTGAGTCCATCAATTCGCCGGTCGACCAGATGGCTGGCCGGCGGCTGCTGCAAAATGGCTTATCACCCGATCCGGCCGGAGTTGCCGATCCCACCGTCGCGTTAAAGGCCTGATTTTTCAAGGGCTTGCGCGCGAGGGTGAGCAGGGGGCTAAACTGATGGTCTCAGGCCGCCGCAATAGCGATGACGCCATGAATGGCTGAGGCGCTTATCGGCCGAAATCAGGAGTAAGGATGAAAGTCGTAGTACTAGGTAGCGGGATTATCGGCACAGCTAGCGCGTGGTGGCTGAGCCAGTCCGGGCATGATGTAACGGTAATCGACCGCCAACCCGGTCCGGCGCAGGAAACCAGCTTTGCCAATGGCGCCCAGATTTCCGTGTCCTACGCCGAGCCCTGGGCCAATCCCCAAGCCCCCCTCAGGTTGGCGCGTTGGCTGTTTCAGAAAGATGCTCCGTTGCTGTTCCGGCTGCAGCCGGATTGGCATCAATGGGTTTGGGGCCTGGCATTCTTGCGCGAGTGTCTGCCTGGTCGGCTACCCGGCAATATTCGCGCCTTGGTGAGTCTTGCAAAGTACAGCCGCGATACCTTGCAGTCCATGCGCACCGAACTGGGCATCGAATACAAGCACCTGGAAAAAGGCATTCTGAATTTCTATCGAGATTCGGCAGAGTTCGAAGCTTCCCAGAAAGCGGGCGATCTGATGCGTGACTATGGCGTTGACCGCCGTGTGCTCAGTCCTGATGAACTGATCGCCATCGAGCCTGCTTTGGCATCCCAGCGCCATCGGATCGTAGGGGGAGATTACACGGCTGCAGATGAAAGTGGTGATGTCCATGCTTTTACCGCGGCCTTGGCAGATAAGGCGGCCGCCGTAGGGGTACGATTCCTGTTTTCTACCCAGATTACCCGTCTGGTCGCTGAAGGCGGCTGGGTCAAAGCGGTCGAAGTGATTGATCCCAATGGCCGCTTTGGGCGCATCGAGGCCGATGCGTTCGTTGTCGCCATGGGAAGTTTTTCGCCAGAGCTGGTCCGCCCCTTGGGTGTGCCGTGCATGGTGTATCCCGCCAAAGGGTATTCGGCGACCTATGACATCAAGGACGCCGCCCGTGCTCCCACTGTCAGTCTTACGGATAGCGCACATAAAGTGGTCTTTAGCCGCTTGGGCGACAAGCTCAGGGTAGCGGGCACGGCGGAACTTAATGGCTACTCGCGTGCTCTTAATCCGGCTCGCTGTGAAGCGTTGACCGGTCTGGCACGAGAGCTCTTTCCAGAGGCTTTGGATTTCGACAGTGTTTCATATTGGGCGGGTCTCAGGCCGACAACACCGTCCAATGTGCCATTGGTAGGACGCACGCGCTTGTCGAATCTTTACCTCAATACCGGCCACGGCACCTTGGGATGGACCATGGGTTGCGGTTCGGGCAGGGCTATCGCAGACCTGATTTCAGGCCGCCGGCCCGAAGTCGATTTTCCTTTCCTATAAATTCATTCCTGAGCCATTCGGAGCCCGGATAAATGCAGCGAAAAACGAGTTGGTGGAAGCTTGGCGCATCGGTATTGGCCGCCAGTGTCTTGACCGTTGCGGGGCTGGGTACCGCCGCCGCACAAAAGGCGGATGCCAAGAAAGCCCCGGTCAAAACATCGGCGAAGAAAGCTCCGGTAAAGAAGGCCCCGGCAAAACCCGCCAGTACGGCTGCCAAGGCGGGTGGAGCCGCTGCTGGCGCAGCAACTGCCGGCGCGCTTGCGGCTCGCAGCGGGCCCATAGAGCTTCAAGTCTGGCACGCTTTGAACGGCGAGCAAGCACAAGAGTTCCAGACGTTAGTGACGCGCTTCAATGAGCAGCAGCATGGTTTTACCGTCAAGGTAAGCGCCGAGCCGTCGCAGGAAACGCTGATCAGCAACAGTATTGCTGCCATCCGTGCAAAACGCCCACCGCACTTGATTGAAATTCGCGACAATCATGCGCCCGAATTCGTTGCGCAGCAGGGCGCTATTTTGCCCTTGTACGAATTGCTGGCGAAGTATCCCATCAAGGATCTGCATTGGTTCTTGCCTCAAACCACCAGCACCGTGCGAGACACCAAGGGCCGCCTGTTGGCGCTGCCCTGGATGGCCGAGGCCCCCATCTATGTATACAACCGTGATCTCTATCAGCGCGCGGGACTGAACCCGGATGCGCCCCCACGGACCTGGCGCGAAATGCAGGGGCATCTGCTTGCCCTGCTGCAAAGCGGCGTCAGTTGCCCGTATGCGACAAGCTGGCAGTCCTGGATACACGTGGAAAATCTGGCGGCGATGCACAACATTGCCTACGCTACCCGCAATAACGGCCTGGATGGCCCCAACGGCGCGGCTTTGTTGGCCAATAATTTGCTGCACGTTCGCCATATGGCTTTGATGATGAGCTGGGTGCGCAGCAATTTGTTCCCGGTGCGCAGCGAACATGACGAGGCCGACGAGCAGTTCGTCAACGGTCAGTGCGGGGTGCTTACGACGGGATCGGGGGTGTTGACCAAGCTGCAGGCCAAGAGGAATTTTTCGTACGGCGTAGCGCCGCTGCCGTATTACGACGAGGAAGCCAAAAGTCCTAGCAATCCCTTTGTGGGGGGCGCGTCGTTCTGGGCATTGGGTGGTCACTCGGTGGCTGAACAAAAGGCGCTGGCAACGTTCATAGCTTATTTGGCGACTCCTGTGGTGGCGACCGAGTGGCACCAGAAAACCGGTTTCCTGCCATTGACCGAAGCTGCCTGGCGTACTTCCGATGTCTCTTTCTACAAGAGCATTCCGGGTGCGGATGGCGTGGTGAGATCCATGGCGGGCAAGCAGTCGCAATTTACCCGCGGCTTCCGGCTGAACAACTACACGCAGGTCAGCGGAATCCTGAATGACGAGCTGGAGGCCATCTGGAGTGGCCGCAAGGCACCCAAACAGGGGCTGGACGATGCTGTGCAACGCGCATCGCTAGCCATGCGTTCTAAAAAATGACGCAGGCAAGGCGCTTGTCGCTGGCGGGCTGGCCATACGAACGTATCGCAGCCCATCGCGGCGCAGGCGTACTTGCCCCTGAAAACACTTTTTCCGCCATGCGCCTGGCGCATCAGTTGGGCGTGCGGGCTGTCGAGTTCGACGTCATGCTCGCGGCAGACGGTGTGCCTGTACTAATGCACGATCCACAACTGGGCCGTACTGTGCCTGGTGTCGGTGATATCGATTCGATTCCCTCAGCCGTGCTGGCCAACATGGATGCGGGGTCGTGGTTCGACGTCCGGTATCGCGGTGAGGGCGTGCCCCTGTTCGTAGAGCTGGCGCAGTGGCTGCAAGGGCACGGTATCTGGATGAATATCGAGATCAAGCCTTTCCCCGGGCGTGAGCGTGACACGGGTCAAGTGGTCGGGCAATTGACGCAGGCTCTTTTCCAGCATGTGTTGGATCCGGCCAAGCGTCCATTGTTTTCCTCTTTTTCACCGATCGCACTGAGTGCGGCTCGCGAAGCTGCGCCAGGGATCGCCCGTGGCCTGTTGGTGGGCGAGGTGCCTGCTGATTGGTTGGCGCAACTCCAGGCTTTGGATTGCGTGTCTTTGCACTGCCGGCACGATAAGTTGAACGCTGGCTTAGCGGCGCAGATAAAGGCAGAGGGCTACGGCTTGCTTTGCTATACCGTAAATGAGCCGGTGCGTGCGCGCGAGCTTTTTTCCTGGGGAGTGGATTGCATCTGTACTGATCGTATTGATTTGATCGGTGCTGATTTCCGCTAGGAGTGTGCTTGCGATTTTTTTGCTGATTATGGCGGGTGTGGGTTGGGGTTCTTGAGTCAGGCCGTTGTGTGGCCCCGTTGCCGGCGGCTCAGAGGCTTGCGGTCCGGCA
>JBEBXA010000142.1:0-8586 GCA_040391825.1 Pigmentiphaga sp.
CCGCCCCTGTGCTCAGCCTGGAGTTTTTTCCTCCGCGAGACATCGCAGGGCAAGAACGCCTGGTGCGCACCGCCAAGCAACTCCATGCGCTCGATCCCAGCTACTCCAGTGTCACCTTCGGCGCCGGCGGCTCTACCCGCGATGGCACGCTGTCCACAGTTACCTTGCTGCAGCGCCTCGGTTATGCAGTGGCTCCCCATTTGTCGTGTGTCGGTTCCTCTGTAAGCAGCCTGCGCGAGATTCTTGCCAACTACAAGCAGGCAGGCATCCGGCGGCTGGTTGCTTTGCGTGGCGACATGCCTTCGGGCATGGGCGACATGGGCGAGCTGCGCTATGCAGCCGACCTGGTCCGTTTTATCCGCCAGGAAACCGATGACTGGTTCCATATTGAAGTAGCGGCTTATCCTGAAATGCATCCGCAAGCGCCGAACCCGGATCGCGACCTGGATCATTTTGTCGAAAAAATGCAGGCGGGCGCCAATGGCGCCATCACCCAGTATTTTTTCAACGCCGACGCCTATTTCGACTTTGTCGACCGGGCAACGGCCAAGGGTGTACTGGCTCCTATCGTGCCGGGCATCATGCCCATTACCAATTTCACTCAATTGGCGCGTTTTTCCGATATGTGCGGAACCGAAATTCCGCGCTGGATCCGGCTACGGCTGGCGTCCTTCGGAGACGACAAGGCATCGATCCGCGCCTTCGGGCTGGATGTGGTGAGCGAGCTGTGCCAAACGCTGCTTGATAGCGGCGCACCGGGCCTGCACTTCTACACCATGAACCAGACCGAAGCCACGCTAGCCATCTGGAAGCAACTGGACCACTGAGCCCCCAGCGAACGTACAAGCAGCCATAGCGCTGCCTGTGTCCTTACCGGACGCCATCGTTTACCGCTCTGGCGGCCCGACCTCCCAGCCCTCTTCGCTGACGATCGCATCCAGCCGCATATCGTGCGGCTCGGGCATGTGCACATCGGGCGCCAAGCGCCCGCATCCGTAGCACACGCCCCAGGCCAGTACGGGATGAGCACGCTCGCGCATGGCGGCCAGCGTGCGATCATAAAACCCGCCTCCATAACCGATGCGATCGCCATCCACGGTAAACCCCAGCGTGGGCACCAGCACGATATCGGGTAGTAAAGCCTCGGTGCCGCGTGGTTCGGGAATTCCGTAGGCTCCCGGCTCCATGACGACATCCGGCCGCCACTCATGGAAAACCAAGGGTGCCGCCCGGGTCTGTATGATGGGCAGGGCAAGTCTTAAGCGGGGTTCTTCCGTCCAGAGTGCAAAAGCGGGGCGCAGATCCGGTTCATCGCCTATGGGCCAGAAGGCCGATAGCGTCAACGGCGCCAAGCTTGTGGGGCTTGCGCCCTGTGCCAGGTGCTCGCGTACCCGGTTTTGCAGCAACTCGATGATATGGGCATCCGCGCGAGCCCGCGCAGATACGGACATCGCGGCGCGTCGGGCCCGTAGCCCAGGCCGCAACTTGCCCGCGGTTGGCACACAACACTCGTGCGGTCCGCTTTGTAACGCAGCGGCCGTTTCCGCTAAGCGGTCATCTACTATGGGTTTTCCCGATGCTATCCTTGTCGCCATGGCTTATCTAGCTTTTCCGTCCAGATCCAGGATTACAGCATTTGTCGCGGCTGCGGTGGCGAGTATCGTCGTCGGGTCGGCTTGCGCCCAAACTTCGCCCAGCCGTGCTGACGATGCCCTCACGGCTGCCCGCACCGCGGTACAAACGGGTAATTGGGACATTCTGCGTTCTCTGGTGCCGCAAGTACAGGGCCACGTCCTGGCGGCCTATCCGCAATATTGGTGGCTGCGGCAACAGATCAACAACCCGCGCCAGCCCTTGCCCGAAGCGGAACTGCAGCAGTTCCTGACTGAGCACAAGGGAACCTATCTGGCGGAACGCCTGCGCGGCGAGTGGATACTGGCGGCGATCAAGCAGGCGGATTACGCCACGGTGCGCGCCAATGCCGACACCACCGTCACCACGCCGGCCATTGATTGCTCCATCTTGCTGGCGCAACATGCTCGCGGTGAAAAAGTATCGCCACAGCGGGCCATCGACGTTTTTCAACCCGGCGACAGCTGTTGGTCCATGTACGACCGTTTCCAGGCCGATGGCGTATTGAAATGGGATGATTACGCCGCGCAGATGCGCGATCTGCTCGAAATCAATTCCTTGCCCAATGCGCGGCGCATGGCGCGCTACGTATTCGATCCGGGCCAACTCAAAACGCTGAGCACAGTGCTGGACAAGCCCATGCTTTGGCTAGCCAGGCAAAACGGCGTAGCCCGGGATCGTAGCGATCGCGAATTGGCCGTGGTGGCGCTTGGCCGCCTGGCCCGCAGCGACTCGCGGGTCGGCTATGAATATTTCGAACGCGCCTGGAGCCGGCAACTGCCGGCGCGCGACGCCAATTGGGTGCGGAATCAATTCGCCCTGGTCGCCGCGCTGAATCTCGAGCCCCATGCCCTGGATTGGTATCGCGCCGGCGAAGGCGGCACCCTGACTGTATATAACGCGGCTTGGCGCGCCCGCACGGTCTTGCGTCAACAACCTCCCGACTGGCGCCTGTTGGCCAAATACATTGATCAAATGCCGGCGCCCCTGAAAGAAGACCCCACCTGGGTGTACTGGAAAGGACGCGCTTTGGTCGCCATGGGCTCGCTGCAGGAAGGCCAGGCTGCTTTTCGCAGTATCGCCGGTCAATTCAACTTCTATGGCCAACTGGCTGCGGAAGAGTTGGGGGTCACCACCACTATTCCCACCTCGGCTGCGCCGATTACGCGCGATGAATTGGCCTTGGCCCAATACGACCCTGCCCTTCAAAGGGCGCTCGCCCTATTCCAGCTGGGATGGCGCACTGAAGCTGTACGCGAGTGGAACTACGCCCTGCGCGGCATGAACGATCGCCAGTTACTGGCGGCGGCCGCATTGGCCCATCGCGCCGACATCTATGATCGCGCCGTCAACACCGCCGAACGCACCCGAAACCAGCATGATTTCAACCTGCGTTTTCTAACGCCCTTTCGCGACCAGCTAATCGAGAAAGCCAACTCGATCGGCATAGATCCAAGCTGGGTCTATGGACTTATCCGCCAGGAATCGCGCTTTGTGATGAATGCTCGTTCCAGCGCGGGCGCCTCGGGCCTGATGCAATTGATGCCCGCCACAGCCAAATGGGTGGCGCGCCGTATAGGCATGACCGACTATGGTCAGCACCGCGTCAACGATTTCGACACCAACCTTACTTTGGGCACCAATTACCTGCGCATCGTGCTGGACGGTCTGGACGGCTCCCCCCTCTTGGCCTCGGCAGGCTATAACGCAGGCCCGGGCCGGCCGCAAACCTGGCGTTCATCGCTGGCGGGGCCGGTTGAGGGCGCCATCTTCGCCGAAACCATTCCTTTTACCGAAACGCGCGACTACGTCAAGAAGGTGCTTTCCAACGCTACGTATTACGCCGCGCTCTTCACCGGTGAACCGCAATCGCTCAAGGCCCGCCTTGGCGTGGTTGCGCCTGCCGTCCTTGAAACAGCTAAGATTCCTTGAATCAGCAATGTGAAAACCTCAATACCATGACCTGTCAACGTGTGCTCGTCATTGGCGGCTCGGGCTTTATCGGTAGTCATCTGGTGGCCCGGCTTGCCTCGTTGGGCAAGAATATCCGCGTCCCGACACGCCGTTATATGCAAGCCCGCCATTTGCTGCCGCTGCCTACCGTGGATATTGTCGAAACCGACATTCACGATGATGCCGCCCTGGCCCGCCTGATCGAAGGCCAGGACGCGGTGATCAATCTGGTGGGTGCCTTGCATAGCGAAAGCGGCGCGCCCTATGGCAAAACCTTTCGCCGCCTGCACGTCGAACTGCCCGAACGCATCGCCCGCATCTGCGCCGAGCAAGGTGTTACCCGCCTGATCCACATGAGCGCGCTTGGCGCCGACTCGGCAGGCGCCAGCATGTATCAGCGCTCGCGCGGGGACGGCGAAGCCGTGGTTCGCCGTATCTTCGAGAATTGGCCTCAAGGCGAGTTGACTATCTTCCGGCCATCGGTGGTGTTCGGCCCTGAGGATCGTTTCCTGAACCTGTTCGCTGCGCTTGCCCGGTGGTTGCCGATTCTGACCCTGGCTGGCGGCAATGCGCGGCTGCAGCCGATCTACGTGGGCGATGTCGCTTTGGCCATAGCCAAAGCGCTGGACGACCGTCTCACCTACGGAAAAACATACGAATTGGCCGGCCCCCAGGTGTATACGCTGAAAGAACTGGTAGGCCTTGCCGCTACCTGGAGCGGACACCCCCGCCCCATCCTGCCCATGCCCATGGCCCTGGGTAAATTGCAGGCCTGCGTGCTGGGACTGTTACCCGGCAAGCCACTCATTTCAAGTGACAACCTCGACTCCCTGAAACGCGACAACGTGCTCAGCGCGCCCATGGCGCCCGAACTCGACATGCATCCCACTACACTGGAAACCATTGCTCCCGACTATCTGGCGGGCGCACACCCGCGAACCCGCTTTGATGCCTTGCGCACGCGACCGGGACGGCGCTAAGCGGTGAGCCGGCCCCAGACCCAAGCGGTGGACCCGGCCGTTGCCGGCCTGGACGTCTATATTGTTGGCGGAGCAGTGCGGGACGCCCTGCTGGGCCTGCCCGCCGGAGATCGGGATTGGGTAGTGGTGGGTGCCACGCCCGAACAAATGTCGGCACGCGGTTTTGTTCCCGTAGGTGGAGACTTCCCCGTGTTTCTGCATCCGGTTACACGCGAGGAATACGCCCTGGCCCGTACCGAGCGCAAATCGGGACGCGGCTACCGTGGCTTCACTTTTCATACCGGCCCCGAAGTTACCTTGGAAGACGACCTGGGCCGCCGCGACCTGACTGTCAATGCCATTGCGCAAGGCCCGGATGGCCGCCTGGTCGACCCCTACAACGGCCAAGGCGACCTGAAAGACAGGCGATTTCGCCATGTCGGCATCGCCTTTGCGGAAGACCCGGTACGCATTCTTCGCCTGGCGCGCTTTGCCGCGCGCTTCCCGGATTTTTCGGTGTCGCCCGATACCTTGGCCCTGTGCAGGCAGATGACAGCGGATGGTGAAGTCGATGCGCTGGTGCCTGAACGCGTTTGGCGCGAAATATCGCGCGGCCTGATGCAAGGACGGCCTTCCCGCATGTTCGAAGTCTTGCACGATACCGGCGCCCTGAACCGCATTGCGCCGGAACTGGTGCTGGGCCCAGGCCTGTTGGATTTGCTCGATCGCGCAGCACAGGCCGGCTTGCCGCTGGCAGGGCGCTACGCCTTGCTATGCTCGGCGGGTACCAAGGCAGTGGAACTTGGACAGCGTTGGCGCACTCCTAATGATTGCAACGATCAGGCGCGTTTGCTTGAGCTGATAAGCAAGGATCTGCCTAAGGCAGGGTCTGGCGCGGATCCGGCGCTATCCTTGCTTGAACGCAGCGACGCCTTGCGTAAGCCCGAACGCTTCGTGCAAGTACTACAAGCGGCCCGCTTATCGATGCCAGTGGATATTAACTACTGGCAACAGTTGCTGGACGCTGTAAAAAATGTGGATGCCGGCGCCATTGCAGCTCAGCATAAGCACCAAGCCGCGCAAATAAAAAATGCTGTGCGGACTGCGCGTCTGGAAGTGCTCGCGCCCTTGCTTCCCGCCCCGCACCGCGGCCCGTAACAGCCGGGCCGGATGCCCAATACCCATGGCCCGGCTGTTACGGGCTGCCAGGACGGTACATGAGCGATACTTATAGCAAGCATTACTCCGAAGACGGCTTCCGCCAGAAGTTGGTGCGCCACGCCAAGACCGCGGGCCGCCAAGTCGTGGAAAAAGCCTTGTGGCTACACTATGCAGCGCGTAGTCCCGCCACCCCTCGCTGGGCCAAAGCAGCCATTTATGCCGCTTTGGGTTATTTCATTTTGCCTCTTGACGCTATCCCCGACGTGACGCCGCTCTTGGGCTTTAGCGACGACCTCAGCATCATGGCGACGGCCTTGGCGGCGACGGCGCTGTACATCACCGACGACGTCAAACTGCAAGCCAGAAAGACACTAACCAAATGGTTCGGCGACGCCCCTGACAACACAGCTTGACCTGATTCTTGCCACAGCGAAATTTTGCTCGACCAGAGCGTAGAGCGGCAGTGCTGGGCAATGGCGATTACTTGCGCGCCTCGACCGCCCGCGCACCAAGTCCGCCACCAATAAAATAAAGCGGAGCTACCGTTGCAACAGCCTTTGAAACAGCGCGACTACGACAGCAAGGCTTGTGGCCCGCTGTCGGGCGTGCGCATCCTCGACCTGTCTCGCCTGGTAGCAGGCAACACCCTTACCCAGGTCTTGGCCGACTTCGGTGCCGACGTCATCAAGATTGAGCCCGCCAGCGGCGACACCCTGCGCGGATGGACGACCCGTGATGTGCAAACCAGTTGGAAGCTCTACGCCCGCAACAAGAAAAGCCTGGGCCTTGAACTGCACGATGCGCAAGCACGCAGCCTGCTACTGGAGCTTACCGAGTCGGCGGCGGTACTGGTGGAGAGCTTTCGCCCAGGCACACTGGAAAAAATGGGTTTAGCCCCCGACGTGCTTCTGGCACGCAACCCCAAGCTTGTCATCGTGCGCATTTCCGGCTGGGGCCAGAGCGGTCCCTACCAAAACCGGCCGGGCTTCGGCACCTTGGTCGAAGGCATGTCGGGCTTTGCTTCAATGAATGGCTTTGCCGACCGCGAACCGGTATTGCCTCCCTTCTACCTGGCGGATGCGGTGGCAGGCCTATATGGCGCGTCCGGCCTGCTGATTGCCCTGCGCAATGTGGAAGTCAACGGCGGACAGGGCCAAGTCATTGACCTGCCCCTGCTTGATCCCCTGTTTGCCATATTGGGGCCCCAGGCCGCCAACCATAGGCTCAGCGGGCAGATCAAACCGCGTACCGGCAGCCGGTCCACCAACTCGGCACCCCGCAATGCCTATCGCTGCAAGGACGGCCGCTATGTAGGGCTCTCGGCCTCTACCCAGAAAATGGCCGAACGCCTATTCCGATCCATAGACCGGGCCGATTTGATCGACAACCCGCGTTATCTGAAGAATGCCGACCGAGTGAGGCATGCCGAGGAACTGGACGCCATCATCGGCGCCTTCATCGCCCAGCGCACGCAAGCCGAAAACGTACTGTTCTTCGAACAAGCCCAGGTCACCATCGGCCCCATCTACGACATTGCGCAAATCATTGAAGACCCACATGTGCTCGAGCGAGAAATCGTAGCCGACTACCCCGACGGCGATATGGGCGCGTTTCCCATGCATCACGTCGTGCCTCGCTTGCAAAACACGCCAGGATCGATCCGCAGCGCCGCCCCGACAATCGGCCAGCACAATCGCGAACTATTGGCCGAGCTCGGCATAGACGAGGCAACTTATCTTCGTTTGATCGAAGCAGGCGTCGTGCATCAGCAGTAACAACCGGCCGGCTGCACACCCTAGCTATAAAGCGTGGCGTCTATCGCCGCGCTCGAAACCCAACAAGGATTGCGACAAGCCACGCCCCACCGCCAACACTTTGAAAAGCTCGCCCATTTCCGCAGGCGACACCAGCTTTTGCACCGGCCCTACCGTCTGCGCATAAACACGGCTATCCGAAGCGTCCAGCTCTGCCAGCAGGCTCATCAAACCGGCATTCATCAGGAAACTCGCTTGCGAGGTATAACCCATTACCTCCAGCTCGCCTTCCAGCGCGGCTTCCGCCATGGCGGTGAATTCAACGTGGGCCGTCACGTCTTGCACTCCTACCACAAGTAGCGGATCAGCATGAGCGACATGACGCAAATGGCACATCAAAGTGCCCTCCACTCTTTGCGGATGATAGAACTCGCTGCGTGGAAAGCCGTAGTCAAACAACAAGGCCGCTCCGGTCTTCAACCATTGGCCCATACCGCGCACAAAAGCTTCGCCCTGCAAATTGATTTCCGACACATAGCCGGGAAACGCAGGCATGCGCGCCGCCACCTGTTGTTGCAAGCCGGGCGAAGCCGCGCGATCTTCCCATATGAAAGCGCCTTGTTCCGACACAGCCACGCCACGTTCGCTCACGCCAGTCTCTGTCCAGCGAAACAAATGCACCGGCATGGCGTCCAATACCTCGTTAGCCAACACACAGCCGACGAAATCGCTCGGTAGCGCATCCAGCCACTGCACGCGATTGCCGTAAGGCGCCAAACGTTGCTGCTGGCGTTCACGCAAATCCGCCGATACTTCCATGATCAGGTAATTAACGGCCAGCCCTTCCTCATCCAGCGCCCCCAAGACCCCCTCTGCCAGCGCACCCGTACCCGCACCGAATTCCAGCACCTGACTGGCAGCTCCGCAGTCCCGCAACACCTGCGCCACTTGACGCGCCACCGTCCGCGCAAACAAGGGCGAGAGTTCTGGCGCGGTGACGAAATCGCCGGACGGCGCCGACCCCGCCTCGGCCAGTTTCGCATTGCCGGCAGCGTAATAGCCCAGGCCCGGCGCATACAAAACCAACTCCATCCAGCGCTCGAAAGGCAGCCAGCCGCCTGCCTGGG
>JBEBXA010000143.1:0-8471 GCA_040391825.1 Pigmentiphaga sp.
GATCGACTCGGGCCAGCCACTGACTAGCCAATTCACGGGCCCGTGCTTTGGAGTGATGGAGAATACGTAAGCCCAGTTCGACGTTTTCCCGAGCAGTACGCCAGGGCAACAAGCGATCGGTCTGAAAACTGACGGCCAATTTCCCGCGCAAGGAAAGAAAATCCGCAGAGGGATTCACGCCTGCGACTCGAATTTCCCCGGTATCCGGTGCGGTAGTCCCCATGAGCATATTCATGACGGTGCTCTTGCCTGCGCCGGTTTTGCCCAGCAATGCCAGTATTTCTCCTTTTCTGACAGTCAGGCTCAAGCCATCGACGGCCAGATGAGGACCGAAGCGCTTGGTCACATTGGCGAAAGAGATAAGGTCGTCCATGGTGTCGTCTCCTTATCGCACCGTCGCTTCAGCCCGCCACGGCAGCATTACTTTCTCTGCGTAGTTAGCGGCCAACTGCAGCAACAGATTCAGAATCACCAGCAGCACCGTCCAGGCAAGCACCTGATCGATATGGAAGGTTGACTGCGCGAAGCTCATGCGCGAGCCTATCCCCACTGCGGACGCCACCAACTCTGCAAAAACCGCCATCCGGATCGCGTAGCCAATGACCGACTTCGTGGTCAGGAAAATATAGGGCACGATGTGCGGAATGATCAGGTATCTAAGAACGTGCCAGCGTGAGGGGCGAAAGCTCTCGATCATGTCTACCCAATCCTTGGGTATGGATCGAACGCCTTCATAGACGTTCAGCGCATAGAACGGAAGCAGGATCACTGTAAGAATGAAGAAGATGCGCGCTTCTGGATCCTTGAACCAGAACACCGCCACCAACATCCACGATAGGGCTGGAATCCCAGTATCGATCAGGACCAGGGATTTCAGATAAGGGCCGATACGTTTGGCGGTACCCATCAGCAGGCCTATGCACACCCCTGCAACCATGGAAAACGCTACCGCCGCTGCCAATCTGGCCAAGGTAATAAAGACGTGCATCGTGTCAGTCAAGAGCAATTGCTGCAATGACTTCGCGATGGCCACCGGCGAGGGCATGACGTAGTCTGGAACGAATCGGCTGGCGATTTCCATGATCGCGATCAGAGCGATCACGACGACCGTCAGCGGCACCACGTTGCTGCTGGTTTCCTTGGGTGAGGCAACTCGTGAAGGACGCGACTTCGGGGCGGCGATAGTCACTGCTTTGCTTTTCAATGTGGTCTCCATAAGGCGGCTCACGCGCTAAAGAAGCGATCGTCCAGCGCTCGAGGAAGCAACTTGTTTTTTTGCAGAAACTCCCCCGCAACAAGCAAGGTCTTGCGACCAGCGTCTTCCCTCATGGATTGATGCTTGAACTTCAAGCGCTCCGATTTAATAGCAAGAGCCAGTACCTCGTCAGGAATGCCGGACTTCGCCCCGGCTAGCTTCACTGCGGTATCGGGGTCGGCGATGATTTCAGCAAGCGCCGCGCCGAAAACTTCATCAACCTTGCGGGCCAGATCCTTATCACGTTCAACTGCCTTCTTGCTGACTGCAATACCGAAATAAGGCAGATCGACGCCGAATTTTTTCTTGTATTCATCACCTACGCTATAGAGCACCCGTAGATCGGGTACCCGCACCAGTCCGGCACTTATGTTGGGCTCCCAGGTCAATGCCGCATCCGCACGCTTGGCCATCACCAACGATACCGAGGCGGCCGGGTTATCGACATTCTGGATGCGCGCTTCCTGTTCCAGGTCGAAACCCTCGAGCTCTTTGATTACGGCCCGCGTCATGCGATAGGTGCCGGTGGATTGCGGCGCGGAAACAAGTTTCCCGGCAAGCTCGCGAACGTTACGCACCCCGTCTGCCGGAACCACCAGACCGATCATCGACGCTGTGGTGACGCCGCACACGAACTCAAGAGGTACGCCTGCCAAATAGCGGGCCGCAAAGGTATCCCAACTGCCGATGCAGATATCGTAATTACCCGCGACAAAGTCGTTGTAGTAGGTTGATACGGCTGTATATGACGTGGGCTTGCCCAGCGACAAGCCGAACTTCTTATCCAGACCTTTGACGATGATGTATTCGCTCAGGAAAATCGTGAAGCCGGGAGTGAGGTTGGCCCAGGAAAATGTCGGTCCCGATGCTGCGTATGCGAAGGGGGCTACTCCTACCGTAAGAGCGCCCACCGCAATACCGCCCGCCTCTTTCAGAAAAACTCGCCGTGTAGTGTTGCCCATGACTGTCTCCATTTTTTTACTTCGAATGAATCGCAAACATTCTGCGTTCGCAGCCGATTCTTTGATCGGTCAGTGCGATTGATGATAGTCAAACGGATACCGTTCTAGTAGTCTCCTTTTCCAAGACATCGAGTTCCAAATTTGGAACCCAAGCCCAGGGCGGAAGAACGAAACGCCGGCACGCAACAGGACAGGAATGAGCAAACTCGACTTGAATTCTCTGCGGCTTTTCTACCAGGTCGTCAATGCGGAAAGTATTACGCGCGCCGCGACACAGTTGCGCATTCCGAAATCCACGATCAGCCGAAAGCTGTCGCAGCTGGAAGATCATGTGGGTGCGATCTTGCTGAAGAAAGGCGCAAGGAAATTGACCACGACCGATATCGGCGCCGTGCTCTATGAACACGCACAACGCATGGTGGCCGAGGTCGAGAAGGCGGGTTTGGAGACGATGGAAATGCAAAGCGAATTGCGCGGCACCCTGCGCGTAAGCATCCCCATCGACTTCGGCAATTCATGGATAGGGCGGGTCATCGCCGAGTTTGTTCACCAGTACCCCGACATCAGCCTGGAAGTCGAAGTGAACAGCAAACGCGTCACGCCGCGTGAGGACCCCTATGATCTGACGATTCAACTGGGCCCCCTGCAAGACTCGGGGCTTACCTTCAGGCGCCTGGCCACGATCACCCGTGGCGTCTACGCAAGTGCCGATTACCTGGAAAAGCACGGCACGCCAAAAGCGGTCGAGGATTTCCAGCGGCACCACTGCATCGTTACCGATCAGCAGCGCCAGGATGGCGTCTGGACCTTCCGCAACCAGGTCAAGCACCGCTTCATCGAGGTAAGCGGCAAGGTGTTCATCAACAATATTGGTGTCGCACGCGAACTTGCTATCGGCGGGGTGGGGCTGGCCATGCTGCCCAATATCATGTGCCGCAGCGATATTCGCAGCAAACGCCTGGTACGCGTACTGACGGAATGGGAAAGCCCCCCCATGGATGCAACCGCCTTGGTACTAAGTCGAACGGGAATACCCAGAAAGACACGCGTCTTTCTGGATTTCGTTTCCGAGCGACTGCGCAGCGAGCGCTAGCGTCGATTACCCCGCTTTATCGCGCAATGCCGCGATAGTCGTCCGTGGAGAAATCGCTTCGGGATCGACGCGCAACTCAAGCAGCGCGGGCCGGCCCGCACTGCTTGCGCGCTCGAACGCTTGCTTGAAATCTTCGGTGCGGATGACGCGCTCGGTGTGAAGACCATAGGCAGCGGCCAGGGCGGAGAAATCCGGGTTGACCAGATCCGTGCCATGCACCCTGCCTGGATAGTGCTTTTCCTGGTGCATACGGATGCTGCCATACATACCGTTATCCACCACGATGAACAGCACGTTTGCGCCATACTGAACCGCGGTCGCCATTTCTTGAGAGTTCATCAAAAAGCAGCCATCACCCGCAAAACAGACTACGGTACGGCCGGGATACAACAGCTTCGCCGCTATAGCCGCCGGCACGCCGTAGCCCATGGTGCCGCTGGTTGGGGCCAACTGGGTGCGCATCCCGCGATACTGGTAGAAGCGCTGTACCCATAGGGTGTAGTTACCCGCCCCATTGCTAATGATGGAATCCGCCGGCAAGGTTTCACGCAGATACTTGATAATTTGCCCGAGGTCGACATCGCCCGGCATCGGTCCAGGTTCGATGTTATCCAGATAATCGCGGCGCGCCTGCACACTCCAGTCGCGCCAGGGCATTTGCGTGATCGGGGCAAGCTGGTTCGCCGCCAATGCGAACTCCTCCATTCCTGCATTGATCATCACATCGGCTCGATACACCTTTCCTAACTCGCCCGGATCCCGATGGATATGCACCAGGCGCTGTGCAGGCTTGGGTATGTCGAACAAGGTGTAGCCGTTAGTCGTGGTTTCACCTAGCCTCGGGCCGATCGCAATGACCAGGTCGGCCGCGCCGATACGCGCCGCCAATCGCGGATCCATGCCCAGACCCGCTTCACCGATATAGTTCGCATGCTTGTTATCGAACAGATCTTGACGACGAAATGCACACGCTACGGGCAGATCGAATGCATGGGCAAAGTGCTGGATCTGCTCGCTGGCCTGACGAGTCCATGCTCCGCCCCCCAACAACACCAATGGGCGTTGGGACTGGGCGAGCAAACTGCGCAACTCATCCATCGCGCCAGGCGCCGGATGTGTTTCGAAGCGCTGATACCTGGGTGCATCTGCAACGGCCTCCAGCTGCGCCAACATGTCTTCAGGCAAGGCCAGGACCACAGGGCCCGGTCGACCCGAGGTGGCAATATGAAACGCCCTGCTGATGTATTCAGGAATACGGCGGGGATCGTCGATCTGATCCACCCACTTGGCCACTTGACCAAACATCTGTCTGAAGTCGATTTCCTGCCAAGCTTCCCTGCCCATATCGCCACGCGCGACTTGGCCCACAAAAACAATCAGAGGCGTGGAGTCTTGCCGGGCGGTATGAATCGCAATGCTGGCATTGGTGGCACCGGGACCCCTGGTTACAAAACAGATTCCCGGCTCCCCAGTCAGTTTCGCATGCGCCTCGGCCATATGCGCCGCCCCGCCCTCCTGTCTGCAGACGATCAGCTTGAGCTGCTCGCGCACGACATACAAGGCGTCCAGGACGGCGAGAAAACTTTCGCCGGGCACACAGTAAGCGGTGTCCACACCATTGACTACCAAGGCATCCACCAGGATTTGCCCGCCGCTGCGCAGTGTCGCTTCATTAGTCATTATTTCGCTCTCTCTGGCCTTCAGTAATTCAGTCGTTCTCAAACCACGCCTGCATTGCGGAAAATATGCTTCGTTTCCATGAAATCGGCCAAGCCTTCGTAGCCGTGCAGCCGACCAATCCCGCTCTGGCGATACCCACCGGTTTCCGCTTCGGCAAAGAGTTTGTTGTGATCATTGATCCAGACCGTGCCATTGCGTAAAGCCCGCGCCATACGCAAACCACGATCTCCGTCGGCAGTCCATACGCTCGCCGACAAGCCATATACCGTGCGGTTGGCGCGCGCAACGGCCTCGCGCTCATCGCCGAATTTCTCTAACACCACAAACGGCCCGAAAATTTCTTCCTGACAGAAAAACGCGTCTGGGTCACGATGAGCCACCAGCGTAGGCGAAAGAAAGTTCCCCCCCGCCAGCGCGCCGCCAACACGCCCGCCTTTCAAAACCACCTCATCGCAACTGTCCATCGCCCGCTGCACTGCATCGGAAACAGTCCGTAAAGCTACCGAGTCGATCAAAGGGCCCATCCCGGATTCCGGAGCATGGCCCGGCCCCACTACGATTCGATGCAGGGCACTTTTCAACTCACTCTTCATTTCTTCGTAGCAAGACTCCTGTACCAATACGCGACGGACAGCGGTGCACTGCTGTCCCGAAATAATAGTTGCCGCGCTAGCCAGATTCTGGGCAACGGCCGCGATATTGGTATCCGGGAAGACGATGCCGCAGGACTTTCCTCCCAGCTCAAGCGATAGCTTTTTCATCGTGGGGGCGGCGGCAGCCATAATCCGCTGACCGGTCAGGTTGGACCCAGTGAAACTGAGCACATCGACCTGGGCCGACGCCACCAATTCCTTGGCGACATCGCTGCCCGACTCCGAAACCAGATTGACAAGACCCTTGGGCAAACCATCTACCGCAACTAGTTCTTCCAACACCTGGGCTGTAATCTGCGCTGTCTGTGCTGCCGGCTTGACGACCACGGCGCATCCCGCTGCCAAGGCCGGTGCCAGCGCTCGAATCAGCAACACCACCGGAGAATTCCATGGAATGATCAAAGCGACGACCCCAGCAGCTTCGCGTAGCGTACTGGAGTAGGCCCCAGGTTCAACTTCGAGGAAGTGGCCCGGCATATGCCGACATAGCCCTGCGTAATAGCGAATTTCTGAAATGGCTCCCGCCATCTCCTGTCGGGCTTCGCGCTGCACCCTGCCGTTTTCTTGTGTCAAAAGATCGGCCAGCCCAGTTCGCTTTTCCAGACGGTCTGCCCATTGCAAGAGCACCATCTGCCTGACCCTGGGGCTTTGCGCCCACGCTGACTCGTCAAAAGCGCGCCTGGCCGCGTCGATGGCATGACGCGCATCCTCCAACCCGCTATCGGCGTAACGACCGAATTCCAGGCCATTGGCGGGGTTGATGCTGGCGCCCGTGCGCCCGCTGGACGCAGGTCTCCATTGGCCGTCGATGAAATTCAGTGCACAAAGCATAGTCATAAACCCTAAATAATTTATTGGTCAAAGCCTGAGTCAGTTCGACGCTGCAGGAAATCCCTGCTTAATTCCGATATATCTGGACAACCCAGCAAGCCCAAGTTCACGTCGATTTCGCGCCGCAAGAGCGTCAATGCGCGGACGACGCCGGCTTCACCACCTACAGCCAAGCCCAACATTGCCGGCCGGCCGACGAACACGAACTTCGCTCCCAAGCTCAAGGCCTTCAAGATATCGGTGCCACGGCGAAAGCCGCTGTCTATCATCACAGGCAGTTGCGGTGCCGCCGCAACAATGGGCGGCAAGGCATCAATCGTCGAGATCGCGCCATCGAGTTGGCGCCCGCCGTGGTTGGAAACGATCACACCATCAACGCCAATCCGCTGGGCTGTGCATGCGTCTTCGGGACGCAGAATGCCCTTTAGCAGCAAGCGGCCCTTCCAGTTCTCACGTATCCAGCGAATGTCGTCCCAGCACATCGCAGCCCTCCCCGCGCGGTGATCGCCTTTGGCCGCGGTAATAATGCGGTGTCCTTTATCGGCGCTGAAATTCTCGAAACGCGGAATGCCCTGCCTAAGCAGAGTCCGTACAAGGGTTTCAAGCATCCAGCGGGGCTTGGCCAATCCGCCCATAATCAACTTCGTGCTGGGTCGCAGCGGAATGCTGAAACCATTACGCAGCTCCATCTCGCGCATCGACGCAATCGGCACATCGATCGTCATCACCAGAGTGCTTATTTTTGCTGCCGCCACCCGGTCCAGCATGCGCTGAATCACCCCCCGATCAGAGGGCAGATAGGCTTGAAACCAGGCGTCAGGGCATACCGCTGCAATCTTCTCCAAAGGGGTGGTTGATGCTCCGCTTAGCACGAAGGGCACATTAGCCCGAAGCGCAGCTCGGGCCAACGCACGGTCGCCGTCGAAATGGCAAATGCTCGCCACTCCCATGGGGGCGATGCCGAATGGCGAGTCATAACGCTTCCCAAATAGCTCAGTAGCCTGCGAGCGCACGGACACATCCACCAGAGCCTGCGGTAGAAAGCGCCACTGATCGAAGTCCTTGCGATTCGACCTCAGCGATACTTCATTCTCGGCCCCTCCCATCACGTAGCCGAACACGCTGGACGGCAATCGACGCTGGGCGGCCAGCTCCAGGTCTGCGATCGACAACATCGACGTCAATGACACCTCCGTCCCCCTACGTGGATCTGCTGAAATTCGGCTTTGATCCACGCCTTGCGCACGCAAGGCCGGCGCATCAGCTGCCTGTGAAAACGGCAGGCCGTTTGCCATGGAACGCCTCCACCCCCTCCCGGAAGTCATTCGACGAACGCAAGCGGCTATAACAGTGGCCTTCCAATTCTATGGCTACCGACAGCGGTGAGTCTTCAGTGTCATTAAGCAGCTTCTTGGCCGTACGCTGGGCGAGCGGCGAGAAAGCCCGCAGCTCTTCTACCAATGCGTCGGTAGCGGCTTCCAGTTCGGCGTCCGCTACGCACTCGGTTGCCACTCCCCACTCATAAGCCTGTTTTCCCGGTATGCGGCGCGAACGCATGACCACGTCCTTCGTTCGCGTGATACCCACCATTTTCTGCAGTCGCGCCGACCCGCCAGAACCCGGGATCTGTCCTAGCTTCTGCTCAGGCAATGCATAGAAAGTCGTGTCGGTAACGATGCGAAAATCGCAGGCCAGCGACAGCTCGAAACCGACGCCGAAGCAAAAACCCCGGTTTGCGGCGATAACGGGCTTGGAACAACGCGCCGGCGCCGCGATATTCCAAGCAAGCTTGGAGACGTGTTCGGGACTAGCTTCGAGAAAACCCTTGATGTCTCCGCCGCTTGAGAAGTGCTTGCCTTCGGCTCGCAGCACGATGACGCGCACGTCGTCGTTTTCATCCAGCGATTCGAATACCAAGCGCAACTGATCACGTTGGCGCATGGAAATGACATTCAAAGGAGGGTTCTGCAAGACAATATCCGCACGCTGCCGGGAAG
>JBEBXA010000144.1:0-8449 GCA_040391825.1 Pigmentiphaga sp.
GCTTCATCCAGCGTGGCATCCCGTTTAGCAAAGCAAAAACGTACTACCTGACGGTTGGATTGCGCCGCTGCCGGGTCATCATAGAAAGCTGAAATAGGGATGACGCCAACACCGTGCTCGATCGTCAACCAACGCGCGAAATCGATCTCGGGCAGATCGGAAATCTGGCTATAGTCGGCCAACATGAAATAGGTTCCAGGGCAGGGCAATGGCCTGAAACGGGTTTGTTTCAGCCCTGCGGCCAATTTGTCGCGTTTGGGACGGTAAAACGCGGGCAGGCTGGCGTAGGGCTCGGGGTCTTGCAAAAAGCCCGCCAGGGCATGTTGCATAGGCGTAGAGACGGCAAACACCATGAATTGGTGGATCTTGCGGAATTCCTCGCTCAGGGCAGCCGGTGCGCAGCAGTAGCCGATTTTCCAGCCCGTAGTATGGAAAGTCTTGCCGAACGACGACACCAGGAAGCCTCGCGCCATCAGCGCGGGACGACGTGCAATCGAAGCATGCGCGATTCCATCAAAGATAATGTGTTCGTAGACCTCGTCCGACAAGAGCAAGATGCCGGTATCCGCGACGATGCGTTCGAGTTCGTCCAGATCGTTTTCGCTCAAGACCGCCCCGGTGGGGTTATGGGGGAAGTTGATGATCAGGAGCCGAGTGCGGGGGCTTATGGCTTTGCGTACGGCATCCCAGTCGGGGCGGTAGTACGGGCAGGCTTCATCCGGTGGCTGCATGTTTACCAGTACGGGGCGCCCGCCGGCCAATTTGATGCCGGGAAGATAAGCATCGTAGCTAGGCTCCAGCACAATAGCTTCATCGCCTTGGCCTACTACAGCCAGGATGGCGGTCATCAGTGCTTGAGTTGCCCCGGCGGTAATCGTTATGTCTGTGTCGGGATCGTATTTACCACCGTACAGACTCTCTGTTTTTTCCGAGATAGCCTGCCGCAAGGGCGCGATACCGGTCATGAAGGCGTATTGGTTATGACCATCGGCCATTGCTTGACCCACCCGCCTCAGCAAATCGGGATGGGGATTGAAATCGGGAAACCCTTGGCCAAGGTTAATGGCTTGATGATCGGCGGCCAATCGGCTCATGGTGGTGAAAATAGTCAAGCCGACGTGAGGAAGTTTCGAATTGATCATGTGCTTGGATGTACCATTTAGGGTTGGTCCTGACGCTTAAAAAACTAGCATGCCGTCCCCCGGGCATGCATAACCTAGTGTAGACATGCCCGGTCGCTTATTGCTCGGTTTCACGATTGCCTTGTGCGGTGCCTTGCTTGCTGTTTCCTTGAAAACCCCCTTGCCCTGGATGTTGGGGGCTTTGATTGCAACGGCGGCCACAAAAATTTCGGGAGTGCCTTCGTCCTGCCATGTGGCGTTTCGTTGTACCGGCCAATGGATCATCGGTGTCGGCCTGGGTTTGTATTTCACGCCTGAGGTGATTGCCCAGATCGCCGACAATTTGTTCCTGATCATTATCGGAGCCCTATTTGCGGTTGTCACGGGCCTGATGGGCAGTTGGTTTATCAAACGTATGGCGGGCGTTGATTTCAGCACCGCCTATTTTTCCTCGACCATAGGCGGCGCCGCCGAGATGGCCAACCTGTCCGATCGTTATGGCGGGCATGTTTCCTTGGTAGCGTCCGCCCACAGTTTGCGAATATTGCTGGTAGTGGTTCTGGTACCGCTAGGCTTTCGGCTGACAAGCATGACCGGGGCCGGTGTAGTCACCCCGGTTACCTCGGTGGTTCACCCCATGGGTTTGACGATCTTGTTTGGCCTGAGCGGAGCATTCGCACTGCTGGTGCGGCGCATCAATATTCCGAATCCATGGGTGCTGGGGCCCATGGTGTTGACTATATTCCTGACCTCCCAGGAAATAGAACTTTCAGGTTTGCCGCAATGGTTTTTGAACGGCGCCCAACTCTTGATTGGCTGGGCGCTGGGCGACCGCTACGCACCGGGGTTCTTCCGCACTGCGCCGCGGTTCATGGCTACGGTGGTGGTTTATACCCTGGCAGCCATTGCGATCGCGTTCGGTTTTAGTTGGGTTATGGCGTTTTGGACCCACATCCCTACGACCACGCTGATGCTGGGAACCGCACCGGGCGGTATTGCCGAGATGTGCATCACTGCAAAGATCCTGCAGCTGGGGGTGCCGCTGGTTACTGCGTTCCAGGTTTTCAGACTGTTCATTGTGCTGTTGGTCAGTGCACCGCTCTACCGGCAATTGTTGCGATATTTCCCCGCACTGCGTGCCTGAAATTCACGATTTCTTTTGGCGCCTTTTACTTTCGGAATTCCTTGTTTACCCAGAGTTATCGCGAAATTGCAATACGCCTTTAAATATTATTGATTCGCAAAGTGCGCCCGGGTATGCTGCCATTCGCAGTTGAATTCAAGCAGCACGCATGTCTCGTCTGCCATTGCGGATGCCTCCGCTAGTACCGCATTTCAGTTCGTGTCCGGCGTTCTTGGTTTCTATTGCATCGTTCATATTTCGAGGGCGTCGCACATGGCACAAAAAGGCAAAGTCAAATGGTTTAACGCCGACAAAGGCTACGGCTTTATTACGCCGGATGCCGGAGGTCCGGACGTGTTCGCTCACTTTTCCGCCATCACGGGCCGCGGTTATCGCAGCCTGGCAGAGGGTCAGGAAGTCGAGTTTGAAGTCAAGGATGGCCCCAAGGGCCCGCAGGCAGCGGATATAAAGCCGCTGTAATCGGGAACTGCCGGCTAGGCCGGCGTGGGTTTGCGCTAAAGAACACCCCTGTATTCATACAGGGGTGTTCTTGTCTTATCGTCCAGCCAGGGTTATTTGATGACTTCTGGATTCACGATATTGGTGGGCTTTCCGGCGGCCCAAGCTACGATGTTTTCGAATGCAACCCGGAAGTAGAGCTTATAGCTGTCATTTTCGACAAAACCAATGTGCGGCGTGCACAAAACGTTTTCCATGCGTAGCAATGGGTGGCCTTGGAGGATGGGTTCGGATTCGAAAACATCGATGGCGGCCAGACCGGGTCTGCCTTGGTTCAGCGCTGTAACCAGGGCATCGGGCTCGATCAGTTCGGCCCTGGAGGTATTCACCAGCAAGGCGTGGGGCCCCATCCGCTCCAGGTCTGCCAACGTCACGATAGACCGGGTTTCATCGCTTAGCTTCAACAGCAGCGAGACAATGTCGCATTCTTCAAAAAAAGCTTCTTTGCTGACAGCAGTTTCCAGGCCGTCGGCGCGTGCGCGATCCGTAGTGGATGGCCGTCCCCACACCACGACTTTCATATTGAAAGCTTGGGCGTATCCCGCAATCAGCTTGCCGATTTTGCCGTAGCCGAACAAACCCAGGGTTCTGCCGTGCAGCGTGCGGCCCAGCCCGAAGTTGGAGGGCATGGACGAGGCCTTCATTCCGGATTGCTGCCAGGCGCCGTGCTTCAGATTTGCTGCATATTGAGGAATACGCCGCATTGAGGCCATAATGAGCGCCCACGTCAACTCGGCCGGGGCAATAGGAGAACCGACTCCTTGCGCAACAGCGACGCCGCGTTCGGTGCAGGCGGCCAGGTCAATATGCGATCCGGCTCGACCGGTTTGGGCGATCAGCTTCAACTGGGGCAGCTTGTCCAGCAGGGCTCGTGTAATAGCGGTTCTTTCCCGGATCAGCACCAGGGCTTCCGTGTCGCGCAATCTTACGGCCAGTTGCCCTAGCCCTTTGACCGTATTGTTGTAGACCTTGATTTCATGGCCTTCCAGCAAAGAAAAGCAATCAAGCTTGCGGACCGCGTCTTGGTAATCATCCAGAATCGTTATGCGCATGGGAAGTTCCTCGGGAGTTGCGCAATGGTAGACCAGCTGCTCGGGTTGAGGTAGGGCTTGAGAGTAACTGCCGTTTACCCGCTTGCCTTGCACGACCCAGGCTGCGGTATATTAGTCAATTCCTCTGAGCCAATCGGTGCTCACCGGGCTATAAAAATTTTCAGGCGCGATATGCGCCCAGGAGAACCTTTCGCCATGAATGCCATGCCTCAGTCTGCCGCACCCACTACCTATCGTTTGCCGGCGCTTAATGCGCCTGAGTGGGTTCGTCATGAAGCGCTCAAGTCCTGGGTAAGCCAGGTGGCCGAGCTGACCCAGCCGGATCGTATCGAATGGTGCGACGGCTCCCAGGAAGAATACGATCGCTTGTGCGCGCAGATGGTCGAGGCAGGTACGTTGCGGCGTTTGAATCCGGTCAAGCGACCCAATTCCTACCTGGCCTGGTCAGATCCGTCTGACGTGGCGCGGGTAGAGGACCGTACCTTTATTTGCTCGGAGCGCGAAGAAGACGCCGGTCCGACCAATAACTGGATGGCGCCGGCCGCTATGCGTAGCACGCTGGATGGCCTGTTTGCAGGTGCCATGCGTGGCCGCACCCTGTACGTGATCCCGTTTTCCATGGGACCGCTGGGGTCGCCCATCGCCCATATCGGCGTAGAGCTTTCCGATTCGCCGTATGTGGTGGCCAATATGCGGATTATGACGCGCATGGGCCGCAAGGTTTACGACGTGCTGGGCGCTGACGGCGAGTTCGTGCCGTGCGTGCATACCGTCGGCAAGCCGCTCAGCGAAGGCGAGGCGGACGTGGCCTGGCCTTGCAACGACACCAAATACATCGTCCACTACCCCGAAACCCGTGAAATCTGGTCTTTCGGGTCGGGATACGGTGGCAACGCATTGCTTGGAAAGAAATGCCTGGCGCTGCGAATTGCCTCCAAAATGGGGCGTGATCAGGGCTGGTTGGCCGAACATATGCTTATTTTGGGCGTAACTTCCCCTGATGGGCGCAAGATGCACGTCGGTGCGGCTTTCCCCTCGGCATGCGGAAAGACCAACTTTGCAATGTTGATTCCCCCTGCCTCTTTGCCCGGCTGGAAGGTCACCACTATTGGCGACGATATTGCCTGGATCAAGCCCGGTCCCGACGGTCGGCTGCGTGCGATCAATCCCGAAGCCGGATATTTCGGCGTGGCTCCGGGCACCAACGAGAAGACCAACTACAACTGCATGGCTTCCCTGCGTGAAAATGTATTGTTCACCAACGTTGCGCTGACTGACGATAACGATGTGTGGTGGGAAGGAATGAGCGATGCGCCCGCGCATTGCATCGACTGGCAAGGGCAGGACTGGACGCCGGAAATCGGCAAGGCCACCGGACGTAAGGCTGCGCATCCCAATGCGCGGTTCACGGTCGCTGCTGAGCAAAATCCGGTTATCGATTCCGAGTGGGACAATCCTGCTGGCGTGGCCATCGACGCTTTCATGTTCGGCGGCCGGCGTTCCACTACGGTTCCGCTGGTTACCCAAGCGCGTAACTGGACGGAAGGCGTGTACATGGCCGCGACCATGGGCTCGGAAACCACCGCCGCCGCCGTTGGTAAGCAGGGCGTGGTACGTCGTGATCCGTTCGCGATGCTGCCCTTCTGCGGCTACAACATGAGCGAGTATTTTTCGCACTGGCTCGAACTGGGCGCCAAGCTGGAAGCCTCGGGCGCCCGTTTGCCCGGCATTTTCTGCGTGAACTGGTTCCGTACTGACGAGAACGGCAAGTTTGTGTGGCCTGGTTTTGGCGAAAACATGCGAGTGCTCAAGTGGATGCTGGAGCGGTTGGACGGCAAGGCCAATGGCGTCGATAACGTGTTTGGAATAAGCCCCAACTACGAAGATCTGAGCTGGGATGGCCTGAAGTTCAGTTCTGAACAGTTCAAGCAAATCACCGCAATCGAAACCGAGGCTTGGGAACGAGAGCTGGTGCTGCATGATGAACTGTTTGATCTGCTCAAGAACGGCTTGCCTACGGAGTTGGTTGAGGTCAAGCGCAAACTGCGCGAGAGGCTAGCGGCCTGATTCCAGCTACCTTGGGGTTTAGGTTGAAAGAGGGCGCTCAGGGCGTTTGTTTGCATCGAGGCCCTTAGGGCCTTGGTTTAGGCTGAAAACCCCCTAGATTGCCCGTTAAAACTGTTGGATGGCTATTTGCTTCACGATCCCTTGGCGGTTTTCGCTGCCAGGGGATTTTTATTTGGGCAGGCCCAATGAGCGCAGTGGAGGGGATGATCTCGAAAATTTGAGTTTGGTGTCTGAGGCTGATGTGTTGAGGGAGGCTTTTGGTATGTTTTCGCCTCAGAATATATTTATATGTAAATGATAATCATTCGTATATTCTCAATAGTTTTATCTCGCAGCGGTAAAAGATAGAAGTCTGCTAGTTGAGCTAGTTGAAAGCTGTGCCACGATGATCTTTCTCGATGCTAGGGGTGAATCATCCAATATTGCTTCATATCCGGCAATTTTTGCCCAGAGAATATTCGCCCTATTGGCTCTCGGCTTTGGAATTCACAAAGTTATTTTCGTCGCTGCATGATTGAAGCCCCAAGTTAGCTGTTATATGTTTAGCGCTCGTTCCGCGTGAAACACCATGGGAATGAGTGTTTCAACTTGCGCTCACTTTCTATCAATGCAGTCTTTGCGCCGTAGGCATGGGAGACAGCCAGTGAAGTGCAGGCAATGCCAGCAGCGCTCTGGAGGATGTCCTGATTGCACGGTTCGGCACGCTGGGTCGGCTACCAACCTATTCTTGATGAGGTTCGGCAATGGCTTGGTTTTACACAGACTACAGGGCACTGGTCCGCAGCTATGGCTTGCAGTAGAGCTCATCACTCCGTATTGCCCGCGGCAGACGGCATGCCGGCGCGCGTGACTAGAACATTGAAAGCGCAGGGCGCATCGGCATCGCCTCGAGACCTTGCAGCAAGCGAGCATGGTGATTGGTGACTGGATGGTGTTCTATTGCCATCGGCGTCTTCACCAAACACTCGCAACGAGATCCCCTGGTCAGACATATGCTTTAGCCAGTTTAAGCTGGCCGGGTTTCGCTGCGTCATTACATCTGCACCAAAAAAATCAGAGGGGCGCTCCGAGATAGACAGGAGATTTGGAGTCAGTCATGGAGTGTTTAGGGAGAAGAACGAACTGCACGATGAAGGTCGAGGATCCGAGCCTGCGGCTTATCTTTTCCGTATTTTTGTCGGTGGTCGTTTCGGCGCAGCAAGAGTTCTCGCTTGGTGATCGGTTCTTGGCTTGATTGAGTAATCTCTGTGTCCAATGTTTCACGTGAAACATTGGACACAGAGAACCTTGCCTTGAAAAATTAGAATTTCTGCGGAAAAAATGAAAATTCTAGGCCTATGCCCAGGTATGGGCTAAAAAATCGATTAGAAAACGTAACAAAATATTTATTTTCTGTGAGTTAGTTCTTAGAAAACCTCAGGCTTTTTCATCAAGATAATAAGCAGTGAAGTAATAAAAAACCTATTTCGATAGCTCAACTTAGATTGATAAATCCACTTTCATTCAGAAAGCTTGCCGCGCCCGAGCAAGGATTTGGTAAATGACTTATGCACGGGTAGCTTTGGGGGCAGGGAGACTGGAGTCCCGAAGATGCGTGCACGAACGAACCTGATCGTCCGTGAAATTTACCTTGTCTCGACGGAAACCCACGCCTTTTCTTAAGCCGGTTCATCTTATTCACCGACTAAAAGGGCGCTAGATAACTGGAAAGCCAGCGGCATAGATAAGCCTTGGAAGTCCGCCATACCGCCGTCTTGGCAGCGTCGATCGACTCTCGGGTATTAAAACTGATGGCCTACAGGCGCCCCTATAGCGCTGAATTGCGCGCTGCACGCGTCTTAATAGACCTCAGCCCTAACTACGAAATGCCAAGGCGTCACTCAGCCATGCGCAATGCAGGCCGCGGTACCGTAAAGTTAGTCTGGATGAAAACACCCCTTATGCGTAGACGGGATGGCTGTGCGGCCTTGCCGCCTGTCTTCCTTCGTTTAATAGCGCTAGGGCTAAGCTGCCGTTAAGGCTTGCTGACGCGCTCTAACTCCTGTGGCGCCGTTAGCAAGGCAGGATGCTATTTCATCGCCTGAACTGTTAGCACCAAGGGCTTCCAACCGCTTTCTGAAGGGCGGCATATGGTTGGCTGAGTATCGCGTCCGCGGGATTGGCTTCCGAATAAGTCCGCTACACCCGCCTCATACACCCAATTCTTGAAGCTGGCCCGATCCGACCCTTACAGGTTAGAACCTTTCGTTTTAGCTAGCGTTCAATCAATAATTGGGGTGGTTTTGTTGATTCGCTTAACGATGGCAGGCCTTTTGCGTGGCCGATTAGAACTATATACCTCAGGTTTTGGCTTCTGGTGACAGCAGAAAGAGGTAAACCTAGAGAGCGGCATGTTCCACGTGAAACAATCTGCATGGCGGCGGCAACCATGGAGATGCGGAAGATTGCAGGAGCCGTATAGGAGATCTTGAAATAGAACTCTTCATGTATAGGCAGCTTGAAGTCCAGTGGATTCAGGGAAGAGTCTTCACACTGGGTAGAGCGCAGATCTACCGACGATACTGAAG
>JBEBXA010000145.1:0-8315 GCA_040391825.1 Pigmentiphaga sp.
GCCGCAATCAATGTGTCCAGCTTGGCCGCGTCGGCTGAAAACAAACGTATGCCTTCCGCCAATTTTTCCGTGCCCATGGCATCGGCGTTCAACTGTACTCGGAATAAACCTTCTTCTGCGTTGATGCGGTCCACATTGGATAGGTGGGCAAGCGCGGGGGTAAGAAGGGCCGGTGCCTCCCCTTGGGTAGCCTCCAGCGTACTCAGCAACTCCGGGCTGATCGTAAGCAGATCGCAACCCGCCAGTGCCACTATTTGCCCCGCATTGCGGAAACTCGCGCCCATGATTTCCGTATCAATGCCGAATTTCTTGTAATACTCATAAATGCGAGTGACCGATTGCACGCCCGGGTCGTCGGCGCCGCTGTAACGGTTTTCGTCCCATTGCGTGCCCAGCGACTTCTTGTGCCAATCATAGATCCGCCCGACGAAGGGTGAAATCAGTTGCACGCCCGCATCGGCGCAGGCAACTGCCTGGATCAGAGTAAACAGCAGGGTCATATTGCAGCGGATGTTCTCGGACTGCAGGATGCGGGCAGCCTGGATACCTTCCCAGGTGGAGGCGATCTTGATCAGGATGCGCTCACGCGGGATGCCCGCGGCTTCGTACCAGGAGATAATGGTTCGCGCGCGCTCAATGGTCGCCCGGACGTCGAAGGAGAGTCGTGCGTCGACTTCGGTCGACACCCGTCCCGGGACGATGCCAAGGATCTCGGTGCCAAACGCCACCAGCAGCCGGTCCATGATCTGGGCCGCCGATTCCTGTTTGTGATCGCGTACGACACGTTCCAGCAAGGGACGGTAGGCGTCTTTTTGGACGGCTTTCAGGATCAGCGATGGGTTGGTCGTGGCATCGGTGGGCCGGAATGCCCGCATGGCCTCGAAATCGCCCGTATCGGCTACGACAATCGTGTGCCGGCGCAAGGATTCAAGCAGGTTAGACACATTTCCTCCGTAAAGCATTGATCTATCAGTTATAATCGTAAGGTTTGACGTTCACATTTCACGCCTCCCTAATCTCACGCTACCCTCAGCGCGCCGGGTTTCCGCAGGAAACTGTCTGGCTGCGCCTTCTGGCGTCCTTCAGGGAGGCCTCGACTCGGAGATCTTCTCTTGTTGCCGTCTCTCTTTCCCGAGACTACCCCCGCCATACTAGCCCTTGCCGACGGTACGATTTTTCGTGGCGTGTCCATCGGTGCGCCTGGTCATACAGTGGGCGAAGTCGTCTTCAATACAGCGATCACAGGCTACCAGGAGATAATTACAGATCCCAGCTATAGCCGCCAGATCGTTACGCTGACTTATCCTCATATCGGAAACACCGGTATCAATTCCGAGGATGATGAAGCCTCCAGGATACATGCCGCGGGCCTGGTCGTACGCGACTACTCCCTGGTCGTTTCCAACTTTCGTTCTCAACACTCCTTATCGGCGTTCCTGACCGAACAGGGCGTGGTTGGCATAGCGGGTATCGATACCCGCAAGCTGACGCGCATCCTGCGCGAACAAGGTGCTCAAAGCGGGTGCATTTACGTTGGCGACGACGAGCAGGAGGCGCTGCGCCTGGCGCGTGAATTTCCTGGCATGAGCGGCTTGGACCTGGCCAAGGTCGTGTCCGTCGAAAAAAGCTATGACTGGACCGAAAGCATCTGGAAGCTGGGCGAGGGGCACGCTGCGCCCACCGACTCCCGCTTTCATGTGGTGGCTTACGATTTCGGCGTGAAGCTCAATATCCTGCGTTTGCTGGTGGCCAACGGCTGCAGGGTGACTGTGGTGCCGGCCCAAACGGCTGCGGCTGACGTGCTCGCCTTGAACCCTGATGGGGTCTTCCTGGCTAACGGCCCCGGCGACCCCGAACCTTGCGACTACGCCATTGCGGCTATCCGCGTCTTCCTTGAGCGCAAGATCCCGTTGTTTGGCATCTGCTTGGGGCAGCAGTTGATGGGCTTGGCCTTGGGCGCCAAAACGCTCAAGATGAAGCTCGGCCACCACGGCGCCAACCACCCGGTCAAGGATGTGGTTTCCGGCCGTGTGTACATCACCAGCCAGAACCATGGCTTCGCGGTTGATCCCGAAACTTTGCCGGCCAATGCGCGCGTCACGCACGTGTCGCTATTCGATGGCTCGCTGCAAGGATTCGAACTGACGGATCAGCCTGCATTCTGCTTCCAAGGGCACCCTGAAGCCAGTCCCGGACCCCACGACATCGTCGTGTTGTTCGAGCGCTTCGCCCAACTGATGCAAAACAGCAAGAAACAAGGTTAAGTTGCGTTATGCCTAAGCGTACAGATATCAAAAGCATACTCATCATCGGAGCCGGCCCGATTGTCATCGGTCAGGCTTGCGAGTTCGATTATTCCGGAGCCCAGGCCTGCAAGGCGCTGAAGGACGAGGGATACCGGGTCGTGCTGGTCAACAGCAATCCGGCGACGATCATGACTGATCCGGAAACGGCCGATGTCACCTACATCGAGCCCATCACCTGGCAGGTCGTCGAGAAAATCATCGAAAAAGAACGCCCCGACGCCTTGTTGCCCACCATGGGCGGCCAGACTGCGCTGAACTGCGCGCTCGATCTTGACAAGCACGGGGTGCTGGCCAAGTACGGAGTCGAGTTGATCGGCGCCAATGCGCACGCCATTGAAAAGGCGGAAGACCGCCAGAAGTTCAAGGAAGCCATGACCAGCATCGGTCTGGAGTCCGCCAAGTCGGGTGTGGCGCACACCATGGACGAGGCCTGGGCGATGCAGCGCCAGATCGCCGAGATCACCGGTACGGTCGGTTTTCCCGTGGTCATTCGCCCCAGCTTTACCTTGGGCGGCACGGGCGGCGGTATTGCTTACAACTCTGAAGAGTTCGAAACCATCTGCCGTCGCGGCCTGGAGGCATCGCCCACCAGTGAACTGCTGATCGAAGAGTCGTTGGTTGGCTGGAAAGAATTCGAAATGGAAGTCGTGCGGGATCGCGCCGACAACTGCATTATCGTGTGTTCGATCGAGAATCTGGACCCCATGGGTATCCATACCGGCGACTCCATTACGGTGGCGCCAGCCCAGACATTGACCGATAAAGAATATCAGTTGATGCGCAATGCCTCGATCGCGGTGTTGCGCGAGATCGGCGTCGATACCGGCGGCTCCAACGTTCAGTTCGCGGTCAATCCCGCCAACGGCCGCATGATCGTCATCGAGATGAATCCGCGGGTGTCCCGTTCGTCGGCCCTGGCTTCCAAGGCTACCGGTTTCCCGATCGCCAAGATCGCCGCAAAACTGGCTGTCGGTTATACGCTGGATGAGCTGCGCAACGACATTACCGGCGGTGCCACTCCTGCTTCGTTCGAGCCTTCCATCGACTATGTCGTGACCAAGGTGCCGCGCTTTGCTTTCGAGAAATTTCCGCAAACCGATTCGCACCTGACCACCCAGATGAAATCGGTGGGGGAAGTCATGGCCATTGGCCGCACTTTCCAGGAGTCGTTCCAGAAAGCCCTGCGCGGTCTGGAGGTGGGGGTCGACGGCTTGAACCAGAAGACCACCGATCGAGAGCGCATCGAAGTCGAGCTGGGTGAGCCCGGCCCCGAACGTATCTGGTATGTAGGCGATGCTTTTGCGCAAGGATTTTCGCTGGAGGAAGTCCATGCCCTGACGCATATCGACCCCTGGTTCCTGGCGCAGATCAAGGAAATCGTCGACGTCGAGCTGGCGCTTGAAAAGAAGACGCTGGCCGACCTTGATCGCAACACGATCTGGCAACTCAAGCGCAAAGGGTTTTCCGACCGGCGCTTGGCCTATTTGCTGGACACGACCGAAACCGAAGTGCGCAAGCTGCGCCATCAGTACGACGTTCGCCCGGTGTACAAGCGGGTGGATACCTGCGCCGCCGAGTTCGCGACGCACACGGCGTACATGTACTCCACCTACGAGGAAGAGTGCGAAGCCCAGCCCACAGACCGCAAGAAAATCATCGTGCTGGGCGGCGGTCCTAACCGTATCGGCCAGGGTATCGAGTTTGATTACTGCTGCGTGCATGCAGCCATGGCTTTGCGTGAAGACGGTTTCGAGACCATTATGGTCAACTGCAACCCCGAAACCGTTTCTACCGACTACGACACTTCCGATCGCTTGTATTTCGAGCCGTTGACGCTGGAAGACGTCTTGGAAATCGTCGATAAGGAAAAACCTGTCGGCATGATCGTCCAGTACGGCGGCCAGACACCGCTCAAGCTGGCCAAGGCGCTTGAAGCCAACGGCGTGCCCATCATCGGCACCAGCCCTGAATCCATCGATATTGCGGAAGACCGCGAGCGCTTCCAGAAGCTTTTGCATAAGCTGGGTTTGCGCCAGCCGCCTAACCGTACGGCGCGCACCGAAGCCGAAGCTTTGTCGCATGCCCAGGAAATCGGCTATCCCCTTGTGGTTCGTCCTAGCTACGTGCTGGGTGGCCGCGCCATGGAAATCGTGCACGAACAGAAGGACCTTGAGCGTTACATGCGTGAGGCCGTCAAGGTCAGCAATGATTCGCCCGTTTTGCTTGATCGCTTCCTGAATGACGCGATCGAAGTCGACGTCGACTGCTTGTCCGATGGCAAGCGTGTCTTTATCGGCGGCGTGATGGAGCACATCGAACAGGCTGGCGTGCATTCAGGCGATTCGGCCTGCTGCTTGCCGCCTTATTCCTTGTCGTCCGAGCTGATCGAGGAAATCAAGCGCCAGACCTCCCTCATGGCACGTGCCTTGAATGTGATCGGGCTGATGAATGTGCAGTTTGCCATCCAGGCGGGCACGGTCTATGTGCTTGAGGTCAATCCGCGCGCTTCGCGCACCGCTCCTTTCGTGTCCAAAGCAACGTCTCTGCAACTGGCCAAGATTGGCGCGCGCGCCATGGCTGGCCGCAGCCTGGATGAGCAGGGTGTCGGCGAGGAAGTCGTGCCTGGGTATTTCTCGGTGAAGGAAGCCGTGTTCCCCTTCGTCAAGTTTCCTGGCGTCGACACCATCCTTGGCCCCGAAATGAAGTCCACGGGCGAAGTCATGGGGGTAGGCAAGAGTTTCGGCGAAGCTTTCGTCAAATCGCAGCTTGCTGCAAGCGTAGGCTTGCCGGAAGGCGGTACGGCCTTCGTCAGCGTCAAGGACGAAGATAAAAGCAAAATGGTGACGGTTGCGCGCGGTCTGCACGCCCTGGGGTTCTCGCTGGTGGCCACGCGTGGCACTGCGGGCGCTATCGAAGCTGCGGGCGTGCCGGTGCGTATCGTCAACAAAGTCACTGAAGGCCGCCCCAACATCGTCGACATGATGAAGAACGGCGAAATCTCGCTCGTTATCAACACGGTCGAGGAGCGCCGCAATGCGATCGCCGATTCTCGTGCAATCCGCACGTCGGCCTTGGCTTCGCGTGTAACCTACTACACCACTATCGCGGGTGCCTGGGCTGCGGTAGAGGGCATGCAGTACATGCGTCAGGGTTCGGGCTTGCAGGTTTATTCGCTGCAAGAGTTGCATCGCGACCTGGCTCTCTGAAGCTGTTTGAAACGCTGGTCCAGAGGGCTCGCCTAGGAGCGGGCCCTGAGGTTTACTGGGGATTTCCCTTAGTTCAAAAGCCGTAAAGTTTCGTGGCAATGCTTGCGCCTTGCCCTAAGTTTCAGGACAATCTAAGCTGATCACCCCGGTTCTGATCGAGCCGGGGTTTTATTTTTCTTTCCGCCTGCGATGCGACCGAGTGTCGCTTTTTAACGCCGCGGACTCAATTCGACGTAAAGGAAGTACAACATGGCTGCCATTCCGCTGACCGTGCGCGGGGCCGAGCGCCTGAAGCAGGAACTCCACCGTTTGAAAACGGTGGAGCGTCCTTCTGTGATCAATGCGATCGCCGATGCGCGGGCACAGGGCGATTTGTCCGAAAATGCCGAATACGACGCGGCCAAGGAAAAGCAAGGTTTCATCGAAGGCCGTATCCAGGACCTCGAAAGCAAGCTATCGAATGCTCAACTCATAGACCCGAGCGCGCTTGATGCCGAGGGCCGTATCGTGTTCGGAGCCACCGTCGATCTGGAAGATCTCGAATCCAGTGAAAAAGTCACTTACCAGGTGGTGGGCGACGAGGAAGCCGACATCCGCGCCAACCTGATCTCGGTGTCCAGCCCCATTGCGCGCGCCCTGATCGGCAAGTCGGTGGGGGATGTGGCGGAGGTCCTCGCTCCAGCGGGTATTCGCGAATACGAAGTTTTGGACGTCAGGTATATCTGATGGCGGCAACCCTGGTTCGTCTTATTGCGTCGCTATGGTGCGGTGCGTTATGGGCGATAGGGGTGTTGGTCGTGCCCCTGCTTTTTTCCATGCTGGAGCCTATGGCTGCGGCAGCCGTGGTCGGGTCTTTGCTGCGCTTGCTGGCCTATGCAGGCCTGTTTGCTGCATTATTGCTGCTGATTCTTGATCGCGTGGGTCGGGGCCAGCCCCTGGCCGCTGCGGGACGGCGCACGGTGTTGTTGATGGGGGTAGGGGTCGGTTTAGGGTATTTTGCTGTTCGGCCTTTCATGGACTACGGCCGCAATCTGATCGCCGCTGGCCAAGCCGTGCCCGCTTGGGCGGACTTCGGCTTATGGCACAGTGTTTCCAGCGTCGCTTATTTTTTGGTGGCGGTTCTGGGTTTGCGGCTGGTTGCGGTGGTGCGCTGAGCGCTGTCCCGGGCAGGCCGGCCTGTGCCGCTGCGGGCACCGGCACGCAAGGAAAGGGCGCTGCCTGTGCGTGGTTTGGCAGAGCCGCCCGCCGATTTGCGTGCAGCCCCCAGCGAAGAGCTGAGCCCGCCGCTGGTGCTGCGACGCGGTGTTTCTGTGCGTGCAGCTCCCCGGCGCGAACCGGTTTCCTCGTGCATGGACGGTCTGGTGCGTCTGCCTTCGGCGCCCAAATAGCGCTCACGGGCGGTTACCGGCCCTGGTTCGCGCTCTGCGCGTTCCGTGCGCTGGCGTTCCGGGGCGGGTTTGCCGACCGCGGCCAGCCTTTTGGGCACGTGGGGCTCGTTCGCCTTGCGGTTGGGCAGACCCAGAGTGCTGACGTCGCTACCTTTGCGGGCCTTCAGCAAGCTGCTAGCGTCGGGGTCGTGCTCGGTAGGTCGAAAGAGAATGAGGACCTTGCCCAGATGATGGACAGGCGCGCAGGCAAGCTCGTCGCAGATTTTGTACAGAAGTTCGTCGCGAGCTGCGCGGTCTTCGCCGCCGGCTCGGACCTTGATCAGGCCATGTGTGGACAGATTACGGTCGATTTCCTGCATAACCGCGTCAGAAAGCCCTTTGTCGCCAATAAGGACGACGGGCTTGAGCGGATGGGCCGCGGCGCGCAGGGCGCTGCGTAATTGTGAGTTGATGTCAAGTACAGGCATTTCGCGATTGTACGGGAGGCTGGACGCCAACGCAGTATTCTTCGTCAGCGTAAGCTGCCTGTATGGCGAATTAGCCTCATTCGAGTGTTTCAGTAATACGTACCGACCCAGAAAACTGGGCAAATATGGCTAAAAAAAAGTTCTCTAAAGACTGGTTGCACCAGCATATCAACGATCCTTATGTAAAGCTTGCGCAGCAAAAGGGCTATCGAGCTCGGGCGGCGTTCAAGCTTTCCGAAATCCTGGACACCGAAAAACTGCTGAAACCCGGCAATGTGGTGATCGACCTGGGCTCGGCCCCCGGCAGTTGGTCGCAAGTTGTACGCGAGCGCCTGGCAGGCCCTGGGGGAGGCGTGCGGGGGCGCATTATCGCGCTGGATCTGCTTCCCATGGAACCCGTGGCAGGGGTCGAATTCATCCAGGGGGATTTTCGCGAAGACAGTGTCCTGAAACAATTGGAAATTTTGCTCGGAAACGTATCTGTGGATCTTGTAATTTCAGATATGGCCCCCAACTTGTCTGGAGTCGAGGCCGCCGATTCCGCAAGAATTCAGCACGTTTGTGATTTGGCCCGGGAGTTTTCCCAGGCTCATCTGAAGCCCGATGGTGCGTTGATCGTCAAAGCTTTTCACGGCAGCGGGTTTTCCCAAATCGTGCAAAGTTTCAAACAAACTTTTCGCCGGGTGGTCGAGCGCAAGCCCAAAGCCTCCCGAGACAAATCGTCAGAAACTTTCCTGGTGGGCATCGGACTCAAAGCCCCTCAGGCTGGACAAGAGTAGAATCAGGCTATTAGCGTCTGATCGGGCCGGGTATTCCGGCAGGTCGACCGGTCGGCAATACAAGTAGGAGATCGACCTTGAACAATATGTTCTCCAAAGTCGCGGTCTGGATGGTGATCGCATTCGTGCTGTTTACAGTCTTCAAACAGTTCGAAGGTCGCACGCGTCC
>JBEBXA010000146.1:0-8262 GCA_040391825.1 Pigmentiphaga sp.
TTCAACGCGGCGATATCGTCCGGGGCGCAGCGCACAGGAATGGATGTGTTCGCGGTGTTTGCAGCAGCGAGCTCTATCAAGGAATCCAGCGGTATAGCCTGGATGCCTTGAGCATCCAGTTGCGATTGCAGGGCCTGAACGCTTGCCCGATGCACCGGGCTGAACAGCAGCAAGCGCGCGCCGGAGTCCAGCAGTTGCTGCATGAGTTCCTCGCAAGAGAGCGCGGGATCAAACGAAACGCGAACCCGGCCTGCACACATGACCCCATAATCGGCAAACAGGTAGTGGGGGCTGGCGTCACCCAAGAGTGCGATGCGATCACCCGGTCGGCTATCGAAACCCAGCAACAACTTTCGTGCGAAGCCAAAAGCCCCTTCGGCCAGTTCACGAAAGCAATAGCGTTTGCCGCTCGCGTCGTCTATGAGCGCGCATCGGTCCGGCCATTGATTGGCGGCGTGTTCCAGCAGTGTTCCGATATTCATGGCAAAGGCAGGTGGTGATCAGTTCGGATCAGACCAGGCAAAGGGAAGGGCCTAGCCCAATCGCTGGGTAACTCAAGAATTGTTCATAATAAACACATGTTGTTCTCTATGTAAACTTTTCATAAAATGAGAAAGAGCTGTTGTGCATGGGCTTAAAACTACGATTGCCGATGCCCTTTAGGCCGCAGTGAACGACGACGTCGGACGAATGGGCTTGGTAGGGCACCCGCAGCCATAGTGCAATATTCTTCATCAGGAGACCCGGATGACGGTTGAATTCGAAGGAGTGGGCGACGGGGTATTCGTGCTTACGCTGAATCGCCCTGAACGTTTGAATGCATTGGATGTGGCGCACAAACAGGCGCTTGCCGATATTTGGCAGCGTGCCGAAGATATGCACGAGGTGCGCGCGATTGTGGTGCGCGGCACGGGCGCCAAGGCATTTTGCGCCGGGTCCGATTTCAAGGAAATGAAGGAAACCGGCCAGACCGTAGACACGCAAACCCTTGCTGATGCCATTCCCACAGTAGGCCGTGAATTGACCAAGCCGGTGGTGGCCGCGCTGCATGGTTACGTGATTGGTTTCGGACTGACCTTGGCTATCCATTGCGATATGCGCATCGCCGGCCGCGACGCGCGCCTGGCTTTTCCAGAGGTTGCCCACGGCATGCTGTCGGGTATCAGCGACATTACGCTGCCCGGCATAGTCGGCGAAGCGGCCGCGTTGGAGATCATGCTGACCGGGCGCACTTACTCGGCAGATGAAGCAAAAAACTTAGGGTTGGTGAATAGCGTGGCCGATGATCCCTACGCACAAGCTTTGAAGCTGGCGCAGTCGCTGGCGGCCAATTCCTTGCTTGCCACCCGGCTTACCAAGCGCTTGGTCTTGGCCGAACGTCGTGCCGCAATCGAACGGCATCTCGCCTTGGTAGGGCAGGCCCGCATCGATATCGCGCAGTCCGTTCGTCATGCCCAGGTTGTTGCCGCGGGTGCTGGCCAGCCGCGGATCAGTGACAACTGATGATTCCCCCTAATCCCGGCCATCCATTGCCTGCAACGGGCCACCCGGCCGATGCGTTGACGCCGGCCTGGTTCCGGCAAGCCTTGTCGCAAGCAGGCGAGTCACGGTTTGTGCAGGCAGACGGAGCGCTTCTGCACTATCTAGCCTGGGGCATGGAGGACGACGGCCGTCCTGGCCTGGTATTCGTGCATGGCTACCGCGCCCATGCTCATTACTGGGATTTCATCGCCCCCTATTTTGTCGACCATTTCCGTGTGGTCGCCATAGATCTATCGGGTATGGGTGATAGCGCGCCTCGGTCTGTGTATTCGGCGCAAACTTATGCGCGCGATATTGCCGCGGTGATCCAGGATGCCGGGCTGGCCCCCGCCTGCGTGATTGGCCATAGCTTTGGCGGTGCGCGGGCATTGCGTGCGGCGCATGATTTTCCCGATCTGATCCGTCATGTCATCGCGATCGACAGTATTTGCCGTTTCGCCGATAGCCCGCCTAGCAGCAGCGCCACGCGGCGGCCGCGCCTTGAACCTTATCCCGACTACGACAGCGCCCGCGCACGTTATCGCCTGACACCCGCCCAGCCGTGCGGCAATGATTATCTGGTCGAGCACATTGCCGGTTTTTCGCTCAAGCAAGTAGGCGATGGATGGCTATGGAAATTCGACCCTCACCTGCCGGCGGCGCCGCATGAGCCGGACGCGGCACCATTGCTGTCGCAACTGGATATCCCGGTGGACTACATTCGCGGCGAATTCAGCACGGTCATCAGTCAAGAGGATGCACTGCGCATCGTTGCCTGCCTGAAGCAGGGCCGGGGCCCGATCACCTTGCCTCAAGCCTATCATTACCTGATGCTGGACCAGCCCTTGGTATTGATCGCAACCCTGAGGGCATTGCTGGCTCCGTTTTCACATCTGCTCACCAACTCGCGCATCCCGTAGCCCGTTCAAGCTTGAGTTTTCAGCCGTCAGGGTCCATATCTGGAACATTGCCACTTTGTCTTCCGGCGGCTATCCATGGACCTTGTCGTTGCCACCAAAGCGGGTTTGTATTGCCCCCAGGGACAGTTCTACATAGACCCCTGGCGACCGGTGGAGCACGCCATCATTACCCATGCCCATGCCGACCACGCGCGACGGGGCCATGGGCGCTATTTGAGCGCCGCAAGCGGCGAGGGCGTGTTGCGGACTCGGCTGGGCGATATTGCGCTGGACGTCCTTGAGTATGGTCAGTCGCTTACCCGCCATGGTGTAAAGGTCTCCTTGCATCCAGCAGGCCATGTATTGGGTTCCGCGCAAGTCAGGCTCGAATATCGTGGTGAGGTTTGGGTGGCGTCGGGCGATTACAAGACCGGTGCCGATGCCACATGCGCACCGTTCGAGCCGGTGCGTTGCCATACCTTCATTACCGAGTCGACCTTCGGCCTGCCTATTTACCGGTGGCAGTCCGAACAAACGTTGTTTGACGAGATCAACGCTTGGTGGCTGGCCAATACGCAAGCGGGCCGGGCCTCGGTGCTGTTCTGTTACGCCTTTGGCAAAGCCCAGCGCATACTCAGCGGCGTCGATCCTTCGCTTGGGCCCATCGTCGTCCACGGCGCGATGGAAGCGCTGAACACCGCTTACCGCGAGGAAGGGGTCGCTTTGCCACCGACCTTGCGCGTCACTGACATCAAGGACCGGGCTGTGCTTAAGCAAGCCCTGGTTCTGGCACCGCCATCGGCGCAGGCTTCCCCGTGGCTGCGCCGTTTCGGAGAGTATTCCGACGCTTTCGCCAGCGGCTGGATGCGTATTCGCGGGGCACGCAGGCGACGTGGTGTGGATCGCGGTTTCGTTATGTCCGATCATGCCGACTGGCCCGGCTTGCTATCGGCGATTCGCGCAACCGAAGCCGAGCGCGTGTTCGTGACGCATGGCAGCGTCGCAGTCATGGTGCGCTATCTGCAAGAACAGGGCTTGCAGGCTTGCTCGTTCGAAACCGAATTCGGCGACGAGGATGAAGGCCAATCCACTGAAGAAGCTGGCGAGGACAGCGGAGCTTCGCCGGTGCCGCTGGCAGGGGGTACTGCATGAGGGCTTTCGTCGAGCTGTACGGCGCGCTCGAGTCCACCACGTCGAGTCGCGGCAAGCAGGCTGCTTTGCTTGATTATTTTCGACGTGTACCTGCCGCGGATGCAGCGTGGGCAGTGTATTTTCTGGCCGGTGGCAAGCCACGCCAATTGGTGCCGGTACGCTTGTTGAGGGAAATCGCCTGTGAAGCAGCGGGGGTTGCGCCGTGGCTATTCGAGGAAAGCTACCAGGCCGTTGGCGATCTTGCCGAAACCATAGCCTTGCTACTGCCCGACTCAAAGCACGCCGACGAAGCCAGTCTGGCGTCCTGGATGCAGCATGCGCTGCTACCTTTGCGTGGCACGACGCCGGAAGCCTTGCGGCCCCGCCTGCTTGAATTATGGGGGCGCTTGGACAGCCGGAGCAGCTTGGTGTTTACCAAGCTGATCACCGGCAGTTTTCGGATAGGGGTGTCGCGTCTGCTGGTGACACGAACCCTGGCCGAGTTCAGCGGCGTCGATGCCAAACTGATCGCGCAGCGCTTGGTCGGCTATACCCATCTTGGGGCTGTCCCATCGGGTGAGGACTTCGATGCCTTGGTGTCGCCGATGACCGGGCAGGATCATCCGAGCGCCTTGGGCGCATACCCCTATCCCTTTTTTCTTGCTCATCCCTTGCAAGCCGACGTCGAGGATTTTGAAAGTCTTTTGGGCGCGCCGGCACTTTGGCAAGTCGAGTGGAAATGGGATGGCATTCGTGCCCAACTGGTTAAGCGCGGTGAGGGCCTGTCTATCTGGTCCCGCGGCGAAGATCTCTTGACGGAGCGCTTTCCCGAATTGCTCGAAGCGGGCCGGCAACTACCAGACGGCACCGTCATAGATGGCGAGATCGTCGTTTTCAACGATAACAAGGTGCAACCCTTTGCGCTGCTGCAGCAACGCATAGGGCGCAAAACATTGGGTGCCGCCATTCTGCGCAATGTCCCGGTCGCACTACTGGCTTATGACTTGCTGGAATTCCGGGGCGAGGATTGGCGTATGCGGCCTTTGGATGAGCGCCGCGCCCAGCTTGAGACGGTGCTGGCGGCCCAAGACTGCCCCGCCTTGCGCCTGAGTCCAAGCTTGCAAGCTGAAAGTTGGGCGGACTATGCGCGGCTCAGGGAATCATCGCGCCAGTTGGGCGTCGAGGGAATGATGCTGAAAGCGCGCGATGCCGCCTACGGTGTTGGCCGCACCAAAGACGTGGGGGTCTGGTGGAAGTGGAAGATAGATCCCTTCAGTGTGGATGCCGTGCTTATTTATGCGCAAAAAGGGCATGGGCGGCGCGCCAGCTTGTACACCGACTACACCTTTGCGGTGTGGGATGGTGAGTCGGGGCAAGCGGATCGAAAATTAGTACCTTTCGCGAAAGCCTATTCAGGCCTGACCGACGATGAAATCCGGCAGGTGGATCGCATCGTGCGCAAGACCACGGTAGAGTCTTTCGGGCCGGTTCGCAGCGTGCAGCCTTCTTTAGTGTTCGAACTGGGTTTCGAGGGCATTGCTCGTAGTGCAAGACACAAGAGCGGCGTGGCTGTGCGTTTCCCCCGCATGTTGCGATGGCGTCAGGATAAGCCGGTGGAAGAGGCCGATACCCTCGCGACTTTATCCGCGCTGCTGCCTGCATGAAGCCGATACCCGCCGAGGGCGCAAAGGCAGAGGCGCGGGACATGAAGGAAGATACCGCAGCAATTCATCCTTCACCTGTGTTGAGCGGGGCTGCTGGCCGTGGCAAGCCGACGACAGCATTGACGGCATGGTTTCGCAGCCAGGGCTGGAAGCCTTTTTCGTTTCAGCGCGAAGCCTGGAAAGCGATTGCCGCGGGTGAATCCGGCCTGCTGCACGCCACGACCGGCGCGGGCAAGACCTATGCGGTTTGGTTGGGTGCTTTGCTGGCCTATGCGCGAGCAAGCGGTAAAGGGAATCCACCTTTGCCCAAGCGCCGCGGCAAAGCCGTCGGCCCGCCCTTGACGGTATTGTGGATTACACCGATGCGGGCCTTGGCCGCCGATACTTTCAAGGCATTGCAGGTCTCACAGCAAGTCCTGGCGCCACAGTGGACGCTGGGCATGCGGACCGGCGACACCAGCAGTGCCGAGCGTTCGGCGCAAATGCGCCGCCTGCCTACGGCGCTTATCACCACGCCTGAAAGTCTGAGTTTGCTATTGGCGCAGGCCGATGCGCAGAACCTGCTGTCTTCGGTGCGTATGGTGGTGATTGATGAGTGGCATGAGTTGTTGGGTAATAAGCGCGGGGTGCAGGTCCAGCTTGCTTTGGCGCGTCTGCGCCGATGGCATCCGGCGCTGTCGGTATGGGGCTTGTCCGCGACCTTGGGTAATGTCGAGCAGGCTATGGCAGCGCTGTTGGCACGGCCGGGGGGCAGGTTGCTGCGTGGGCAGGAACCCAAGATCAATCAGGTGGACACGCTTTTACCTGACGCCATTGAACGATTTCCCTGGGCGGGACATCTAGGGCTTTCAATGTTGCCTAAGGTCATCCACGAGATAGAGCAGCACGCGACCACCTTGGTCTTTACCAATACCCGGTCGCAATCCGAACTCTGGTACCAGGCCTTGCTTGATCATCGGCCGGACTGGGCCGGTTTGATTGCTTTGCATCATGGCTCTCTGGACAGAAAGATTCGTGAGTGGGTCGAGGCGGGCCTGAAGGCCGGTGCATTGAAAGCAGTGGTGTGTACTTCCAGCCTGGATCTGGGCGTGGACTTTCTGCCGGTGGAAAGGGTGTTGCAGATCGGTTCAGCCAAGGGCGTGGCGCGTTTGCTGCAGCGGGCCGGGCGATCTGGGCATGCGCCCAGTCGGGCATCGCGCATTACGCTGGTGCCCACCCACAGCATGGAAGTGATAGAAGGGGCGGCTGCCCGCCAAGCGGTGGCAAATGGTCAGCTTGAAGCGCGCGACATCCCCGGCAGGCCCCTGGACGTGTTGGTGCAGCATTTGGTCACGATTGCGCTGGGCGGGGGGTTTAGACCGGATGAGCTCTACGCGGAAGTGCGCGGCGCATTTTCATACGCCAAGCTTAGCCAACAGGAATGGTCCTGGTGTCTGGATTTCGTGCGGCAAGGAGGGGCTTCATTGGCAGCCTATCCGGACTACAAGCGAGTCGTTCCCGATGAGGACGGCGTTTGGCGCGTGCCAGACGCAAGATTGGCGCGCCGGCATCGCATGAGTATCGGCACCATAGTCAGCGACGCCAATCTGCAGGTTCGTTTCTGGGGCGGGAGGGGCGGCGGAGCGCGCTTGGGGTCCATAGAGGAAAGCTTTCTTGCAAGACTCAAGCCGGGTGATTGCTTCTTGTTCGGAGGGCGGGTGCTGGAACTGGTCCGCATTCATGACATGACAGCCTTCGTGCGCCGCGCGACCGCCGGCAAGCCTGCCGTGCCGCGTTGGAATGGCGGCACCATGCCTTTGTCATCGACTTTGGCCAATGCTGTGGTGGCGCAACTTGAGCAAGCTTCGCAAGGTTGTTTCGACAGTGCTGAGTTACAGGCGGCACAGCCATTGCTACGCATTCAACAGGCATGGTCGGCCTTGCCGACACGCACGAGCTTGCTGGCAGAGACCTTGCGTTCGCGCGAAGGCCGTCATCTTTTTCTTTATCCATTTGCCGGCCGTCATGTTCATCTTGGCCTGGCGGGTTTGCTGGCTTGGCGTTTCAGCCGCATCGAGCCCGCCACGTTTTCCATGGCCGTGAACGACTATGGCCTGGAGCTGTTGTCCCATACGGATATCGACTGGTCTGTGCATTTACCTCGGGTGCTGGGCTTGAGCAGCCGTGCGGGTCAACACAGCGGGGAGGATCCCGCCGACACTTCCACTTTACTGGAAGAAGTGCTCGCCAGTTTGAACGCGGGAGAACTCGCGCAGCGACGCTTTCGTGAAATTGCGCGGGTCTCCGGCCTGGTGTTTCAAGGCTATCCGGGCGCGCATAAAAGCACGCGCCAGGTCCAGGCTTCTTCGGGCTTGTTCTATGAAGTCTTTCGCAAATACGATCCGGAAAACCTGTTGTTGTCGCAGGCTGAGCAAGAAGTGCTGAGCCAGGAACTCGATATTGATCGCTTGTCGCATGCTTTGCGCGATATGCGGCAACGCGAATTGGTATTGCGCAACTTGAAGCGCTACACCCCTTTTTCGTTTCCATTGATGGTGGAGCGCTTTCGCGAAAAAATGTCGAATGAATCCTTGGCGGTACGCATCGCCCGCATGGTGAAAGAACTAGAGACCGCGGCGGACAAAATCAGCCCCGCCCAGCTCGCCGGCGGCCGGCGCCAAAGTAAGCGAGGAAGTTGATGAACCGCGCCTATCTGCCGGTTTCGTGTGGCGACGAAATCCTGTGGCTGTTGCCCGAGCACGCGGTGTGGTGGCCAGCCCGTAAATGTCTGCTGCTGGCTGACGTGCATTTCGGCAAGGCGGCGGCCTATCGCGCCCAGGGCCAACCGGTTCCGGCCGGCACCACGAGCGACAACGTCAGGATGCTCGATGCCTTGTTGGCCACTTGGCCTGCGGATGAGGTGATTTTTCTTGGGGACTTCTTTCACGCGCCGCAGTCGCAGGCGCCAGCAACCTTGAAGGTTTTGCATGCCTGGCGGCAGCGTCATCCCGGGTTGGCTTGTACGCTGGTACGAGGAAATCACGATAGCCGCGCGGGCGATCCACCCG
>JBEBXA010000147.1:0-8237 GCA_040391825.1 Pigmentiphaga sp.
TACTGGAAGAGCCGGTGCCCCAGACTGGTCCCACTTTCCCGACCAATGCGCTGGTGGGCGGTTGAACTTCCCGGGCTCTTGCCATCGCCAAGGCCATTGCGGGCGTAAGCTTCATCGCTGGCACTTTCCAGCTTCTCGTCGACGATTCCACGCGCTTGTCGTTCAAAGGCTCTGCAGTCGGGGCTTTCATATGTAGTGCTCCAAGGAATCGGTCCTGCCAAAGGACATCCATGCCGCCATCGCATAGTTGCGACTATTCCCCAGTTTGACTGCAAATGAAGACAGGAATATTGCACAAGGAATTCCTGTCATTGACCAGCTCAAAGCCTGGCGACTCGAACAGCAGGTTCGCACAAGCTACTTGTTTTTCCTTCTGCCTTGCGCAACACTTCACGCGCAGCGCCACTTCCCTTAACTACGCTCCATCCTCATGAATCAACTAAACATCAAGTCCGAACTCACCGTGTTAGACATCCTCGGGCACGGCTTGCTATGGATAGTGCTCACCTTCGTCACCTTCGGCCTGGCGCTATTCGTTTTTCCTTACTACATGCAGCGCTTCATCATCAGTAAATCGTATGTGTTTGATGACAGCGGAAATAAAGTCGGTCGCCTGGAATGTACGATCGACTTCGCCAGCATTCTGGGCAACGTCGTTATATGGGCGCTGCTATCGCTCATCACCTTCGGGCTTGCGTATTTTATTTTTATCTACAAGATCACCGCACACTGCATGAACCACACCAAGGTGGTCGCACTCTAAGCCTGAGTGCGCTGCACTCAGGCTGTTGCCTATCAGAGCTTGTCCAGCCCAGACGATGGCCTTCTGCAATGATCCGCTTGCAGCCGCAGAAGCAGGCGACACAACGCACATGTCGCCAGCAAGAACCTTTGCTAGCTTCGATACGCCACGACACGCTGCCGCTGCTGGCCCAGACCGTCTATGCCCAAGGTAATGACATCACCCACCTCCAAGAAACGGGGTGGTTGCTTGCCCATGCCCACACCCGGAGGCGTACCCGTGGTGATGATATCGCCCGGCATCAAGGTCATGACTTCACTGACATAGCTGACTAGGCGAGCGCAGTCGAATATCATCGTCTCGGTGTTGCCTTCCTGCATGCGAACCCCGTTCACGTCCAGCCACATGGAAAGCCGCCCGACATCGCCGACGTCATCCGGCGTCACCAGATAAGGGCCGACGGGGCCGAAGGTGTCGAAGCTCTTGCCCTTGTCCCAGGTGCCGCCACGCTCCAACTGATAGGCGCGTTCCGACACGTCGTTCACCAGGCAGTAGCCGGCCACGAAGTCGAGGGCTTGCGCTTCGGAAACCGAGCGGGCTGTCGTACCAATGACGATACCGAGCTCCACTTCCCAATCCAGCTTCGTCGATTTGCGCGGTTTGACGATATCGTCATCGGGCCCATTCAAACACGAGTTCGCCTTCATAAAAACGACCGGTTCCTCTGGTACCGCCATGCCTGCTTCTTTTGCGTGGTCGCTGAAGTTCAATCCAATGGCAATGAATTTCCCCACGTGCGCGACCGGCACGCCGAGTCGTGTGCCTTCGGCGATAAGAGGCAAGGTAGCCGGGTCTAGCTGACGTAGCGCAGCAAGACCCGCGGGGGCAAGTACGTCTTGGTCGAGATCGGAAACAATAGCGCTGAGATCCCGAATGCGGCCCTGCTTGTCGAGCAAGCCAGGGCGCTCCTGCCCCGGGGGGCCATATCGTAGAAGTTTCATGGTCAGTTTAGATAATGAAGGTAAGGTTGCCGTGCCAGGTGTCGCGATTGATCAGCAGAATTTTCTTGCATGCGATCTTCAATTCCCCAGCTACCGGTTTTAAAGTGTGCTCTACCTGTGCAACCAGTGGCCGGACGTCTCCCAGGCCGACCTGGGTGAAATCGCCGGTACGCATTTCATAGATGACTTGGCTGGAAATGAGCCGAATACAATCCGTTTCCGTCATGACCATCACATTGGAAATGCAGTGCAAGGTACGCGAGAGCGGGGATTGCGCGGGAAAGACATTGTGCAGAAGGTGATGCACACGCTCTTCGCGCCGTGGCGTAGTGTCATAGATCAGCGATACATGTGAGCTGACATCGTCATCCGGGTCGATGGGCGCCCAGTAGAGCCCATCGGCGGTGAACAACTGCAGCCAGGGTTCGAGCTTGCGCGTATCCAGCAGATGGGCTTCGTAGATCAGGAAGTCCTCTGCCTGCGCTCGTGTCAGCGTCAAGGTTTGGAGCTCGGTGTCGGGGGGTAGTGTCATCGTCATTGCCTCAAGCAGACATCAAGCGGGCCCATTCCCGCCACAAGCCGCGCTGGGGCGCTTCGCTGGCGGGCAAGCCGCGATAGTCGCCGCCCTCCGCCACATCGGTCGCCAATCCGCGCTCCAGGATCAGCCAGTCCACCGAGTTTCCGGCCAAGCCCTGTTGATTGCGGGCAAAGATATCGACATCGTCAGCCGCGCCATGGCCGGCAGGACCATAGAAGCGTTCCTGGCTGCGCAACATACCTTCGTTAAACGCCTGCGGCGCGTCCTTCAATTCGTAGGGGTAAATAGAGACTTCAGTCACATCGGGTGCTATCGGCCGCCATGTCCTGACCTGCTGATGGATCAATCCCAGATTGGGGAAAATCGACGCCGCTCCCTTACCGCAGATCCAGGCAAGCTCATCCGCGCCGTGCTGGTTTTGCAGCGACTGATAGAACTCGGAGAACTCTCCGCTCAAGTACTCGTCAACGCTATTGGACGGGTTCTCTAAGATACCGTGACCAAATTCGCAGTTCCACGTATGCCCCAGGAATCTCAATTTGCGCATTTCTTTGACGGAGCCGCCTTTGTGCACACCGAAATCACCGGTGGTGTCGCCGAACTTCGCCTGGAGTTGGACAAAGCCCTTATGCGTATGCAGAAAATGGTAGGCATCGACGATGTTCTCCGCCTGAAACTTCCAGTTTCCCTGGTAGCGAACAACGAAGGGTTTCGAGCGCAACACAATTTCACCGCTAGGCGACAAATTCAATTTGCGATCAATAACGGTTTTGGCGTGCCCCAGGAACTGCAATAAATCGGGGGCATCGGCGTTAAGACTGCCGAAGATAAAGCCGCGATAGGTTTCCACCCGAGGCAGCCTGAACAAACCCTCGGGCTGCTCGAAATCGTCCGCATACCCTCCGGGCTCCTTACGTTCCGACACGGCTAGCAGCTTTCCATCGATACCGTATACCCAACCGTGATAGGGGCAGTTGAATTCCTGCGTGTTCCCTCGGGGCTCACGACAGACGACCGCACCGCGGTGCACGCAACGATTGATGAAAACCTTGACTTGCTCGTCCGTTCCCCGGCTGACGATCACCGGCTGCAAGCCGACGTGGCTGGTCTTGAAATCGCCTATACCGGGTATCTCGCTTTCATGGGCGATATACACCCATGTTTTGGAAAACACCCGATCCATTTCGGCCGTGAAAACAGAGGGATCGGTATAGGCTCGCGTATGTACTCGAAACTTCTTCTGGGTCTGCAGAACCAAGGCATCAGCATCTTCCTGTTTGGCCGATCCTGCCGTGCTTTCCCACGCATTCTGTGACATGACAACTCTCATACGATGAAGCGACAAGCGCAGTGCATCGAGCTGCGCCGATTTTTCGTGAGCGCAGTGCGCCTTAATCCATGAAACGGCCACCCGATAGATTCATGGTTTCGCCTGTCACATAGCCGGCATCTTGCGACGCAAGAAATAAGGCTGCATGAGCCGCCTCGCGAGATTTTCCGACACGGCCGACCGGTATGCCTTTGACAACCTGCGATGTGTCGGCCATGGCTGCAACCTGAACGTCGAACAACGCGGTGGCGATCACGTTCACGGTGACGCCCGTCGGTGCCAACTCCGCCGCTAACACGCGCGAGAAGGTGATCAAGCCACCTTTGGCGGCAGCGTACGGAGCCACGTGGGGATGCACGCCGGTTTTGCCCGACATCGAGGAGAAGGAAATCAAGCGGCCGCCGCCACGCTTGACCATACGCCTCCCCGCTTCCTGCAGGCACAACATGGGACCGATCAGTTCCGCGTTGACGACGGTCCTGAAGACGCTCTCCGGAATGCTCAGTACATCGGCTGTTTTCACCGGAGGAGCCACCATAATAACGACGCCAGGGTCACCGATCTGCTTCTCGCATCGATCAAAAAAATCCACGATAGATGCACTGCTATCCAGGCTCACGGGAAGGTTGGCAGCGCCGGGGAAAACCTCAGGCTTGGCATCAGCACCCGTGTCGAACACGCCGACTGCAACGCGCGCGCCTCTTTCCACAAAGGCCTTGACCACTGCTGGTCCAGTTCCAAAGTGCCCGCCCACCACAACAACGGGCAGTCCTGAAAATTCGTTCTTTTCCTGGGTACTCAATGTCTTACTCCTATAGTCGACAGCATCACTTCAGTCCCTGAGCTAAGCTGCTCATTACTCGGAGACGATGCGGTTTTCCTTGATGATGGCGGCGTAACGATCATGTTCGCTGCGGACGATCTCGCGCATTTCCTGCGTTGTCGACGGACGTACATCGAGGCCGAACTTCACGAGGTCTTGCTTAATCTGCGGTTTTTCCAGCGCCGCGACAATCGCCTCATACAGTTTCTTGCTGATCTCGGGCGGAGTCTTGGCCGGCAACATGAAGCCATACCAGGCTTGCGTCGAAATGTCGTTCACACCCTCATCAGCGAATGAAGGAATAGAAGGAGTCAAAGGGTTGCGCTTGGGTGCGGCCACGGCAATTGCCTTGAGCTTTCCAGAGGTAACGTAAGGCATTACCGTGTGCGTGGCGACAAACATCATGTCGACCTGGCCACCTATCAAATCGGTGACCGCAGGCGCCGTGCCTTTGTAGGGAACATGCAGAAAGCTCACTCCCGCGGCCTTCTCAAACAAAGCCATGTGAATGTGCATGGGGGAACCCGTACCCGGTGTGGCAAAAGTGAGCTTGCCCGGATTTTCCTTTGCGTACTTGATCACTTCACGCAGGTTATTGAACTTCGACTTCGAAGACACTACCAGCGTCGAATCGCCATAGCCTGCGATCAAAAGCGGTTCGAGATCCTTCATGGCGTCAAAGCTGTCTGATTTCAGCAATGTCGATGTAATCGAAATATTGCTGGCGGTCACCAGCACGGTGTAGCCGTCGGCAGGCGCCTGGGCTGCAACCTGGGCACCGATGTGGCCTGCGGCCCCGGTGCGGGTTTCAACAACGACCGCCTGCCCCCAGCGGGCGTTCAGGTCCTCGCCGATCAGGCGGGCTATTCGGTCTATACCAGTGCCTGGCGTGAACGGCACCACAAAGCGTATGCCGTGACTTGGAAAGTCAGCCGCATGGAGCAAGCCCCCATGAAAGGCTAAACAGCAAATGGCTATTAACTTCAGAAAGCGTCCCATCTGACGAAGCTCCTAGGTTGCAAGCCATAGCGGCCGGCGGGTGAGTTAGCCACACGAAAAAGGACATTTCCCATCGCGCAGCTCAGTATTAATCTGTTTTAGTCGGCACTTAAGTGCATACATTTTTTTGCAAAGATATAGGCGGAAAGCAGACGAGTCAACGTAATTTATTAAAATATGTATGCACTTAGGGAGATCCCTGATATTGTTTGTTCGCGTAGGGGCCGATGCGGACACAGCGCTTTTTCATTATTTGGCAGAGTCAGCCTGCCCGGTGAAAAGCCGCGGGAAGCCACCAAACGCCCAGCTTGATCGCCTGCCGTATGCGCGGGCCAACCGCAGGAATCTTTTGCTAGGATGGGTTGTGGACACGACACACGCGCAACACGCTCTGGATGCAGGAAATGTTGAACAAGAATGGCTAGGCGAAGCGCGCCCTCTTGAGAAAATCTCAAGGAAAGGCGGCGAGCTGGATGAGGTTTATTTCCGACTGCGGCAAAGTATCTTGAACGGATCGCTCGCACCTGGTGCGATCATCAATCAGGTCCACATTGCAAAACTGTACGGGGTCAGCAGAACCCCGGTGCGGGAAGCATTGCGCATGCTGCAGGCAGAGAATCTGGTCGAGGCCCAGTTCCAGCTACGCATGAGGGTAACTGCCATTACCCCGCTTGAGGTCGACTCGGTTTATGCCACATGGATCTTGGTGCAATCGCTGGGCACATCACTGACGGTGCCCAGGATAAGTGCCGTGGAAATGGATCGGATACGTACGGCATTGTCCGAATTGAATACGTGCAATCCGGCACGAAACGGATCACCTGCAAGATGGCACGAGGTACATGCCAACTTTCACCATTGCCTGTTGATGCATGCGGGGCCTGTCATTCTGGAATCAATCGCCAATTGCTGGTCGCGATCCGAACGCGCCCGTAGGGCCTATATGAGGACCGCACCGCAATCGTGGCTCGACTCCGAAGCAGAACATACCGCTTTGGCGGACGCCTATGCGGCAGGCGACGCTGCTCTGGCCGTATACCTGACCAGCAGGCAATTGGCACGCATCGCTAGAATAGTGATCGGCACCATAGACCCCGCCTACGATCCCGTTGCGATTCGGCATGCCTTGACCCTGACATCCGGACTGGCGGCGGAAAGGCGCTAAGCTGCACGCACCCACAAGCTGCGGGACGGCGCGAGCAGCACTGTTAGGCGCCGGCAGCCTCAGCTTGCCTTCGTCGCTTCCTTGCCTTGCGTGTTTCTACGGATGGCCTCCGCCCTGCCAGTCTCCTGCGCCTCGTCCAAAGACTGCTGCTGCGACGTCCTGACGGGCATACTGGTTCGTTCCGTCAACTCTCCGGAAGGAGCGATCAGCCAATAACACGATTGCCACTTTCCGGGCTCAAGCTCTTTCATGTCGAATTCGTAACCCCATTCCTGATTTTCCATCCTTATCTCCCTTGCCCGTTTATGGGCGCATTGCTGCAGGAAATATCCATGGTAACGCTGGACCCAACGACAAGGGCCGCGAAAATCGCGGCCCTTGGTATCAAAACCTGAACCAGTCAGGCTTGAGCTAAAAACTACTTCGCTTTGTCTGCGGCGCGTTCAATCGCGCTGCCGCCCGCCTTTATGTCTTGACCAGCGCCGGAAATGGTATTGCAACCTGCTGCCAGAACGCTCGCCATGATCATCATCGACGCGAAGACTTTTCTTACCATTTTTTGCTCCATATTGGTTTGCATATCCAGGTGTGTCGCACTGCGCACAGCTGAATTCTATACATTTCAAGCTTGTTTATGGTTGGAAAAACCCCTACGGCGATAGCCGCTCCTGCGGTTTCTGGCCTGCGTCCCATTGATGTCCGACAATTGAATAAGAGCTCATCCGTCAATGAGTTCTTAAAAACAAGGGATTGCTCAGCTATTTAATTTTTCCCCACAGATAAGCGAGGGCTCCAACCACCGCAATCGAAGCAATTGGATAAGTCCTGACTATTTGCGTCGCAGATTTGAGTGCGCCCTCCAGAACATCCTTACCCTCGTCATATGCATCTTCCGCAGCGGCTTTTACCTTGCGAGATGCCTTGCCTGCCTTGTCGGCAACATCATCAAGGACGTTTTCAGCAGCGTCTGCTCCCTTTGCCACTGCATGCCTGGTCTTATCAACAACTTTATCGACGTCCATTGAATTCTCCTTAATGAGAAAGCTCGATCGCTTTCTGGCATTTGATTATTCAGTGGCGTCAGGGGCTTAGCAAGCGAACAGTGAAATCAAAGGTAAGGGCTTAGAAGCATGCGTAACGGAGTCAAAAGCGTAGCGATGATGCACAAGGCCAGCATTAGCCACTCAACATCCAATATCCCACCCCGACTCCGGCCAGAAAACACAAAGGGATCACCCACCAGTATCTATCCCCCTGGCCGGCCCGCTTAGGCGCACTGCGCCTGCGTCGCATCGATTGGGGTCTGATACGCGCCAGGGCCAGCAACAGCAAGATAACTCCGCCAATCAAGATGGGCAGCGGAACTTCCGACAAGGATTGCTCCTAGGTGGGCTAATCACCCTAAGGATATCGCCATGTCGTGGGCTCGGCCAGCCCTGCCGGGATTTGCAGGGTTGCGAGTAAAACGAGGAAGGGACGAATTTGTCTGCGGGCGACTGGGCGCGGGGCAGCCCTTACGCTGATGTGCAGTCCAAAGTTTGGAATACAAATTGAAAAGGCCCAGTGGCTATTAGCGCACTGGGCCTTGAATTTTTTGGCGGAGCGGACGGGACTCGAACCCGCGACCCCCGGCGTGACA
>JBEBXA010000148.1:0-8235 GCA_040391825.1 Pigmentiphaga sp.
CCCGACGAACCGCACAAGCGCACCGTCGAAGTCGACGCATTTTGCTCGTGATCGGCATGGAGGATGAAAATACGGTCAAGCGCCCGCTCAATGACTGGGTTGACCACATACTCTTCGCACGGAGTCGCGAACATCATGCGCAAGAAGTTGCCGGTATACGACAAGTCATTCTTGGGATAAACATAGGGCTGGCCGACAGAATACTTGTAGGCCATCGCCACCAGCGTAGGCATCTTGGCAACCAGGCGAATAGCCGAGATTTCACGATGCTTGGGCTGGGTAATATCGATCGAGTCGTGATAGAAAGCCGACATGGCGCCCACCAGACCGGTAAGGACGGCCATCGGGTGAGCATCGCGGCGAAAACCGCGCAAGAAGAATTGCAACTGTTCGTTGACCATCGTGTGATGGGTGACGAGGTGGTTGAAATCGGCTTTTTGCTTGGCGTTGGGCAAGTCGCCGTTCAAGATCAGGTAGCAAGTTTCCAGGAAGTCACACTTGACCGCCAACTGCTCGATGGGGTAGCCCCTGTACAGCAGTTCGCCCTTATCGCCATCGATATAGGTGATGCTGGATGAGCAAGCGGCAGTCGACATGAAGCCGGGATCAAGAGTGAACATCCCCGTTTGGGCATACAGCTTGCGGATATCGATGACATCCGGTCCCACCGTACCTTGGTAAACGGGAAATTCGGCGCTGGCGCTCCCATCAGAGAAAGTCAGAGTCGCCTTTTTATCGGATAGCTTCATCGGAAGGTCCTTCTTCTATCAGTTACAGATTTATGTGGAAGCGGAGTTCAAATCGAACGCAACCGCCGGATCAGGCCCTGCATAGCAGGCGTCGCCAGATCCCCTTCCGGCTCCTTGCGGGCCAAAAGGTAGTCCATCAGCTCATTATCAGTCAGCTCCAGCAGCCGAGTCAGTTCCCTGACGTCAGCGTCTGTAAGCTCTGATTCATAGGCATCGAGAAAACGCGTCAGAATCAGGTCATTCTCTAGCAAACCGCGCCTGGCTCGCCAGCGCAGGCGCGTTCTATCGTGCAAGGAAAATTCAGCCGCCATTTATATCGCGCGCCGAGCCAGCATTTCCTTGATCTTGCCTATGGCCTTGGTGGGGTTCAACCCCTTAGGACAGACATCGACACAATTCATGATGGTGTGGCAACGGAACAAACGGTACGGATCTTCCAGATTGTCCAGACGCTCGCCGGTCGCCTCGTCGCGGCTGTCCGCGATGAAACGATAGGCCTGCAGCAAACCCGCCGGGCCGACGAACTTATCGGGATTCCACCAGAACGACGGGCAAGCCGTCGAGCAGCATGCGCACAGAATACATTCATACAAGCCGTCCAGTTCGTCGCGGGATTCAGGCGACTGCAGGCGCTCCTTTTCGGGAGGCGGTTCGGAGTTGATCAGGAAGGGCTTGACCGAATGATACTGATTGAAGAAATGCGTCATGTCGACGATCAGGTCGCGAATGACAGGCAAACCGGGCAAAGGCTTGAGAACGATAGGCTGCTTGAGCTCGTTCAGGTTGGTCGTGCAGGCCAAGCCGTTTTTGCCGTTGATATTCATGGCGTCTGAACCGCAGACGCCTTCTCGGCACGAACGGCGATACGCCAGACTGTCATCGTTGTCATTCTTGATACGCGTCAGCGCATCAAGCAACATCTTATCTGTGGCTTCGAGCTCGACCTCGAGCTTCTCCATATAGGGACGCGCGTCCTTGTCCGGGTCGTAGCGGTAGATTTCGAACTTCACAACACGCTTGGCACTCATCGAATACTCCTGCTTGGTGCAGAGCCGGAGCGGCACACCGCCTGCGTCCGGGATAAATATTTATGTGGGGAGAAGGCGCCTGGGCGCCCTTCCCCTCCTATCAGAACGTACGCGACTTGGGCGGGAAACTCTCAACCGTCAGGGGCTTGAGGTTGACCGGCTTGTAGTCGAGACGGCTGCCTTCCGAATACCAAAGGCTGTGACGCAACCATTCTTCGTCGTTACGTTCGGGGAAGCCGCTGTGGGCATGCGCACCGCGGCTTTCGCTGCGAGCGGCAGCAGCCACGGTTGTGGCCTTGGCGACCTCGATCATGTTCTCGAGCTCCAGAGCTTCGACACGAGCCGTGTTGAAAACCTTGGAGTGGTCTTTCATTGCCACCGATTTGACTCGCTCGGCCAGCGCTGCGATTTGCTCCACGCCCTCGTCCAGCAAAGCCTGGGTGCGGAATACGCCGCAATGGTGCTGCATGCTGTCGCGGATATCGTTGGCCACGTGCTGCACACGCTCGCCTTGAGTCCGGCTTTCCAGCGCGCTGACGCGGCTGAGTGTGAAGTCGTCGGCGTCGGCGGGCAGATCTTTGTGGATGTGCTTTTTCAGATCGGATGCAACGATGTGGTTACCCGCAGCGCGGCCGAACACCACCAGGTCGAGCAGCGAGTTCGTGCCCAAACGGTTGGCGCCGTGGACCGACACGCAGGCGCACTCGCCGATCGCGTACAGGCCGTTGACCACGGTGTTGGGATTGTCGCCCTTGGGGACAACGACCTGGCCGTAGTAATTGGTGGGAATACCGCCCATCTGATAGTGAATGGTCGGCACCACCGGGATCGGTTCCTTGATGGGATCGACGTTGGCAAACTTGATGGCGATTTCACGAATGGATGGCAGACGCTTGTTGATGGTCTCGGCGCCAAGGTGGTCCAGCTTGAGCAGCACATAGCTGCCGTTGGGGCCGGCGCCGCGGCCTTCCTTGATTTCCTGGTCCATAGAGCGCGACACGAAGTCACGCGGGGCCAAGTCTTTCAAAGTAGGTGCGTAGCGCTCCATGAAACGCTCGCCATCCTTGTTCAGCAGTATCCCGCCCTCGCCGCGCACGCCTTCGGTAATCAAGACGCCAGCACCGGCCACGCCGGTGGGGTGAAACTGCCAGAATTCCATGTCTTCAAGCGGCAAGCCGGCGCGAGCCGCCATACCCAGGCCGTCACCGGTATTAATGAAGGCATTGGTGGAAGCCGCCCAGATGCGGCCCGCTCCGCCTGTGGCCAATACCGTGGTCTTGGCTTCGAACATGTAGATTTCGCCGGTTTCCATTTCCAGCGCGGTCACTCCGACCACATCGCCTTCAGAGTCGCGGACGAGGTCTAGCGCCATCCATTCCACGAAGAACTGGGTGCGGGCAGCCACGTTACGCTGGTAGAGCGTATGCAGTAGCGCATGACCGGTACGGTCAGCGGCGGCACAGGCGCGCTGTACGGGTTTTTCGCCGAAGTTCGCGGTATGGCCGCCGAACGGACGCTGATAGATGGTGCCATTGGCGTTGCGGTCGAACGGCATGCCGAAGTGTTCAAGTTCGTACACGGCATTCGTGGCCTCGCGGCACATGAATTCGATGGCATCCTGGTCGCCCAGCCAATCGGAGCCCTTGACCGTGTCGTACATGTGCCAGAACCAATTGTCCTCGCTCATGTTACCCAGGGAAGCGCCGATTCCGCCCTGCGCGGCCACGGTGTGCGAGCGCGTCGGGAAGACCTTGGAGAATACTGCAACGCTAAGACCGGCCTGGGCCAGTTGAAGTGAACAGCGCATGCCGGATCCGCCGGCTCCGACTACCACCACATCGAATTGGCGGCGCGGAAGAGATGTTTTGACAGCGACCACGACTCAGATTCTCCAAAGAATTTGTGCTGCATAGACGGCGGAGCCGACCAGCCACAGTACGGTCAGCGACTGCAAGAGCAGGCGAAGACCGGCGGCCCTGACGTAGTCCATCCAGATGTCGCGCACACCGATCCAGGCGTGGTAGACGAGCGAAAGGAATGCCAGCATGGCGAGCAGTTTGCCCAGCGGAAAGCTGAGCACTTCAAAATTAAACAGGCGCACCCAGTTTTCGTACGTGAATTCAGGCGTAACAAGGGCGCCGATGCCCAAAACCAGGGTGTAAATGACCAGGATGACGGCGGTGACACGCTGCATCACCCAGTCTTTCCAACCGTAATGAGCGCCAACGACCAGGCGCTTGCTACCGATGTTTTGCGTGGTGGGCATCAGAACACTCCAAACAATTTAAGACCGAACACGACTGTCAATGCAATGCTGATGACCAGCACAGACGCGGCGCTACGACGGGATGCGTCTTTTTCAATGCCTACGTGCAAGTCGAGCAACAGGAAACGAATTCCCGCACAGAAATGATGCAAATAACCCCAGATCAGCCCGAGCAGGACGATCTTGACCAAAGGGTGAGAGGCGATGTCACTGAATTCTGCAAAACCGATTTCGGAAATCAGGCTGCGTTCGAGCAGCGGCAAAATAATAAGCGGTAAGGCAAGGAATAGGGCAAAGCCCGATACCCGGTGCAGGATGGACACCTTGCCCGCCAACGGCAATCGATACCTGGCAAGTTGAGTAATACTGAGATTTCGGTACTGCGGGCGGGGTTTTGCGGCAGAGTCGGACATCACGACCTCGGGGAAAGTAAGCAAACCATAAAAAAAACCATTGCTTTATGGCGATAAGCGCCACAAATTATCTTCAAAACATGTTTTTCCCCCACGCATCCGGAACATTTGCGCGGGGTAACCAATTAAGGCAAACACGCTATTTTCGCCTATTCGACGCCACCGTATCAAATCGTGTCATAAAACGGCGTCAATTGAGGCTATTCCGGTAATGATGGTGAGTCGTCAAATACAAGCCGCGGCGCATTTCCACCGGGCGATCACCGTAGGTAAACGATACGCGATCGACCTGTAACAGCGGCATACCCACAGCGACACCGAGCAAGCCGGACTCATACTCGCCAGCAGCCACCGCGCGGATTTTCTCATCCGCACGGATCATGCGCACACCGAACTCGCTTTCGAACAATCCGTACATCGGCCCTTTGTATTGCGCCAGGCGTTCGGCCGTCAGACCTCGGAACTGGGCGCCAGGCAACCAAATTTCGTCAATGACCGTGGGCACCTGGGCAAACGAAAGAACCCGACGTACCTGCACGACCCCGTCGCCCGCTTTCAGCTCAAGCGCCTTGGCCACTTCTGCGGGGGCCCGCAAGCGGCGGCATTCAAGAAAGCGGCTTTCAGATGGCGCAGGGGCGCCTTCATCGGGCGACAAACGCAAAAAGCGAAAGCGGACCCGATCTTCGTGGTGAGTGGCAACGAAAGTTCCCTTGCCCTGCCGGCGCAACAATATATTGTCAGCAGCCAATTCATCAATGGCTTTGCGTACCGTGCCTTGGCTAACCTTGAAGCGTGAAGCCAGGTCCAACTCACTTGGAATGACTTCGCCAGGCTTCCATTCACCCTGATCCAGGCTTTGCAGGATCAAGGCCTTGATTTGCCGATACAAAGGGCTGAACGCCGCCCCGGGAGCCACAGGTTCCGCCGGCGCAGAATCGGCCGACATCGACGCATCGACCTGCAAATGCGTTGGAATCTGGTGGGGGTTGTTCGACATGGCCCGAATTGTGTCACAGCGCTACGGGGCATGTCCAACCGGAACATCAAAGAAAACCACCTGTCTTATATAAAACATAAGACAACTTTATTGACGCTGCCCTGCGATTTTTCTACACTTGTCTACCATGTCTATAGCCATTTGTCGCGCAAGCCTTTGCGAATCGGCCCTCATCCGAACTCGCTCCGCGTGGCATCAGGCACCCTCCTTCCTTTTTCCTTTTCGTTCGCAGTGTCATGCGCTTCTGCGCAGAGTTACACTGCGCAACGCGTCTTTTCTCACTTACCATCCTCTTCGGAGACATTCATGACCAAGCCCGCCATGCGCGTCGCTGTCACCGGCGCTGCCGGCCAGATCGGCTACGCTCTTTTGTTCCGTATCGCCTCAGGCGAAATGCTCGGCAAAGACCAGCCGGTCATTCTGCAGTTGCTTGAAATTCCCGACGAGAAAGCTCAAAAGGCGCTGAAAGGCGTCATCATGGAACTCGAAGACTGCGCTTTCCCGCTGCTGCAGGAAGTGACGGCCCACGGCGACCCCATGACCGCGTTCAAAGATGCCGACGTCGCCCTGCTGGTAGGCGCCCGTCCTCGTGGCCCCGGCATGGAGCGCAAGGACCTGTTGACGGTCAACGCGCAAATCTTTACCGCTCAAGGCAAGGCGCTCAACGCCGTCGCCAGCCGCAACGTCAAGGTTCTGGTCGTAGGCAACCCCGCCAACACCAATGCCTATATCGCCATGAAGTCGGCTCCCGATCTGCCCGCGCGCAACTTCACCGCCATGCTGCGCCTGGACCACAATCGCGCCTTGTCGCAAATGGCCGCGAAAGCCGGCGTTGCCGTCGGCGATATCGAAAAATTGATCGTCTGGGGCAACCACTCGCCCACGATGTATCCCGACTACCGTTTCGCCACCCTGGCCGGCAAACCGGCCCTGTCGGTGCTGAGCGATGATGAATGGAACCGCAACACCTTCATCCCGACCGTAGGCAAGCGCGGCGCCGCCATCATCGACGCGCGTGGCCTGTCTTCGGCTGCTTCCGCCGCCAACGCAGCCATTGACCACATCCACGATTGGGTTCTGGGCAGCAATGGCAAGTGGGTCACGATGGGTGTTCCGTCCGACGGCTCGTATGGCATTCCCGAAGGCGTCATCTACGGCGTGCCCGTCATCACCAAGAATGGCGAATATGCCGTGGTCAAAGACCTCGAAATCGACGCGTTTTCGCGCGAGCGCATGGACTTCACGTTGAACGAGCTGCTGGAAGAGCGCGACGGCGTGAAGCACCTGCTCGGTTAAACCCGGAAGCAATCCCTTTATGAAGCATCCTTCCGAGGTGCTGCATGAGTCCGGCCGGCAGCCTGTCGTGCTGCCGGTCTGCGATCACTATGCAGGCTCCGAAAAACTAATGAAAAAAAGTCTGGAGCGCCAAGCCCAGACAGGTCCGGTGTTCGACGTAACACTAGACTGCGAAGACGGCGCTGCTGTCGGCCATGAGGCTGAACATGCCGCCATGGCCGCCCAGTTGGCAGCCAGCGACGCCAACCGTTACGGACGCGTCGGCATCCGGGTTCACGATGTCAATCACCCTGTTTTTGTTTCCGAACTCGAAACCATAATCGGCATCGCGGGCCATAAGCTGGCCTACATTACCGTTCCCAAACTCAACTCCGCCCACGACGCCGCCAACGCGGTCGAATCGATAGAGCGCATCAGCAGCGAATTCGGATTGAACCGTCGCATCGCCGTGCACGTGCTTATCGAAACGCACGGTGCTTTGCGCGAAGTGTTCCGGATCGCCGCCCACCCCGGCATTGAATGCCTGTCGTTCGGCCTGATGGATTTCGTATCCTCCCACCGTGGAGCGATTCCGGCCCAGGCGCTGACCGCCGACGGCCAATTCGATCACCCCCTGATTGCGCGTGCCAAGCTGGAAATTTCCGCGGCCTGTCATGCTTACGGCAAAGTGCCTTCGCATAATGTCGTTACTGAACTGAACGACCCGGCTGTCATCGCACACGCCGCACAACGGGCCAATCGCGAATTCGCCTATACGCGGATGTGGAGCATCCACCCCTCCCAGATCGACCCCATCGTGGAAGCATTGCTGCCATCCGCCGCCGATGTCCAGGATGCAGAGCGCATATTGTTCGCAGCGGCATCGGCCGGATGGGGCCCTATCCGCGATCAAGACGGCGTCTCAAGTTCAGGACGGCTGCATGACCGGGCCAGCTATCGCTTCTATTGGGATGTCTTGCGGCGCGCCCATGCCGCCGGAATCGAACTGTCGCCGCTCGCCCGCCAACAATTTTTCTCGTAGAGGTTCATCATGCCTACCGCAGGATCAAGATTTCGTGCCGCCTCAGCCGCCGAGCATCCCCTGCACATCGTAGGCATGATCAAATCCACTGCCGCCCGCAACCAACCGGACGGGCTGGCAGCAGGTCGCGCCAAACGCCGTACGCCGGTGGCTGCGGCGCCGTGAAGGCGCCTCTGTCCCAAAGCCCGATCCGCCCACCGCTTCCCCGTCAAACAGCAACAGGCCATACTAGAGGCCTCGCTCGACCAGAAGACACTCGAAAGCATGACCGTCTACGAGTACATCGATCTGTCTATCTGATCCATCAAGCTGGAGGGCTCAGTGCTTGATGGCACCGAGTCCTCGCAGCCAGGAATCGAATCGGAAAAAACCACACTTCCAATTCTGGATACTTCAGTTTCCTTCACGGAGGTTTTTCATGCCACACAACACATTCAAGACTCTGAAAGAGTTCAAGATCGGGAA
>JBEBXA010000149.1:0-8074 GCA_040391825.1 Pigmentiphaga sp.
AAGCAGACGATAGAAAGTAAGCATCGGATCCAATAAAAAACACGGCGCAAGCCGCTCGAGTAAGTAGCGTCGCCTGACATGGGTATGCCGTTCAGGCCGGCCCAAACCTGCCTGAACGGCATGCTAGCGCTTGGCGCCTAAGCAGGTGGCGACATGGAAAAATACAACTGAACATACCGCAAACTCGATTTTCACCTAAAATGAAAGAGATCGCCGAGTTAACACGACAACTTGCGGGGCGATCGCGACGCCAGGGCCAACCCCGGCGCCACATAAATGCCGCTAAAGCGTCGCTGCTCGAACCAGGTCCAGTACCTACGTGCAACACGCCGCGGAACCGATAGCCGGTGCCCCCGTGCGCCGGTCAGCTCAAGCAAAGGACTATCGAGTGGCCAACAGTTACCTCTTTACTTCAGAATCCGTTTCCGAAGGGCATCCCGACAAGGTTGCCGACCAAATCTCCGACTCTATCCTGGATGCCCTGCTCGCGCAGGACCCCAACTCGCGCGTTGCCGCCGAAACCCTGTGCAACACCGGACTAGTCGTATTGGCGGGCGAAATCACCACCCGCGCCAATATCGATTACATCCAGGTTGCACGCGACGCCATCAAACGCATCGGCTACGACAACACCGACTACGGCATCGACTATAAAGGCTGCGCCGTGCTGGTGGCCTACGACAAGCAATCGCCCGACATCGCCCAAGGGGTGGATCGCGCTTCCGACGATTACCTCAATCAAGGCGCCGGCGACCAGGGCCTGATGTTCGGCTATGCGTGCAGCGAAACGCCCGACCTGATGCCAGCTCCGATCTGGTACGCACACCGTCTGGTCCAGCGCCAAAGTGAGCTGCGCAAGGATGGCCGCCTGCCATGGCTGCGCCCCGACGCCAAATCGCAAGTAACTTTCCATTACGATCAAGAAGGTAAACCCACCCACGTTCACACCGTGGTCCTGTCTACCCAGCATGCCCCTGAGATTTCCCAGGAAACCATACGCGAAGCCGTGATCGAAGAGATCATCAAGAAGAGCTTCCCCGAAGGCATGCTGACCGCCGACACCCGCTATCTGGTCAACCCCACGGGGCGTTTCGTGATTGGCGGCCCTCAAGGCGACTGCGGTCTGACCGGACGCAAAATCATCGTCGACACCTATGGCGGTGCCTGCCCCCATGGCGGTGGCGCATTCTCGGGAAAAGACCCGTCCAAGGTCGACCGCTCGGCTGCCTATGCCGCCCGCTACGTCGCCAAGAACATCGTAGCCGCGGGCTTGGCCACCCGCGCGCAGATCCAAGTCAGCTACGCAATCGGCGTGGCCGAACCCATCAACATCACGGTTGATACCTACGGCACCGGCGTGCTGCCCGACGACCAAATCGTCAACTTGGTTCGCGAGCACTTCGACCTGCGGCCCAAGGGTATCGTCAACATGCTCGACCTGTTGCGGCCCATCTACGCCAAATCAGCCGCTTACGGCCACTTTGGCCGATCTGAACCCGAGTTCACCTGGGAAGCCACGGACAAAGCCGCGCTCTTGCGCGACGCCGCAGCCGGCCGGTAAACACATAGTTATGGCCGACGACCACAACACCGACTCCAAATCGCTCTCCGCCACGGATTCTCCATGCGTGGCGGTATGTTCGACCTTGTTCGACGATATATGTCGGGGTTGTGGACGCACGGCCATGGAAGTGGCTAATTGGGTATTCTTGAGCGAAGAAGAAAAAATCGTGGTGCGGGAACGCATCCACGCCCAGGGATACCCGCGCCGCAAGGGCTGACATCCCACTGTGGCTGAACATCGATTGCCTTCGTTTAGGCTAACAGAGCCTAGTCAGCTGAGTGCTTGCGTCGCCCTGATCGCAATCGCTGCGTTGTTGATCGCAAGATAAGATGTGGCTTGAGCTGTGAGGTACAACGGGAGTCGACAGCAGCACTCTGGGCAGCTTCGTCTATCCTGCGCACCAGTAGCGATCCAGCGGCTAGCGCAAGCTCCTGTATAGGAAGGCCGATAGTAGTCAGGCCCGTGCGCCACCAGTTCGACCAGACATGATCTCCAAAACCCACCACCGACAGTTGTCCTGGGACTTCTAAGCCTAATACGTCGATAGCTTCCAGCATAGCGACGGTAATGCGCGAGCCGCCGGCAACCAAAGCAGTCGGTTGGAGCTGGCGCATTACATCGTCGATTATCTCGCTTACTTTGCCCCCATGAGGAGCCGTCGTGCGAATGTACCGCTCGTCAAGGACAATGCCCGCGCGGCGATAGGCCTCGTGGTAGCCGTTCAGACGATCTTTTCCGGTGCTGAGGTTTTCAAGGCTGCCCAGGTAGGCAATGCGCCGATGTCCAGTTTCGAGCAGATGATAGGTCGCTTGCTCGATCGCGTGTGCATCGTCAAATACGATGTAGTCGGATTCCAAGGCGGGTAAGCGGCGAATAACCTGGATGAAGGGCAACCGTTGAATCAGGCTTTTTGACACCTCGGTCGGCGCCCCTGTAGGTACGATGATCAGACCGGCGGCTCTGGCACCCAGCAAAGTGCGTATATGAGCTTCTTCCTGCTCCGGATCGTCATTCGATACCGCCAGCATGAGCTGCAATCCAGCGGTATTGCAGCAGTCGGCCATCGCCTTGGCGATGGTGGCTGAATCGTTATCCTCGACGTTGGGCACAATAAACCCAACAAGCTTGCTGACCTTGGTGCGCATAGTCCGAGCTGTCGAGTCCGGGACGTAGCCCATCTCGAGCGCCGCGGCGCGAACCTTGTCCCGCATGGCATCGCTGATGCGTGGATGTCCTTGCAACGCACGAGTGACAGTGGACGCAGCGACGCCGAGAGTACGGGCAATGTCTTTGATCGTCGGCGTAGGGGTAATCACAGTTTTCCTGGTGGGCAATGCAAGCCCTAGCGAAAGCTCAAGGGGTAAAAAAAGCTCGTCGTGCCAAGCCGGATTATCCCATAGCGACAAGCAGGCTTCCGGTCTATCGCCACATTGCTATTCGCAGAATCTAGCAGTTGCGCAAACGTTTGCGCAACTGCTAGACTGCGCGCTAGTCAAGGGAGAAAGCAATGGCGTTGGCCAGTGTTCGCGATGTCGAATTGAACTACGAGATTATTGGCGTGCAAGGGCCGTGGTTAGCGTTGTCTCCGGGCGGGCGTCGGGGTCTGGAAGAGCTCAAGCCTTTGGCCCATCGTATGGCCGATGCCGGTTACCGCGTCTTGTTGCACGACCGCCGCAATTGCGGCCTGTCGTCCATCTCATTCGCCGACGAGGACTCCGAGTTCACAGTGTGGGCAGATGATCTGCATACCTTGATGCAGCAATTGGGAATCCCCCAGGCAATCATTGGGGGCTTTTCATCAGGATGCCGAATGTCACTTCTGCTGGCGCTCAAATACCCTTCGTCTGTGGCTGCGCTGCTGCTGATGCGAGTCACTGGAGGGGAGTTCGCCGCGCGGCGTCTCGCCAGGAAGTACTACGGTGCGTATATCGAACTAGCTGAACAAGGCGGTATGGTCGCCGTTGCGGACGAGGAACATTTTGCCGCCTTGCTTGCACGCAATCCGCAAAATCGAGCTCAGCTCACGGGAATGCCTGTCGTCGAGTTTGTGCGGATCATGAAGCGTTGGCAGGCTTCACTGGAGGCGGGCGCCTCCATGCCCGCACTGGGAATAAGTGAGGCGGCTCTGTGCAGCCTCAACATGCCGGTCTGCATCATTCCCGGCAATGATGCAACCCATCCCATGAGTATCGGCCGGGATATCCAGCATCTGATCAAGCACAGCCAACTCTACGAGATGGGCCTGGTGCAACAAAGTGCCGACTTCATCGGCATGGAATCGTGGTGTGGCCATGACACGCTGGCTGACACGCTTATCGCTTATCTAAAAAACACAAGCAAATAACCCTGTTGGGAGGAGACTTTCTATGCGATCCAGATCTATACGTGCCGCGAGTATGGCGGCGATTTTTATGAGCAGCCTAGCTATCACAGGGCAGGCCCTAGCTACCGACTACCCCAACCGCGCTGTCAGGCTGATTGTTCCATCAGCAGCAGGAGGTGGCACCGATATCGTCGCTCGCCTGCTGGCTCAGAAGCTGTCGCAAACCTGGGGGCAGCAAGTGTACGTCGAGAATAAGCCGGGCGCTGGGCAGATGATAGGCATCGATATGGTGGCCAAAGCGCCTTCGGACGGCTATACCTTGTTAATAGCTGCCAGCACCTTGGCGCTCAATCCTGTCATGTACAAAAAAGTACCGTATGACACCGTGCGCGACCTAGCCCCTATTTCCGAAATAGCTACGCTGCCAAATGTATTGGTTGTTCATCCATCGGTGCCAGCGGAAAGCGTCGAGCAACTGTTGACATTGGCAAAGCGCAACCCTGGCAAATATACCTACGCCTCTGCCGGAGTAGGTACGTCCCCACATATGTCTATGGAACTGTTTGCCAGTATGGGCGGCGCGGAGATTCTGCATGTTCCGTATAAAGGCACGGGACCGGCCGTTCTGGATCTACTAGGTGGCCAGGTATCAATGATGATGGGCAATACCTTATCCGTTTTGCCTCATATCAAGGCGGGAAAGCTGCGTGCTATCGGGGTATCCAGCAAGACACGCAACGCAGCACTTCCTGACGTTCCCGCCATTGCCGAGGCTGGCGTGCCTGGATACGAGTCTGTGCAGTGGTATGGATTGCTGGCTACCGCGGGTACCCCACAAGCCATCGTTGAAAAAATCCAGTCCGATGCGATACGTGCATTAAAAACCGAAGACCTTCAACGGCAACTGGCGGTAGAAGGTGCTACCGCCGTCGGTAGCACCGCCGCCCAGTTCGGTGCCTTGATCAAAGCAGAGATAAGCAAGTGGACCGCCGTTGCGAAAGCTGCCGGCATAGAACGCCAGTAACGCCAACTGCCGTGAGCAGGTACAACATGCGTGAGTCAATTAGAAATGCTGGAGAGTCGCGATGAACGAGGAAAGGAAAGCTGGACAAGTCAGACGCGTTATAACGGGGCACGATGAAAAAGGTAGGGCTGTTGTCATCGAAGATGGCCTCGCCCCCGTCGTGCATACCGCGGCAAAACGCCCCGGTTACGCATCGACCGAAATCTGGCGGACCAACGAATCGCCAGCCAAGATCGGTAAAATCTGTCAGGACGATACGGCTGGGCCACGACGTCAGTTACCGGCTACGCGAGGCACGGTTGTACGGATCAATACCTTGGCCCCCGAAAGCGAACAACTACGCAATCTGACTTCGCAAGAAGCACAAGGAATTTTCTCCACCCTTGGTAATCCAAACGCTTCCACATATGCGACCAGCGGCAGGCACCCGCTTATGCATCGCACTGAAACCATCGATTACGCCATCGTGCTTTCGGGTGAGGTCACGATGGTGCTGGACGACTCTGAAGTCGTGCTGCGGGCAGGCGACGTACTCGTGCAGTGCGGCACGAACCACGCTTGGAGCAATCGCGGTTCGGTACCGTGCCAAATCGCATTCGTGCTGGTTGACGGGCAGTTCGATCCAGAGTTGCAAACTGCGCTATCGAACCTCTCGGCCTCGTAGCGGCGCCTGTACAACACGGGTCTACCTGCAGCAGATTCCATCAGGTTCGTGCGCCGGACCCCCACAGGCGCTGTCGAAGCCGCCGCGTTTGCGCCAAGCGCCAGGGAAGCAAGGACGCGCCTGTTCGAGGGCGGCCTTCAGTAAAGTCCTGTGGACTTTACTGGCCCGAGTTCGCGTCCGCCCTGGCGCTTGGCGCAAACGCGGGCAGTTCCGGCAAAGCCGGAACCGGCGGCGCCAGCGCCTGTGGGGGTCCGGCGCACGAACCCTAAAGAACTCTAGCCGCCACAAGCAATCCCCAACAGACCCCGCTACACAAGCCCAAGAACCAGCTACAATTCAGCCTACCTGAGGAGCGTTGCGACGACTTAAGGCCGACTCCGGCCCAAGGCGCCAGGCTCAGGTATCCAACAGACAGCGGTCGACCAGACCCCGTCAATGGCAACGGCGCTCGCCTTATCCTGCTTCCTGCAGGCCAGTGGCGAGCCGTATCCGGCTCACGCCGCGGCGTTGCAGGGCAGACTCAACGGAGTCCCCATGAACGCTGTACCTGACACCTCCTTCACCGACTACCGCATCGCCGACATCGCCCTGGCGGGCTGGGGTCGCCGCGAAATCCGCATTGCAGAAACCGAAATGCCCGGCCTGATGGCGATCCGCGAAGAATTCGCCGCCAGCAAACCCCTGGCCGGCGCACGCATTGCCGGCAGCCTGCACATGACCATCCAAACGGCGGTACTGATCGAAACGCTGCAGGCCCTGGGCGCCGACGTGCGCTGGGCATCGTGCAATATCTATTCCACCCAAGACCACGCCGCTGCCGCCATTGCCGCAGGCAATACGCCGGTGTTCGCCATCAAGGGCGAATCCTTGAGCGACTATTGGGACTACACCCACCAGATCTTCGAATGGCCGGCTGGCAAGCACGCCAACATGATTCTGGATGACGGCGGCGATGCCACCTTGCTGCTGCACCTGGGCGCCAAGGCGGAAACCGATCCCTCCGTGCTGGCCAAGCCTGGTAGCGAAGAAGAAGAATCGCTGTTCGCATCGATCCAGGCCACCCTCAAGCGCGACCCCAAGTGGTACTCGGTGCGCTTGGCGCAGATCAAGGGCGTGACGGAAGAAACCACCACCGGCGTGCACCGCCTGTATCAGATGTCGCAAAAGGGCGACCTGGCATTCGCCGCCATCAACGTCAATGACTCGGTCACCAAATCCAAGTTCGACAACCTGTACGGTTGCCGTGAATCACTGGTGGACGGCATCAAACGCGCCACCGACGTAATGATCGCAGGCAAGGTCGCGTTGATTTGCGGTTATGGCGACGTGGGCAAGGGCTGCGCCCAAGCCATGCGCGCACTCAGCGCCCAAGTATGGGTAACGGAAGTCGATCCGATCTGCGCGCTGCAAGCCGCCATGGAAGGCTTCAAGGTCGTCACCATGGAATACGCCGCCGACAAGGCCGATATCTTCGTGACCGCAACCGGCAACTATCACGTCATTACGCACGAAAACCTGCTGGCCATGAAAGACCAGGCCATCGTCTGCAACATTGGGCACTTCGACAACGAAATCGACGTCGCATCGCTCAAACAATACACCTGGGAAGAGATCAAGCCGCAGGTCGATCACATCCTGCTGCCCTCAGGCAAGCGCATCATCTTGCTGGCCCAAGGCCGGCTGGTGAATCTGGGCTGCGCAACGGGTCACCCATCGTTCGTGATGTCTTCGTCGTTCGCCAACCAGACCATCGCTCAGATCGAACTCTGGAAGCACAACGATAACTACACCAAAGGCCAGGTTTACGTCTTGCCCAAACATCTGGACGAAAAAGTTGCCCGACTGCACCTGGGCAAGCTGGGTGCATCGCTAACGCAATTGCGCCCGGATCAGGCCGACTACATCAACGTATCGGTCGATGGCCCATACAAGCCCGAGCATTATCGCTATTAAGGCATTACAGTCCCCAGTGCCCGGAGGCAGGCATGGCAGCCGGGCACCCTCTTACCTAGCAAGGAGTTGTCGATGACCCTCTTACTCGTCTGGTTGCTTAATGCTGTCGCCCTGCTGGTAGTCGCCTACCTGCTACCCGGTATTACCATTGCCAGCTTCGGCTCGGCCTTGATCGCCGCATTAGTGCTGGGTCTGTTGAATACCCTCGTCAAACCAGTGCTGATCCTGCTGACTCTGCCGATCACCATCGTCACGCTAGGTATTTTCCTGATCGTTCTCAACGCCCTGCTGTTCTGGTTTGCCGGCTCCATCCTCAAAGGATTCCAGGTCAACGGCTTTTGGTGGGCGGTCATCGGGGCGCTGCTATTTAGCCTGATCTCGGGTCTGCTGTCGGCCATCGTGCCCAGTTGACTCTACTTTTTTCTACAGGGTTCCATCACTCGTGAGCCATCCCGTTTTTAACAGCGCGGCCACCGCCCCTACGGCGGATGCCGCCCCTGTGCTCAGCCTGGAGTTTTTTCCTCCGCGAGACATCGCAGGGCAAGA
>JBEBXA010000150.1:0-7853 GCA_040391825.1 Pigmentiphaga sp.
GGGGACCTGCGGATTATGATTCCGTCGCTCTAACCGGCTGAGCTAATGCGCCAAATTGCAGACCGCGAATTATACATACTCTGCCAGACGAAGCAAATCGACGCGACGCGCGGCAAGCATCGACGCAGTCACCATCAGCTTCCGCGGCCAAGTCTGCCGCTTCTAGATCGCAAAAAAATGGCCCGACATTGCTGTCGGGCCAATAGGGAGCACACAATACCGTACCTCATATGCTCGCGGGGGAAGCACGGTATCGGTGTCGGAGGACGGCTTTGCAGGTCGAGTGGGGATCTGCGGATTCCGCCAGACCTGTAGAGCAAAGTCGTCATCAGAGCCTGCAGTCTAGATCCGCAGGTCTGACATAGACCTGAACATCGTAAAAAAACACGGCTGAAGAACGAACTACGAAATCGAGACACCGCGAGGAGTATGGCGCCGCCTACACCATTGAAGCCCACTTGAACATGAGCAGAGTCGCGCTGCATCGGGCTTTTCCGGCGCTCGGCCCATACAGCGGCCTGACTGCTTATGTTAACCTAGCAGACTCGCCGCATTTTTTGCGCGTTCCGAATTTTCAGCATCCCGCCCCCGGGCTATAACCCCGTTACGGCACATCTCATGACAGCGCCTCGCAAACTTTATATCCGCACTTTCGGCTGCCAGATGAACGAGTACGACTCGGACAAAATGGTAGACGTGCTTAATGCCGAGCAAGCGCTCGAACTGACCAACACTCCTGAAGACGCCGACGTCATCTTGTTCAACACCTGTTCGGTGCGTGAGAAAGCGCAAGAGAAGGTGTTTTCCGACTTGGGCCGCGTCAAGCTGCTGAAACGCGACAACCCCAACCTGGTGATAGGTGTAGGCGGATGCGTGGCCAGCCAGGAAGGTGCCGCCATCGTTGCCCGCGCGCCCTATGTCGACGTGGTCTTTGGTCCGCAAACATTGCACCGCCTGCCCGAATTGATCGCCCAGCGGCGTGCCACCGGCGTATCGCAGGTAGATATCAGTTTTCCGGAAATCGAGAAATTCGATCACCTGCCGCCGGCACGCGTGGAAGGCCCTGCCGCCTTCGTGTCCATTATGGAAGGTTGCAGCAAGTACTGCAGTTTCTGTGTGGTCCCCTACACTCGCGGCGAAGAGGTCTCTCGTCCTTTCGAGGACGTATTGACCGAAGTGGCGGATCTGGCTGATCAGGGCGTGCGGGAAGTGACGCTGCTCGGTCAAAACGTCAATGCATATCGCGGCAGGATGGGCGACTCCAACGACATCGCCGATTTCGCCTTGCTATTGGAATATGTTCACGATATTCCGGGCATCGAGCGGATCCGCTACACGACCTCGCATCCGAAAGAAATGACGCCACGGCTGATCGAAGCCTATGGCCGCTTGCCCAAACTGGTGTCGTTTCTGCATTTGCCGGTACAGGCCGGAAGCGATCGCATACTGATGGCGATGAAGCGCGGCTATACCACGCTGGAGTTCAAGTCGACCGTGCGCAAGTTGCGCGCAGTCCGGCCTGACCTGGTTTTGTCTTCCGATTTCATCGTGGGCTTTCCTGGCGAGACCGAAGAAGACTTCGAGAAAACCATGCGCTTGATCGAGGAAGTCGGCTTCGACGCCTCGTTCTCGTTCATCTATTCACGTCGGCCGGGCACCCCTGCGGCCGATTTGGTCGACGATACGCCGCAAGAGGTCAAACTCAAGCGCCTGCAACGTTTGCAGGCAGTGATCAACCAACAGGCGGCGGTCATCAGCGATGCGATGGTCGGCTCGATCCAGCGCGTGGTGGTGGAAGGCACCTCGCGCAAAGACGCCAACGAATTGATGGGCCGTACCGAAAACAATCGCATCGTGAATTTTCCGGCACCGGCACGGCTATTGGGCCAGATGGCCGATATCCGCATTACAGCCGCCATGTCTCATACTTTGCGTGGCGAGGTCGTAAGCGGCGAAACTACCGGCGCAGCTAAGGCGCCGGTTTCTGGCGCGCGCGCATGACGGCGGCTCCTCCCCGCGCAACGCGCCGTACGCCGCCAGTGGTCGTCACGCTGGATGAAGACAATGCCCGCCTGTCCAACCTGTGCGGCCCGCTGGATGAAAACCTGCGCCAATTAGCCGCCGCCTATGGAGTCGAGCTGGCACGGCGCGGACACCGCGTCTCGCTGGAAGGCGAGCGCTCAGACGCCGCAGCCGCAGCCCTGCTCTATTTGTACGAGCGGGCCGCCCACGAGCCCCTGTCGGTCGATACTTTGCAGTTGAACCTGGTCGAGCTAGGCGCTTTGGGCAAAACCCCCGAGAGCCCCGCCCTGATCCCTGGCACCCAGGGCGAGTCGGACGTGGTGCTGCGCATCCCGCGCCGCCAAGACCTCCGTGGCCGAACTCCGCGCCAACGCGACTATTTGCGCAATATTTTGTCGCATGACATTTCTTTCGGTATGGGGCCCGCGGGCACCGGCAAAACGTACCTGGCCGTCGCTTGTGCGGTAGATGCGCTTGAGCGCGAGTCGGTGCGCCGTCTGGTGCTGACGCGGCCGGCGGTTGAAGCGGGAGAGCGCCTGGGCTTTCTTCCGGGCGATCTGACCCAGAAAGTCGACCCCTATCTGCGGCCGCTTTATGACGCGCTGTACGATTTAATGGGTTTTGAACGGGTGAACCGTCTGTTCGAGAAGCAAACCATTGAAATTGCACCGCTGGCCTATATGCGCGGACGCACGCTCAACCACGCTTTCGTTATTCTGGATGAGGCGCAAAACACCACGCCTGAACAGATGAAGATGTTCCTGACCCGCATAGGTTTCGGCAGCAAAGCCGTCATTACCGGTGACCCTTCTCAGATCGATTTGCCGCGCGGGCACCGCAGCGGCTTGCTGGATGCCTCGCAGGTGCTGTCGTCTGTGCACGGCCTCTCGTTCACCCAATTTACCAGCGCGGACGTGGTGCGCCACCCATTGGTGGCCCGCATTGTCGACGCCTACGAGAAACATGGCGACAGCTCGGTCCGCCGTTAAGCCGGTGCGCGCCAGTACGCCGACGCTGTCGCTTGTCGTCCAGTACGGCAAGGATGAGCCTCGTCTGCCGCGCTGGCGTTTGCGCCGCTGGGCGGCGCAAACCCTGCGTGCGCCCGAACTGGCAGGCATCGAAGGCGTGGCGCTCACCCTAAGGTTGGTAGGCGCGGCTGAAGGGCGCCAGTTGAACCGCGAATTCCGTCAACGCGACTACGCCACCAATGTGCTCACTTTCGAGTATGGCGCTGATCCCGATGGCATCGTGAGCGGCGATATCGTGCTGTGTCTACCGATACTGCTTACAGAAGCAAAAACCCAGAAGAAATCTTTCCTGCACCATGCCGCCCACCTCGTCGTTCACGGCATTTTGCACGCCTTAGGCTATGACCATCTGAACACCCGCGACGCCACCCGGATGGAGGCTCTGGAAACCCGGATCCTGGCCGGAATGGCAATACCCGACCCGTATCGGGTATCCTGAAACCTTTTCACCTGTCCTCCCAGGACGATGTCAGACTCCTCACCTAGTCCGGCGTACGCACACCGTACGCCCAAACACACTCCGAAAACCTTCTTCGAACGGTTGTCCGCGCTTATTCATCGCGAACCCGAAGACCGCGAAGATCTGAAAGCGGTTCTCGAAGCCGCCTATGGTCGCGACCTCCTCGACGCCGAGGCTTTGTCGATGATCGAGGGCGTGCTGGCGGTTTCCGAGCTCTCGGCCGGCGACATCATGATCCCGCGTTCGCGCATGGATATGCTTGATGTGGCCCAGCCCATCGAGCAATTGCTGCCCAGCATTATCGACACGGCCCATTCGCGCTTCCCGGTTTATGAAGACAGCCGCGACAATGTCATCGGCGTCCTGCTTGCCAAAGACCTGTTGCGCCACATCCTGGAACACGACCTGGACCTGCGCACGCTGCTGCGGCCAGCCGCCTTCATTCCCGAATCCAAACGACTGAATGTGTTGTTGCGCGAATTCCGCAGCAACCGCAACCACATCGCCATCGTGGTCGATGAACATGGCGGCACCGCCGGGCTCATCACCATCGAAGACGTTCTTGAACAGATCGTTGGGGAAATCGAAGACGAATTCGACGATGCCGTGGTCGAGCAATCCATCTTCCCGGACGGCAGAAATCGCTGGCGTGTCATGGCGGTAACCGGCATAGAACGCTTCAATGAAACCTTCGGCTGCTCGCTCGACGACGACGAATACGACACGGTAGGCGGCTGGATGGCCGGCACACTGGGCCGCATCCCTCGTCGCGGCGATCACATCGAACGGGATAATCTGCGCATTGACGTTATCCGCGCAGATGCCCGCCGCGCCTTGTGGCTACGGGTCGCCCGGCAGGACTCGAACGCCGCCGCGACCAGCCAAGTAGTCGAAAGTTGAGCCCGCGCTCAGGCAAGCCCGCCGCCGTGCTGGCGGCTGCGCTGATCATGGGGGCATTGCATGGCTTGGCCTTCGCGCCCCGCCCCTTACCGGCCTGGGCGCTGCCTGCCCTGCAATTGCTTACTTTCGCGGGGCTTTGTCTGCTGATCGGCCGCACCGCCACCGTCAAGCGCGCCATCTGGACCGGCGCAAGCTTCGGCCTCGGCAACTTCGTGGTCGGCATTTCCTGGATCTACATCAGCCTGCACGAGTTCGCCTTCATGGCCGCGCCATTGGCCGCCATGGGAGTAGGCTTGCTGGCCGCCTACTTGTCGATCTTCCCGGCCTTGGCCAGCGGGCTTGCCCGCTGGCTGGTCAGCCGCCCCCTGACGGCTGGCCAGGGGGCCGGCCTGGCCAGCCCCCTGGTTTGCGCCCTTGCCATGGCCACCGCCTGGACCTGCGCCGAATGGTTGCGTGGAGTCTTGTTTACCGGCTTTCCGTGGCTGAACGTAGGCTATGCGCATGTCGACGGCCCTTTGCACGGCTGGGCCTCTCTGGTGGGCGTCTACGGCCTTGCATTCACCGCTACCTTGACGGCGGCTGCCTTGGCCGCCGTATGCGGGCAGGCATTCATTCCCCGACCTGCCGGCAAAGCTGTACGCCAACTCATGCTTCCCTTGGGCCTGGCGGCTGTGCTGCTGCTGGGCGGCGTACTTGCCGCAAACTGGACCTGGGTACGCCCACATGGCGAGCCACTTGCGGTACGTCTGGTGCAAGCCAATATCCCCTTGTCCGAAAAATTCGACCCCGACCAGATCTGGACGGGCATGGAGCTGCATCGCAAACTCAGTGAAGAGCCGCGCAGCGACGGGCAAGCTCACACTTTGACGCTACTGCCTGAAACCGCGGTACCTATTTTTCAGGACCAACTTACGGTCGGCGCCTGGCAAGAATGGGTGGACAGCGCCGCGCGAAATTCCAGCACCTATATTCTGGGCGCTGCAATGCGCGACAGCCGTCCCGACCGCGACTATTACTACAACAGCGTCATCAGCCTGAATGCAAACACCTCTGCGATAGCACTGGAGGCGGGTCAAGCTGAACAGCGCTACGACAAGAGGCACCTGGTTCCCTTTGGCGAATTCGTACCGCCCGGTTTTCGCTGGTTCGTCAACGCGATGATCATGCCCCTGGGCGATTTCGACCGTGGCGCCCCGCGGCAGACCCCCTTCCTTGTTGGCGACCAACATATCGCTCTGAACATCTGCTATGAAGACGTTTTCGGCGAAGAGTTGCTACCCGCAATACGCCCCGGCAAGCACGACCCTGGCGCCACCCTGCTCGCCAACGTCAGCAATCTGGCCTGGTTTGGAAACTCCCTGGCTCTGCCGCAGCATCTGCAAATGTCAAGGATGCGTGTGCGTGAAACCGGCCGCCCCATGCTGCGCGCGACCAACACCGGCATGACGGCAGTCATCAACGCCCAAGCCCAGGTCGTTCGCCAATTGCGCCCGCTGACCCTAGGCGTGCTCGACACCACCGTCCAGGGCACCACCGGCCTGACGCCCTATACCCGAACCGGCAACACCCCCATCCTGGTCCTGCTGGCTGCCCTGCTGGGTTTGTTGGCATGGCGCCGCTTGGCGGGCAAAAACCCTTGACCAGGCTCATCTGCCGCCTGGCGCAGGCGGGCTACGCCCGAACGTCTCCATCACTTGGCGCCACGGAATTGCCCGAGGCAGTTAAAATCGGGGCTTTGGCTGCCGTTTGGCCCGCCACGCCGCTTCTTTCTAGAACAACATGCTGACATTTCAACAGATCATTCTCAGGCTCCAGGAATACTGGAGCCAGCACGGCTGCGCCTTGCTGCAGCCCTACGACATGGAAGTCGGCGCGGGTACATCGCATACCGCCACATTCCTGCGGGCCATCGGCCCCGAGCCTTGGCGCGCCGCTTATGTACAGCCATCGCGCCGGCCCAATGATGGCCGCTACGGTGACAACCCCAATCGTCTCCAGCACTATTACCAATTCCAGGTAGTGCTCAAACCATCTCCCCCCGACATCATCGACCTCTACATCGGTTCGCTCGAAGCCCTGGGCATCAAGCCCGCCGAGCATGACATCCGTTTTGTCGAAGACGATTGGGAAAATCCCACGCTCGGCGCCTGGGGCCTGGGATGGGAAGTCTGGCTCAATGGCATGGAAGTCACCCAGTTCACCTATTTTCAGCAAATCGGCGGCCTCGATTGCAAGCCCACCACGGGCGAAATCACCTACGGCCTGGAACGCCTGGCCATGTATTTGCAGAACGTGGAAAGCGTCTACGACCTGGTCTGGACCGACGCGCCCAATGGACGCGTCACCTATCGCGACGTCTATCACCAGAACGAAGTCGAACAATCGACCTACAACTTCGAATACTCCTCGGCCGAAATCCTTTTCCAGCATTTCAACGATTACGAAGCGCAAGCCAAAAAGTTGGTAGAAGTACCACTGGCGTTGCCCGCCTACGAAATGGTCCTGAAAGCCGCACATACTTTCAACATGCTGGACGCGCGCGGCGCGATCAGCGTTACCGAGCGCGCCGCCTACATCGGCCGCATCCGCAACCTGTCGCGCGCCATCGCACAGGCTTACTATGATTCCCGCGAACGTTTGGGCTTCCCCATGCTTGCACGCCAGGAGGCCGCGTAAATGTCGACGGCCGTCCAACCCCTCTTGCTTGAACTCCTTACCGAAGAACTGCCCCCCAAAGCCCTGAACCGGCTGGGCCAGGCCTTTGCCGACGGCATCGCGTCCGGACTTCAGGCCCGCGGCCTGCTGGCCGACGACAATACCGTCACAGCTTTCGCCACGCCGCGTCGACTCGCGGTGCGGCTGTCTGCGGTGATGAGCCAGGCTGCCGATTCCACTTACTCCGAAAAACTGATGCCTGCCAGCGTCGGCCTGACTGCCGATGGGCACGCCACCCCGGCTCTCTTGAAAAAGCTGGCAGCGAAAGGCCTGCAATCGGTAGAAGTCTCGCAACTTATGCGCGAGCCCGATGGCAAGAATGAACAGCTGGTCTATCGCGGAATAGCCAAAGGGGCATCGCTAGGCGCTGCACTACAAGGCGTACTTGAAGACAGCCTGGGCAAATTACCCATCCCCAAGGTCATGAGCTATCAATTGGCCGACGGCGTCACCACCGTCAAGTTCGTTCGGCCCGCCCATGGCCTGGTAGCGCTGCACGGCGCAGACCTAGTCGACATTTCGGTTCTTGGCCTGCGAGCCGGGCGCACTACCCAGGGCCATCGCTTCCAAAGCAAAGACCCCATCGAACTGCAAACGGCCGACAGCTACGAAGAACGCCTGAGCGGACAAGGACGCGTGATCGCCTCGTACGACACGCGCCGCGCCGAAATCGAGCGCCAGTTGCGTACCGAGGCCGCACGCCTGAACGCATCGCTGGGCGATGAAGC
>JBEBXA010000151.1:0-7640 GCA_040391825.1 Pigmentiphaga sp.
TTCGCCATTGACGCAGCACGTAAACTGCAGCAACGCTAAGGCATGGACGTCCTCTGGATATCTGAACACGGGGCGCACTCCAACGGGTCGGCCAAGCTGGCCTCGTCCCCCGGGTTCCTGTGGATCGACTCCACTGCAGAAGAAGTCCAAGCCGACCCCGAACAGTGGCGCAAAGAAATAGAGCAATTGACTTCGGTGCGCCTGCACGACCTGCACCTGCAAGATGCGGGCAATGACGCCCATCCCTCATATTTCGACAATACCTCCAACTACGAAATGGTGGTGTTTCGCCGCATCGTCAGTGACGAAGTCGCCACGACCGATCCGCAAACACCCGTCGTCCCGCGAGGCGACCGACCGCTGCTGACAGGCCTGAATACCCAGCCGGTGGCATTCTTTGTGCTGCCTCAAGCCCTGGTGACGGTGCGCCACGGCGCCAGCGTCACTTGCGACGCCATGAAGCGGCGACTGGCCGACCTGAACAAGCAACTAGCGACGCAAGCCGAGGACAACGGCACCCGCGTACCCGGGCTGGGAACCCTTCCACGCGTTCCTACCGGCCCCGCCGAACTCATGTTGCGCCTGCTCAACGGCATGGTGGACAAGTATCTGGCCTTGCGCCAGCCGCTTACCTTGCAACTTGATCGCTGGCAACGTGAGCTGCTGAACCCGAGCGGACGTTTTCGCAACTGGCTGGCCCTGTTGGACGCACGCATCGTGCTTCGCCGGCTGGAGAACACCTGCGAAGAACAGTACGACGCCCTGACCGAACTACGCGAAGCGGCAATGGATGAGCGCGAAGATGCCTGGGGATCGGGGGCTTTCGATAGCCGGCGCGATGCACTGCTGGTGCGCATCAACGACGTCATGGAGCATATCGGCCGCGTACTGAATCACACGCGCCGCATGGAGTCTTCGGTGGAAACAGCGGTGCAACTGCACTTTTCGGCTACGGCTCATCGCACGAATGAAATCATGCGCATCCTTACCGTGGTAACCGTGATTTTCATGCCTCTTACGCTGATTACCGGCATTTTCGGCATGAACGTCGATGATCTGCCGCTAGTGCATAGCAAGGGGGCTTTCTGGTGGATCATTGTTGGCATGCTAGGGCTCGCCGTCGCCTTGTGGCTGTGGTTTTCCGCCCGTCGCTTTCTTGAAACCAGGCCCTATCGCGTGGCCGAAGCCCTCGCACGCAAAGCAGGCCTGCGGTCCGTCAAGCCCGGCAGCCGGCTACCGCCACTGTAGGCCGACTCCCCGTATTCCGCCCTGAAAGCATGACGCTGCGCCCCGGGCGGCAGCGGCCTTCTTCAAGGTTGCGCGACGCTTGCCAACACCGTATCCAGCGTACGGGTAAATCGCTCGGCATTCTGAAAACCAATTACCCGTACTCCGGGCACAGGCTGCCCGCCGGGCGCAAAGAACACGATTCCGGGTGGCCCAAAAAGTTTGAAGCGTTTGAGCAGTTCCCGATCAGCGGCATTATTGGCCGTTACATCGGCTTGAACCAAGCGCATTTGCGACATACGCTGAAGCACTTCGGGCTTGCCGAAGGTCAACAGCTCCATTTCCTTGCACGATACGCACCAATCCGCATAGAAATCCAGCATCACAGGGCGATCGCTGGAAGCCAGCAAGGCATCAAGTTCGGCCACTGTGCGCACACGCTCAAAACTCGCGGACGTCAGGGCTGAAACCGCCGCGCCCGGCGTGGACATACCAGATGGACGCCAGTCACCTGTAGGCAGAGATGCCGAGGGTTGCGTCAACTCGCCCCCCACCGGCGCTTGCGCCAGATGGGCCAAGGGCATGAGAGGATCGCGTCCGCCACTGGCCACACCCACGGCCTGCAACACACCCACCAGGGCAAACAGCACCCCGATTCCTTTCAGCATACGTTGCCCGACGCCTGCCCCTGTAGGCAAAGCATCAAAAGCATGCAGCAGCGCCGCCGTCAAAATTGCCAGGACGGCCCAGCCCAGCATCTGCACCCAAGCGGGCAACACCGGCCAAAGCATCCACCACGCGACGCCCAGCAGCAACATGCCGAAAAATCGTTTGACGCCATTCATCCAGGGGCCGGTACGCGGCAATAGCGCACCTGCGGACGCACCCGCGGCCAAGAGCGGCACGCCCATGCCCCAGGCCAACGCAAACAAGGCCAAGCCGCCAAGCAGGACGTCACCTGTTTGCGAGATATACAGCAAGGCGCCAGCCAAAGGCGCCGCTACGCAAGGGCCCACGATCAAGGCAGACAAAGCTCCCATGGCCAACGCGCCTGTGGCGCGCCCACCGGGTAGACGCGCAACGCGATCCGACATGCTCGATTGCCAACTGGATGGCAACTGCAAGGTAAAAACGTCGAACATGGCCAGCGCCAAGATGGCCAACAAAGCGGCGAAAGCGCCCAACACCCAAGGGGTCTGCAGCGTAGCCGCCAAGCTGACGCCGCTCAGGCCGGCCAGCACACCCACCAAGGTGTACACAATAGACATGCCCAACACATACGCACCGGCCAAACCCAGGCCGCGTAACCGTGGACGTTGGCTAGAAGCGGTATCACCCACCAGGATGGCCGACAAAATAGGCACCATGGGCAAGACACAGGGGGTCAGCGACAGCAAAATCCCCAGTCCGAAGAAAACCAGCAAGGTCTGCACCAGGCCGCCTCCCGTCAGCATATCGGCCAGGCCCAGATCATCGGACTGTAGCAAGGCGGTCCAGCGCATGCCTGTGGCGGCGCCGCCTTCGACCGTGGGCAGGCCGCCAACCATCGAGGCCGGCAGAATGCGCACCCGGTTTTCTTCCGGGGGATAGCACAGCCCCGCATCGGCGCAGCCCTGGCTGGTGCTCAACAAAGCGAAGGCAGGCGTGCCCGGCGGGACGGCGATACGAATGGCAACCGTGTCGCGGTGAGTTTCGACATCTTTGGCGAAGGTTTCGTCAAACTTGATCTTGCCCGCTGGAATATCAGGCTCGCCCAGCTCGACGTCGGCCGGGTCTGTCGCGAAGCGGAACTGTTCGCGGTACATGTAGTAGCCCGGAGCGATTTTCCAGGAAAGCTCGATCACGTCAGGCGCCACGGCCTGGGCTGAAAATCGGAAAGCCTGCTCAGGGGGCAAGAATTCGTCAGCCTGCGCACCCTGGGGAACCAGGGCCAACATCACCATGCCCAGCGCTAGGGCCAGCATTACCAGGCGAGTATGAAATACCGCCCACATCGAATCTTTACGGATAGACATCAAGCTTGGGTTTCCCGCCTGACCCAATCCAGGTAGGCAGGCAATCCTTCTGTTATTGGCACGACGATCACTTCGGGTACATCATAGGGGTGCAGGCGAGTGATCGTCTGTTGCACGGTTTCTTGTTGAGCCCGGGTGGTTTTGATCCACATCGGTACTTCGGTGGCGCTTTCCACTTCCCCCTGCCACCGGTAGATAGACAGCATCGGCGCGCCAACGTTCACACAAGCTGCGGACTTCTCTTGCACCAGGGCCTGGGCAATCTGTTGGGCGGTTTGCGCGTCCGGGGCGTTGCTAAGCAGCAGCACCACCTGGGCGGCGCTATCCGGCTCATTGGAGTCAGACATATTATCCTTTGGCGGCATCAACGCAACAGGCGGCGCCGCATCAGTGCGGTGGCCAACCAGACAGCCACTATTGCGGTCACCCCCAATTGCAACACATTCGCCCAGGCATTGCCTGGCACCTGGCCCAACACCAGGGGACGCAGCAGTTCGATCGCCGGCGCCAACGGCAATATCCCTGCAGCTTGACCAAGGACCTCAGGCAATTGCTTAACAGGGAAAAACACACCGGACAGAAATACCATGGGTGTCACACCCAGCGTGAAGTAGTACATGAAAAAATCAAAGCCCTTGGCCAAGGCCGACATCACCATGGCCATGGCAGCGAAGGTAATACTGACCAAGAGCAGCACCAAAGGCACCCACAGCAGGGTGGGCGCGCGCGAAATATCCAAGGCCACCACAACCAGCAAGATCGCCAAGCCGCTTTTCATGCTTTTGGCCGCCGCCCAGAGAATTTCCGCCAGGACCACATCATCCAGCGACAAGGGCGTATTTAGCATGGCGTCCCAACTGCGCTGGATATGCAAACGCGAAAAAGTGCTGTAGGTTGCCTCGAAAGTTGCGGCGTACAAGGCCCCCATGCAAATGGACCCCGCTGCCAGAAAAGTAATGTAAGGAACCCCTTCGATTCCCGGCAAAAGGCTGCCCAAGCCGAAGCCCAATGCCAGCAAAGCCACCAAGGGGTCCATAACATCGCCCAACACCGTGGTTGCCGCAGTTTTGCGCCACACCAGGAAATTACGGCGCAATACCGGAATGCACCGCCGGCTAAGCCGAGGCAGCCCCCAGGCCCCCGACACAGGTCGTGATTGGCTCATCGCTCAGGCCCCTTCGCGCAAATCGCGCCCGGCAATGCGCAGGAACAAATCTTCCAAATTGGCCGGCCGGTGCAGATAACGCAAATCCACCTGATCGCGCAGACTCTGCAACATGTCGGCGGGATCGGCCGTGTAACAAAACACCGTTTCGCCGCTAACTTCGACACGCCCATTAATCAACGGCCTATGCTGCTGCAACCATTCCATCACCCCTTCACCAAACACCTCCAGCACCTCGGGCTCGACATGCTCGGCGATCAGCGCCTGCGGCGAGCCCTCGGCAATCAAGCGCCCCATATCGATAACGGCCAGCCGGTCGCATAGCCGCTCGGCCTCATCCATGAAATGCGTCGTCAGCAAAATGGTCTTGCCCCGCGCCAACAACATTTTCAGGCGCTCCCAGATCAGGTGCCGGGCCTGCGGATCCAGCCCGGTGGTGGGTTCGTCCATCACGATCAGATCAGGGTCATTGACCAAGGCACGCGCCAGGGTCAAACGGCGCTTCATACCTCCCGACAACTCGTTGATGCGAGCCGTGCGTTTGCTGGACAGCGATGCGAAATCCAGTAATTCCGGAATGCGTTGACGGATAGCCCCGTCGGACAAACCGAAATAGCGCCCGAATACCAGCAGATTTTCTTCCACCGTAAAATCAGGATCAAGGTTGTCCATTTGCGGCACCACCCCCACCCGCTGGCGGGCAAGCCGCGCCTGATCGGGGATGTCGTAATCCAGCAAACGGATGGAACCCGCGTCGACCGGTGTCAAGCCAAGGATGGCACGCAAAGTGGTGGTTTTGCCCGCCCCGTTCGGGCCCAGCAAGCCGAAGCATTCTCCGCGAGCGATGTTGAAGGACAGATCTTCTACTATGGTGCGATCGCCATAGCGTTTGTTCAAGCCGTGAACCTGCAATGCAAGCGCAGCGGAGTTTCTTGGCGCAGGCGCCACGATAGGTGAGCTAGGTGAAATCATGGGTTTATATTAACGTGGCTAGCTTGGCTGCAATAAGAACCCGTCGACTATCGCGGCCATGCCTGAAGAGGAAAAAAGTGCTTATGAAGCGCACGTTCATTTACCTGAGCCTGACCATTGCCATGCTGACTTCCATCCCCGCAAGCGCGGGTGCTGCTGAGCGTGAAAATCAACTTCTCACCGCCGCCCGGCAAGGCAATGTCGCCGAGATTCGCACGCTACTCGATAAGGGCGCCAGCATCGACACCCAAGACGGCACCGGTGCCACGCCCTTGCTTATCGCCACTCATCACAACAATATCCAGGCCGCAAAAGTTCTGATCGACGCCGGCGCGAACGTCAACGCCAAAGACAAGATCAACGACAGCCCTTATCTTTACGCTGGCGCACGCGGCCACAATGAAATTCTGAAGATGACGCTGGCCCACGGCGCCGACGTGAAAAGCACCAACCGCTATGGCGGCACGGCACTGATCCCGGCAGCGGAACGTGGGCATGTCGAGACCGTGCGCATACTGATCGCCGCAGGTGTCGACGTCAACCACGTCAACCGGCTGCATTGGACTGCGCTTCTGGAAGCCATCATTCTTGGCAACGGTGGGGCTGAGCATACTGAAATAGTGCGCCTGCTGGTAGACGCCAAGGCCGATGTGAATCTTGCCGATGAGCAGGGTGTCAGGCCGTTGCAACATGCACGCCAGCATGGCTACAGGGAAATAGAAAAAATCCTGATGCAGGCTGGTGCGCGCTGACTCGGAAAACACCCCGTCACTTCAACGATCATTTTCAGTCGGCTTGCGCGTATCACACAGCCAATGGTCGTCCCTTTTTTCATAGCCTTTGATCCGCTCCGATACAATCAAGTGCTATCGAAAATATCGCAAGCGTGTGCGATAAGCGCTTGCCGCTAGCCTGGACGTATCTCAAAGTGCGTAGCCCATCCACCCCTTTCGAGCCCCCCAGAAAGCAGCCGTCGCGCCGCCTCAACTCGCTCCTGTGGATCTTCGACCCATTAGAGCAAGATACGAACTATGCCCGCCGAAAAATGTTCGGCTGCGATGCTGCGTACATGGACGGATTGTTATGCCTGGTCGCAGCCGACCGCGGCGCGCCATGGAATGGTTTGCTGGTATGCACCTCGCGAGAACAGCATGCGGCCCTCATTCAGGACATGCCCGCCTTGCGACCTCATCCCATATTGGGAAAGTGGCTTTATATACCCCAAGACCACGAGGCATTTGAAACCGTTACTGCACAAATGGTTGCGCTTGTATTGGCAAGAGATCAGCGCCTGGGGGTTGAGCCCAAGCCCCGTTCACGTCGTAGCAAGGCCAGCCGCCCGTAAAGCCGGCCGGAACACAGTTCGTTTCAATCTTCCGTAGCCCCGACACCAAGCGCTGTGTCCACATGAGGGGCTATTGCAAACAACTGGGTCTCGGTGGGCCCGGAGCTGTCCACGCCATGCCTAAGGATTCGCCTATGTCGCTACATCTTGGTGAAATGCATATTGAATCTCGTCGCCTGTCGATAAAATCATTCTCTATCGACGACTCGCTGAGTCACTTGGCGGCGTCATCGTCGAAAAGCGAGCTACACCCAAATACGATTCGGTCATCTACCAAATCCCAGGTGGATAAGCGCCAGAAGCAGCAGTGCACAAAATTCATACATATAAGAGCGAGAAGATCCTCTGTTTCTTGGAAGCAGCATGACTGATAGAGGTTTCAGACTGCAAATGCACGGCGCCCAAGATTGCGTTATGGTGGGCCTATGAAGTGCGCACAACAAGCTTGTGTAGCTCTCCCCTGGCACGCTTCGGAGGCCCGATGAAATCACTATTGATGACTGTTTTTGCCACGATGGCGATCTGCTCCGCATGCACGCCTATGCCCTCTTCACCTGGCGGTCGTTCCATGTCAAGCAGCGATGGCGTCAGTGTGTATGGCGTGATCGACGCCGGTGTCGTGTTGAATCATTGACACCGCCGTTCAGGAGCATTCAAGATGAAGAATGATGAACAAGCCATTCGGCAGGTGATCGAAGACTGGTTCGCGGCAAGCAAGGCCGGAAACCTGCCCGCCGTCTTGGATTTGATGACAGACGACGTGGTCTTCATGGTTCCTGGGCAGAAACCGTTTGGCAAGAAGGAGTTTGCGGCGGCGTTCAAGCAGATGGAAGATATCCGGATCGAGGGCACGAGCGCTATCCAGGAAATCCGGATTTTTGATGATCGCGCTTTTCTGCGCAATCACATAGAAATG
>JBEBXA010000152.1:0-7491 GCA_040391825.1 Pigmentiphaga sp.
ACGCCGGCGGTGGTACTGGCCAAACCCATTTTCAAAGCTTGCCGCCGGCCTTGATTCGGCGAATTTTCAATAAAGCTCTTGAGCATGATGCCACCTTGGCAGTGACAGGACGAACTGCTTTCGTAGTGGGTCCAGGGCTGACGCAGCCTTAAGCGGGGCCAAATCAGCCGGTTGAATGAAGGGTTTTCATAAGGCTGCGTCAGATCTCCAGAATGGCTCGTACGATATGCCGTGGCGTACCCAGGGCGGGCACCATGCACCAGCGTTCGCTGGCGACGTTCCCCACTCGGACCATACCGGTGTGGTTGCCGATATTAGCGTCGGCCAGCGGATCTGAATCATAGAATCCCAGCATGCGGCGCAGGGTTTCTATGTCTCCGCGCTTGCCCGTCAAATACGTCCAGCCCCGCTTGATACCGTATTGCTTCATATAGTCGCTAAGCGCCCTGGGCCGGTCCAATTCGGGTTGCAAACTTAGTGAATACATAAAGACATCCTTGCCGACCCGATCGCCCAGCATTTGCTGCACCTGCAATAGATTGGCCGTACTGGTGGGACATATACCGGTGCAAACCGTATACATCATGTTGATCGCCACGACCTTATCCTTCAGCAAATCATCGTAGAAACGCACAGACTTGCCCTCGTGTGTTTCCAGGATGAAATTGGGGAAAGGGGTCGATGCCGTTTGCTCGACGACAGGACGGCGCTGACCCGCGACCGCGGCGAGCGGGGCCAAGGCGGTCGCGCCCAGCAGGCCCAGCAATCTACGTTTGGTAGTCATGATTCGAACTCCTGCAGATGAATCAAAATCCCTGATAAAGGCATGGCGAACAAGACGATCAAAACCTTCGTTAAGGAACCACGTCGAAACGCGCCATCATTGCGTGATCTTCATGGGTCAGGTTGTGGCAATGCAGCATGTACTTACCGGTGAAGTCCCTGAACCGAATAAAGATCTGCACCACTTCACCGGGCGCCAACACAAACACGTCCTTGCGCCCCTGCTCGTGCAAAGGCGGCGCCTTCCCATTGCGCGAAATAATGAAAGCCTCTTCCATATGAACGTGAACCGGGTGGTGCCAGCTGCCCTTGCCTTCCAGCGTCCATATTTCGGCCGCATTCAACTTGACCTCGAAGGCGGCCTTCTCCACATCGAATACTTTGTGGTTGACTGTCCACACGCTATTTTCGCGATCGAACTCGATCGTTCTCTTCTTCACGTTGCGGGGCACTACCATCGGCACCTTGTCGCGCAACTTGCTGGGAACTCGGCTGGCATCCGCTGTGGGGGATTCGCGATCCACGTTGAAGCGCAACAACTGCGTACCGGGCTTGGTCAGGAGTTTGGCCGCATCCCTGGGGTTCGCAAGTGTGGAAGTATCCGGTCCGCGGCCATTGGTCTGCGTCAGCCGGTTGGTGACGAACAGTTCGCTGCCAATGGGATACTTCGAGAAATCGATAACGATGTCCCCGCGCTCAGCCGGCGCCAGCATGAAGTTCTTCATGGTCAGGGGTGCAACCAGCAGGTTGCCGTCATTGGCGATGTACTGGAAGTTCTCATTGACGTACGTACCGTTGGGCAGTTTGATCGTCAGATAGAACTCATAGAATCGCGACGGGCTGCCATTCAAGAGTCGAAAGCGATACTTCCTGCGGGCAACAGAAAAGAAAGGCTGTACCTTGCCGTTTACGCAGAACTTATTTCCCAGTATGCCGTCAGTCTCGAACTGATCGAAACGGATATAGCCGCCAGAATCGACCACCTTGTCCTGGAAGACCAGAGGAACGTCGTATACACCCACGCCGCTGGGTAAACGCAAGGCCTTCGGGTTGGTATCGAGCTCGTTGCCGGAATCAATCTCATCGAACAACAGGTAGAAGCCGGTCAAGCCACGGTACACATTGGGGCCGGTGAAATCCTGCCGATGGTCGTGATACCACAAGGTGCCTTGAGCTTCGCGCGGGTCGCCGTTCGTGTCCGGATAGCTGTCGTAGCCGGCGCAGCAGTTGGGATAGTGGTGATCCTGGTAGCTGCCCGGCGCCGATAAGGTAGGCCCCGACTTGGTCATGCTGTAGTAATCCCCCGCGTAACCATCGCTTTCCGAGCCGCAGTGCAGATTATGTAAATGCGTACTGATTTCCGGCGACCCGTATCCCGACGCGCCGGCAGGCAATTCGTTGTAGATGCGCACCAATGCCGGCTCGCCATAGCGCGCCACAATCGTCGGACCCGGCACCATGCCGTCGTATCCCCATACTTTTTGCAGCGGCAATTCCGGATGAATAGAATGCATCACCTCTCTCACCCGCAAGCTGTAAAATTTCTGCGGTGCCCAGTGATCCCAGCCCTGATGCGGAGATCGGCCGCACTCGCCATCTATCGGGTCCACCGTTCCCTTCGGGGTCGGCGTTAAAGAAGCGACCTCCGGCTTGGGCGCGTACACCGGCAACGGCACGGCAAACGGTGTGGTGGCCGGAGGAAGCGGGTCGCTGGCATGAACCGGGGTAGACGCATCGTGCGCCACCATCAGGCCGGCGGCTCCGCCAGCCATACCCAGCTTCAGGACTTGTCGCCGGCCCGCATCCGGACGACCTGGAAGATTCGCTGCATTCATAATGCCCACCTCTTCTCTCGAGAAAAAACCCGCGGCCTGCGCCGCAGTCCGTTAGATAAACACCTTGCTCACCCAATGCCCCGCCGGCCATCCGCGATCAACGGCCGGCAAGAAAATAAGACGACACATTCTGAAGGTCATCCATTCCTACTGTTCCCGCGGCAAAACGTAATTTCAAATAGCTGATCAGATAGTTGTATCGGGCTTGCGTCAGGTCTCGTCTTGCCTGAAACAACTGCTGCTGAGCAAGCAGCACATCCAGATTGGTGCGAACTCCGCCGGCCACACTTTTCTGGGTTGCCTCAATCAGCAAGCTGGCTGACCGGACCGCTTTCAGAAGCGCGTCGATACGGTGGGCGCTACTCCTCGCCACGCTGTATTGCTTGTTCAGCTCCACCAATACTTCGCGGGTTTTCGCTTCCAGGTTCGCCATGGCCTTCTGATAGTTCGACACGGCTTGTTGGGTCAGCGCACTTACCGCCCCTCCGGAATACAAGGGAATCGTCAGTTGCACACCGATGCTGCGAACGGTTGCATCCTGATTAAAAGTATTGATGGTGTCCGACTTGTTCTTGTTGACGCTGGCCACCAGGTCCAGCCGCGGCACATGGCCGGAACGGCTTTTGGCAATTTCCTGCCGCGCTGCTTCCACGCTATAGCGTTGGGCGTTAATGTCCGGATTGACCTGCAATGCAGTCTCTTCCCACTCGGCGAGCCCGGCAGGACTCATCGGCGGTATCCGAAAATCTTCAGACAAGGAATCGAGCATCGTGACCGGCTGCCCAACAATGGCTGACAGGGCTTTTCTAGCATCAGTCAAGGCATCGTTCGCCTCGATTTCCTGCGCCACGGCCAGGTCGTACTTGGCTTCGGTTTCCAACATGTCGGTACGACTACCTTCGCCGTGCTCAAACATATGCTGGTTCGCCGCGCGCTGCTCGGTATAGGCAAGCCGCTGCGCAGTCGCCAAGGCAAGTTGGTCTTCGGCGTATTTGGCGGCCGCATATACACTGACCAAACGCACGATCAATTCCTGGGACCGCAAAGAAAATTGCGCATCGCTCGCCTGGGTTTGCGCCACCCCCTGCCGATAGCGCGCCCAACCTTCCATGTGAATGATAGGCTGGCGCAACTGGATCGATCCGGCTGAACTCGTATAGGAACGGTGCTCGTCTCGGTTGGCAACAGCGTTCGAAGTGGAAATATCGGCCGAATTCCTGTTCTGCCCGTAGTTTGCGGACAAAGACGGCAGCAGGGATGAACGGCCCAACACCTCGTACTGTTCGCCAGCGTTTTTTTCGTATACAGCCGCTCGGTAAACGGGGTCGTTTTCCAGTGCCGCTTCGTAGGCCTGCAGCAAGCCCATCGCCTGAAGCGGACTCGCCTGGAACAAGCCCGCGGCCCCCAGCGCCAGCAACTTCTTATAGTGGAATAACATCAACGACATGATCAGTCCTCGGTCATCGACAATTGCAGATGATCGGTAAAGGGTTTCATCAGATAGTTCATCATGGTGCGTTCACCGGTCTTCACAAACAGCTCCACCGGCATACCTGGCCGAATCTGCAAACGCGCAATCATCTGCATCCCTTCCGGCGCCACCTTGGCCTTGATGTTGTAATAAGGCTGCCCGGTTTTTTCCTCGACCAGGCGGTCAGCCGAAACCTGTGTAATCGTGCCGGGCACCTGCGGCGTAGTGTTCTGATTGAACGCAGAAAAAATAAGACTGACGGGCAGGGACGGATAAACCTTGTCGACCAGATGCACGGGCAATTGGCCCTCGACGATCAAGGGGTCATCGCTGGGAACGATATCCATCATCCTGAACCCTGGCGCAATCACGCCGCCATGAGTAAAGACGTTCATCGCCACCACCGTCCCATCCACGGGAGCGCGCACCACAACGTTGGCCAGCTCATGGTCCAAGCCCAACAGCCGGTTGGCCAGCCCATCGGCCTCTTTCTGCGTCTCGGTCAATTGAGTACGCACTTCCCGTTGATACTCCTGCTGCCTCTGAAGTTTGCGCAAGCGGAACTCCGCTATCTGCCGCTGTCCGCGACCAATATTGCTGCTGTCCTCCGCAATCGCGGTATTCAATTGCGCATGGGTGCGTTCCAGCTCAAGCAGGCGATTGCGCGCAATATAGCCATCCTTGGCCAGATCCCTCATGCCCTCCAGTTGTTCGCGCAAGAATCCTCGCTGCAAGGTCTTGCCTTCGCGCGACTCCTCCAAGCCCATCTTGTATTGCTGCAAACCGGAAATATTCTCTTCCAGTGCAGACAGCTCGCTGCGGATAGCAGCGCGCCGCGACTCGAATAACTGCCGCTGCAAGCTCATCACATTGGCCACCCGCAGATCGTCCTTCACCTTGTCGAGTTCGGGAGGAAACGCAATCGACGCCTTGGTGTCGCGTTCAGCGGTCAGACGGGCTTCGGCAGCACGAGCGGTGAAGTACTGAACACGCGCCACCTCCGCGTTGGAGCGCGCCTGCACGGCATTCATACGCACCAGCACCTGGCCTGCCTTGACAACATCACCTTCCTTAACGTGAATGCGGTCCACCGTGCCCCCGGACTGGTGTTGAATAGCCTTGCGGTTGGTGGCCACCGTGACGGTGCCGGAAAGCGGCACCCCTTTATCCAGAGGCGCCAGCAATGCCCAGACCATAAATCCCCCCACACCTGCGATGACAATCCACCACCCCAGTCGGGCATACGACCTGCCGCTTGCCCTCGCCCCTGAAAGCGTCAAATCTCCAGGGCGGCTATCGTTGGCTGCTGGTGTAGCGCTATGCGAAGGTTTCATGATCTCGCTCCTGCCTGAAGGACTCGTGGTTTATGGGTTCAGCCGACTACTTCCACCAGTGCGGGCCGGTTCGCAGCCGGAGGCGCAGCCACGGGTTTTTTCTGCTGAGCCACGGCCTGATTCGCTTTGGCCATATCGGCCAACACCTGTGCCGTCGGTCCAAACAACAAAGCGGTCCCATCGCGCATCACCAATAACTTGCTCGTCACACTAATCAGCGAGGTCCGGTGCGAAATCACAACGACAGTCTTTCCACGCTTACGCATATCAAGCAAGGCTGCGGCCAAATACTGCTCACCCGCCTCATCCAGGTTTGAATTGGGTTCATCCAGCACCAGCAAAGACGGATCGCCATAAAGAGCCCGCGCCAAGCCCAGACGCTGCTTCTGGCCACCCGCCAAGCCGGCGCCGCCATCTCCCAGTTGCGTGTCATAGCCTTGAGGAAGACGCAGAACCATGTCGTGCACCCCCGCAAGAGTCGCCGCCTGCACGATCTTCTCGGCATCCAACTCGCCAAAGCGGGCGATGTTCTCGCTAACCGAGCCGGCAAACAGTTCAATGTCCTGCGGCAAATAGCCTAATTGCGGCCCCAGCTCATCCTTGTTCCAGGAATAAACATCCGCGCCATCAAGCCGCACCTGTCCCGCCACCACCGGCCACACACCCACCAACACCCTGGCCAAGGTCGACTTACCCGCACCGCTGGGGCCGATCACGCCAAGCACATCGCCGGCTTCCAAAGAAAAACTCAAATTTTTCAGAACTGCGGCCGTAGCGCCAGGCGGCGCCGCTGTTGCTGCTTCCAGAGCAAGCCGACCCTGCGGTTTGGGTAAAGCCAAGCCAGTACGACGCGGCGGATTGGCGGTCAAGAGATCCCGCAAGCGGCGGTAAGCATTGCGTGTACTGCTCCAGGTACGCGACACCCCGATCAACTGCTCAACCGGCGCCAGCGCCCTACCCATCAGAATCGAAGCCACCACCATCATCCCAGGCGTGATCTGCCCATCAAGGGCAAGCAAAGCCCCGAAGCCCAGGATGAGGGACTGCAAGGAAACACGGAAAAACTTGGTGGCAGCCGTCACGATCCCGATGTGTTCGCTGGCTTGCGCCTGCAGTTGCAGGAATCGCCCATGCAGCCCCAACCAGCGCGACATCAAATTCGGCAGCATCCCCATCGCCTCGATAACCTCCGCATTGCGCAAGTTATTGGTCGCCAAGGTGTTAGCCGCCACCGACATCGAACTGGCTTGCTCCAGCGATTTCTTCGAAACGATCTCATTAATACAGGCCAGCGCCACCAAGACGATCGTTCCGACCAGGGCAAATATTCCCAGCTGCGGACTGAACAGGAAGATGACGATCAGGTAGATGGGAAACCAGGGCGCATCGAAGAATGCGAACAAAGCATTGCCTGTCAAAAACTGGCGAACGCTGGCCAAGTCTTGCAGCGACTGCCCCGCATTGCCGCCGGCGCGCTTCAGATTCTGTTCGAACGCCGCGGTATACACCCGCGTGTTCAAAGTCATGTCTAATTGTTCGCCAACCCGAATCAACACGAAGCTGCGAACGAACTCCAGAGCACTCATCACCAGATAGGCGCCCACCACCATCAGCGTCAACATCAACAAGGTGGTTTCATTGCGACTGGCCATGACACGGTCGTACACCTGCAGCATGTAAAGAGAAGGCACCAACATCATCAGATTGATGATGGCGCTGAACACCCCCACGGTCCGGAAGGTGCTTTTGAAACTGCTTAAGGCCTGCGCAATTTCATTTTGCGGAGTCTTGGTTTTTGGCATTTGGGGGACTCCCTACGGTTCTTTGGGCGGCAGTTATCCATCGCCCGCTGCCTGGATGACAGTGGGCGATGGTGTTGCCAGCTAAGTTCAGAGCATCAGATCGGCAGGAATGAAGGTGTGAACACCCGTCAGTTCGATCTGGAAGTCAGCAGCAGAGTCCCCATCCACGTCTCCTTCGAGAATGGTATTGCCGCCGTCGAGTTGGTAGCGAAGCTGCCCTGCCACATTGCCAAAGGCGCCGGTGTTGATGAAGGTGAAGGCCTGGT
>JBEBXA010000153.1:0-7419 GCA_040391825.1 Pigmentiphaga sp.
TCTCGCTCACCGGTTTTCATACACGGCATGGGCCAGGGCCACGCCAGTGTGCGCGGTCTTGCACAGGCCGACGACTGGACCTCAGGCGGCGCTTTGGCGGCCCGGTCAGCCTATGCCATGGCCGGCGTGCAGCCCAGCGACGTTTCCATGTGCCAGCTATACGATGCATTTTCTTATTGCGCGCTGGCTGCCTTGGAAGACTACGGCTTGTGCGCAAGAGGCGAAGCCGCCGGCTTGATCATGAGCGGCGCAACATCCCCTGGCGGCAGCTTGCCCGTCAATACCGGCGGCGGTCAATTATCCAGCTATTACCTTCAAGGCATGACTCCGCTAAGCGAAGCGGTCATCCAATGCCGGGGAGATGGCGGTGCGCGCCAAGTGGCACGCAACGATATCGTGCTGGTCAATGGTTCGGGAGGCCGGCTCGAATATCACGCCGCCCTCATCATGAGCCCACACCGCACACTCGCCTAAGCCATGACCGAGCTGACCATGCCACAGCAAATCACCGTCTTCGAGCAAACCTTCCTCGACTTCATCGCTGACCGCCAACTGCGTGTACCTCGCTTGCGGAGTTCCGGAGAAATCTTGGATTACGCATCGCACGGATACGGCGCAGCACCGGCAGATATTGAATGGCTGGCAGCCAGCGGACACGCCACGCTTTATTCCTACGTCATCTATCGGCAGCAGTACCATCCCGCCTTCCCTGCCCCTTACAACGTAGCCCACGTGGAACTGGCGGAGGGTCCTCGCCTGATCAGCACCGTCATCGTGGAAAACCTCGCAACACTCATCACGGGCATGGCCCTGCAGGCCGGCTTCGATTCAACAGGACGGCTAGTCTTCGTTCCTGCCGTCGACGATGTCGCCACGCCCGCACACCCTCTGCCGATACCATCAAGGAACACGTCCCCATGACCATCGATACCCACGCTGCCGAAGGCAACACAGCGCAACCGGGCGGCGCTCTATCCGGTATCAAAATCGTCGATCTGAGCCGAGTCCTGGGCGGACCCTATTGCACCATGATTCTCGCGGACCACGGTGCCGAGGTCATCAAGGTCGAACCCCCTCAAGGAGACGATACACGGGGCTGGGGGCCTCCTTTTATGAGGACGGAAGAGCGGCGCGGCGACGCCAGCTATTTCATCGGGGTCAATCGCAACAAACGTTCGATTTCCATCGACTTGTCGCAAGAAGAGGGCCGCAAGCTGGTGTTCCGCCTGCTTGAAGAAGCCGACGTCCTGGTCGAGAATTTCAAACCCGGCACCATGGAAAACTGGGGTTTAAGCTTCGAACGCGACCTCTCCCCCAGATTCCCCAGGCTTATCCATTGCCGCGTCTCCGGCTTTGGCTCTCATGGCCCTTTGGGCGGGCTGCCCGGCTACGATGCCGTGCTGCAAGCGATGAGCGGATTGATGAGCGTCAACGGCGATCAGAATACGGGCCCGATGCGCATCGGCACTCCCATCGTAGACCTTGCTACCGGTTTGTACGCCACCATCGGTATCTTGATGGCGCTCCAGGAGCGCACACGCTCGGGGCGTGGGCAGTACGTCGACATGGCGCTCTACGATTGCGCGATGTCCTTGCTGCATCCCCACGCTGCCAATTATTTCTTGAACGACTCCAGGCCCAAGCTGTCGGGCAACTCCCACCCGAACGTAGCCCCTTGCGACAAATTCCAAACACGAACCGGCGAAATTTTCGTGGTTATCGGAACCGACCGCCAGTTCAACAAATTGGTAAAGTTGCTGGGATGCCCCGAGTTGGCCGGGGATCCCCGCTTCGCTGACAATAGCAGCCGTTCCAAGCATCGAACGGCGCTCTACGCTTTGTTAGCCGCAGCGCTGGCAGACCAAGACGGCACCGCGCTAGCCCCTGAACTGCTGGCTGAAGGCTTGCCTGTCGGACCCGTCATGCACATCGACGAAGCACTCAAATCCGACCACACCGCCGCCCGTCAGATGGTATTCCAGGATGGTGCCTATCAAGGACTCGGCACCCCCATCAAACTGTCGCGCACACCAGGCGCGCTCCGTTTAACACCCCCGGCACTGGCGGAACATAGCGATGAAATCCTGCGAGAACACGGATTCAGCGAAGCTGAGATTCACGCCTTGACCGCAGCGCGGATTACACAAGCGAAAGTACGCTGACTCAGGTTTCAACTCGGTCATCAACCGGCCATTTGCGCGTGCGCCATAGGTCCCGTTTCCGCCTTTCGCAAACGATAGGGATCGGCGGTAATTTCATGTTTTCGCATCAACTGCCAGAACGCGCGCCGGTTCTTGTGAGCCGCCCTGGCAGCCTGCGAAATATTGCCGCGATGCTGGGTAAGCAAGTCAGCAATATAGTGGCGCTCGAACTCGGTCACGATACGCGCCTTGGCCATCTGGAATGGCTCCTTGGCGGGTTCGTCCCTTATCTGCGGCGGGAAATCATCATTGCCAGGCTCGATCGGCGTAGCCATGGCATCGACAGCATCTTCGCCTTTGTCTTGCCAACCCGGCGCAGACAGCTGCGCAAGCCGTATCTTGAACTCTTCTTCGCACACGGGATAACGCATGAAATCGGCTAAACCCAGCGAGAGCAGATCCTGTAAACCCGCCGCGCTCATGTCACGAACCACGCCCAACACCGGGGTCTGCAATATGCCGTTCGCAGTCGCCAGCGCCATTCGGGTCCAGCCCAGAGTGCCGAGCGTCACCGGCAATAGGCACACGTCATAACGCTTCAAGGACAAAGCGAGTTGCGACAGAACACTGCCATCGGGCAAGCATGGCTCTTGCAAAGTGGACGCGGAATCAATTAGCTCCACGCAATGCAAAACAATACGGGATTGCGTCGGCATCCAGTCTTTGACGAACTCGCGCATCCACAGCCTGTGTTCCGGCACCATCAACACAGCACAATCGATCGTTCCCCTCATGGCTTTTCCGTTGTTATGCAAAAACGCCAGACTAGGCAAGCAGCCGTATTTGCTCAATCCGCAAAACTCACAAGCGGGGTTCTACGTATCGTCTGGCCATGACTGGAATCAATCCATCAAACGTGCCCATTCCACCTTGAGACAGCGATCCATCTCCACCTGCAGCCCCGCCTCTTGCGCTTGGCGAGCAGCTTGCTCGTGCACGACTCCGATCTGTAGCCACAGGGCGCGCGCATCCGCTGCGATGGCTGAATCCACAATAGGAGGGACTGCTGAAGAATCGCGAAACACATCGACGATATCAAGAGTCAGGCCTTGTTCGCGCAGGTAACGCGCGCCGCTTTCAATATCAGGCCAGACCCGCTCACCAAGAATCGTGTTTCCGGCGAGCGCCTCAATCGGATTCACGGGGATGATGCGCAGGCCTCGCGCCTGCAAAGCTGCGGCAACACCGTGGCTGGGCCGATACGGCTTGGGCGACAAGCCCACCACTAACACGGTCCGGGTTTCGAGAAATAGCGCTTTCAATTGCTCATCGCTCAGCATGGTCGGTGTTCCAAGTCATCTAAAGCGCAGAGTAACTCTTGCTACGGGACAAGCCACCTTGGCCTGCTCAAAAGAAGCGCAACGAAGTGCAAATGATGCAAAGACCCATCACGCCCGGCGCGCACTGGGTGTCCTTTACTCACAGGGAATCAAGCCGGCTCCGCCTTTTTTATCCTGCTACAAAGTAAACGTTTTATCAGCATGGTTGTAATGAAAGACGGGCACACTGGCGCGTCAACAGCAAGGAAGTTCGTATGTCGAAGCACGCAATTCTTTCCGCAGCCACCACGATAGTCATTACCACCGCCCTGGCCTGGGGCCTGCCCGTTCAGGCGCAAGGCCAGCACACCAGAGGGATCGAGACTGGCGCCCAGATGCACGCTACGCCAAGTACTCAGGCCCAGCAGGCCAAGCTTACGGCGCCAGACCAGGGCTGAGCACCGCAACGGCCCCACACAGAAGCAGTCCGGCTACGCAACGCGCCTATATCGGTGCAGGGGCAAACTCACTTACACCCCACGGGCTCGCCGTGCTCCGAGAGCGACAAGAGCCCTTGCACGCTATCCAGGAAGAATAGACAAAAAAACGGGGACAAGGCCAAAGCCCTATCCCCGTTGTATTTCAAGCCAGCCCCGTTTCAGAAACGGCTTGCCTTACTGCGTCCGATTACTAGCCAGTCTTAACGACCGCCGTGCAACTTGCGAATGGCGGCCAGCTGTGCGGCCAACATCGCCAGTTCAGCCTCGACCACGGCGATTTCCGCCTTGTCGGTAGCATTGCGCAGGGCCTCTTCGGCTGCCTCGCGAGCTTCCTTGGCTTTGGCTTCGTCCAGGTCATGGCCGCGGATGGCCGTGTCGGCCAATACCGTCACGGTACCCGGTTGGATTTCAAGCAATCCGCCTGCGACGAAGATATGTTCGTCTTCGCCGTTATCCGCGCGGGAGATCTTGACGGTACCGGGACGGATACGCGCAATCAACGGAGCATGACCGGGCAAGATGCCCAGTTCGCCCGTTTCGGCAGGCAAGGTGACGAACTTTGCCTCACCGGCGAAGATCGACGCTTCTGCGCTGACGACGTCAACATGTATGGTTGCCATAAGATCCCTTCAATACGTTGCCGTGATCCTTACTGGATCGACTTGGCTTTCTCGAATGCCTCGTCGATGGTGCCGACCATGTAGAAGGCCTGCTCGGGCAGTGCATCGCACTCGCCATCAACAATCATCTTGAAGCCGCGGATGGTTTCCTTGAGCGGAACGTACTTGCCGGGCGAGCCGGTAAACACTTCTGCCACGTGGAAAGGCTGCGACAGGAAGCGCTGGATCTTGCGGGCGCGGCCCACAGCCTGCTTGTCTTCCGGCGACAGTTCGTCCATGCCCAGAATCGCGATGATGTCGCGCAGTTCCTTGTAGCGCTGCAGCGTTTGCTGCACGCCACGGGCCACGGCGTAGTGCTCTTCGCCCACGACTTGCGGGTCGAGCTGGCGGCTGGACGAATCCAGCGGGTCCACGGCCGGGTAGATACCCAGGGCGGCGATGTCACGCGACAGCACGACGGTGGAGTCCAAGTGCTGGAAGGTGGTGGCGGGCGAGGGGTCGGTCAAGTCGTCGGCAGGCACGTACACGGCCTGGATCGAGGTGATCGAACCGGTCTTGGTCGAGGTGATGCGCTCCTGCAGGACGCCCATTTCCTCGGCCAGGGTCGGCTGGTAACCCACTGCCGACGGCATACGACCCAGCAGTGCCGACACTTCGGTACCGGCCAGGGTGTAGCGGTAGATGTTGTCGACGAAGAACAGGATGTCGCGGCCTTCGTCGCGGAACTTCTCGGCCATGGTCAGGCCGGTCAGCGCCACGCGCAGACGGTTGCCCGGGGGTTCGTTCATCTGACCGAACACCATGGCGACCTTGTCCAGAACGTTCGACTCTTCCATTTCGTGGTAGAAGTCGTTGCCTTCGCGAGTACGCTCACCCACGCCGGCAAACACCGACAAACCGCTGTGCTGCTTGGCGATGTTGTTGATGAGTTCCAGCATGTTCACGGTCTTGCCCACGCCGGCGCCGCCGAACAGGCCAACCTTGCCGCCCTTGGCAAACGGGCACACCAAGTCGATAACCTTGATGCCGGTTTCGAGCAGTTCGATCGACGGCGAGAGCTCGTCGAAACGCGGTGCTTCCTGATGGATGGCGCGACGCTCGTCAGACTGGATGGGACCGGCTTCGTCGATGGGGCGACCCAGGACGTCCATGATCCGGCCCAGCGTGCCGACACCAACCGGCACCGAGATCGGGGCGCCGCTGGCGTTGACCGCCATGCCGCGGCGCAAGCCGTCGGAGGAGCCCATGGCAATGGTACGAACGACGCCGTCGCCAAGCTGCTGCTGTACTTCGAAAGTCAAACCTTTCTCTGCAAACGACGTGCTGTCGTCGGCGAGGGTCAGGGCCTCATAGACCTTGGGCATGTGGTCGCGGGGAAACTGGATGTCCACCACGGCGCCGATGCACTGAACGATAGTTCCGTTGCTCATTATCGATTCCTCGATTGCTGATTTCCTGGGAGTGACGCGACTGCCTTAAACGGCTGCTGCACCACTCACGATTTCCGAAATTTCCTGGGTAATACCGGCCTGACGGGTCTTGTTATAGACCAGTTGCAGGTCGCTGATCACCTTCTTGGCGTTGTCCGATGCGGCCTTCATTGCCACCATCCGCGCCGACTGCTCGGACGCCATGTTTTCGGCAACAGCTTGATACACCAGCGCTTCGACATAGCGCAGCAGGAGTTCATCAACGACCGCTTTTGCGTCGGGTTCGTAGATGTAATCCCACGAGTAAGCCTTTTTCTCGGCTTCGCTCTGTTCGAAACGCTCTGCCGACAAGGGCAGCAACTGCTCAATAACGGGCTCTTGCTTCATCGTATTGACGAAGCGGTTGTACGCCAGATACACCGCGTCGACCTTGCCTTCGACATAGGCATCGAGCTGGACCTTGATTGCGCCGATCAGGCGTTCAAGATTGGGCGCATCGCCCAATTGAACGGCTTGTGACACAACGTTCGAGTCAAGCCGGGTCAGGAAGCTCAGGCCCTTGTTGCCAAAGGCCGTGGTTTGCGTCTTGACGCCTTGGGTGCCGAAGTCCTTCAAACGCTGAAGAACGACACGCAATACGTTGGTATTCAGTGCGCCGCACAGTCCCTTGTCAGTCGTGACCACGATCAGGCCAGCGGCCTTGATCTCGTCACGCTTGACCAGGTACGGATGCGAGTACTCCGGGTTGGCTTGCGCCATGTGCGCAGCTACGTTGCGCACCTTGTCGGCGTACGGACGAGCCGTGCGCATCCGCTCCTGCGCCTTGCGCATCTTGGATGCGGCGACCATCTCCATCGCCTTGGTGATCTTGCGCGTGTTTTGCACGCTCTTGATCTTGGTTCGAATTTCCTTGATTCCGGCCATTGCTCTGTCCTGAAGGGGCATTTATGCGGGACGACCAGGCATCCCGCCGCGAGTCCGGGAAGGCCCCCGGGGGCGCTCCCGTCAACCCGCCCGGCGATCAATAGGCGCCGTGCTTCTTGAACTCCTGGATGGCGGCAGCCAGCGCCTGGTCGTCATCCTTGGACACTTCCTTGCTGTCTTCGATACGCTGCACCAGCTCGGCGTGCTTGGCCTTCAGGTGTTCCTTCAGCGCCTTCTCGAAGGGCAGCACGCGATCGACTTCGATGTCGTCCAGGTAGCCATTGCCGACCGCGTACAGCGACACGGCCTGCTCCCACACCTGCAGGGGCTGGTACTGGGGCTGCTTGAGCAGTTCCACCACGCGCTTGCCGCGCTCGAGCTGGCGCCGGGTGGCGTCGTCGAGGTCGGAGGCGAACTGGGCGAAGGCCGCCAGTTCACGGTACTGGGCCAGGTCGGTACGGATACCGCCGGACAGCTTCTTGATG
>JBEBXA010000154.1:0-7363 GCA_040391825.1 Pigmentiphaga sp.
TCAGGCGAGACCTTGGTCTTGAGCGGGTTTTTGTCGCGCGAGCAATCAGAGGATATGGACGGGATTCCCGGCCTGTCCAATCTGCCTATCTTAGGCGCCTTGTTCAGGTCGCGCCGTTTTCAGCAACGTGAAACCGAGCTGGCGATTTTCGTGACGCCCACGGTTGTTACTCAGGGCAATCAGGATTTACGTGAACGCGTTGATCGCAGCGAGCAACTGTTGGATCAGACCTTCGGCGCGCCGCGCCTCAATGTGCCGGTGCGTCCGGATGTTTTCTTCGAGGAGCGCTGAATGCTGGAGGTGGAAGTCCTGGGCGAGGATGGCGCCCGTGAGGAGCTAAGGTTAGCCGGCCCGGTGGTGATCGGTCGCGGAGAAGGCAGCGGCATCCGGCTACGTGGTTGGCGGGTGGCTAGACAGCATGCGCGATTGGAGGAGTTGCCCGAGGGAGTGTTTGTGGAAGACCTTGGCTCATTGGGCGGAACCTTGGTGAATGGCCGGCGTGTCGTGCAATATGGTCCTTTGCTGGCTGGGGATGAACTCTTCATCGGCGCAGCTATGTTGCGGGTCAAAGTGGTCGACATGCATGGGGTCGAGCCCGCAGGGCCTGCTTCGGGAAATGTTTCGGTGTCGGCACACGCCTCGCCCATGGACGCCGCTGCCCTGGAACTGGACGAACCGGCTGCGGGAAAAGTTGCCCAGATCGAATTCGAATGGCGCCGCCGCTTGCATGCGGGTTTACTGGAAGCATTGGATTTGCGGCGCCGTGATGTATCCGTCATGAGCGATACGCTGCTGCAAGCCGAGGCCGACACTATTGTGGAAGGTCTGATAAAAGATGCCGATCAAGAAATTCCATTGATGTTGGATAGGACTGCCTTGCATCGACAGGTTGTGGACGAAGCCGTGGGCCTGGGGCCGCTCGAAGCGCTTCTAAGGGATACGTCGGTTTCCGAGATCATGGTGAACCGGCACGACGAAATCTATGTTGAGCAGGCTGGTCGCCTACGCAGGCATGGAATGGTCTTCAGTAGCGACCGTGCGGTGCTGGGCGTTATAGAGCGCATCGTGGCGCCTTTGGGCCGGCGCATAGACGAAAGCTCGCCCATGGTCGACGCGCGGCTGCGCGATGGCTCGCGCGTCAATGCGATCATCGCCCCTCTCGCGCTAAAAGGCCCGTCTCTTACCATCCGCAAGTTTCCAGCCAAGAGGCTTCAAGCCAGGGATCTGGTGGGCACTGCCTCGCTTGATGCTTCCATGGCGCGCTTTCTGCATTTGTGTGTCGAGCATCGCAAGAACATCGTCGTATCGGGAGGAACCGGGTCGGGCAAGACGACCTTGCTCAATATCCTTTCCAACTTCATCCCGGCGCATGAGCGAGTGATCACGATAGAGGATGCGGCCGAACTGCGTCTGGCGCATGAGCATCTGGTTGCGCTGGAAGCGCGTCCGGCGAATCTGGAGGGCCGTGGCGCGGTATCGATCCGCGATCTGGTGCGCAACGCCTTGCGTATGCGTCCTGACCGCATCGTGGTGGGTGAATGCCGTGGAGCCGAGGCGCTGGATATGTTGCAGGCAATGAATACCGGGCACGAAGGATCGCTGACCACCTTGCATGCCAATACGCCGCGCGATGCCATTGCCCGCTTGGAAACCATGGTGCTTATGGCAGGCATGGATCTTCCCCTGTCCGCCATACGCGAGCAGATTGCTTCGGCCATCGATATCGTTGTGCAGCAGTCCCGCGCGGCCACCGGCCACCGTCGGGTAACAGCCATAGTCGAGGTCAGCGGAATGGAAAGTGGCCGTATCCAGTTGCAGGAGTTGTTTCGATTCGAGTCGGCCGGCGTGTCTGAAAGTGGGGCTGCGCTGGGCTACTTCCAAGGTTGTGGCCTGATGCCTTCTTTTTTTGACGAGTGGCGAATCGCTGGCGTTGCAGTTGCTCCCGAGCTGTTCTGTGGACGCACACCGGCGCCGCCGGCCGTGAGTGGGCAGATGTGATGTCTTGGATGATAGGTTTGGCGGTTTTGGCGTGCGTGGCGATCTTGACCTGGGTTGCACAAGAGGGTGCGCGAGGAGTCATGCAGAGGTATCGGGCCGCATTTACCGAAAGCGCGCGACTGCGCATGAGCGAGTTTTTCCTGTTCGTGGATGCGGAATACCTGTGGGTCTTCAATATTGTCGGAGTCGGCATTCTTGCCCTGTTCTTCGGCTTGGCGACGCAGAGCTGGCTGGCGGCAGGTTTGGGGGCAGGGGGTGGTTTGCTGCTACCCCAGTATGTCGTGAAGAAGCTGCGGCAACGGCGCATTCAACGCTTCGACGCCCAGCTTCCAGATGCCTTGCTGGCGCTGGGCAGCGCCTTGCGCTCGGGCGCCAGCTTGCAAGCCGGCTTACGACAGATTGCCGCCGAGGGGCAGGCGCCGCTTGCGCAAGAGTTCGGCTTGATGATGCGCGAACAGCGTTTTGGGCTTGGGATGGAGGAATCCTTGAATAATCTCTATTTACGTGTTCCCACTGAAACGACCAACTTGGTCGTCTGCGCTTTGGGGGTTGCCGCCGAAACCGGCGGCAACTTGGCGGAAACGCTGGAGCGTATTGCAAGCACGGTGCGTGCGCGGCTGCATATGGAAGGAAGAATTCGAGCTTTGACGGCGCAGGGGCGTTTGCAAGCAAGAGTGGTCGCGATACTTCCACTCCTGATGATCGCGGTGTTGCACCGCTTAGAACCCGAGACCATGCAACTGCTGTGGACCTCCACCATGGGGTGGGCAGTGCTTGCAACGGTATTGCTGCTCGACTTCCTGGGTTTGTGGTTGATACGAAAAATCGTCCGCATAGATGTCTGAGATCAAGAGCAGGCACGCTGGAACGCAAGGCGTATTCGAAGGCAGTCGTCATGGAGACAAGCCTATCCCGATGCAGTGAGTGAGGTGTGCCGGTGGCGCGAATACGCCAAGCGAGCCACTTGCGGAATTGCATTGTGGCTGGCCGAGCTGTTTTTCTGCCTATGGTTTTCCTGGAATATTTCGATCATGCAGAGTTTTTCACCGTGGGTGATCGCACTGCTGGTAGGTGTGGCGGTCACTCTGTTGGCTATCCTGGTTTATTCCCTGGTGCGAGAAGCTCCCGTCGATGCGCGCCAGGCCGAAGCTGCGCCTCGGGGGTTCTTCTTGGCCTGGCGCTTGATGAGCGTCGCTGCTTACTATTGCGCACCGTGGATTTCGTGGCGTCGCCGTCGACACATTGAAGCTTTGCTGACCCAGGCCGGTTTGCGCCATGTGCTGGATGCCTCGCACGTGTTGGGGGTGCAGGTATTGTTGGCTGTCGCGGCGGTGAGTATGGTTTTGACCGCCGTGTTTATGCTGGGCCTGGATGTTACGGCCAAAGGCCTCGGATTCGCCGCGTTGTTGGCGGCGATGCTGGGCGCAGGATACCCCCGGTTATGGTTGCATGATCGTATCCGGCAACGGGCGGCAGCGGTGCTGCGGGCGCTGCCTTTCATGCTGGATATGACTACCTTATGTGTTGAAGCAGGATTGAATCTGGCCGCAGCTCTGCAGCAAACCGCGCAAAAAGGGCCGGCTGGGCCGTTGCGAGATGAGTTGCGCCGGGTCTTGGGCGACATCCGTACGGGCGTGCCAAGGGCACAGGCCTTGCGCGATATGGCCGAACGCTTGAACGTGGCTGAAATGCGCTCTTTGGTCAGCGCCCTGGTGCAGGCCGATGCGCTGGGCATGAATCTCGCGCCTATCTTGCGGGCGCAGTCCGATCAGCGGCGTACCGAACGTTTCCTGAAAGCAGAGAAACTGGCCATGGAAGCGCCGGTGAAAATGCTGTTTCCGCTGATCGCTTTCATTTTCCCTTGTACCTTCGTGGTGATTGCCTTTCCTATCGCAGTCAAGCTTCTTGATTTGGCTTTCTGATGGTTATGCGCTTGAGATACGCCACCAGCTTCCGGGCACGGCTGTGCGGATTGCTGGGGCAGGCCAGACTGAAGGAGGGAGAAGGGTTGTGGATAGCGCCTTGCAGCGCGATCCACACTTTCGGCATGCGCTACGCGATTGATGTGGTCTTCGTGGATGCCAACCATCGTGTGTTGCGCATAGCTGGCAACATCAAGCCCGGGCGCATCGTGTGGTGTTGGAAGGCAGTGGCCGTGATCGAGATGGCGGCCGGTCAGGCTAGGCAAGAGGCCTGGCGGCCTGGAAGCCTGGTACAGCCCTTCCGCTAAATCCATCTCCGGGAAGGCTGTAAGAGGGCTGAAAAATGCTCTATGTGGAGCGCAGGCTCGAACAGCTGCGCGCCGCTGGCACTCTCGGAATAAGGTTTGCCAGGCCTGAAGGTAGGCTTGCTCGCAGTCAAGCCGGCCACTATTTGTGGCCGGTTTTTCTATCAGCCCTGAGGCGTGGTTTCTGCCAAAACGCGGGCGGCTTCTTCTCGGACGCGGTCGGGAGCGGTACCGCCAATGTGCGAGCGTGCCGCCACCGAGCCCTCAAGCGTCAGTACCTGATGGACGTCTTCGCCGATAGAGGGGTGGAAGGCACGAAGCTCTTCCACCGACAGATCTGCCAGATCGCAATTGCGGTCCACACAAGCGCGTACCGCCAGCGCCACGGCTTCGTGGGCATCGCGAAATGGCAGTCCTTTTTTGACCAGGTAGTCGGCCAGGTCGGTGGCGGTAGAGAAGCCCTGCAAAGCGGCGGCCCGCATCGCTTCCTGCTTGACCTGAATGCCGCCGGCCATGTCGGTGAAAATGCGCAAGGTGTCGCGCACCGTGTCGGCGGTGTCGAACAGGCCTTCCTTGTCTTCTTGATTGTCTTTGTTGTAGGCCAGGGGCTGCCCTTTCATCAAAGTCAGCAAAGCAACCAGGTGGCCATTGACGCGGCCGGTTTTGCCGCGGGCAAGTTCGGGAACGTCGGGGTTCTTTTTTTGCGGCATGATCGAGCTGCCCGTGCAGAAGCGGTCGGCCAGGTCGATGAAGCCGATGCGGGGGCTCATCCACAGTACCAGCTCTTCCGACAGACGCGAGATGTGCGTCATGATCAGGGCCGCGGCTGCGCAGAACTCGATAGCGAAGTCGCGGTCGGACACGGCGTCCAGCGAGTTGCGGCAGACGGAATCGAAGCCCAGTGTACGGGCGACCCGTTCACGGTCGATGGGATAAGAGGTTCCGGCCAGTGCAGCCGCCCCCAGGGGCAGGCGGTTGACGCGCTTGCGGCAGTCGGCCAGGCGTTCGGCGTCGCGGCCAAACATCTCGACGTAAGCCAGCATGTGATGGCCGAAGGTAACCGGCTGGGCTACCTGCAAATGCGTGAATCCCGGCAGGATGGTGTCGGCGTGCTGCAGGGCGATGGTGGCCAGGGCATAGCGCAATTGGCGCAGCAGGTCGATGATGGTGTCGATTTCGGTGCGCAGCCACAGGCGGATATCGGTGGCTACCTGGTCATTGCGAGAGCGGCCCGTATGCAGGCGTTTACCGGCATCGCCCACCAGCTCGGTCAGGCGGCGTTCGATATTCAGATGGACATCTTCCAGGTCGAGCAGCCACTCGAAGCGGCCGGCGTCGATTTCGGCAAGGATGGTAGCCATGCCTTGGCCGATGGAGTCCAGATCTTCCTGGGTGAGAATGCCGACGGCATGAAGCATATCGGCGTGGGCCAGCGAACCCTGAATGTCGAAGGCAGCCAGGCGTTTGTCGAAGTCCACCGAGGCGGTGTACCTTTTGACTAGGTCGGAAACCGGTTCAGAGAATCGGGCGGACCAGGCTTCGGCTTTCTTGGCGAACTGGTCTTGGGGGCGAGGATCGGTCGTTTGGGGCATGGGCGGAATTATAAAGCGGGTTCTGGCTGGCTCCGAATCGGATTTTTCACGGCGCCGAATTGCCGGCGAACCTGGCCCCACTAAGCAGGGGCAGGGCATTCGCGGCGCCACGGTCGGGGCTCTACAATCGTAGCGTGCGGTTTGAGCCGCCTTGCCGACGATTCAGGGGGGACGTTTGACCGAAGCTACTATCGAACTCGTGGATACGCTGGGCGATATTGATCCTGCGACCTGGAATGCCTGGTCCCAGCGCAACCCCTTCGTCAGCCACGAATTCCTGACTGCGCTTCATGAAACGGGGTGTGCGGCGCGGCGCACCGGCTGGCAAGCGCAGTACCTGATCTTGCGTCGCAATGGCGTATTGGCTGGCGCTATGCCGCTATATCTGAAGGCTCATTCGCGCGGCGAGTACGTTTTCGATCAGGCTTGGGCGGACGCTTTTCAGCGCCATGGCATTGCCTACTATCCCAAGTTGCTGTCGGCGGTGCCGTTTACCCCGGTGGGCGGGCCGCGTTTGTTGGCGGCTACCCATCTTGACCGGGTTCTGCTTGCCAGAGGCGCGATCGAGGTCGCGCGTCGTTATGAAGTGTCTTCTTTACATATCCTATTCCCATCGCCCGCCGATCTCGATGCCCTGCGCGAGGCGGGTTACCTGCTGCGCGAAGGTGTGCAGTTTCACTGGCAAAACGCAGGCTACGACTCGTTCGATGCCTTCCTGGCCGGCATGAACCACGATAAGCGCAAGAAAATCCGGCAAGACCGCAAACGCGTCCACCAGGCGGGGGTTTCGTTTCGGCATGTGCGCGGGCAGGCGATTCGTTCTGAAGATCTGGATTTTTTCTACCGATGCTACGCCTCGACCTATGAAAGCCATTGGTCTTCGCCCTACCTGAGCCCGGAGTTCTTCGAACGGATACGCCAGGAGCTGCCCGATACCTTGTTGCTGGTGCTGGCTGAGCGCGAGGGTGTGCCGGTAGCTTGTGCGCTCAATGTGGTGGGCGATGACGTTTTATATGGCCGCTATTGGGGTTGCCTGGAGTTCGTCTCCGGTTTGCATTTCGAGACCTGCTACCTGCAAGCCATCGAATACTGTATTGCTACGGGTATAGAGAGTTTCGAGGGGGGAGCGCAGGGCGAACACAAGATGTCGCGCGGCTTGCTGCCTACTCCGACCTGGTCGGCGCACTGGATCGCGGATCAGCGCTTTGCCGAGGCCATCGCTGATTTTCTCCAGCGCGAAACCCAGGGTATGAACGAGTATCTGGATGAGTTGGAAAGCCGCACGCCTTTCAAGCTGGCCGACTAAGTGGGAGTTCAGGGTCATCCGGGCGGGGGGAGCCATTTGGATGTGGCTGGCGGTGGCTGACTGTTTCTTGCCGTTCTTCTGCCGTGGGGTGAAGGGTGGCTTGAGTTTTGACGCTGTTGTTCTTAAGACGGCAGTCCGTCTCGGCCGGGGGCGGTCCAGCGTGGGCGCACGGTCCGGCAAGGCTACGCTTGCCGGACTGCCCGTCGTCTTCCTCGTCCGCGGGGCGTCGGGCGAACTCGC
>JBEBXA010000155.1:0-6957 GCA_040391825.1 Pigmentiphaga sp.
CCACGACCCCTTGGTTCGTAGCCAAGTACTCTATCCAACTGAGCTACGGGCGCTGCAAAGAAACGAGATTATATGCAAATTTTTTCGCGTGTGCAAATCGGCTAATTTCACCCAGAAACCAAGGAGTCGGATGCCCCGTCTTCCATGGCTTTCAAACCATGCAGCAATGCAATATGCTCGCCTGTGGCTTCCCTTCTTTCACGGCGCTCCATGACCACCGTTTTGATATTGCGCTTATCCCGCATCTGCTTCGTTGTCGCCGTCGCTCTATTCTTTACCTTGGTCGCTTATGGCAATGTCACCGACTATGGCAGCAATTTTTTGTTCGTTACCCATGTTTTAAGCATGGACGACACCTTCAAGTCGCCATCCCTGATGGGACGGGCCCTCACATCACCGCAAGCGCATCACGCAGCGTATGCATTCATCATTGCCTGGCAAACGCTCACGGCACTGCTGTGCTGGTGGGGAGCCATCAAGCTATGGCGAGCACGCGCTGGCAGCCCCGACACTTTCCACCAAGCCAAAAACCTGGCTTTGATCGGCCTCAGTGCCGGAGCTTTGTTATATGCCGTGGGTTTCATCACAGTAGGTGGCGAATGGTTTGCCATGTGGCAATCACAAACCTGGAATGGCCAGGAGAAAGCCCATATTTTCCTGATGTTCATTGGCCTGGCTCTGCTGCACTTGAATGGCAGCGAAGCAACACCCTCATAAGCAGCCCCACCCATCTGACCGGAAACCCTGAGAGCCTTCTCCATGAGCCCCAAGCATCCCACAGCCGACGGGGCAGCGCCCCGGCAGGAAGAAGCGCCCCACCACCGACGGATCAGTCTCGCCCTTCAGGGCGGTGGCGCACACGGCGCTTTTACCTGGGGAGTGCTGGATCGTCTGCTCGAAGATCCTCGCATCATCATCGAAGCGGTAAGCGGTACCAGTGCAGGCGCGATGAACGCAGCGGCCCTGGTTGCCGGCTACTCCAAGAACGGCGCCCAGGGCGCACGCGAAGCGCTGGATCGTTTCTGGTCCACGACCAGCGAATATGGTTTGCTGTTCAACCCCGCCCGTCGGACTTGGGCTGATCAGATGTCCGGCGCCTGGAACCTGAGCCGCTCGCCGGGGTATGCGTGGGCCAAGGCCATGAGCCAGTACTTTTCGCCTTACCAGACCAATCCTCTGAACTACCAGCCGCTGCGAGAAATCCTTGCCGGGCAGATCGATATAGAAGCCGCCCGGGCTTGCGCCGCCATCAAGCTGTTCGTAACAGCTACCAACGTACGCACCGGACGCGCCAGAGTTTTTAGCCAAGACGATTTATCACTCGATGCGCTGCTCGCCTCTGCGTGTCTACCCCAAGTCTCGCAGGCCATCGAAATTGATGGCGACCCTTATTGGGACGGCGGCTATATGGGCAACCCCTCTATCTGGCCGCTGATCTATAAAGCCCAGACAGCCGATGTGGTACTGGTGCAGATCAATCCACTTACGCGGGAAGGCGTGCCCCGTACCGCCGAAGAAATAGAAAACCGCCTGGACGAAATCAGGTTCAATTCGTCGCTCATGCATGAAATGCGCGCCATTGCCTTTGTGCAACGCCTACTGGCAGAAGATGCTCTGGTAGAACCGTATGCATCAAAGTACAAGAACATGCGCATCCACATGATCGGCGATGAAACGCTGATGAAATCCTTGGACGCCAGCAGTAAATCCAACACTGAAAACGCTTTTCTTCAACACCTGAAGCAAGCCGGCAGAGACTGCGCCGATCAATGGCTGGCCGACACTTATGCCGACCTGGGCAAACGATCAAGTATCAAGGTGCGCGATGTTTTCCTATAGGAAAATCCGTGCACTTCATCAACGGCGATTGCGTTTGGAATCTACGGCCACTGGCGCATCGATCTTGGCCTGCTGCTCTTCTAGAGCGCGAATCTGACGTTGCAAGGCAATCAGTTGCTCTTTGGCTACCTGCCTGTCGTTGGCAAGTGCCGCGGCTTCCTGGCGAGCCTGCTCCTGGCGGGCCGCAACCTGCTGCTCTTGTTGACGCTGTACCGACAAATCGCTTTGCAAGGCGTTCAAGCGGCCTTCATTGGTGGCGATGAGTTTTTCGGTATTCGCACGTTCGGCATCCAGCTTGATGCGGCGAATATCCACTTCGGCCAACTGCGCCGTCTGATCTACGAAGGCCTGATACGTTTGCTCGGCCTGCGGCTCGGATTTGGTCTTCACCACCCGCCAGAAATTCTTCTGCTGAAACATGGCTACGTAATAAACCAGTTCATCAGCCTTGAATAGCAGGCTTGCCCCGTAGTTCCCGTTGTAGGTAGTACGCAGCTCATTCAGGCTTCGCGCCTGTATCAGTTGCTGGAGCTCGGCCATAGTGCTGCTGTTAGCCGCTTCTCCGCCCTTGGCCGGGCTGGCCGGACTTGCAACTGCAGGCCGGCTGGCATTTTCCCCAACCTTATTTACCTGAGCAATGGTTCCCGTCGACAGGCCGCAAAGCAGGAGTCCAATCCCCAGTCCTTGGAACATTCTGCATGTTGTAGCTTTCATTACACCTTCCCCTGATTTTTGACGTAGACGGATAACACGTAACATTTCGTGTCGATTTTAGTAAAATACGGAGCCCAGCGGGAGTTTTTGTTTAGCACTATCAATCCAGTTCACCCGCCACTTCTGCCTCTTGGCCGATAATCTGAAGCTTGCGCATTTTTTCCCACAACACCTTGCGGCTAATACCCAAATGATTCGCAGTATCCTGACGCCGCCATCCGTTGGCGTCCAAAGCATTGACGATGCGATTGCGCTCGGCAATTTCCTGCGGACTACGCACCGAACTTGACGCAAGGCCCGAGACGCCGTGGCCAAGCTGGGAAAATATTCTGCCTATCCGTTCCCGGTCCCAGGCGCGGAACTGGCGCACCGTTACCCCCACACGCTCGGCCACATTGCGCAACTCCCGCACATTGCCGGGAAAGCGCGTCTGGGTCACCATCGTGATCAGCCATTCGGGTATCTGGTCTTCTTCGTCAGGAATGATCTGACTCAGCAAGAACTTGAAAATCGCCACCTTATCGACATCGCCGCGATCTTCCAGATTCGGTACTTCCAATTCGATAACGGCCAGGCGGTAATACAGATCGGGGCGGAACATCTCCTGGCGCACCAGATCTCGCAAATCGCGATTGGTGGCGGTTACCAGACGGAAATTCACATGGATTTCCGACGTGGCCCCGAGACGCGTCACGCTATTTTGTTCCAGCACCCTCAGCAGCTTGACCTGCTGATACAAGGGAAGATCACCAATCTCATCCAAGAACAGAGTCCCTTCGTGAGCCTGCTCGAAGTATCCCTTATGGGCAAAGCTTGCCCCAGTAAACGCACCTTTCGCATGACCAAAGAAATGCGACTCGAACAAACCATCGGGGATGGCGCCGCAGTTGACGGCGACAAACGGACCCTTCCCGTATCGATGGTGTCGCTCATGCAACAGCCGGGCCACACGCTCTTTGCCTACTCCGGTTTCTCCTCTCACCAGCACCGTGGAATCACAATCGGCAAACGCCTCGACCTCGGACAAGAACACCCGCATGCACGCCGATGTAGCGATCAGCGGTTCGCTCTCGCGGGTGCGAACGGTGTTTTCTCGGATATCTCCAGCTAGCTTGAACACCAACGTCCGCAGTTCTGCAGCAGTGAAATCCGGAGTCAGGATATTTGAGTACTCCGGAGGAAAAACACGCGGATCGCTACTACGCGCTTCGGCAGCCACCCACACCACCGGCATACCGTGACCCGCCTGCCAATCTCTGACATTGAAATGAGGACGATCGATCACCGTTACTGAAATCACGGCGATCGAAGTACGCGTCTGCAATACCTCGCTCGACACGGTGATATTGTCGGCGCGAATGACATCCGCATCGAAGCTGGCCAACGCCCGCGCGACACGTTCGACAATGTCGGATTTTCCTTCCCAGACATAGATGTCGAGATCATCCGGCGAAGATCTATTTTTCATGGCGTTACGCCTACCCTCCTTGGATGCGTAGTCTGCATATTCAATACACCAGGCGGGCGTTGCCGCAACTAAGGGATTGGAGGTGCACGTCAGTTCTACCGAGTTCAATACCAAGAACGGACGTCAGCAACCCTCTCAACAAGCTCCCGACTCCATTTAGAACGGGCTCCAGCAATGCCAGTACCGGCTTAAGCAACAAGCACACCAAGCCACCGCAAGAACTCGAGCTAGTCGCGCCCCCGGCAGTCAGAATCCCCCCCGGTTTAGTTTGCAGATAAGAAGCCAGGTTGTTTTCGACGCAGCTGTTGTAGGTCAGTAGCTGGCCCACCAAGCCCGAACAGTTTTTGATCAGCAGGCCGCCGAGCAGCAGATTCAGCAAACCATCAACCGCACCATAACCTTGTCCTGTAACGGTGCTGCTAAATCCGGTCCAGACCGAGCCATTTTCCCAGCAGGTAGCCAACCCCAAAGCGCAAGGACGCGGCACCATCCCATTTACAGTCCAGTCACCAAGTGGGGCCAGTCCGTTGGTAGCACCATTCTTGAGCAGTGCGACAGCGCGATCCAGGTCATAGCGGCCAGTGGGTCCGGCGCTTGCCCCCAAATAGGCCTTGGCGACATCCTGCGCGACCTGCTTGGCGTCGCTCCCTCCTGATTGAGGAAGAATATTGCTCAACACCCGCAACAACTCATCAACCAGGCCAGTAACTGCTGTACCCACTTTCAGCGCGTTGGGTTCGGTTGATTTCATCTCCCCTACTTCCAGCTCCAGGGACTGCGGATCATCGAGAACATTCAGTTCCAATTTATCTTCAACCACGGGAATGTGCAGCGCCTTCAATAGCAGCTCGTCTTGAACTGCCTCGTCCGCGCATAGATCGCTGGTTGAAAACTGTATGGACGGATCGACCTTCCCGACACAAGCGCGCAATATCGAAGACTCTACATTGATCGTTGCCGTCTTCGGGGATGCTTCGCAATTCATTTCAGTAAGCGTGCCCATGGCGCTTACGACATCAACATATAAAGGCAGATGCAAACGCACACCCAGTAAATCCGTTACCGCCCTGAGCCCGCCACCCAGTAAATTATTCGAATCGATATCCAGATAGACACGAACCTGGGAACTGAAGGCTTTCGTGCCCACGCCACCGATGCCGATGGAGGCTGGCTCAACAATACCGACTCGCGCCTTGACCAAGCCAAGGATATTCAGATCGTCGACCAACACACCGCGTCCGGCGCTCGCTATTGCAATGGATGTTTTCAGCAATTCAGCGACGCTCAACTCAGCGTTCATCGCGGATGCTGCCGATGGTGCGGTGATAGACCCGAATATGCTGCCGGGTGAGCCATCATTGCTTCCCAAGGGAATGTTTAATTCCGAGATATTCAGCCCTGCACTCAAGGCGCTTCGCAACAAGCTCAGATCTACTCCGGCCACACCACTATTTGCAATCAGCGTCGCAGAAGCATCGAGCAGATTCTCAATCGAAACTTTATGTGCGGTAAGCAAAGCATTGAAATCGCCCACCGTAAGCGATGTGGAAACGGGAATTCCCAACGCTTCCAACAGCCCCGCCGGAGTCACCTTCACATTGGCCAGCCCCGAAGAGTCCAACACCGTCGTCTTGTCCAAATCCACACCAACGCTCTGCAGCAGCCTACCCAGGGGTGTATTGCCGTTGACCCTCAACAGTTGAGCTCCCACCGAAAATGCGGCTGCTCGAGGTTCACGAAATGCAATGGCCTCGACTTCAATCTGGCGATTATTGATAAACGGGAGCAAGGCCGGGGCGGCCTTGGACACTACAACCTTGACTGCGTTGAATTCGGCATATCGCGCCAAATCAGGTTGACCAAAGTACTTCTGCTTCCCCACCCCACCATAGAATTCTGTAGGCGGCTCCATATTCACAACGGTCGTGCCCGTAGGATCCCAACGCCCGCAGGTGATCGCCCCATCATCCAGGACCAGTGCGTAATTCTTCAAGTTAAGCTCGGCATTGCTCTTCGCCGCGGCCCTTGCGTCAACGCAAGCGGCATCCCTGGGGTCAATCTGCTGAGCGCCTGCCATGGCGGCCAAATCTGCGGTTTTCTGAAATTCACGTTTCGTATAGAACAAATAGCCCAGATCCGCAGACGCCAACAGCACCACCGAAACGGCCATCGCGGCTGCGGCGGCCACCAATACAGAACCGCGCTGACGGGCCAAGGACCCGGAAGGCCTTGTCGGCGCTGAGCCTGAAGAAAAACGGTGGAAATTCATACTATCCGTCCGATCAATTTACTTGGGGCGCGAAGTCGTTTCGTAGAACTCTGGAACCTGATGCGAAAACGTCTGCACATAGCGCTGCCAACTGGCGCTCGCCGTTTCGCCCAAGGTTGGCAAAGCGGGGCCCGCGTAACGTCCTTCTGCCTGTAAACGCAATACCTGGCTTGTGATATCGCCATTGCGCACGCGACCAGTGGTTGCCACTTGAATATTCTGGGCCTGAGGGGCGGACACCGCTGCCGTTGGAGCAGCAGCGGGGGCGGACACGACGGGCGCCACAGGCTGCTGCACCCGGTCTGCCGCAACCTGTGGAGTAAGCACCGTAGTGACCTGTTGAGCTCCGGCATTCACATTGGTAGCAGGCGCCGCCGCGTTTGGCGCCGCTGCGGCTTGTTGACGAGCTGCAGTAGGCGCAGGAACTTGACGCACGACTGACGACGCAGGCCTGGCAGCCGCCGCAGGTGTGACCGGTGTAGCCGCTTGCTGTCTCGCTGCGTTCTGTTGAGCCTGCAGTTGTAGCTGCTGCTGCCGCAAGCGCTCCAATTGGGCACGTTGCTGCTGCTGAGCCCTCAGGGCAGCTTCTCGGGCGGCTTGTTGACGGGCAATTTGAGCCTGTTGAGCCTGTTGAGCCTGTTGAGCCTGTTGAGCCTGTTGAGCCTGT
>JBEBXA010000156.1:0-6941 GCA_040391825.1 Pigmentiphaga sp.
TGCTCCAGATCCGGGGTCATTGACGTGATGCCTACCGAGCATGATAGTAAATCGAAGCAACTTTCTTAGTACAGAATTGCTCCGGATTCTATGGAAGGTTTGAACGGCGGCAACCTTCTGGGCCCGAGATCTGGATAGCGGGGGAAGCAGTGCAGTAAAGAAGAGTTTGGGTTTAGGCGACAGCTGAAGGAGCTGGGCTTGTCTCAGATAAGGCGATCATCTCTTTGGTCAACTGATGCAATAGATCAGCCTTCAAGTTCGTGTGCTCAGGTTTTCCCCACAGATTGTCTGACTCTTGCGGGTCAGTTGAGCGATCATACAATTCTCCCCACGGTACGTTTTCGTATACGCTCAGGCGGTAGGGCGGCCGGATCAGGGTGCGCATACGGATCCTGTCGGGAAAACCGCAGTATGTACGCTGGCCTTCTTCCTCAATCAACAATGCTTGACGCCAGTCGGCTTGCTCGCCACGGAACAAAGGTAGTAGTGATTTACCTTGTATCCCGTTGTAAGCATCAACGCGCGCACGCTCAAGGAAAGTAGGGGCAAGGTCAATTGTGCTGACCAATTCTTGCAGGCTACTTCGCTTTACCGACTGAGGATCGCGCCAAATAAGTGGCACGCGGATGAGCCCTTCATAGTGTAGGGGACCTTTTAGGAGAAGCTGATGGTCTCCCATGTAGTCGCCATGGTCGGAAGTGAGTACGACCACGGTGTTGTCGGCGAGGCCATTTTCTTCCAAGGCGGCAAGAATGCGACCTACTGCGTCGTCAATAAAGCTGATAGATCCATAGTTAAGTGCGATGGCTTCTTGTGCTTCGCGCTCTGTACAAGCGAACATGACCTGAGTGTGTTTGCTTGCCTTGCCTGCATCGCGCTGCGCCAGCAGCCAGGCTAGGTGGGGGGGAGGTGTTTTCGTTGCGGCGAAGGAAGGCGGCAGGGGGATGTCATTGGGATCGTACATGTCCCAGTAGCGGCCAGGCGGGGTGAATGGGTGATGTGGATCAGGAAACGAACACTTTAGGAAAAATGGCTTGTCGCTGTCGCGGAATCGCCGCAAGTTCTCCACTGCTTGGTCCGCGATGTATGACGTTGAGTACAGCTCTTCGGGAACGCGTGTGCGCCAAGCTTGGCCGCAGTTCGTCAGTTGATATTCCGGACTGGGAATGGCGTTGTCAGGACCAACCAGTTTATCGAAATCGGGGCTGCGGGCGCGAGCCCAGTGTCGGTAATGTCCCCATAAATCATCGCTATGCTCAATGGTGAAGTCGACTGCGTTGAATCCATAGAAGGGGAGCTCGACTGCGAACTTGGGATCATCGCGCCAATGGGGCATCCACTCCAGGTCGTAGCGGCCACTGTCGGGGCTGAAGGCTTCAGTAAGATGTTGATCTGCCGGAGACGGATAGAAGGCGGCCCGCCCAGTCATGTTCTGCAGATGTGCCTTTCCTATCATCGCGGTCTCGTAGCCGCTTTGACGCAGACGCTCGACAAAGGTGGTGTTGCGTCTGTCAAGGGGGATGCCGTTATGACGTACGCCGTGGGTCAGAGGCATCCGGCCTGTCATCAAACTAGCACGATTAGGCATGCATATCGGCGATGCTACATAGCAAGCGTCAGCTCGTACTCCATTTGTCGCTAGCGCATCGATATGCGGAGTTTTGACAATCGGATTGCCGTAGATGCCGAGATGGTCGGCGCGTAGCTGGTCGGCAATAAGAAAGAGGAAGTTCGGTCGCATGAGATTTTTCATTTCAGTCGAGCCCATAGCGAGAAGGTGACAAGATATGATTAGGATCCAGCGCGTCTTTGATAAGACGATGGACATCGCGCACTTGAGGCGCCAAATCGTTCACGTGCAATTGTTGGTAGTCAATAGGAGAGCGTCCAACCGAATATCCCGCTTGGGCAAAGGACTGGGCCAGATCAATGTAGGCCATGTCTCCTCGTTTTGATTCTTCGGCATCTTCTCGGTTGAAAATAATCTGATGCAGGCCGCGAGCAAAGCGTGCGGAGCAGACCCACATCGAGATATATTCCAGCCCATGTTTCTCGAGGATGGTGCGGGCTAGTGTTTGCAGCTCCTGTGCTTGTGCTCCGATCAGTGGTGTGCCTGGTGTAAATGTAGTCAAACCGCCACCCGGGCGCCATTTGCATTGTTTCAATTCACTTGCCGAGGGTATCCCATAGAAGACCGACTGCGCGGTTGGAAGGCCCGGCATATCGCGGGCTTGATCGTCGCTGATGTAGCAAGCCCTACCCGATTTGCAAAAATGGCGTCGTACGCGTTCCAAGAGTGGTGCTAACGCCTGTTCGGACGCACCGTAGAGAGCCCCCGAGGCGACCCAGGAGCCGAGCTGGTGCTTGCGCTGCAGCGCGTGCCGGCTCGCTTCAGAGAGTGCTGCCCGACCTCCGGTCTTGACATATTCGGGGTGAGTGTCTTCCTCTGCGATCAGCCAAAGATCGTTGGCGACGCGAAACAGACTGGGAACAAAGTTCGAGAGTTTGAGCGGACGTACCAAGTCGACGATCTCAGCGAGATCGCCATCGTCTGGAAAGCTGAAGTGGAAGGTCTTCATGGCCGGTGGGCGAGGCATGAGCCAGATGCCAGCGCGAGTGACGATGCCAAAGTTGGATTGAACGAAAAGGCCGTCGATCGCTGGTCCGAATGAGTATTTTGATGCATGCCACATTTGGCTGCTGGCCATGCCACCGTCGCCAGTGCGGATAATTTCGCCGTTAGCGAGTACGATTTCCATACCGCATAGAGCACCGAAATGATCCGAATAGGGGGTATATCCGGCGCCGCGATCCATCGCGTTGCCAAGTACTGAGCCTTGTGGTGGGCCTGATGTGCAGTCGATCATCATTTTGTTGCCGCGGCGAACCAACTCGTCGTGCAGCATCTGATAAGAAACACCTGGCTCGATTTCCGCATAGCAAAGGTCATCATCCAGTTCCCGTATGCGATTCATCCGGCGACCCAGGTCGACAATGACTTGTCCAGCGTGCATGGCCGACCGAGTTCCCAGGCCTATGTTGTTACCCGCGCTGATAGGATGGATGGCAACGCGAAAGCGATTCGCCGCACGAACTATAAGTTGTACGTCGCTGCTTGACCCGGGGTAAATGACCGCGGCCGGCGATCGGTTACCGCCAGGCATGGTGTTTTCTCCATACCGGTACAAGGTGTCGGCGGAAGTGTTGATCCATTCGGGCCCAAGAGCATCCGCAATCGCTTGCAGAAAATCGTCAAGTTTTCCGGTCATGGTGTAGTCGTCCTGGAAATGAAAAGAGGGTAGCTAACGAGATTGGCGCTGACATACGCTGTACAGGAGTTCACCAGAAGCTTTCATCGTCATTTCCTGCGATGACTTCTGAGCCGAGGCCGGCGCTGGCGGGCGGCGGCGGGGCTGGAGGAATCGGCAGGCCAGCTAGTGCCGCAGGTAGCGGACCACCGGTTGCCCAGTCGAGCAGCTCGACGGTGTGCACGAGTGGCATTGATGAGTAGTGGCTTAGTTGCTCAATGCAGCCGAGATTGCCGGCGCAAGCCACATGGGCTCCCGTGCTTGTGATGTGATCAGCCTTGCGTTTGCCTAGAGCCTCGGCGGTGTCAGGCTGCAGCATGTTGTAAGTGCCAGCGGAGCCGCAACAAAAATGTTTTTCTGGAACATCGGCTACGTCGAAGCCTGCCTTGCTCAATAATTGGCGTGGTTGGTTGGTAATTTTCTGGCCATGCTGGAGTGAGCAAGCGTCGTGGTATGCGACACGAAGCCCGGTATGGCGTACTGGAGGCTGTAAGCCAAGGTCCAGCAATATTTCGCTAATATCCTTGACGAGCTTGCCTATGCTTGCTGCAGGCTGTGCGTGCGAAGGCACGCGCTCCATGACATGGGCGTAGTCTTTCATCGTTGTGCCGCAGCCGGATGCATTGACGACTACGGCGTCAAGTTTGTAGCTCTTCTGCAATGCAAGCAATGCATCGATAGTCGTACGTGCTGCATCAAGCGCTAACTTTTCTTTGCCCATGTGTAAGGTCAAGGCACCACAGCATTCCATTGGAGGTACGACCACATTACAACCATGGCGGCGCAGTATCCGTATTGTGGCGTCGTTGAGATGAGGGGCAAGGACTTGCTGGGCACATCCTAGAATGATGGCCACGGTTTTTGTGGCGGGGCCTTCGGCAGGAAGAAAAAGCGCTTCCTGCATTGAAGCGCGCTCAGTAGGTAGAGACCGCGGAGCCAATGCCAACAAATGCCGTAAGCGACGAGGTAGGAGGGCCGAAGCGGGCCGAGCCAGGTAGGCTGCCCGTAGTGCGATGCGCATTCGTGAGGGGTTGGGGATGATCATTGCTACGAGTCCCCGTAAGAGGCGTTCGGCAAGTGGCCGCTTGAAATTTTTTTCAATATGGACGCGAGCAATGTCGACCAGGTGCATATAGTCCACGCTTGCCGCACAAGTAGACATGCACGACAGGCAAGACAAGCATTGATCCACATGCTGCACCGTATCTGGTTTGGGCGAACCACCCGACTCCAACATTTCTTTGATCAGGTCGATGCGCCCGCGGGGCGATTCGTTTTCATCGCGAGTGAGTTCGTATGTCGGGCAGACCGATACGCAAAAGCCATAGTGGACACAGTCCCCGAGTATTTTCTCAGCTTGCGCCGTCTTTGGATCTTGCAACTGATGTAGGGTGAAAGAAGTCTTCATGGAGGCTGTCGTGATGAGATGAATAGGTGCGGGTCGGCGTCGATGAAGTCATTGTTGTGGCAAATCTATAAACTATCTAATATATATTTCGACCACTTTGATATCGAATGGATATGATGGAGTTTCGACACCTACGATATTTCGTTGCCGTTGCCGAAGAGCGTCACTTCAGCAAGGCGGCTAAGCGGCTGAATATTTCTCAGCCGCCTCTTAGCCAACAGATACAGGTGCTCGAAGCCCGCCTGGGTTTCAACTTGTTTGATCGGCGCTTTCGCAAAGTGACCCTAACGGAGGCAGGAGAAGCGTTTCTCCTGAGAGCTCGAGTAATCCTCGAGGCCGTAAAGCAAGGGGTGGACGAGGCCGAGCGCCTTGCGCGCGGCGCGCAGGGGCGGCTGGCCATCGGCTTCATGAGTGCGGCTATGCTGCCTCTGATAACTCCTTATCTGAAGGCTTTCCGAAGTGAGTATCCATCTGTGGAGTTGGATCTGCACCAGATGTCATCTGCCGAGCAGACCAATGCAGTGGCCAATGGCGCATTGGATGTCGCCCTTCTGGATATTCCCTGCCGATGGGGGCCACTGCTAGTGGAGGGAAGCGAGTTGCAACTGAGAACGCTGCGTGAGGATCAGTTGGAGGTCGCTTTGAGTAAGACGCATGAACTTCGCCAGCGCAAGAGGCTTTCCTTACGTGATCTTGAGGGAGAGCCCTTGATCATTTTGCCGCGATACCCTGAGCGAGGTTATTACGACCAAGTGTTGGAGCTTTGTTATACAGCGGGGTACGTGCCTAGACGTATTCAGGAAGTACCCCAGATACCCATCATGCTTGCGTTGGTGGCGGCAGGGGTCGGAGTCGCTCTGGCCCCTGCCTCCTGCCGTACGGGTTGGGAGGACCAGATTGCTTTTCTTCCCTATCGTGAATCGGGGGTAGTGGTTGTCTCGGCAGCCTGGCGCACTGACAATAATTCGCGGGTATTGGAGGCCTTTCTGGATGGACTGCAGCCTTCGGGATAAGAGCGTGACCACAGCTGCTTTCAATCCACCTGCAACTTTAAACTTTTCGCGAGATCAGTCCAGAGACGACGGTAGTGATCAAGGTAGCTGGCAGCTTCGCTAGGGCTTTTTCCAACCGCGCTAATATCCAAAGCCGCGAGCCTTTCTTTGACGTCCGGCGCTGCGAGCGCGCGATTGATCGCCGACTGCAGCTTTTCGACGATATCGGCCGGAGTCCCTGTCGGCGCCATGTACACCATGGCGAAAGTGGCTTCGAAGCCGGGCACTCCGCCTTCAGATGCGGTAGGTATGGTGGGGGCGAGAGGTGATCGACTAGTGCTGGTTACCGCTAAGCCTTTCAGTTTGCCTGCCTTGATGTGAGGAAGCACACCAGGTGTCGCCAGAAAACCAGCGTCGACCTGGCCGCCGAGTAGATCGGAGACTGCTTGCGAATTGCCCTTGTAGGGAATGTGGGTGAGCTCTATGCCGGCTTGCCGTGAGAAGTATGCGCCAGTCAGATGGCCTGGACTGCCGTTGCCGCCGGTTGCGAAGGTGAGCGGTTCGGATTTTGCCAGGGCAAGGAATTGCGCAAGATTGCTAACAGGCAGCTTGGGACTTACTACCAACATTTGAGCGAATGTAGTTGCCAATGACAGAGGGATCAGATCTTTGCTGGGGTCGAATCCCATATTGCGGTATAGCGCTGGGTTGACTGTCATTGGCGTATCGGTTGAACAGAGAATGGTGTAGCCGTCAGCGTGCGCTTTTGCGACGTGTGCCGCGCCGATATTGCCACCCCCTCCGGTCTTATTTTCGATGATGACCGTTTGCTTGAATTCGGTGGACATTTTCTCTGCGACTAATCGAGCTAGGATATCAACAGGGCCACCTGCGGTATAGGGAACCACTACTGTGATTGGCCGCGTTGGAAATGCTTGAGCTATTGCTCCGGCCGGCGCTGTCAGTGCCAGAGTAGAGATGACAAGAGTAAGAGACATGCGCATGGTCTGCTCCTTGCTGATCCGGTAGGGTGAGAGCATTGTGTGCCGGGCTCAACGCTGCGACCAATACATATTCAGTTGCTTTCCATATCTTCTGGATATGATGAGAAAAGCCGGGATGCAAAATCAGTGTGCGTTTAGCGCTTGTGCTCCATAGCCCATCGTTACTCCGATGTTCGTTCCATCCTCAGGCGCAATTCCTCGAACAGGAAGTCGTTCAGTAATCGGCAGC
>JBEBXA010000157.1:0-6869 GCA_040391825.1 Pigmentiphaga sp.
TTTTATTTTTTATTGCTTTTGTTGACTCGTTAGTCAATAATTTGCTCTAGAAAAAATGGCTAACCGGAAGGTTGCCTCTAATCGCCACTTCGAAACTGTCCTGGAGAGACCTGATGATCATAGACACCCATATACACGTCTGCAGTTTTCCGTCGTTCAAAGACCTCAGCCAGCACATCCGTACGACTGAGGATCTGATCGCATTCAGGACCCGGTATCCGGAGCTTTATCAATGCAGTCTTACGGAGGAACCGGTAGACAATTCCGATGACATTGTTGAGGCCATGGATCGTAACGGTGTGTCTATCGGCCTAGTGCAGGCAAGGCCTGGTTACGTTTCGAATGACATGGTTGCGCAGGCGGCTGCTCGCCATCCCGGACGGTTGCTAGCCTTAGCGCGTGTTGGTCATGACCAGGAGGCGGCTGGGTATCATGAATATCCTATTGATGCGAGAGCCAAGGCTCCTGACGAAATAGAGCGTTGCCTCTCCGATCTCGGCATGGCAGGGTTAGGGGAGATTTTTATCCGATCTCTCACGGATGAGATTCATCCGGAGCGAATCGCTAAGCATTTGGCTCCGATGATGAATGTTGTCGCTCGGCATCAAGTGCCTATACAGTTTCCAACCGCGTGGTCCCAATTCCCCGGTGGCTTGTTCTATGGCGATCCGCTCTGGGCCGATGAAGTGGCGATGCGCCATCCTGACGTACCGATCATCCTTACGAAGATGGGGCGCAGCCTGGGGCGTTATTTCGATTCCGCAATGACGGTCGCTATGCGCAACGTGAATGTCTACTTCGATGTTGTGGGTACGCGCCCCGACCACCTACGCCAAGCGATTGATAGCATCGGCGCGGATCGTATTCTTTTCGGTACCGACTGGTCCGCCACTTGGCGGTGGATCAGTGTGCCATCGACATTGCACGAGTTGCGGATGAAGGTGCTTGACGACGCGCAACTGACAGAGACCGAACGACGAAAAATATTGTGGGAAAACGCCTGGAAGCTATTTCGCTTAGATCAGCGCGTACCTGAGGCCGCACCCAAAGCCTAATTGATTCTGGGTGAGCATCGCCGTTCATGAATGCGGATAGCTGCAGAGGCTATCCGTGCGATCTTACGACTGTCGACGGTGCCGATCATTGTCCTATCTTCGGAGGTCTGCGATGTTACGTTCATTCATAGCGCTTGGCGCAAAGTGTCTGATTCTTGCGAGTCTGTGCATGCCTGTTGTAGCCAATACGGCGGATTCGGCTATCCCCGGCTCACAGTCACAACCCATGAAAATCATTGCCCCGTTTCCAGCCGGAGGTTCCGCGGATATTTTTGCGCGCATCGTAGCTGAAAAAATGGCACAAAATTTGCAACGTCCAATTATTGTCGAACCGCGCCCCGGGGCTAGTGGAATCATAGGAACTCGTCTTGTGATCAATGCTGCCGCCGATGGCCAAACCTTGCTGTCGACTTCCATTGCGTCTGTGATCGTAGCGCCGTTGTTGGTCGAGCCTCGTCCTTTCGATCCGCTGCGTGATCTCGTTCCCATTACTCCAATGGCCAATGTTCCCGCCGTTCTTGTCGTCAATCCTCAACTGGGAATCAACAGCTTTAAGGATTTTATTGATTATGCACATAGAAACCCGGGAAAGTTGAACGTGGGCAATTCAGGTACCGGTACATTGGCCCACCTCGCTGCGGAGTTGTTGCGGCGTGATCTGGATATCCAGATCACCCATGTAGCGTACAAAGGCGCTCCTCCAGCTGTAAGCGACTTATTGGGAGGGCATGTTCAAGCCATGTTTTCCGATGCGTCCTTTTTCCTTGAGCATATCAAAGCAGGCAAGCTCATAGCTTTGGCCGTGGCTGCGAAAGAGCGATTGGCCGAATTGCCGAATATTCCCACTACAGCTGAGCTTGGCTATCCTCAGCTTATCGCTGGCAATGTCTACTCGCTTTATGCCCCGGCCGGCACCCCGGAAGCAACGGTAAGTAGGCTTGGGGACCTCGCATTGCAAGCATTAGCTACTCCCGAGGTTCGGGCGGCCTACTCAAAACGCGGCGCAATGACTGCGGGAATGCAACCCGCTGAGTTCAAGAAGTTGATGGAAGCCGAAGTAAAAAAATGGCTACCGCTCGCCCAAGAAACTGCATCTCCATAAGAGCCAGTTTGAGTACTCACCTGCGACATTATCTTGAGAGATCTGCTATGACTGGAAAGGGAGTGGGGGCAAGGCTGCGCCGAAAAGAAGACCGGCGGCACCTTCGAGGTCAAGGTTTGTTTGTTTCGGATATTCATGTGCCGGGGATGTTGGAGGTGGCGTTTGTGCGCAGCCAGTGTGCTCATGGAGTTATCCGGGCGATTACCGTGGCGGATGAATATCAGGGAAGCGTATACACGGCACAAGATTTTCCGGAAATCAAACCCATTGTCGCAGTCTCCAAGATCAAAGGTTTCAAGTACTCAGAGCATCCTGCTCTGGCCAGTGACAGGGTGAGGTTCGCTGGCGAGCCGATTGCGATGGCAGTTGGGGCAACGAGAGCGATCGCCGAAGATATTGCCGATTCTGTGCTGGTGGATATCGAAGAGTTGCCCGCAGTCGTCGAGATGGTCGCAGCTGTGCAGCCGGGGTCACCGCTGCTGCGCGAAGAGTGGGGTGACAATATCTACCTTGAAAGACATGCGGAGTTCGGAGATATAGAGGCTGCACGGCAGCAGGCTTCTGTAGTGGTCAGCCGAGAGTATCGAATGAACCGCCAGTCCGCGGTGCCGCTGGAGGGGCGCGCGATTCTCGCGTTGTGGGATGAGCGACTGGAAGAGCTGCGTGTTTATACGAGTAGCCAATCCCCCCATCAGACTCGTGTGGGTATGGCTCACTTTCTGGGTATCGATGAGCGAAAGCTTCATTTGATAGCGCCCGACGTGGGAGGGGCTTTCGGGTCTAAACGGGTGTTATATCCTGAAGAGCTGATGGTGGCGGCTCTGGCGCTGAAGCTAAAGAAACCGGTGCGCTGGTTGGACGATAAACGCGAACATCTGCTCAGCGCTATTCATTGCCGAGAGCACTATCACAAGGTGACCGCCTATGCCGATGGAAAAGGCAGAATCCTTGGCCTGGACGCTGAGGTGTATGTTGATGGAGGCGCTTATTCACATTGGCCGAATGGCCCTGCGATGGAAACCGGTATGGCGGTTAGCAACATACCGGGGCCCTATAACATCGGCAGCTATCGCTGCCATAGTTACACGGTTGCTACTAATAAGTCGCCAATCGGAGCCTACCGTGGCGTTGCGCGGCCCGCCGCCTGTTTTACCATTGAGCGCACGATTGACGAGGTAGCTCATGCAGTTGGCCGCGAGCCGCACGTGGTACGTATGGAAAACATGGTGCCTGAGGCCGCCATGCCCTATCGGTCTATTACCGGCCTGTTGTTCGACTGCGGCAACTATGCAGAGTCGGTCAGGCGAGTCGCGGAACTGATAGCGTTCAAAGAGGTTCGCAACCGGCAGAAAAGGGAGGAGGAGGACGGTCGCCTGATTGGTGTCGGCTTCGCTTCTTTTACCGAGCAGACCGCGCATGGCTGCGGAGAATGGGTGTCGCGTGGTACGCCGGTAATTCCAGGTTACGAATCAGCTACTGCGCGCATGATGCCTGACGGCTCCCTGATATTGATGGTGGGCATAGCTTCCCATGGGCAGGGGCTGGAAACTACCTTGTCGCAGGTCGCTCATCAAGAGCTGGGTATTGACCCCGAGAACGTTTCGGTACGCCACGGCGATACACAAGTTTCGCCCTTTGGTATGGGAACTTTCGCATCCCGCAGTATGGTCATGGCAGGCGGCGCGGTTGCCAAAGCCTGTCGTGGTCTCCGAGCTAAAGTTACTACTATCGCCGCTCATATCCTCCATTGCGATCCTGCCGAACTCGAGTTTCGAGAGTCGCGGGTTGAGGGTCCTGCCGGCTCACTTGGGTTTGATGACATTGGGCGTATCGCTCACCTGCGGCAGGAGGCATTGCCATTTGGCATGGAGCCGCTTCTGGATTTCACTACGACCTACGAGCCTGCCGTAGATACTGGTGTGTTCACCTACGCAACGCACGCAGTGGTGGTGGCTGTCGATCCCGACACGGGGAAAGTCGATCTACTCGATTACGCTTGTGTCGAGGATTGCGGAACGGCGGTTAATCCGATGATCGTCGACGGTCAAATTATTGGTGGTATTGCGCAGGGCATCGGTACAGCTTTGTACGAAGAAATTCCCTACGATGAGAACGGACAGCCGTTGGCGACCACATTTGCCGACTACTTATTACCCGGTGCTCCGGAGGTGCCGCCGATCAAGATCGGTCATATGGTAACTCCTACTCCGCATACCGAATACGGGATGAAAGGAATGGGAGAGGGGGGGGCGATTCCACCGCCAGCGGCTATTGCTAATGCCGTTCGCGATGCTCTATTACGGATCGGAGCAGAGCTTAATGAGACGCCGATGACACCTGCGCGAGTGCGCAGCGCCGTCGCCGCGGCGCAAGCTGCAAGCTTCGCGGCAGGGGAGTTGGCACGATGAAATCGGCAGCAGTTGTTTACTGCCGCGCAAAAACGTTAGACGAAGCGGTTTCGCGTGGCGCAAGCGGTGATGGGCTGGCTAAATACCTTGCCGGTGGGCAGTCCTTGATTCCCATGATGAACTTACGGCTCGCCATGCCTCAGACGCTCATCGACATTTCACGTCTTGCTAATTTGCGTGAAAGCCGAATTGAGAGTGGTCGCCTGTTCGTTGGCGCCGGGGTGACCCACGCGATGATCGAGGATGGCAAGATCCAAGATTCGACGCGAGGCTATTTGAAGCAAGTGGCTGGCGGGATCGCCTATCGCTCGATTCGCAACCGGGGAACGATGGGCGGCAGCCTCGTGCATGCAGACCCTGCTGCAGATTGGCCGGCAGCCTTGTTGGCGCTAGATGCGGTGGCTGTGGTTCATGGCTGGTCCGGTGCGCGCGAGGTACCCCTGGCTAGCTTTCACGTGGGTCTGATGGAGACATGCCTGCAGCCGGAAGAAGTTCTTCTTGGTATATGGCTTCCTGTTTTGTCGGCGCAGGCTTCCTGGAGTTATCTAAAGTTCTGTCGCAAGGTTGGCGAGTTCGGACATTCAATAGCGGCCGTCGTCATCGATCCAAAGCTAGGGTTGGCGAACGTGATACTCGGTGCCGCGTCGGATAAGCCATGCAAACTCATACGTGTATCTGAATACCTGGCCTCAAGCGGAAGGCAGGCAGAGTCCATTGCGGACAATGTACTTGGTCCCATCCTCGATAAGGAGCTAGCCGAACTCGTTGATCACAGTCCTGGTACTTACGAATTTCATCTTCACCGAACTATGGTTATACGAGCGGTCAGAGGGGCACTGAAAACATGACGACTATTTCTTTGATGGTGAACGGTGAGGCCGTTGTGCATGAGATTGATGATCGTATGACGTTGGCCGATTTCATTCGTGATCGGTGCGGTCTGACTGGCACTCACTTGGCATGCGAGCACGGGGTATGCGGTGCCTGCACGGTATTGATCGATGATGAACCGGTACGTTCATGTGTCGTATTAGCGGCGTCTACCAGCGGCTCTGTACTTAGAACTATTGAAGGGTTTGAGGGCGACGCGATAGTCGACGTGATTCGAAATTGCTTTTCCGAGGCACACGGGCTCCAGTGTGGCTTTTGCACTCCCGGGATGGTGATTACGGTGCGTGATTTGATCACACGCGGTTGTTGCAATTCGCCGGATGAGATTCGTACACAGCTAGCTGGAAATCTGTGCCGTTGCACCGGCTATGCGGGGATTGTGCGGGCTACGGAGCTGGCGCGTGACCGGCTCGCCGGAAGGCGCGATTGACTGGTGGCTTCAAGCTCCTCCAGCATTTCCTTATTGAGCAGAGAGTCGCGTCGAACCAAAACTAGGCACTCGGGTTAGCAAGCAACCCACCATTTTAAGAGAATATTTTTATGAAGATCATTGGGGAAAGAGCTTTGCCTGTGTCCCGGCAAGTCGTTTGGACGAGCCTGTTCGACCCTGCAATTCTGCAGCAATGTATTCCGGGCTGTGAGTCTATTGAGAAGGACGGTGATGCTAGCTACAAAGCCGTCGTAGTCATGTCTATCGGCCCGCTGCGTGTACGATTTTCGGGGACTCTGGACATTACTGAAGCCCAGGAGCCCGTTCAGTGCCGTCTGCTGTTTGAGGGGGCGGGAGGCCCGGCCGGCCTGGCCAAAGGTAGCGCCGATGTGACACTTTTCGCCGCCGGTGATGACACGCGCCTAGCTTATTGTGCTGATACCCAAATCGCCGGAAAACTGGCGCAGGTCGGTGCACGTCTTATCGATAGCGTCGCAAGAAAGCTGGCAACCGAGTTTTTTGACAAATTCGAGTCGGCGCTTGTTAACGATCCAGCATGATATTTGCGCAGAATCGTCCAATTCATAACTTGTCTATAGCTGTAGCTTCCTGGCTTAAGGCCGAAATTGAGAGTTCTACATGAAGAGCATTTTGTTGATCGGGTTCGGTGCAATGGGACGCAATGTTTTCTCGCAGCTTGAGAGTGAGAAGAATATACGTGTTGCTTACCTGCTTGAACGTCCGCAGATGTGTTCCGAAATTCAAAATGAAATGGGATCCGGCTGTAAGGTCATTTCCGATCTGAAAGAAATGGAAGTGCTGCCTGATTTCGCCGTTGAGTGTGCGGGCCACGGTGCTGTCGGCACATTTGTGCCCCAGCTTTTGCGACTCGGGGTAGACACTATCATCGCCTCTGTGGGAGCGTTAGCACAGTCCGGTTTTCCGGAAGAACTCGAAAGTGCCTGCTTGGAAGGAGGTTCCCA
>JBEBXA010000158.1:0-6806 GCA_040391825.1 Pigmentiphaga sp.
ATAGTTATAGGTAAAACAACAAAACACTTTGTTCTTACGAGCTACGAAGTCCTTCCAACTAAAAGCAAAACCAAGGCAAGCAGGCATTGACCCTCTTTGAATCAGCCCCTAGGATCGCCATTCCTCTGTAGCGGGTTTCATCAATGCGTATCTTGTTGGTAGAAGACGAACCGGAGCTGGCTCGTTGGCTTTCGGGCACTCTTGCTCGGCATGCCGGCTTCATCGTCGAATGGGCGAATGACGGGTCTATAGCCGAGAAATGGCTGAAGATGGAAGAGTTCGACGCTGTCGTACTCGATTTGGGTTTGCCTGGACTGGATGGTCGTAGTCTTCTAGCCAGGCTGCGCGCCCGTGACGATCGCACGCCAGTGTTGATATTGACCGCTCGGGATTCGCTAACTGAACGCATAGATACCTTGCATGAAGGTGCTGACGATTTTCTGCCCAAACCTTTCAATGTCGGGGAATTGGAAGCTCGTCTGCTTGCCTTGATACGGCGTAGCCGAGGACGAGAGCACCCGCGACTAAGCTGCGGCCCCCTGGTATTTGAAGTATCTAGTCAGAAGTTTTCGCTGAATGGGCTGTCTTTTTTACTCTCGCCTAGAGAGCATGCTGTTTTGCGCACCCTGATCTATCGAAGCGGTGAGCCGATGGCTAAACAGCAGATTCTGGATCGCGTTTTTTCAGGTGATGAAGATACCAATCTGGAAGCTATTGAGGTGCTGATTCATCGTTTGCGTAAAAAGCTAAGCGATACCGGTGTGCAAATCGTTACCTTACGAGGCCTGGGATACTGTTTGGAAACCGTATGAAGACGACTGGTTTCGATTTAGGCTGGCCGCGCAGCCTGAAATCCACCTTATTGCTTTGGATGTTGCCCGCTCTGATGGCTATTGCGGGGGGTGGCCTCTGGTTGTCTGTGCGCTTGTTGAACGACTTGACTGACTCCGCCTACGACCGCTCTTTGGCGGGTGCGATCCGATCTATGGATTTGAATATATCCACTGAAAGCGGAGGGCTAGCGGTAGAGCTGCCTTATCGTCTATTGGAATTTTTCGAATTGACCGCCAATGGCAACGTGTATTTTCGGGTAGCTAGTGAAGACAAGCTGACGGAAATCGGCAACCCGGAATTGCCTTTGCCGAATAAGCCGCTGGTGACTGGAGTGCCTGAATTTTTCGATGCGGTTTATTTTGGCGAGCGAGTGCGCGTCGGGGCATTGTCCAAATTGCTGGATCCGCCTTTATACGGAGGCTCTCCGGGCCAAAAAGTAGTCATACAGGTAGCCGAAAGCATAGAGTCGCGCACAGCGTTTACGCATGCAGTGGTGTGGCATGCGATTGAGCGCGACGCGCTGCTGATAGGCTTTAGTGCCTTGATACTTATTGCTGGCGTGGTGATTGCCCTGCATCCCCTGGTTAGACTGAGCGCGGAAATCGATGCTCGCGATCCAGATGACTTACGCCCTGTGGATGATAGCGAAGTGCCAAGCGAAGTTCGCCCTCTGGTCGGAGCTATTAACAAGCATATTGCGCGCCACGATGTTCAGGCACGCGCTCAGCGCGAGTTTCTTGACGACGCATCGCATCAGTTGCGCACGCCGCTTGCTGTGTTACGTACGCAGCTGGACTTCGCCCTGCGTGAAACGGATCCGCAAGCGATACGCCAAGTCTTGATGGCCATGCATGAAGGACTGGATCGTTCAGTGCGAGTCAGTAATCAGATGCTGGCTTTGGCGCGCGCGCACGATGCTTCACTGGCCGATAGTGTTGTGCCCTTTTCCTCTATCAACTTGGTGGAACTGGCGGAGGAGTGCGTGCGCAGTCTGTTGCCTATCGCCAGGCAGAAGCGATTGGATTACGGTTTCGAGCCTTCCGAAGACAAGGTTTTCGTGAGGGGGTCGTCGGTATTGCTGAGGGAAGGAGTCCTCAATCTGCTGGATAACGCGATTCGCTACAGCTCGCTTGGTGGTGTGGTCACCTTGTCGGTGCGGCGGCAGTCAGGCCAAGTCGTGTTGATGGTGGAAGATTCAGGACCGGGCATGTCGCCGGCCGATATAGAGCGTGCCGGCGTTCGCTTTCGGCGGGGTGAGGCAGGTAAAGGAAAACCAGGTGCGGGGCTGGGCCTGGCCATTGTTCAAACCATTGCAACAGTGCACCGAGCCAAGCTCAGATTGGAAAATAGTGCAGGGGTAGCTGGCTTGCGTGCATCGCTGCTTTTTGACGGTAGAAAACATTAGTTATTTTGCTGCCGGCAGCAAGGTTGGGATATAGCCGCATCAGGATGTTGCCTTGCAGCACGAAAAACCCGAAAAATGAAAGCCTCTTGAAAGGATGACCTTCGTACAGTCTTCCTCAACACGGTCATGATGCCGTGATCTTAAAAACAAGGATTGGAGGTTGACGATGGTTAAGCTACCTGGATTACGCTTGGGCGCATCAATGTGCGCAGTTGCTTTGGCTTTTACGGGGTTGGCTACCCAGCCAGCTACTGCCGCTGCTCCCGAACGGCCTGAATGTATCGCCCCCGCCAAACCCGGTGGTGGTTTCGATTTGACTTGCAAGCTGGCACAGACTGGTTTGCAAGAAGGCAAACTGCTTCCGGCGCCTATGCGTTCGGTCTACATGCCCGGTGGCATCGGTGCCGTGGCTTACAACACCATCATTGCGCAACGCCCGGCCGAGGCCGGCACCATTGTGGCGTTTTCCGGTGGATCGCTGCTGAATCTGGCTCAGGGCAAGTTCGGCCGCTATAGCGAATCAGATGTACGGTGGGTAGCAGGCATCGGCACCGATTACGGCGCGGTAGTTGTGCGTAAGGATGCACCTTGGAAGGATCTGAAAAGCCTGATGGCGGCAATCAAAACTGATCCCACCAAGATTGTTTTTGGTGCAGGTGGAACCATAGGTAGCCAGGATTGGATGAAAGCAGCACTAACCGCCCGTGCTGCGGGAATCGACTATAAAACCATGCGCTTCGTGGCGTTTGAGGGGGGTGGCGAATCCCTGACAGCCTTGCAAGGAGGCCACGTTCAGGTTTATTCGGGGGATGCAGGAGAGGTTTCCGCCATTCTGGATGCCGGGATTCCAGTTCGTATCCTGGCGGTTTTCTCCGAAAAACGCTTGCCTGGCAAATTGGCCGATGTTCCTACCGCGAAAGAACAAGGTTTCGACATCCAGTGGCCCATTGTTCGAGGTTTCTACGTAGGACCAAAAGTGTCGGACGCCGATTACCAATGGTGGGTGACGACCTTTGACAAGATGCTGGCGACGCCCGAGTTTGAAAAGTTGCGTACCGAACGTGGTCTGTTTCCTTTCAATATCACCGGCAAGCCGCTTGATGATTACATCAAGAAGCAAGTAGTCGAATATCGCAAGATGGCCAACGATTTCGGGTTGGTGCGTAAATGAGCAGAGGCGGGGCAGTCTTGAACGACCGGGTGTTGGGGGCGGTAGCCTTGGTTTTCGCAGCGATCATGGTCTGGCAAGGCCATGATTTGCAGGCGCCATTCGCCTACGAACCGGTCGGTCCACGCGCTTACCCTATGCTGCTGTCGGCCATCATTGGTTTATGCGGCTTATGGTTGGTGGTGCGCGGAGGCAACCCCGTCGAACCTGTTGCCACGGGAGTCACTAGCCGCGTCATCATCGTCGCGGTAGCCTTGGCCGCGTATGCCTTCCTGTTCCAGTGGTTGGGATTCGTTATTGCTACCACCTTGATGGCAGTGCCGGTGGGGCGGGCATTTGGCGGCTCGTGGCTTAAAAGTGTGCTGACGGGGCTGGGTCTGGGCGTATTTTCATTCTTGTTATTCGACAAGTTGCTGGACGTCGTGCTGCCCACCGGGCTTCTGGGAGGCCTGCTGTGAGCGAAATATTCGGACATCTGGCGACCGGGTTTTCAGTCGCCCTCACACCTCTGAACCTATTGATCGCCGCCATAGGCGCTTTTATCGGCACGATCGTCGGCGTTTTGCCTGGTCTGGGGCCGATCAACGGGGTGGCTATCCTGATGCCGCTGGCGTTTGCCATGCAACTGCCTCCGGAAAGTGCGTTGATTTTGTTGGCCGCTGTCTATATAGGCTGTGAGTATGGCGGACGCATCAGTTCCATCTTGCTGAACGTACCAGGCGAGGCCTCAGCCATTATGACGGCCTTGGACGGCTATCCGATGGCCCGACAGGGGAAGGCCGGGGTTGCCCTGTCGATATCGGCCTGGAGCTCGTTTGTGGGGTCTGCAGTGGCCACGGTGGGGATAGCTATTGCTGCGCCTTGGTTGGCGAAATGGGCACTTGCCTTTGGGCCTGCCGAATATTTCGCGCTGATGGCTTTCGCTTTTTGCTGTCTGGCTGGTTTGATGGGAGAACAACCCGTTAAAGCGCTGTTGGCGGCGGCGGTGGGTCTTGCCTTGTCGACAGTGGGGATTGACGAAAACTCTGGGGTCTATCGCTACACCTTCGAATCGTTGCATTTGGCTGACGGCATCCAGTTCGTAGTGGTGGTTATTGGCTTGTTCTCGGTTAGCGAAATGCTGCTTTTACTTGAGCAATCCGTAAGCGGATCAGTCATGGTTACCAACAACGGCCGCCGCCTTTTCAACATGAAAGAGTTGGCCCAGACCTGGTGGGGAACCCTGCGGGGTTCCCTGATAGGCTTCGTCGTCGGAGTATTGCCCGGCGCGGGCGCCACCGTTGCGTCGGCTATGGCTTATTCCACTGAAAAGCGCCTGGTTGAACAATCTGACCCGCAAGGTGCGCATTTTGGTAAAGGAGACATCCGCGGCTTGGCTTCGCCGGAAGCTGCCAACAATGCCTCGGCTACGGGTTCGTTCGTGCCTATGCTGACCTTGGGCGTTCCCGGTTCCGGCACTACCGCCGTCATGATGGGGGTGCTGGCGCTCTACAACATTACGCCTGGGCCGGCCTTGTTCGAACAGAGACCGGAAATTGTCTGGGGTTTGATCGCTTCTTTGTTCATCGGCAACGTCATGTTGCTGGCAATGAATATCCCCATGGTGGGTCTGTTCGCAAAAATGTTATCGGTGCCGATATGGGGCCTGGTTCCCTTCATCGTTACCGTCAGCGCTATCGGGGTGTATTCGGTTCATGCCACCACGTTTGACCTGCTGCTGATGGTAGTTCTGGGAGTCGTGGGCTATTTACTGCGAAAAATGTCGGTTCCCATGGCCCCACTTATATTGGGCTTGGTGCTGGGGAACATGATGGAGCAGAACCTGAGGCGGGCCTTGTCCATTACCAATGGCGATACGGCCATCCTGTGGCAAAGTCCGATCAGCGTGGGATTGTGGGTATGTGCGGTATCGGTGCTGGTGCTGCCGCAAGTGTTCAGGCGCTTCAGGCGCAATCCACGTGTAGCGCCAGCTTAAATAAACCCGTGGGCGAACAGAATCCGGATAGTGGCTCCGCTTCTGTTTGCCCAGCCTTCCATCGCCATTCGTGAGTAGGTATAGCCATCAAGCTTGATGCGCTCAGCGATAGCGTGCTGCATTTTTCGATGAAGCACCCGATTTGGGTTCTTCGCCGCGTAGATCTTCAGCTAAGGTTACACAGCCCGAATTTTTGCGGGCTTTTATCCATTTAGCGGAGCGACCAAGTGACTTCGGCCCGTAAACCCACCCCATCCCCCACTACGAATCTGTCCACCTCCGATGCAAGCTCGGTTACCGTCAAGGGTCGGGACTTGATCAACGAATTGGTAGGCGTGTACACGTTTACCGACATGCTTTATTTCATGGCCTGCGATCGTATGCCTACCGTGGCGCAAACCCGTGTGCTCGATGCCTGCCTGGTAACTCTGATGGAGCACGGCCTGAATCCCAGCACCATCGTTACCCGCCTGATCGCTGACAGCGTTCCGGGCGAACCGCAGGTGGCCATGGCCGCGGGATTGCTCGCCATTGGGGGAGTCTTTGCCGGCACCGCCGAACAATGCGCGGCATTGCTCAGGGTTTTGTCATCCGACGTCGAGCGCGATGGCGAGGTCGCGATTCGCGCAACCGCCGAACGTCTGCTGCAAGAACGCAAAACTATCGCAGGCTTCGGCCACCAAAGCCACAAGCCGGATGACCCCAGGGCTATTCGTTTATTCGCAGTGGCGGAACAGGCCGGGGCAACGATGCACCATTGCGACTTGTTGCGGCGCTTATCCGCGGAAATCGATGCGGCGATGGGCAAGCACCTGACTATCAATGCTACCGGAGCCATCGGCGCTTTGTTACTGGATATCGGGGTGCCGGAAGACGCAATCCGCTGTTTTTCAGTAGTGTCGCGGGCAGGGGGACTGATTGGCCATCTACTGGAAGAAAAAGAAAGGCCGGCGGCACGCGCGATTTGGAAGGAAGCGCGTCGAGCAGTTCCTTATTCAGACTCTTGATCGCGATACGTGGTGGCCGTCTTCTTGAAATGCCTTGTGGATAAGCGCGGGGAGAGCCTATGTGTATAACTTGCTGGCTTCCTGGGACAAAAGCGCAACTCTGGCCTCGGGACAAAACTTGTTCAGTTTTACGTCATCGGTATGCACATGGTTTTCCCGTAAGGCAATCGGCGGTTTTTGCGCATGTACGCTCAGTCTAGGAAGTTATTCGACTTATCCACAGGCTCCTATTAACTACTACTACTTTGATACTTAGATTAGAGAAGAAACAGGAAACAGCCTCTTCCCTTCACGCAAAACATGTCTGGATCAAAACAGGGCGCTGATTCGACCACTCTCATACTTTTTCCAAACGCTTTAAGGCTTCATCCAGCGTGGCATCCCGTTTAGCAAAGCAAAAACGTACTACCTGACGGT
>JBEBXA010000159.1:0-6734 GCA_040391825.1 Pigmentiphaga sp.
ACGGCAAAAATGATAAATAGCGCCTGCAGGTACCAAAAGTGGTCGTACGCATACAGCATGAAGCCGAACCAGGAGCCTTGGTGTTCGCTATTGACACCACTGATACTCCGCTGCAGTAGCTGATAGGTCAAACCCACCGCAAACAAGGGTAGAAGCAGGCGCCTCGTTTTGCCGCGAAAGAAGGCAAACGCGTCTTGCCGTTGTGCGGGTGGCCGCATTGCATAAACGTAGCCGGACAGGAATGTGAACAGCGGCATACGCAAGTAAACGAAGGAATCAGAGAGCCATCGTAGCCAGGCGTCGTCGGGTAAGCGTAGCCCACGCGCTCCATCGCCGACTGCGTGATAAGCCACCAGCAGCAAGCATGCCAGGCCGCGCATGGTTTCGATACGTGTATCGCGATTCATTACTGGGCCGGTCTCGCAGTGGGTGGATGGCGCTTGCCATGTACGATCTCAAACCAAGGACTGGACTGTGCGGTTTCTGCCTGCAGCCGTACTTGCATCGTTCCCGGGCTGGAGGGGGTCATCTGCAGTGCGTTCATACGCTGCCCTGCGCCATCCAATGGGTAGACCGCAAGGGCTTCTCCGCGGTTAGGGATGTCAAGCAGTACTTCGTTCGCTAGCAGCCAGGTCGGCGGGTGGCCGACTCTGGGGGCGGAGGGCCCAGCATGCCCCGCGTCTGGCTCCAGGGTGATCCAAGCTGGCTTGCCTGGATAGGCCACCACACTTTTGGGACGCAAAGGAGCCGATCCTGGCTGGGTGCCCGCGGTGGCGCTGCCCAGGGTCAGCAATTGATGGTTGGAATCACGGAGTGGACGTCCGTCCAGCGAGGTCATCAAGAATGCGATCTGTTTGGGCGCCCCGGGAAAGTTCGCTATGTAGCCGTTGGCTGCAACCGTGCCACTGCCCGCCGGTTCGAAGATTCCCCATGCTTGTGGGGTCTGAATGATCAGCCGTTGTCGAGTAGCGTCATAGTCTAGACCTGGGCCCGAAGTAATGGGCTGTTTTGGCGCACACCAGTGCACAGACTGAGTGCTGTTGTTCAGGTCTTGGGCGAGTTGGTAGTTCCAGGCATGGGCGGGCATGACCCCGAGTTGGCGCTCAGCGTAGCGCCGTAGCGCATCTGCATGGCCCGACAGTGCGAGCTCCAACCTAACCGAGCCGGGCAAGGGCAAGGCCAGGCTGTGGGCGGCCGGCGGGATCCAATTGGAGCGAAAGAGCTGCGCACTTTGGCCCGCCAACGCCAATTTGCCCCAGTCACCTGCTAGAGAGAAGCGGGTGGGTGCGATAGGTGGGGGCCACTGGTCTGCGTAGTCGAAAAAAAACAAGCCATCCCAGTCCTGCAGAGCTCCGATAGCCGCCATGACGGGTAGTATCGCTGCGCCGCCGGGGTTGGGAAAGGGTTGGTTGTATTCGCTGACAACGAATGGTTTGCTTGCGTCTCGTCGTAGAGACAAGGCTAAAAGATGCTCGATTTCTGGCCCAGTGGCCGACACATTGGCCATACGCCAATCGTCGTCGCGCCAATCAGTCTTGCCAGGTATGGGATGGCCGACGTAAATATGCTCGTCCAGGTAGTCCATTGCCCGATGCGAGTCGAAGTTCAAGACACCGCCGAACGCCATCTGGGTACCGGTGACGGGAACCCGCGAGTCGGTTTCTTCATGGACTGCCTGTCGTAGACGTTGGTAATAGGCGGCATCCACGGTAGCAAGGAAGCGTAGGAAGTCTCTGTTCTTGTGTGATGCTTTCGTGTCTGTATTGTTCTTGCCCGACTCCGAGCGGTTGCCTGCGCTGCGCTGCACGAAGCGTTCGATGAGACGTACGGCTTCAGCCCTCACGCCATCTTCCTTGCTGCGGTCCCCAGGAACGGGCAAGGCTGAGGCCCACTCTGGTCCGGCACAATAGGACCAGGACGCACAGGCGGCGCTGACCGAGCCATAAGAGGCGTTCAGCCAGGCGCGCCAACGTTCTTCCAGAACTGGTGCATAGTTTCTGTGTTGCACGTCGGACCAAGTGCGGCGCATCCATGCTGACAGCAAGGACGATTCGTTGCTGATTTCTACCAGTGCTAGCGCGGGATTGCCCCGTAGGTTCAATTGGCGTATCAATTGACGGGCATAGGTTTCATGGAGATCCGCCATCGCCGGAAAGTAAGCGTGCACGGGCGATGATAGCGAAGTCGAAACTTGTCCGGCATCGAGAGGGGGGAGCCCGTCGACAGCGGGGCGGAAGCGATAGCCAACTCTCAGGTTCAGGTTGACGTACAGCCCCTCTTGGGCAAGCGCCTTGATGAGGCCTCTTAGCCTATCTATGGCCACGGTGTTGAAGCTAGGGTAGGGGCCCGAAGTCAGTATGCCGTATGGCTGGTCCGTCTGGTCGCTCAGCAAGGAATCCAGATGATGCAGGCGTACGGCATTGAAACCGAGTTTGCGTAGTCGGCGAGCGAGCAAGGCAGCTTGGTCGCCAGGCGGAAAATTGGCGCCGAAGCTCAGCGACACCCCGTAGAGTCGGGTCCGGCGATCGTCGGGAGTATTGGGAATCCCGTCGGCGCCAGCGCTGAAAAAATGTCCTTGTCGCACGAAAATACGCGATGTGCGATCCAAGGGGCGATTGAGACCTGAGCGGTCGGGGGCACCGGCCAAACGGCCCTCGTCGATCGAGTAGGGGTAAGCGGTGGACCCCTGTTGGGAATGTGCGGAAGTCGCGAAGGAGGCACTGGCCCACAGCACTGATAGGCATGCGATCAGCCGCCGTTGCGATGGGATAGTTAGCACGACGTCCCCCGTCGAGCCTGCCAGAGTGTGGCGGAAACCGTCACCGAGGAGAAAATCAATACGATGTTTTGGAACGAGACATCGCGTAGAAACTGGCTTTCCGAAAAATTGCTGATGATGACCAGTACCAGCATCGCCGCATGGAGCGCAGCTTCGTCGCGGTCGATGGAGAGCATGCGCAATATGGAAGCCAGGTGCCAGGCCAGTAGACCAATGAAAAGCGAAAATCCGGCGATGCCGATTTCGTTCAACAGATCAATGTAGCCATTGTGTCCGTTTGACGGCATCCATCCGAATTCATCGGCGATGAATTGGGCGGGGCCACCTTCGCCGATCCAGAAAGCGCCATAGCCGATACCCAGAGGTAGATGATTCTGAGCGGCAATTAGCACCAGCCGCCAGATTTCCGTGCGGCCAGTCAGGTCGGGGCTCTTGTTCAGCAAAGTTGCAATCGGCGCAATGATGTCCTGCCATGTGGGCAAACGGCCCGTGACTATATAAAACAGATACACAGACAGCAGGCTTAGCGCGAGTACCGCCAGTGTGACAATGGTACCGGCGTGGTCATTGCTGAGCCATTTGCGCCGCAGCAGCAAATAGACGCCGATGCCGACTGTAGTGACAACCAGGGCGGTCGTGCTCTTGGCCATTACCAGCACGATAAGGCTAAGCAATAAGCCAGCCCCGCTCCATGACCTGGGAAGTTGCCGGCTCAGCCATTCACGTAGCCACAAGATGACGCAGAACCCCGCGATCGAACCCAGCAGGTTTTTTTGCCAGGTAATTCCGCGCCAGGCGCCATCCAATAATTGGTCTACTCCTATATGGGGCAAAGCGAGTGCTACCAAGGCGGATACGGCAACCAGAACGAACAAGGTTCCCAGCATGGCGCGTGTGAACTGGCGGGGTGAGCCGGTTGGAGGGGAGATGGCCAAGCCTATTAGCATCAGACCGGCGAACAGTATTACCCGTTTGAATGTGATGGTGGGGGAGGTTGACCAGAGCATGGACGCAGCGCAATAGATGAGCAGCAACGTCAGGAACGGGTTCAGGTGCCGGATGGTCGCTAGGGCTGTATGAGCGTTGCGACGCACGAGCCAGGCCGCGAGCAGGAATAGCGAGCCGAATTGAAGTTGCCTGAGTCGTGAGCCTTCGGCGATCTGGTGCGTGACTTCAGGCCCGATGTCGCTCATCGTGAACGAGGTCGGTACCTGAGAAAAAATGAAACATAGTGCAATGACCACGCCGACCATGAAATGGTCGACAGTTTGTGCCTGAGCCGGGTGCTTCAATTCAGATACTCTGCTGATGGGGGGCGGCTTCCTTTCGCTTGCTCGGTTTGCCTGAGTGGTACTGGTTATAGACGATGCCGTGGATGGCGACCCCCGCATCGAGCAACTGCGCATGGGTTTGCCTTAGCTCGTTCAACGTTGTCAAGTGTTGGCGCGCCACCAGCACGCAAGCCCCGATCTGGCGGGCAATGATTTGCGCGTCTCCGGATGCGCTGGTTGAAGACGTGTCGACTATGCAGATATCGTAGCTAGGGCTAAAACCCTGAATAAGGCGATAAAGCGACGAGGTGCCGAGGATTTCACTTGGATTCGGAGGCAAAGGGCCGCGTTCGATGACCTGGAGCAGGGGAAACTCCGGCAAGGGAGAGTTGACTTGAGCCTCGGCCCGGCCAGCGAGTATGGTGGAGAGCCCTTGGGTTTGAGGGCCGCCAAACAGACTGGGCCGATCAGTCCTGCGCATGTCTGCGTCGATGAATAGAGTGCGTAGCCCCGCTTGCGAGAAAGCGATGGCGAGGCTGGCCGCTAGATAGCTTTTGCCTTCGCCATCACGGGTGCCGACTATGGCGACTGCTATTTGAGGTTGCGCTTCGAGCCGCAGCGATAGTTGAGTGCGAATCTGCCGGATGGCTTCGGCTTCGCGGCCGAACGGGGCGTGGGCAATGGCCAGAGATGGCGCGACGCTAGTCTGCCCTGAGCGAGAAATAGCATAGTGGAATTGGCGGGCCAGGGCGGTTCGAACCTGTTCGTTGCTGACGAATCCCAGCCGCACAGCAGCCTCGCCAAAACGCAATCCATGTTCAGCCTGCGTGGCCGAAACGCGAGTGACTTGTTCGGGTGTCAACAGCTTGGCGTTGATGAACAGGTCGCCTAGTCGGTCAAGTTCCTGCCGCGGAGCTTGTGTCATGCGCGTTCTCCCGCTACGCCGATGCTGCCAAGTAAGGGAAGGCCCAGGCTCTGGTTAAGGTCGTCTCTGCAACGAACTTTGCGATTAGCCAGCTCGAGCGCCAGCGCGAGCATCAAGCCCAAGATGAGGCCCACTGGCAAGCTGAGTGCAAGGTTGCGCAGCAGGCTGGCGTTTGCTGGAGTGCTGGGTGTTTCCGCGGGGCGCATTACGGTAACGCTGGGCAAAGTGATGTTGCTTGCCATCAGCAGGCTGTCATATTTTTGCAAGGCCGAGTTATAGACTTGCTGGACTCCTGCCAGTTGTTGCTGATAGGCCGTGATGCGGTCGCGGTACTGCATGAGGTCGAACACCTTGTTGCGTTGCTCCTCGATGGCGCGTTCCAGCGTTGCTTGTTGCAGGGAGAGCCGTGCCGCTTGACTGGATTGCTTGCTTACCGCGGCGCGTGATTCGCGTGCAAGTTGCTTTTGCAATTCCTGCTGTTCCTGGAGCAGGCTTTTGATTGTCGGGTGATTGCCGCCTAGCACGGCCCGCGCTTCGTGTAGGCGTGTATCCAGTGCATTGATACGGTCTTTCAAAGCGTTGATAACTGGCAGACTGCCAATTTCGGGAAGCTCATCGGGACGGGTGCCGCGTTTGATGAGCTCTTGTGTGGTTTGGCCCAATGCAAGTGCCTCGAATTGCTGATCCCGGTATTGGGCGAGCGAAGCCATCATTTGGTTCAGTCGTTGCACCTCGATGGTTTCTGTTCCGGCACCGTCGATGAGGCCGGTTTCGCGTTGGTAGGCTGTCAGTTTTTCCTGAATGGCCTCGCCTTCGGAGCGCAGTTGCTCTAGCTGAGCGTTGTATTGTTCGCTACGGGAGCGAGCTGCTTGGCTGGAGATTTGTTGGGTGAGGGCAATGTAGGCGTCGACGATAGCCTGCGCGTGCGCACGCGCCGACTCAGCCGTGCGGGCCGTATAGGAGACATCCAGTACACGGCTGCCCCGTTTATTGATGACCTGGGTGTTGTTGATGATGCGGGCAACCAAGAGGTCATGGGCCCTAGCTTCCCCGATTTTACTGATCGCATCGCGGAAGTCCGCGCTGGTGTCCAGGTGTAGCCTTTCAATGACTTTCTCGGCGATCACGCGGCTTTTAAGCAGGTCGATCTGGGTTTGCATGTAGCTATCGTCGAGTAGGGCGGAAAAGTTGCGGCCAGCTATCGGATCGTTTTCACGGTAATCGACGTATAAGCTTGCAGACGCGGACCACTTGGCAGCCTGCAGCAGCATAATTGCTGCCGTGGCTGCCATGCAGGCGATCATGACCATAGCAATCAAACCGGTGCGCGCCCTGAGCATGGCGGCGACCTGCCGGACGGACAGCAAGGTGGGTAGCGTAGTGGCAGAGGGTGGAGTCACGGTGTTCCCTGGATGGATTCCAGATTGGTTGTAATAATTGTCACTGGGGGCGTGCGCGAGATCGCAGGCATCGGCCGACTTCAATGGCAAAATTGGATTGTGCCATTGAAGTCGGCCGGGTAAGGCATCGCGCTTACCTTTGATTGGAAATTGCGCGATTAATGGCGGGATGGGGGCTGGCCCCTGTTGACCTGCCCATGCCCGGTTTGGCACTGCCGTGGGCTGTCGGTAATAGCTTCACAGCGGCGTGGACCGTCAGGGATGAGGCGCGTGAGGGGGGGGGGCGGATCAGCGTGAACGTTCAGCCGCAATCAATGTGTCCAGCTTGGCCGCGTCGGCTGAAAACAAACGTATGCCTT
>JBEBXA010000160.1:0-6290 GCA_040391825.1 Pigmentiphaga sp.
CCGCAGGTACGCCGGCCGCGATAGTCCAGAAATTGAACACCGCCATTAACGAGATCCTGCGGGAAGGCGAGGTCCGCAAGATCTTTGCAGAGCAAGGTGTCATTCCCGATGGGGGCAGCGCTGCGCAGTTCAGCGAATTCATAGGCAAGCAAATGCAGCTTTGGAAAGGCGTAGTGCAGAAAGCGCAGATTCAGCCGCAATAGCCCCAGGGCGATAAGCAACAGATGTGACCACAGCCCATCATAAAAACGAATGGAGATAAAAATGTACCAAGGTGTGCAGAAGCTATCGCTAGGAGTCGCCGCAGCATTGTTGTTGGCGGGGCCGGTCTTGGCGAACGACGCGGCCGGGCGTTATCCCGAGAAGCCCATACGGATTATCGTCCCCTACACACCCGCCGGCTTCAATGACGCGATGGCGCGTGTGTTTGCGCGCAAGCTGCAAGAAGCTTGGGGGCAAACCGTTATTGTCGAGAACAAGCCTGGGGCCGGTACGGTGATCGGCACAGAAGCGGGGGCAAAGGCCGCACCCGATGGTTACACCTTGGTCGTGGTTGGCTTCCCCCTGGTGGCGAATCAATATCTCTACAAAAAATTGCCCTATGACGCCATCAGTGATTTTTCGCCGGTAATTCTGGGTGCGCGTTCGCCCAACCTTTTGGTGGTGAATGCGGCTTCTCCGGTGAAGTCCATTGCCGATCTGGTGGCGCAGGCCAAGAGCAAGCCGAATCAGCTCAATTACGCAAGCGCGGGTAATGGCACGTCCAACCATCTGACGATGGAGTACTTCAAAAGTGTGGCGGGTGTCGACCTGACCCAGGTTCCCTATAAGGGAAGCGCGCCCATGGTGACCGATTTGCTGGGCGGCCAAGTAGATGTGATGTTCGACAACATGCCCCATGTACTGCCGCACGTTAAAGCAGGTAAGTTGCGCGCCTTGGGAGTGACTAGCGCCAAGCGTTCGCCATTGGCGCCCGAGCTGCCGACGGTGGCCGAGCAAGGGTTTCCCGGTTTTGATGTCGCTGTCTGGTACGCGCTTGCCGCACCCGCTAAGACTGACCCGGCCATCGTTGCCAAGCTCAATGCGGAATTGAACCGAGCGTTGCACAGCGAGGAAGTGAAAAAAATATTCGCGGAACAAGGCGTTGAACCCCTGGGGGGTTCGGTCGACGATTTCGCTGCCTTCTTCAAGGAGCAGTCAGCGAAATGGGGTCAGGTCATCAAGCAAGCCCGGATCTCACTCGACTAAATAATAAGAAGGCACTGACGTGAAGCAAGATTCGGCAACCCAGTTGCGACGGCCTTTTCTAGGCCAAGCGATCCCGCGCATAGAGGATGTTTCTTTACTGACGGGGCAGGGGCAGTTTGGCGACGATGTCGGAACCAAACCAGGTTCCCTGCACGCGGCAGTGGTCCGTTCGCCCCATGCACATGCTCGGGTGTTGAATGTGGATGTGACGCGAGCCTTGGCGGTGCCGGGGGTACGTGCGGTGTTGACCAGCGACGATATCGTCGCCTGGTCGCGCCCCTTCGTGGTGGGTGTCAAGCAAGCCATGGAACATTGGGCGCTGGCGCGCGATAAGGTGCGCTATGTCGGCGAACCGGTGGTCGTGGTGGTGGCGGAATCGCGTTACATGGCTGAGGATGGCGCCGATCAGGTGGTGGTCGAGTACGAAAACCTGGAACCCGCCGTTACGATCGAGGATGCGATTGATCCCCAGGCGCCGATACTGCATGAAGCGGTGGGTTCCAACATCGTTAGCGATCGTACTTTTCGTTATGGTGATCCGGAAACTGCGTTTGCGCAGGCCGACCATCATATTTCGCTAACCGTGCGTTATCCGCGCAATTCTTGCACGCCTATCGAAGGCGCAGTGGTGCTGGCGGAATACCTGTCGAGCGAAGAAGGCTACGACGTCCACTCCAATTTCATGGGGCCGTTTTCCCTGCATACGGTGATGGCGCTGGCGCTGAAGATACCCGGCACGCACTTGCGCCATCGCACTTTCAAGGACTCGGGCGGCAGTTTTGGTGTCAAGCAGGCGGTGTTTCCCTACATCGTGTTGATGTGTTTGGCTTCGCGCAAGGCGGGCGCGCCGGTCAAATGGGTAGAGGACAGGCTAGAGCATCTCGTTGCGGCGACGTCCGCCACCGGGCGCTTGTCGACGATAGAGGCCGCCGTAAGCAAGGATGGACGCATCACCGCTGTGTCGTATGACCAACTCGACGACTGTGGCGGCTATCTGCGCGCTCCCGAGCCGGCTACTACCTATCGCATGCATGGCTGCCTGACTGGTCCTTACGATATTCCCAATCTGGCGGTACGCAACCGCGTGGTACTGACCAATAAGACGCCGGCGGGATTGGTGCGGGGGTTTGGCGGACCGCAGCTGTATTTTTCTCTGGAACGCCTGATACAGAAAATATCGGTCGAGCTGAGGCTGGATCTGCTTGAAATTTATGAGTGCAATTTCATCAAGGAAGATGCATTTCCCTATCGGGCGGCGGCCGGGGCCTTGCTGGACTCTGGCAACTATAGAGGTGCGCTAAGTCTGGCCCGTTCGGGTGGTGCTCTGGATGAACTGTTTGCAGAGCAAGCGCGTGCCCGGGCGCAGGGGCGGCTTTTTGGTATAGGTTTCGCCGCCATCGTCGAGCCTTCTGTGTCCAATATGGGTTACATCTCGACGGTGTTGCCCGCCGCGGAGCGCGCCAAGGCGGGGCCAAAGAACGGTGCGATATCTACTGCGACGATCAACATCGATCCGCTGGGTGGCATCACGGTGATGGTGGCGTCGGCTCCCGCCGGGCAAGGCCACCGAACGGTATGTGCGCAAGTGGTTGCCGATGTATTCGGTCTGAATCCGTCGCAGATCGTCGTCAATATCGAATTCGATACGCAGAAGGATGCCTGGTCGGTGGCGGCGGGCAACTACTCCAGCCGCTTCGCTGGTGCCGTGGCGGGCACGGTGCACTTGGCGGCATGTCGCTTGCGGACCAAGCTGGCGACTGTTGTAGCCAGTGCCTTGCAATGCGCGCCGGATGAGGTGGTGTTCGAAAATGGGACAGTACGCTCCAGTCGCGCGCCTGATAGGCATTTGCCCTTTGCCCGTGCCGTGGCTGCGCCGCACTGGGCACCGGGCACCTTGCCCGATGGGGTCGAGCCCGGTCTGCGCGAGACCGTGTTCTGGACACCTGAACAGTTGTCCGCGCCTGACGACCAGGACCGGGTCAATACATCAGCGGCATACGGATTCGTCTTCGATATATGCGCTGCCGAGGTCGATCCTGGCACTGGTCGGGTGCGCATCCATCGCTATGTGACAACACATGATGCGGGCAGGATATTGAATCCGGCGCTGGCCGAAGGCCAGATCCGAGGGGCGTTTGCACAAGGCTTGGGTGCGGCCTTGATGGAAGAGTTCCGCTATGGCGAGGATGGCAGCTTCCAGTCGGGCACCTTTGCGGATTATCTGGTGCCGACCAGCTGCGAAGTTCCGGATCCGCTGATTCTTCATATTGAAACTCCATCGCCGTTTACACCTTTGGGCGCCAAAGGTCTGGGGGAAGGCAACAACATGAGTACCCCGGTTTGTATCGCCAACGCGGTGGCGGACGCCTTAGGCGTCGAGGATATTGTCCTGCCCTTGACACCTTCGCGCGTGATGAGCCTGATCGGTATCAAGGAAACCCCTTCGCGTGTGTTGCCCGCTCCAGTGCCCTCGCAAGCGCAAGGGTCCGGATCCGGCAAGAGCCTGGCTGCTCGAGGTGAGGTTCGCCTGGACGCCAAGCCTGAAGCGGTGTTTGCCGTACTGCTTGACCCTCGCGCCTTGGCCAAGGTGATTCCGGGATGCAACGCGCTGCAGAGCGTGGCCGAGAATCGTTATCGCGCCGACGTCACGATAGGCGTGGGCTTGATCAAAGCGCGTTATCAGGCAGAGGTGGAACTGTCTGAACTGAATCCGCCGCACAGCCTGCGCCTTGCGGGGTCGGGCCTGTCGTCGGTGGGTAGCGCCAAGGGCAGCGGTGTGGTGACACTGGTGCCGGACGGCGATGCCACGGTGCTGAGCTATGACTACGAAGCTGCCGTATCCGGCAAAGTCGCAGCCGTTGGCAGCCGCATGCTGGAGGGCGCGGCGAAAATCCTGTTGCGTCAACTATTTGAACAACTGGGGAGCGAGGCCGGCGGGGGTGCGAGGCATCGGCCGTGGTGGCAACGACTGCTGCGCTTGGGAGCCAAGTCATGAAGCCGCTGGCATTCGACTACGTACGCGCAGACTCATCGCAAGAGCTTGCCGATCTGCTGCGTGCCCATGGCAGCGAAGCCCGCATCATGGCCGGGGGCCAATCCCTGATGGCGGTGCTGAACATGCGTTTGGCGCAGCCCGGCTTGCTGGTGGACATTTCGCGTGTATCCGATCTGGACTATGCCCGCATCGAGAAAAATTGCTTGGTGATAGGAGCCGCAGCAACCCAGGCGAGTGTGGAATGGAGGCCTGGACTTGAGGCGGAAGTGCCCTTGTTGCACCAGGCGTTTCCGCATATTTCGCATTTTCAGATACGCAATAAGGGAACCGTTTGTGGGTCTATCGCCCATGCGGATCCCAGTGCCGAGTTGCCGCTGATCTTGCTGGCCTTGGGAGGCAAGGTGACATTGCGCAGTCACCGTGGGCGCCGCGAGCTGGACGCTGCGGATTTCTTTCAAGGCATGTTGCTGACAGCCAGAAAAGATGACGAATTCATCGAAGCTGTGCGCTACCCCTTGCTTGGCGCCGGCCAAAGCTTTGCCTTCGACGAGTTTTCCGCGCGCCATGGCGATTTCGCCATGGCGGCGGTCGCAGTCGTTGTTGGAGCGGACTACATCCGTTTTGCGGTTGGGGGGGTGGCTGATCGGCCGCGTTTGCAAAGCTGGCCACGTTTGGAAGGCGCTGATCTTGAGGCTGCGGTCAACGATTTTGCGTGGGAACTGGGCGCCGAAGATGGACCGCATATATCCGCGGCATTTCGGCGGCAACTGGTGCGCACACTAGGAATGTCCACTTTGAAAAAGGCCATGGCATGAAGCGAATCAATAAAGACGAAATCGCGATCGTGAATGTGGTGCTGAACGGCAAGCCTCGTAAAGGCTCTTGTGAGTCGCGCATGCTGCTGTCCGATTTTCTACGCGAAGAACTCGGTGCCACAGGTACTCATGTCGGCTGCGAGCACGGCGTGTGTGGCGCGTGCACCGTACAGATCGATGGCGTGTCGTCAAGATCGTGCCTGACCCTGGCTGTACAGGTGGATGGCCGTTGTATCGATACGGTCGAAGGCTTGAGTGCCCAGCAAGATGAGCTTAGCGACCTGCAGGCGGCGTTTCAACGGCATCACGCCTTGCAGTGTGGTTTTTGCACCGCCGGGATTCTGATGTCCTGTGTCGACTATCTGCGCCGCAATCCGGATCCGAGCGAAACGCAAGTCCGCGAAATGCTTTCAGGCCATCTGTGCCGTTGCACTGGCTATACCAATATAGTGGCCGCGGTGTTGGAGACGGCTGCCCTGCGCTTGCGCGCAGAAACCACGGTTGAATCGGCTCAGGCCGAAGGGTGAAGAAAATGATGGATTTGGGAAGAAGTTTTCTTCAAAGCGTTGAACGAAGCCCTGCCTCGCTGGCTGTGGTTGATGGCGAAACAAGGCTGAGCTACGCGCAGTGGTACGCAACGATACAAGGCACTGCACAAGGCTTGCTGGGGATCGGGCTGGAACATGGCGATCATCTTTTGGTAGTTCTGCAGAATCGCGTGGAAATGGCTAGTTTGTATTGGGCATGCCAGTTTATCGGGGTGGTGTTTACGCCGTTGAACTGGCGCGCCAAGGCTGACGAAATCGACTATTGCGCCAAGGACTCGAAGGCAAAAGCCATTGCGTTCGAACCCGCCAGCGAAGAGGCTGTGGGGCAAAGCGAGATGGCCTCGGGCCTGCAGCGTATAGGTGTGAACGGCGCAGCGGGCGCCTCGATAGATTTTTGTGAACTGCAGCAAGCCGGGCCGGCCGTGCCGATTCTGCAAGCTGGCAGTGATGACATCTCTTTGATGTTGTACACATCAGGCACTACCGGCAAACCCAAGGGGGTGCCGCGTCGCCACCGCCATGAGCGAGCAGCCGCCTTGGGGCACGTCGCGCAAAATATCTATCGTCGCGGAGAACGCACCTTGGGGGTGATGCCGCTCTATCACACCATGGGTGTCCGGTCTCTGCTTGCCATGGCTCTGGTCGATGGGGTTTTCGTGTGTGTTCCGCGCTTCGATGCCGCGG
>JBEBXA010000161.1:0-6210 GCA_040391825.1 Pigmentiphaga sp.
TGAGCCTGCAGTTGGGCTTGTTGCCTTGCCCGCAGTTCCGCTTGCTGTCGAAGTTGCGCCTCCTGCGCTTCTCGAGCCGCGCGCTGGGCGCGAGCTTGCTGCTGCTCGGGGGTTTCCTGAAGCATGGAGCCGGTTACCGGCGCGTTGCCTTGCGCCTGGGCCAACACGGGAAAAAACAGTGCGGCAAGCAAGGCACCCTGGCATGCCGCGCGCGAGGGGGTCAACAATGAGATCTGGCTGGTACGTTTCATGATCACCTGGCTTCCGCTTATCGATTAATGTTTAAGTGCATCGTTCAACACATTCCTAGGCCCTGAGCCTTAATGCTCAGGGTGTATTCGTTCCGAATCTATCCAGCAGCGACTGCAGCGGCACTCGAGCCATGTCGTCGCCGTGCATCGTATTTTCTCGAAGTGGCATGGTGTTCCCCGGTGGCCGTGGTGGTGCCGCTGACGCGGACGTATTGCGAATCAGGCTCGATGTGCTTGCTGGATCAACATACTGGCTAGCCCCTTTCGCATCCGCGACACCAGACATTTCCGGTGTCGCGGCCGGTGTAGGGATTGCTCGTACCACCTGCCTGGCACTTGCCTGTGTGCGCGGCGCCGAAACTGCTTGCGTCGGCATTCGTTGTTCGCGCGTAATATCGGCAGCCAGCTTGCGCACGGCCAACTGCGCCTGCTCTGACAAGCCAGCCTTTTTCATGACCACATCGGCACGCTTGGTATCACCCGAAACTTGCAAAAAAACAGCAAGATTTCCAAGGATTTTCGAGCTACCCGGCGCTAGCTCCGCCGCTTGCACAATAGGCAGGCGCGCAGCCGTCGTGTCACCATTCCTCAGCAAGGCATAACCCAGGTCGCTAACAATCAAGGCATTGGTCGGGTCGCGCTGTGCTGCCTCGCGCAAGGCTGTCACGGCACTGCCGTAATCGCTACGGGCCCCAGCCAACAAGCCCAGGCCTTGCCATGCTGCTGCGCCAACCGGCGTCTGCAACAGCTTGCGATAAACGGTTTCGCTTTCCTTGACCTGTCCTGCTTCGCGCAAGGCATGTCCACGCATCAACTCCACTTCAGGCACTGCGCCGTATTTTTGCTCGAACGCATCGATGTGGGCCAGCGAAGCAAAATACAAGCCGGTATCCTGCATTTCGCGTATCAGAGAGATATACATGCCGCGGCTATTTGCTTCGGGTTCTTTATTGGCAACCTGCTGACGCAGCAAAGCCTCGTCATTCAACTGAGGACTGGCCAGGCCATAGCCTCCTGGAGCGCTGGCACAACCAGCCAAAGCCAGCACCACCGCCAATGCCGACAAGGTCAAGCCAGGCCAAGCACGGATAGAAAAGTGAGAAATATCCATTAGCCAGCCAACCTTGCCAAACCGCGGAACACCGCGAGAAAACCTGCGCCCGCGGTCACGATGATCAAGGCGGGCAGTAGCGTCAACACCATGACGCCAGTCATCTTTACCGTCAGTTTTCCCACACGCTCTTTCAATTGCATGCGGCGTTGTTCGCGAATACGTTCGGAAAATTGCTTGAGCGGTTCCTGCACAGCGCCGCCATGCCGATCGACCTGCACGATCAAACGAGCGATCGCCCCCAAATCTTCATTGTCAAAGCCGGTCGCCAATCGTTGCAAAGACTGTTCTCGCGACAATCCGCGCGCGTGCTGATTGGTGGCGACTTCCAGCTCACTTGCCAATACCGGCAATACCGCGCCGAACTCGGTAACGATGACATGCAGGCTTTGATCGATGGACAAACCCACGCCCTGCAGCAAACGCAACAAGTCGATCAATAGCGGAAGCTCCGAGGCGGCACCCTTCACCCGTTTTCCGGCAATGTGCTTAAGCACCCATTTGGGCAACAGATAACCCAGCGCAAAGCCGATAAATATCGCTATGACCGTGCGCAGCAAACTGCCATCACTCCAAAACAACCAGATCACCAACGGCACGCCCACCGCCAAAAGCGTTCGCACGAAGAGGAACTGAGCTCGTGCCCTGCCTGGATCAGCAAACCCGCATCGATCCAACAAGAGGCGATCTTCGGCTTCCAGCAAATAATTACCGATACGACCCTGCTCCCACTTGTGTCCGATTCGCGCCGTATTGTCGAACATGGTTTGCATACGGCCGCGCTGGCCTGGCGCCGACACGTTGGTCAAGGCATCGGCAATGAGCTGACTGGTGCGCGTGGTAATTGCGCTATCTACGACCTGCTGGCTGCGAGCCTGGCGCGAAGCTCGCAGCAAGATGGTCACACCGATCAGCAACAACGCAGCTGCAAACAGTGCGATAGCAACAACGGTTAGAAACTGTGTAGTCATAGTGCGCTCATACCGATTTGGCCATGCGATACAGCCAGAATGAACCGGCGACTTGCAAAACAACGGCTCCCAGCAGCATTTTCTGCCCTGTTGGATCCTCCCACATCCCCATGAACATAGCGTTGTTGAACACAATGATGAAGCCCGCTACGAACAGTGGCAGGAGCGCCAATATCCAGGCCGACAACCTCACCTCGGCCGACAAGGCGTGGAGTTCTTCACGCGCCTGCTGCAGATCGCGCATGAACCCCGCCATGCGCTCCAACACGACGTCGCTGCGGCCGCCAAAACGCAAAGCCACGCCCATTACCGCGGCCACCAGTTCAAGCTCCTGCAAGCGGTACAGCCTTGCCACATGCGCAAGCGACGTATCAAGTTCCATCCCGGCGCGATTAAGCTGATTAGCGCGGTCAAGAACCTCAAACAGAGGACTATCCGCACTGGCCACCGCGGTATGAAAAGCCGCGCCCAAACCATTGCCTATCGTGATCAAACGTACCAACGCATCGATAAAACCGGGCAATTGACGCACCAAAACTTCCTGCCGCTTGCTGATCTTGAGCCACAAGCGAAAACTGGCCGCCAAGATCACCATCAGCAAGGTGACACATGCCGCTAAGCCACCAGCAAAGACCAGAGCGAGCAGAGGCAACACCACTGCCACCGACAACAAGGGGGCGTAGAAACCGCGACGCGACTCAACACCCGCGCGCAGCAACAAGTTTTCCCACCAGCCGTTGACTCCTTGCCCACGACCTAAGCGCTGCCAATCCTGACCCGGGCCACTTACCGCAGCCATAGATTCCAGGCTTCGGCCCAATTGTTGTTCTACGAAAGCCGTGGTCGCATCGCGACGGCCGCGTGCCACGGATCCCTGCCATAGCACGATACCTGCCGCCACCAATAGCAACGCTACACACAACAAACCCAAGACCAAAGGTGACATCAGCGCCCCCTGGACCAAAATCCGGCTTGTGGCGCAGGCGTAGCAGGTGCCTCTACAACCGGTGCGCGAAGCTGGTCACGATACTTGGCCAACTTGGGCGAGTGGGGGTGTATACCGAGCGATACCCAACGGTCCTTTTCTTCACCATCCGGGCCCACGAAATTTTCGTGGCGATATAGCTCTTGTGTCGCAATCACGTTGTCGCCCATGCCCGTCACTTCCGAAATCGAAATGATTCGCCGCTTCCCATTAGAGAGCCGGCCGATTTGCACAACAAAATCCAGGGCGCTGGCGATTTGCCGGCGTAGGCTATCCTCACTGCCCTGGAAGCCAGCAAATCCAGCCAGCATCTCGATTCGGTACAAGCACTCACGCGGGGAATTGGCGTGAATGGTAGCCATCGAGCCTTCATGGCCAGTATTCATCGCCTGCAACATGTCCATGACTTCGGAGCCGCGTACCTCGCCCACTACCACGCGGTCCGGACGCATACGCAAACTGTTGCGTATCAGGTCTCGTATGGATACTGCGCCCGAACCCTCAAACCCGCCTTGCCTCGACTCCAAACGCACGACATGGGGATGATTCAGGGAAAGTTCCGCGGTATCTTCCACCGTCACCACACGCTCGTTTTCCGGAACGAAGAACGCCAGCGCGTTAAGCAAAGAGGTTTTGCCCGAACTGGTGCCCCCCGAAACAAGAATATTGCAGCGCTCACGCACGGCAATGCTCAGCAAACGGTGGATTTCTTCATTGAATGTCCCGAGCGCCAGCAAATCCGCCGGCTTCAACGGGTCTTTACGGAATTTCCGGATCGACACCATCGGGCCGTCAACCGCCAAAGGCTCGATCACTACGTTTAGTCGGCCCCCGTCGGGCAGGCGTGCGTCGACCATGGGACTGGACTCATCCAGGCGTCGCCCCAACGGCGCGATAATGCGTCGCACGATGCGCAGCAGATGCTGGTTGTCGGTGAAACGCAAAGTTTCACGCTGCAGCACGCCGCGCCTGGACACAAATACATTGTCGTAGCCGTTGATCAGGATATCTTCCACAGCCACGTCGGCCAGCAGATCTTCCAATGGTCCGAGACCTGCGAGTTCCTTGGTCAAGGATGCGGCTACTTCGCGCAGTTCGACTTCATTGATGGGCACTCGGCGCAGGCGCACGAAACTATCCACTTCCAGATCCACGAATTGCTGGATGGCCGTGCGCGACCAACGACCAAACTCGGCTCCCAGCTCTTCTATCCGCGTCAGCAGATGTTCGTGGGCAGCAGCCTTCACATCCTGGAAGCGCTGCGTATTGACGAACGTCATATCGTCGTCGGCAAACTCTATAGACACCGTCATGGTCGCGCTCTCCGTCCTATCTCTTCACATCTGGAGTACATATTGCTTTTCATCGGAGCATCAGGCGTTTATGCAGCCCCGGTAGCCAACGCGACAACCAGTTCTTGTCGTGACTGGAGCCCGCGGCGGCGCCCAGGGTATCCAACAGGACTCTCAATGCTTTCACATAGGGATCCCGCTCAGAGACCTCATGTAGCAACCTGCCCTGATTGGTGCTGCTCATCAGTGCCAAGGTTCGGTCAGGCAAAGTTGCAAGCAAGGGAGTTTCAAAGCGCGCGGCGATTTGCTCGGCCGTCATGCCATAGCGCTCGTCGTAGCGATTGACCAGCAAATGCAGCCGTGATCGATCAATGCCTGCATCATTCAGGTCGCGCAACACATCGGCCAGCGATACCAGGGACCCTACGGACTGATCGGTTACCAGCCATGTCTGGTCGGCGGCGCGGACCAGACCCGCAACAAAATCCGCATTGGTAAAGCCACCCACGTCGGCCAGCAACAGGCCGAAATGATCGCGTAACTTATCCAGCAAAGCCAGCGAATCGCCATGCGATACCGTACGCATTTCCGTCAGATCGCGCGGTAGCGAGATGACGGTAACGCCGCTTTCGCTGCGAGACAAAGCCGTATTCACCAAAGTTTCGTCAAAGCGGCGTAAATTGCGAACCGCCTCGGCAAAATGAAAATTGCCGCTCGCATTCAAATAAAGCTGTCCATCGCATACGGGCAGCCCCAGATCCAACAAGGCCGTAGATCCTTTTAGAGCGGATGCCGTCGTAGGCTTGCTTGCGGCGTCGGTGGATGGTTCTGCGTTAGCAACCAGCTGTGCCAGGCTGGATAAATGGGCGCCCAGCGTGCTTGCGCCCACCCCTGCCCTGACGCCTAGCAAAACGATCAGCTGCCCACGAGAAGAAGAAGCCGAAGGTAGGTCCGCGCCCCGATTTTGCAGGACGCGCCGCACCACATCTTGCACCTCGGCTTGGTTCTCCGAATCGATGAAGTCACGTACCCCTGCCCTTAAGGCAGCCAGGGTTCCTTGCGGACGCGACAAGCTACCCACCGCCACCACGGGCAATCCGGGCTGAGTGCGCGCCAGCATTCGAGCGCACTCAGTCGCCTGCAGAAGCTCGTCGGGATAAGCCTCATCCGCGCCGAAATCCAGAAACACCACCTGTGGCGTCAACTCGGTCAGGCGCGTCGCAAGCTGCGCGGGCACGGCTTCTTCCTGCATCACCACGCCGTCACTACGCAGCGCAGCGCCTAGACGTTGAGCTACCGAATCATTGCGGGTAAGAAAAAGAAAGCGACTAGTGCCGAGCAAACCCTCGACCTCCCTATGGGCAACATTCATAGTCAACTCCGGGAACCATTGCTGGTGTCACTTGGAAAACCCAGGTAACTCATCGCCGCTTGCGACACCCAGCAAGAAGTGACCCCATGCATTGCTGGGGGTGTCGCGCTTTTCCTGCGCGCCGGGCAGCGGCACGGCCACGCCTTTGGCCAACGGCCGAACCAAGCGCGGAGTAACCACGATCATCAGTTCTTTCTCGTTTTGCGAATACTTCATGCTGCGAAAAAA
>JBEBXA010000162.1:0-6201 GCA_040391825.1 Pigmentiphaga sp.
AGCGCCAGTTGCGTACCGAGGCCGCACGCCTGAACGCATCGCTGGGCGATGAAGCAGATGTGGGGAGCTTGCTCGATGAAGTCTGCGCGCTGGTCGAGTACCCCACCGTCTACGTGGGCCAGTTCGAAACCGACTTCCTGGAAGTCCCGCAGGAATGCCTGACTCTGACCATGCGGCTCAATCAGAAATATTTCCCCCTGTTCGATGCCGGCGGGAACAAACTGACCCATCGCTTCCTGATCGTCAGCAATATGGCGCTGGCTGATCCGGGCAATGTGATTGAAGGCAATCAGCGCGTGGTGCGTCCACGCTTGGCAGATGCTCGCTTCTTTTTCGAAACCGACAAGAAAACCCGGCTGGCCGACCGCGTTGCGCAACTGGGCACCATTGTTTATCACAACAAGCTGGGCACCCAATTGCAACGCGTTGAACGGGTACGCGCCCTCGCGCGCTGGATAGCCGAACAGATCGGCGCCGACGTGGCGCATGCCGATCGCGCCGCCCTGCTTGCCAAGGCGGATCTGGTTACCGGCATGGTCGGCGAGTTCCCCGAGCTGCAAGGTGTCATGGGCGCCTATTACGCCGCCGGCGATGGCGAAGCCCCCACTGTAGTCGACGCTATCCGCCATCAGTATCGTATCCGCCTGGATGAACCCGTCACCAAGGCCTCCATGACTGCAGCCGTGCTGTTCGTGGCCGAACGCGCGGAAACATTGATGGGTATCTGGAGCATCGGCCTGATTCCTACCGGCGACAAAGACCCTTATGGTCTACGACGCGCCGCCCTGGGCTTGATCAGCGCGTTCGAGCAACTCGAAGCAGGCGGCCTGTTGGCCCAAGGCACCGGCCTGACACTCGAAGCACTGCTTACCCAGGCAAGCGCGGGTTTCACTCCCCAACCCGCCGCCACGGTGGTTGACGAGGTTCGCTCCTTTATTTTCGAGCGCTACCGCCACCAACTGGCCTCGCACTTCGATCGCGCCGCGGTTGACGCCGTCATCGCCATTGCACCGCCTTTGGCGCAAGTTCCGGCACGGGTAGCTGCCGTGGTCGCTTTCTCGGCCTTGCCGGAATCCGCCAGCCTGGCCGCCGCCAACAAACGTATCGGCAACCTGCTCAAGAAAGTGGAAGGCGAGCCCGGGCAGGTAGATGCCGCTCGCTTGACCGAGCCCGCCGAGCAAGCTCTTGCAGAAGCCCTGCAGCGCCTGCGCCCGCAGGCGGAGAGTCACTTCGCCGAGGGCGACTTCACCGGAGCCCTGACCGTGCTATCGCAGGCCCGCGGCCCGGTTGATGCCTTCTTCGCCGATGTCATGGTCATGGCCGAGGACCCCGCAGTGCGCGCCAACCGCCTGGCGCTGTTGGCCCAGTTGCACGATGTCATGAACCGCGTTGCCGACCTTTCCCGCCTGGCTGCCTCGTGATCAAATCCACTCTTAACGCCCTGCCCCGCCTGAAACTGATCATTCTGGATCGCGACGGTGTCATCAACCAGGACAGCCCGGACTTCGTCAAGTCTCCTGACGAATGGATCGCGTTGCCCGAAAGCCTGGAAGCGATCGCCCGCATGAATCGGGCAGGCTATCGCGTCGTCGTGGCCACCAACCAGTCGGGCGTGGGCCGCGGTCTATTCGACGCTGCCACGCTTAACGCCATCCACGGCAAGCTCAAGACTCAGTTGGCCAAAGTAGGCGGCACGATAGACGGCATTTTCATCTGCCCCCATGCCCCTGACGATGGCTGCGAATGCCGCAAGCCGCTCACCGGCTTGTATCAGACGATTGCACAGCGCTTCGATGTCGAGTTGACCGGCGTCCCCTCGGTCGGCGACTCGCTGCGCGACCTGGAGGCGGCACATGCCGCCGGTTGCCAACCTTGGCTGGTCTTGACCGGCAACGGCCCTAAAACCCTGGCGAAAGGCGGCCTGCCGCCCGGCACCATTGTTTGGGACAAGCTGATGGCAATTGCCGAAGCCTTGGAAACCGCAGCCCAGGTAGAGGAACACTGATATGGCGTGGATACGCTCTTTTCTATACACCGTTTTCTTGATCGTTACGGTGATCCCCTACGCTATTGCCTGCACCTTGTGCGCGCCGCTGCCACTTTCCTGGCGCTATCGTTTCACCATCGGCTGGCCTCGGCTAGCTGTCTGGGGCGCACGCGTGATTGTCGGCATAAAGTGGCAAGTAAAGGGCTGGGAAAATCTGCCAGACAAGCCCGCAGTCGTCCTTTCCAAGCACCAGTCCGCCTGGGAAACCATGTTTTTGATAGGCTGGCTGCCACGCGAAATGTGCTTTGTCTACAAGCGCGAATTGCACTGGGTACCATTCTTCGGGTGGGGCCTCGCGCTGCTGCGCATGATCTCGATCAATCGCAAGAAAGGCCGCGACTCCTTTGAACAGGTGGTGGCACAAGGTCACGAGAAACTGGCCCAAGGCCGTTGGCTTATCATGTTTCCCGAAGGCACCCGCACAGCTCCCGGCAAGGCCGGCAAATACAAAAGTGGTGGCGCGCGCGTCGCTTTGCGCACCGGCGCCTGGGTCGTACCCATTGCTCACAACGCCGGCGAATGCTGGCCGCGCAATGCTTTTGTCAAACGCCCCGGCCTCATCACGGTTTCGATTGGCCCAGCCATCGACCCCCAAGGCCTGACCGCGGATCAACTGAATACTCAGGTTGCCGATTGGATCGAAGGGGAAATGCGCCGACTCAACCCCGAACGCTACCGCGAGAATCGTTCGAACGACCACGCAGCAAGATAACGTAAAGATGGCCAGACACCCCGCATTCGTCCCTGTCGACAAACCGCTCGAGCAGCGCGAGGCGGGACTGGCCGCGCCGCAACTCGAACTCTCATTCGACGTCTCCGAACACATTCCCTCCGCGGGCCCCTCTCTACCTACCCATCCACCCGCGGCCCCCGCTCCAGCGCTGCAATTGGCACCGGGTGCCCGTTGGCGGGAGGTCGTGGCCGAGGGGCAGACCATACGTTTTGTTTTGCAGCGCTCGCGCCGCCGCACTATCGGTTTTCTAGTGGGCGACGACGGCCTGCGCGTAACAGCGCCCCGCTGGGTAGGACTGGCGGAAATCGATGCCGCCGTCCACGAAAAATCGCGCTGGATATTGGCCAAACTGCATGAATGGCAGATGCGCAAGGAACGTCTGGCGCTAAACAGTACCCGATGGGAAGAAGGCGGCGATCTACCCTACCTGGGCAAACGCGTCGTAATCCGCCTTGACCCCCAGCGCACCGTCGAACTTGCCGGCGATCTGCTGGCACCGACTGACGGCGACCTCCTCTGGCTGGGATTGCCGCCAGACGCATCAGCGGCGCGCATCCGCGATATGGTTCAAGCTTGGCTGCAAAGCCGCGCAAAGTCATTATTCGATGAACGTCTGAATGATTTTCTTGAACGCACCGGCTTATGCATCAACCGCTGGCGGCTATCGTCAGCGGCAACACGTTGGGGCTCTTGCACCAGTGAAGGCAACATACTGCTCAACTGGCGCCTTATCCATTTTCCGGTCAACGTGATCGATTACGTCATCGCGCATGAACTGGCTCATTTGCGCGAGATGAACCACAGCGCCGATTTCTGGGCCGAGGTCGGGCAACTGCTGCCAGGCTTCGAAAGCGCCCGTGAAACTTTGCGGCGCCATGACCCCGCCAGCCTGCCGCAGTTCGGCTAGGCCTATTTCATACGAGGTAAACCATGCGACTTCTACACACCATGCTGCGAGTCGGCAATATGCAGCGTTCTATCGACTTCTACACCAAGGTGCTGGGCATGCGCCTGCTGCGCAGCAAGGATTATCCGGACGGCAAATTCACTCTGGCTTTTGTCGGCTATGAAGACGAGAAAAATGGCGCAGTCATCGAATTGACGCACAACTGGGACGTGGATAAATACGAGCTGGGCACCGCCTACGGCCATATCGCCGTTGAAGTCGAGGACGCCTATGCAACGTGCGACAAAGTTCGTGAACTGGGCGGCAAAGTAACGCGCGAAGCCGGCCCCATGAAACATGGATCGACCGTCATTGCATTCGTCGAAGACCCGGACGGCTACAAAATCGAATTCATCCAGGCCAATAGCCGCCAGGACTGATCCATTGCGGCAGGCATGCCCTTATCGGCTGCCTGCCAAATGCCCCTTTAAAGCCCCGTGTTGCTGCCCAGATAAGCGCCCGCTCCCGGTGCTTCCAGTTTCAGCCCCAGTAGCCGCAGCATATTGCGGGCCGTGCAGACGGCAGTCGAGGTAACAGGTGTACCCAGCGCCGCCTGGGCGCGCTCGATAGCCGCCAACGATGGCATCTGCACACATGCTGACAGCACGACCGTGTCGACCCCGGCAGTGTCCAATTGTTTGACGTCTTCCAGCAGTTGCAAAGGATCGCGCTCGCCAACTTCCACATTGTCCAGTATCGAGAAATTGCGGAAATCCTTGACCTCGATACCCTCGGCCTCGATGTAGTCCACAACCGTACGGGTAAGTTGGTCACTATAAGGGGCAAGCAGTGAGATCCGTTTGGCGCCATAGCCCTTCAGCTCATCAACCAGAGCCCCTGCGGAAGTCATGACATGCGGCAGGGGGGAGGCTCCGGCAATGGCGGCCTGAAGCTCCTCGACGGTGCTACGATGATATCCCTTGCCCATGCACATGGTAGCAACCAGACATGCCGTGCTCATGACATCAACGCGGGCATCTGCCAGCTCCTGAGCGCAGCGGCCCATATCCTGGTTCATGCGCGCAAGCTCTTCAGCTACTACCCGGTGCATACGAACTCGGCTGGAGTGGAAGGAAAAACGTTCGGGCAACACCCGCATCCGGCCGGAAAATATCGCGGGGATTTCCCTTTCCATCGTCACGTTGGAACTGGGTACGATCTGGCCGATCTTGTATATCTTCATGCAAAACTCCGGGTGTATATCTACGGTCGATTTGAAAACCCGCAACCGGTAGCCGATTGCTCCAGGTAACGGGAAGCAAACCGCCCCGCGCGTGCGAACAAACATATCATAAGACCACATACTAATTTCGCCTACCGTGTACGTGCGGCGCGCCGCCCCGCTTGATCCGGCAGTCGAGCGCTAAACTAGTGCCACTTTTCTTCCGTCGGAACTGGCTGCTGCATGCTGAATAAACTCTGGCTTGGCTTTTTCCTTACCGCCGCGATTGCCGCCCTGGCGCAATGGGGCTTGGCCGGGAACTCGGCGGTCTTCCAGGCCATGGTCGCCAGCCTGTTCTCGATGGCGAAGCTGTCTGTGGAAATCATGGTGCTGCTATTCGGCACCATTGCCTTGTGGCTGGGGTTTTTGAAGATTGCTGAGCAAGCCGGCCTGGTGGACGCACTAGGACGCGCCTTGGGGCCTTTGTTTGCGCGACTGATGCCGGAAGTACCGCGCGGACATCCTGCCATCGGTCTGATCACGCTGAACTTCGCCGCCAATGTGCTCGGCATGGACAATGCCGCTACGCCTATCGGCCTGCGCGCGATGAAATCACTGCAGACACTCAACCCCAGCACGACCACGGCCAGCAATGCGCAGATATTTTTCCTGGTGCTCAACGCCTCATCGCTAACCTTGCTTCCCGTCACGATATTCATGTACCGCGCCCAGCAAGGCGCAGCCGACCCGACTCTGGTTTTTCTACCTATTTTGCTTGCCACCAGCGCCTCCACACTGGCTGGGCTGATCAGCGTATCGCTGGTTCAGCGTGTCAAGCTGTGGGACCCGGTGGTAATGGCCTGGATAGGCAGCACCGTCCTGCTATTGGGCGGCTTCATGGCCTTGCTGGCCACGCTTTCGGTAACGGCTTTGGGCGCCCTGTCTTCGCTGCTCGGCAATTTGACGCTGTTCAGCCTGATCGTGTTGTTTCTGGTGGCAGGGGCCGTCAAGAAAGTAGCGGTCTATGAAAGCTTTATCGAAGGCGCCAAAGAGGGCTTCGGCGTCGCCAGGGACTTACTGCCCTATCTGGTCGCCATGTTGTGCGCAATCGGCGTACTACGCGCTTCGGGTGCATTGGACTTCGCCCTCGAAGGTTTGCGTTGGGTGGTCCAGTATGTCGGCTTGGACAGCCGCTTCGTGGACGCCATGCCTACCGCGCTGGTCAAACCGTTTTCAGGCAGTGCGGCGCGGGCCTTGATGATAGAAACCATGCAAACCCATGGCGTGGACAGTTTTCCCGCATTGCTATCGAC
>JBEBXA010000163.1:0-6015 GCA_040391825.1 Pigmentiphaga sp.
CCCCCACGCTTGGCGCTACGCACCGGCGCTGCCCCCCAAAGGGGCGCTTTTTGCCTTGGGGCGGCCCGGCGGCAAAAAAACAAAACGGCGCACGTAGCGCCGGTTATGTATACCGCCCGAACGAGCAGCTGCATCAGGCCGTCTTTTGACGGCCCGATGCAGCCGCTTACGTCAGTCGCCGTACAGCTTCTGACGCAATTCGCGGCGTTGCTGGGCTTCGAGCGACAGGGTTGCCGTAGGACGAGCGAGCAAACGCGCAACGCCAATCGGTTCGCCCGTTTCCTCACACCAGCCATACTCGCCCGCATCGATGCTTTGCAAAGCCTGCTGCACCTTCTTCAGCAACTTGCGCTCGCGATCGCGCGTGCGCAGTTCCAGAGCATGCTCTTCCTCGATCGTTGCACGATCGGCGGGGTCGGGCACGAAGGGCGTTTCGCGCAGATGTTCGGTGGTCTCACCCGCGTTCTGCAGCAATTCACGTTCGATTTCCTGAAGTCGGCTTTTGAAGAAAGCCAACTGGACTTCGTTCATGTAATCGGCCTCGGGCATCGCCAACAACTCTTTTTCAGAGACTACGGCCACAGCCGGTTTGGTAATCACGCTATCCAACGCGTCCTCCTGAGTGACTGCTTCGGGTTTTTTATACCCGCTTAAATTGCCAAAACTCTACTCCGCGCGCGGAACGTCTGGTCCCCTTCAGGAAACCAGGCATTGTTCCAGGCCATGGGTAAAGACGTCGCGTGGCAGGTTCCTGCCAATAAAGACCATCTTGGTACCCCGTTTTTCTCCGGGCGCCCAGGCGCGGCCAACGTCGGCGCCCATCAGCATATGCACGCCCTGGAACAACATGCGGCGATTGACGCCACTCATGTACAGGATACCCTTGTACCTCAATAAATCGGTTCCGTACACCTGTACCACTCCGCCCAGGAATTCTTCCAGGCGCATGGAATCGAAGGGCTTGTCGGACTTGAAAACAAATGCGCCGATAGCGTCGTCGTGGTGATGGTGGTGATGGCCATGTCCATGCTGATGGCTGGGATCGGCACAATCGGTCGCTGCACAATTCTCGTCATGAGCGTGCTGGTGATCATGGTCATGATGTTCATGCCCGTGATCATGGTCCGCAGCGTCCGGATGCTCTTCCGCCAGGAATTCCGGGTCGATATCCAGGATGGAGTTCAGATTGAACCCATTGATATCGATGATTTCATTCAGATCGACCTGACCGAAGTTAACCGGCGTGATGGTGGCACGCGGATTAATGTGCAGCAGGCGTGAACGCAGCTGCTGATATTGAGCGTCATTGACCAGATCAACCTTGGACACCAGAACGCGATCGGCAAAGCCGACCTGATTCAACGCTTCGGGCTGTTCGTCCAGCGTGGTCATGCCGTGTTTGGCATCCACCACGGTAATTACCGCATCCAGCCGGAAATACGAAGCAATCTCGTCTTCCATGAAGAAGGTCTGGCACACCGGGCCTGGATTGGCCATACCGGTGGTTTCGATAATGACCCGCTCGAAATTGAGTACACCCTTCTCGCGCTTGGCTTTCAGGTCGATAAGAATGCGCACCAGGTCGCCGCGTACTGTGCAGCACACGCAACCATTGTTCATCTCGATGATTTCTTCGTCGCGATCCTGGATCAACAAATCGTTGTCGATTCCCTCGGGTCCGAACTCGTTTTCGATGACCGCCACGCGGCGACCATGGTATTCGTTAAGAATACGGTTGAGCAGCGTGGTTTTCCCCGCGCCGAGGAAGCCCGTCAAAATGGTAACGGGAACCTGCTTCGGAGCTTTATCCTCAGCCTTCATTTCTACGACTCCTTGCGCTATGCGCTTTTACCGCGCCGATGCGTGGGACGCTGATCAGCCAGCCTTGACTGAGCACAAGCCGGGCACAGTCCACGCACCACCATTTCTACATCTCGTCCTTCAAAGCCTTCGGGCAAACGTTCCAGGTTCTGCTCAATACCCACCGGCGCATCAATGCAAAACATGCGCCGGCAACTGTCACACTGGAAATGCCCGTGCGGATCACTCTGGTGATGCTGATGCGCGTCGACCAGCCCTGCCGCGCCCTCCTGCTCACCATGCCCCGCCACACTGAAACGCCAAACCCGGTCTTCACCGGCTATCCGGTGTGCCAGACCGCTTTGCACCAACCATTCCAGCACCCGGTACACCGTTACCCGATCTACCGATACGGTGGACCCGATCCGGTCAAACAATTCCTGGTGCGACAAGGCACTGGGCGATCCCATCAGGGCCGCCAGAACATGTACCCGAGTCGCGGTTACCCGCGCCCCCAGGGCGCGTATCGCATCACGAGCCAGATTCTCCACACCTTCCTCCAGTAAAGCGTCCGGCCGGACAAGCGGGGCCGGATTACAGCACAGGCCGCATCCCCGGGCAAACCCGGACTAACCCCCGGATCTAAGGAAGACGATAAAAACAGCGGACGGTGTAACACGAATTGCCTGCAGCAGTGCCTGAAGATGGGGCTGATGCAGGGGAATTCAAGCCCGAATGCGATGAAGAGCTTGTCCTCAGGCGGGGCGGGCCAGGCTGTGACAAGGTGTTTCCACAACTGGTGGCCTGGCCGCGTACCCGCTAAGCCTGCTACCTGGTATCAGATACGAGGCCTCGCCTGGCCTGTTCAGGTCTTCAGGCCACGGGCTGCATAAGCTTGGGCCAAGCCCCGCTGGGATAGCTGCTGGTGCTATTTCTTGTTTTTACCAACAGCCGAGCGAGCTGCACGTGGATGCGCCTTGTCATAGACCTTGGCCAAATGCTGGAAATCCAGCCGAGTATAGATTTGCGTGGTGGCAATGCTGGCGTGACCGAGCATTTCCTGGACCGCTCTCAGATCTTCCGCCGATTGCAGCACATGGCTGGCGAAACTGTGGCGCAGCACGTGCGGGTGAACGTGGGCCGGCACCCCCGCTGCTTGGGCCCACCGCGCCAATTGCGCTTGCACCACCCTGGGCGCGATGCGCTTGCCACGCACCCCCAGGAAGAGCGCATGGCGATCGCTCCCCGAGCCCACAGCCAAAGTGGTCCGCTGCGCCAACCAGGCCGTCAAGGCTGCGCAAGCCTGGCTACCCACGGGCACGGACCGTCGCTTACCGCCTTTGCCCAGCACTGCGACTTCGGCCTGATCCAGATCCAGCCAGCTGTGTGACTCGTAGGAAGGTTCGCGCACATAATGAATATCCAAGCCCACCAGTTCGGACAAACGCAGCCCGCTGGAGTAGAACAGTTCAAACATGGCGCTATCGCGAAGATGGACCGCCTCATCTCTGGCGCTTTCATGGCGGGCAACCCCGCCCAGCGTGCCCGGCTGGTAATCCAGCAAGGCTTGAGTCTGTTCCACCGACAAGGCCTTGGGCAAACCGCGCGGCACCTTGGGCCCACGCACCCCCGCGACCGGGTTGCCCGGTAATTGGGCCCTTGGCGCCCACCACTGATAAAACCCGCGCCAACTGGCCAGCATCCTCGCCAGGGATCGCGGCCCCAATTCCTGGGCATGAAGCTGCCCCAGGTAGCGGCGCACGTGGCCTTGCGAAACTTGTTCCAAGGGCAAATCGCCCGCCAGTTCCAGCAAGCGTGACAAGTCACGCCGATAGGCCGCCAAAGTATGGGTCGAATAGCGCCGCGCCGAAGTCAAATGCCGCAGCCACTCCTCCATGGCAGGAGTCAGTGCAGGACGAAGCGGAACCCCAAGCTGCTCGCTGGCAGCGGGAGAAGCAGCGCTACGCCCTGGCGACATGAGTCTTGCTTAGGGCTTGGTCGCGTCTACCAACAGACGCGACAGAGAGGCGCTGGCGATTTCGCCTATACGCGTCAGGAAAGTGGTGCCCATCGATGGCGAAAAGCGGTCTGCGTCGGGCGAAGCCAGTACCAATAAGCCAAAGGCTTGCGGTGCGATCCCCACGCGCAGCGGGATCAAAGCCACGGAATGCACATCTCGTCCAACCCAGGTCGCCGCCTCGAACCCCGCATTGGGACCGCAATAAGGCGACATGAGGCTATTGGCAAAAGTTTGCGCGTCTTCCGAAACTTCGGTGCGCCACGCCTGCCCTTCTCCGTTGGCCGAGGTATTCGCCCAGATACGTAGGGCCACATCGGGCACGCTGAATATCTCTGCCAATTCTGAGGTGAGCAATTCCGGCAAAGTGGAGGGGTCGCGCGCTTTCAGCAGGCTGCGGCTCCAAACCAGTAAACGGTCGGAAATATGTTCATTTTCAGCCGCCGCCCGCACTAAACCGCTTACGCGCAACTCCATGGTGCGCACCCGCTCACGCAAGGCTAGAACCTGGCGTTCGGCCAGCGAAATCGCCTTGCCTTCATGCGGGTGGGGTACCTTCAGCGAAACAAAAAGTTCGGCATGCTGGTCGAAAAAATCGGAGTGATCCCGCAGATACTGAGCGACTTCATTAGCGTCCATGTGCTTTCGATATTCCTCTTACTAGATAGTGTCAGGAGCGGTTGCGATCCGCCAAACGGCCTCAGGCCAACAGGCGGTCGATATCGACGCTGCCTTCGAATACGGTCACGGCAGGGCCGGTCATCAGCAATTGCTCGCCATCCCAGGCGATAGCCAAAACACCGCCTCGCGTTTGCACGCGCACGGGCGAATCAAGAAGGCCGCGCCGAATTCCGGCGGCAACCGCGGCGCAAGCGCCGGTTCCACACGCCAGGGTTTCACCGGACCCGCGTTCGAAAACGCGCAGGCGAATCTCGTTGCGATCGACAATCTGCATAAAGCCGGCGTTGACCCGGCGCGGGAAGCGCGGATGGCATTCAATACGCGGGCCGACAGTCGTAACTGGCGCGCTGTCCACATCCTCCACCACCTGGACGGCGTGGGGATTGGAAATTCCCACTACCGACACCCAAATCAAGTGTTCGGGGCCATCTTCGGCAGAGACGTCCAGCGGCCAAAGCTGATCCCGCCCCTCAGGACGCGGCACCAGTCCGGTGCTCTCGAAAGGAACGGCAGCCGGGTCAAAGCTGGTACGGCCCATGTCGACGCTGACCTCGCCGTCGTTTTGCTCATTGAGCACGATGATACCGGTGCAGATTTCAGCGCTTATCGGATTCTTGTCGGTAAGGCCTTGTTCATGCACGAAACGCACGAAGCATCGTGCGCCATTGCCGCAATGCTCAACTTCGCCGCCATCGGCATTGAAAACGCGATAGCGAAAGTCAGCATCCGCCCGGGTCGCGGGCTCAACCAACAGGATTTGATCGGCCCCCACACCAAACTGGCGATGGGCGAGTTTACGCACCCGTTCGGGAGTCAGGTGGATGTCTTGTCTGACGCCATCCAGGACAACGAAGTCGTTGCCGGCGCCATGCATTTTGGTGAAGTGCCAGTTCATGAGCCCGATTATCGCACCTTGCGGGCAGGTACTGCCCAAACCGGCGTCGAGGCTTGGTATCCTGCTTCTTTCTTCACCGCGACCGGACCTCTTCCACCATGGCTCGTATCGTCCCAGACGGCTGGCGCGAAGTCAGTGCCGCCGGCGCCGCCCGCCGAGAAATCGAAACCCTTGCCATCCTGGAACGAGGCTTGCCCGACAGTTACACGGTCTATCACGCCGTGCACTGGACCAATGTCGAGCACGGATTCTCGATTTATGGCGATATCGATTTCGCCATAGTAAACGCGGCAGGAGACCTGTTGCTGGTCGAACAGTTAAGCGGTTTCCTGGAGGAAACCGCGGACGGCCTATGCAAGAAATATCCCGACCGCAGCAGCAATGTACCGGTACAGATTGCGCGCCAACTCTCGGTATTGCGCGGCCGCCTGGCGCGCAGGCCGCATTTGGACACGATACGGGTCGAGTACCTGCTGTATTGCCCCGACTACACCGTACTCCACCCCGAAACCGCCGGCCTGGCCGCCGAGCGCATTGTCGACGCTACTGAGCGCGACCGCCTATGCGCCATCATCCAGCTCGCCCTGCCCGCTGCCCCCGCCACGCCCAACGCCCAGGCTGT
>JBEBXA010000164.1:0-5958 GCA_040391825.1 Pigmentiphaga sp.
CTTTACAGCAACTGCTTGATATCGCTGCTCAAAGCTTGGACGCCGGCATTGTGGCGGGCAAACAAACGCAACTGGCCTTCGGGGTCGTAGATGTATACGCCGGCCGTGTGATCCATGGTGTAGGAATCGGCTTCCTTGCCCGGCACCTTGGCATAGAACACCTTGAACGACTTGGCCACGCGCGCAGTTTCCTCGGCATCGCCCCTCAAGCCAATGAAACTGGGGTCGAACTGGGTCACATACTGGCGCAGCACATCAGCGGTATCCCGCTCGGGGTCTACGGTAACAAACACCACCTGGACCCGATCGGCGTCCTTGCCCAGCTCATTACGCACCTGGACGAATTCAGCCAAAGTGGTCGGACATACATCCGGGCACTGAACAAAACCGAAAAAAACCACCAGCACTTTGCCCTTGAAATCTTGCAAGGTGCGTGCCTGGCCATTGTGATCGGTAAGAGACAGATCCTGGCCGATTTCGGACCCGCTGACGTCGGTGCTATTAAACGCGAGCTTCTTCGGCTGGCAGGCAGCCAGTAAAGCGGCTGCCACACCGGCAACACCGGCGCGCAATACGAAACGACGAGTGGAGTGAAATGACAAATTCATGAGAGCCTCGTGGGTGGTACCGGCACGGTTACTGCACAGGTAGCCAGTGATCAACCAGCAAGGCAGCAAACAGCAAGGCAAGATACAAGATGGAAAAACGGAAAGTACGACGCGCCAGATCGTCGCTATAGCGACGATAGAGCTGCCAGGCATAAGCGATGAACACGAGCCCCAGCGCCACCGCGCATGTCAGATAGATCAAGCCGCTCATGCGGATGACATAAGGCAGCAGAGTCGTGGCCAGTAACGCTATCGAGTATAGAAAAATATGCAGACGCGTGAGCTTTTCACCATGGGTGATTGGCAACATGGGCAAACCGGCGTTTTCGTAGTCGCGCGTGCGATACAAGGCCAAGGCCCAAAAATGCGGCGGGGTCCAGACGAAAATAATCAGTACCAGCAACCACGCTTCCGCCGGCACCTGGTTAGCCACTGCCGCCCACCCCAAGGCCGGAGGCATGGCACCGGACAAGCCGCCGATGACAATATTCTGCGGCGTACGCGGCTTGAGGATGATCGTGTAGATGATGGCGTAGCCGACAAAAGTGGCAAAGGTCAGCCACATCGTCAGCGGGTTCACCAGCGTGTACAGCACCAGCATACCCAGGCCGCCCACCACGCCGGACATGCCGATGATGGCGAGTGGCGCGATATCTCCGCGCGCCGAAGGACGGTGCGCGGTACGCGCCATGCGCGCGTCGATCTGTTCTTCTATGAGGCAATTAATGGCGAAGGCCGCAGCCGCAAGCAGCCAGATACCGACGGTAGCCGCCACCACCACTCGCCAAGGCGGCAGGGTAGGCGACGCCAGAAACATGCCAATGACCGCGCAAAAAACCGCAAGCTGGGTCACTCGGGGCTTGGTAAGCACCCAATATTGGCGTAGGCGCAGAGTCGGGTTGAAAGCAGTAGCGGTTGCCATGGAAATCCGGAAAATCAAAGAGGGCTGACGGCGGTGGCGGGACTGCCGGCCCGGCCCAACCTGACCAGCAAGGTCACGCACAAGATGCACAGCACCGCTGCGCCGCCGTTATGCAAGACAGCAATTACTATAGGCCATTGCAGAAAAATGCTGGTGAGGCCGGTAAACAATTGCATACCCAGCATGCCCAGCAAGGCGTGGGACGGCCCCCGCAAGCCATCAATACGACGTAGCTTGAAAGCCAACCAACCTAAGTAAAGCAGCACCACGAATGCAAAATTGCGATGCGTCCAGTGGATAGCCGTGAGGGCGCTTTGCGAAATAATCTCGCCTGAGGGCAGTTCTCCGAGAGCGCGCAAGAGCGAATACCCGCCATGAAAATCCATTTCAGGCAGCCACTGCCCGTGGCAAGTAGGAAAATCCATGCAAGCCAATGCAGCGTAGTTAGTACTTACCCAACCACCCAAGGCCAACTGTGTATACAGCAGCGCCAGGCCCACTGCGGCCGCGCCCCACCAGCGGCGCGCATGGGCAGGGATAGCCGGCAGCACTTTCTGCCTGGCGGATAACCAGGTCAACAAGGCCAGCATACTCATGCCACCCAGCAAATGGGTCGTCACCACCACCGGCATCAGTTGATGCGTGACCGTCCAGGCGCCGAACGCTCCTTGCAGACACACGGCGGGCAATATGATGCTGGCCAGCCATGGAGACTGGCGCAATGTTTTGCGATGCCGCCACGCCATGAACACGATCGCGATGATCAGCATGCCCAGAAAAGCGCCCACATAGCGGTGAACCATCTCGATCCAGGCTTTGGGCAGCGTAACTGGACCATCAGGCATTTGCTGCACGGCTGCGCGGATGTCATGCAAGGCGCCCAATGGCGTGACATTGCCATAGCAGCCTGGCCAATCGGGGCAACCCAGACCGGAATCGCTCAAACGCACGAATGCGCCGAACATGATCAAGTCCAGCGTGAGGAACATCGTGAAAGCAACCAGCGCAGCGTAACGAGCGCGCAGCTTGGCACCCTTCGTGACTGCAAGGTCTTGAGCGGCGTCCATGCCCTACCCTATGCGAGAGGCGTGCAACAACTTGCCGATATCCTTGCGCAAGAGCGCCGGGTCGGGGTTCTCGGGGAAGCGCAGCATCTGATTATTGCGCGGGTCAATCAGCCAGATATGTTGCTTGAGGGCTTCCGGCCCAGCCGCCGCATCGTCGGGCAGAGCCAAGAACTTCGCTACTTGCGCCGGATCGGCTCGCAACATGTGCAAACCCTCATACGCGCGAATGACGATGGTCGGCACCGGTTCATTGTCGGTAATCAGCCAGACACGTTCGATACGGTGGATCTCTTTGCCGGTACTGGCATGAGTCTGGCGCATGATGAACAGCTTTTTGGCGCATTCGTCGCCACAAGCGCCGGTATCGGCAGTCACCATGATCCATTTGCCGTTCAGGCTACGCAAATCGAAGGGAGCCCCTTCCAGGTCCGTCAGCTTCAACTCCGCGGCCTCTGGCACGGGCCGCTGCGGCTCGACCAACTGCCCGTAGTTACTACTTACATTCGGGCGCCAGTCCAGGAAATAAGCGAAGGCAGCAGCTACCAAGGGAGCGGCGCACACCAGCAAGACAGCCCACGGTGCAAACGAGGAACGCTTGCCTGGTGAGCCAGGTCGAGAATCAGCGGGGCGAGCGGAAGTATCGGACAAGTAGAACTCCAAAAGCTATGGCAGCAATCGCCGCAAACGAAAACCACTGCAAAGCGTAACCGCGATGCGTATCAATGTTGGATGGCGGTCCGGCCCATTCTCGCTTCAGTCCATCCACTGTCACGCCGGTTTGCTGCAGTACCACCGGCATCAATTCAAGCCCGGCCGCCAAGCCATACGCGGCCAGGTCAAGATTCTGCACTCTCGGTGGGTTCAAGCCGGATGCGTCAGACAGCGCTGTCAAGGCACTGGACTTACCGTCTCCGAGTTCAAACAGGCGCGGCACATGGGAAATCAGCTCGCCTCGGACCTCAACATCCCCTGTGGGAGTAGTGATCGGGGCCACGGCCTGCGCAGTAAATTCCCGCGGCACCCAGCCGCGCAACACGGCCACAGCCTGGCCTGGGCGAGCATGGTCCAGCGCCAAGGGTGTCACCACCCAAAACCCCGGACGCCCGTCTTGCGCCCGATTATCCAGAAGCACGGTCTTGTCCGCCAGCCACCGTCCATGTGCTAGGACAGGGCGCCACGGCGTCAGTTCGCTCGGCACCGAGGTGGGCCTTAGTTCGAGGGCCGGCAAAGAACGCCCCTCTTGAACTGCCGCCATTATCTGGCGCTTCTGTTCGGCGCGGCCCAACTGCCAACGCCCTAAAGACACCGCTACCGCCACCGTTACCGCCAACAACACCAAGGCAAGGCATAGCTTGAAAAAACTTGGGCGTCGTACGGAAGAAACGGATTTTGGACTCATGGATGCTCCCGTCACTCGCCGGAGGCTGCCATAATTCCGTATTGCAGGAGTTTTTCGATGCGCATTTTAGTCGCCATTGCCTTTGTCGGCATCCTTTACAGCCTGGGTTCCGCCTTGTTCTTTCTTATGAAAGACAAGGACAAAGGCAAGAGCAGCCGCACCGTTCATGCGCTGACAGCCCGTATCGGGCTGTCAGTACTACTGTTCCTGTTCGTCCTGTTCGCGCATTGGATGGGCTGGATACAAAGCACCGGGTTCCGTTGAAGCGATAGCTTTTGGGCCAAGGACAAGTCAAATGGTTCCTGGGCTCCAGAAACCACAGGGGCGCAGCCTGAGCCGCACCCCTTGCATGCGAGCCGAGGCCCGCGCAGCCTTAGAACCAGTAAACGAACAAATACAAGCCCAGCCACACCACGTCAACGAAGTGCCAATACCAAGCGGCACCTTCAAAACCGAAATGGTTGTCGGGGGTGAAGTGTCCCTTGAGCACGCGCCGCAGCATGACGGCCAGCATGATTGCACCGATGGTTACGTGAAAACCGTGAAAACCGGTCAACATGTAGAAGGTGGAGCCATAGGCGCCCGACGTAAGCTTCAGATTGAGCTCGCTATAGGCGTGGACGTACTCGTAAACCTGGAAGCCCATGAAGGTCGCGCCTAGCGCAACGGTCAAAGCCAGCCAGAGTGCGCACTTTGCACGATTGTTTGCCAGCAAGGCGTGATGCGAAATCGTAAGCGTGACGCCCGATGTCAGCAGCAGTGCCGTATTGATGGTGGGGATCCAGAAGGGCCCCATCGTGGCAAACGGTTCTACCGTACCGGCTGGGCCGTTGTTAGGCCATGTAGCCAGAAAATCGGGCCAAAGCACACGATGATCCAGATCGCCCAACCAGGGGGTCGAGATCATGCGGGCATAGAACAAAGCGCCGAAGAATGCCGAAAAGAACATGACTTCGGAGAAAATGAACCAAGCCATGCTCCAGCGATAGGACATGTCGATGCGCTTGCTGTACAGGCCGCCCTCGGATTCGGCGATAGCATCGCCGAACCAGTGGTAGAGGACAACCAGGAAGCCAATGACACCGGCCAGGATGACCCAGGGGCCGAAGCTTACGTCGTTGACCCACAACAGCATCCCGACCGCGAAAAACAGCAGCGTCGTGCTGGCCATGACTGGGTGCATGGACGGTGCCGGCACGAAATAATACGGCGCCTCCTTGCCCGAAACCGAGTGGCTTGCACTCATCTCAACTCTCCTTCGCCAATTCTATAAAGCCAAATTATTTTGATAGAGGCCGCGCCGCGACCGCCTGTACTTTTTTCAACCAACCGCCGCGCGAGCAAGCAGCACGAGAATGACGACAAACAGCGCCGCACCCAACAAACCGGCAATAATCAGGTGCACAGGATTCAGCTTCGCGATGTCATTGCGATACTCGGAACCCCGACGCACACCAAAAGCACCCCACAACACGGCACGCAAAGTCTGGAAAAAATCCAGTTTCCTGCCATGGGCGGCTTCTTTCTTGTCATTCATACGCCAGTATCCTGCTCAACTTTGACCGCTGCACGGCCCGCAATCTCGAAGAAGGTATACGACAAGGTAATCGTATGAACATCCTTCGGAAGCTTCGGATCCACAACGAACACCACCGGGAATTCGCGCGTTTCACGAGGCTTCAGGTCTTGCTGTTCGAAGCAGAAACATTCCAGCTTCTTGAAATACTGCGCTGCCAGCATGGGCGCATAACTTGGTATGGCCTGCCCGTGAATGTCTCGATCTTGCTGGTTGGCCACTTCGTAAGTAATGGTGGCGAGCTCTCCTGGATTGACTTCCATCGAGGCCTGCACCGGTCGAAACCGCCACGGGCCATTGACGTTGGCGTCAAACAGGATTTTTACGCTGCGACTAGTGTCGACCTGCGTATTGCGCGCGAACTTCTCTGCATCACTATCCACCTT
>JBEBXA010000165.1:0-5855 GCA_040391825.1 Pigmentiphaga sp.
GGGGTAAGACTGTTTGATCGGGCGACGCGGGGAATCTATTTAACCGACGCTGGCCGCGACGAAGTACCTGCCGTTCCGCACCGCAACCGATGGCAAGACCTCAGTGGCAAGTTCACCGGTACGGTCCAGCTATCAAGCGGCAAGTTCGCTGCAATGGAGCGAAGCCATGAGTTCACGCAGGTCCCATGGCGACCGGCTCGGCCGCGAGGTCAGTGGTATAGTACAGGGTGGACCGGTGTAGTGGCAGTTGGAACAACAACGATGTTTGGGAATATGACCGTTCGTACCACCAGTTGACAAAACCGCCAACTCCATTATGGTATGAACATTCCATAATGGAGTTGGATGTGTATGGCCCGCTTGAGAGAGTTTGACGAAGAGCGCGTTCTGGACGCGGTAATGGAGACCTTCTGGCGTAACGGTTACGAGGGCACTTCCGCGCAGAATCTCGTTGATGCGACTGGGCTTGGTCGCGGAAGCCTCTATGCTGCATATACCAACAAGATTGGTCTGTTTGAGCAGGCCCTGACACGCTACCGCATGCGTGCGCAAGCTCACGTCGACAAGCTGCGGCAAGACGGATCCCCCATGGATCGACTGCGTGAGTTGATGGTGGATATCGTCGATGCCGATCTGGGCTTGCCAGCAAAGCGGGGGTGCCTCGCTACCAATACCGCCATCGAAATGGCAGGGCGCGATCCTCGTGTGGCCGACCTCGTGCGGCAGAACTTCGATATTCTGACGCGCGGCATTGAACAGGTGATCCAGCGCGGACAAATCGCTGGAGAAATTCGTCCTGAAGCCGATGCCGCTACCCTCGCACTATTCGTCTTTAATGCCGTGCAAGGTTTGAGGGTACTCGCCAAGACCTTCCGCCCTGAAGATCGGCCCAAACTCACCGGTATTATCGACCAGACGCTGACGGTATTAACCTGAGCGTTCTATTTTTTTGACTCATTATGGAACGATCGTTACATAAAAATCAAGCCAAAGGAGAATCTTATGGCAGACAATTCAATCGCTCTTCCCGTTGCCGTTCTTGGCACTGGTATCATTGGCGCCGCCGTTGCACGCAATCTGGCCCGGAAAGGTTTTGCGGTTCGAGCATGGAACCGTTCGGCTGAAAAGGCGAGTGCATTGGCTGCTGATGGCGTGGTGCCGTTTCTGAATGCTGCCGATGCTGTGCGCGGCGCGGAAATCGTCGTGACCGTTTTGAAGGATGGTCCCGCCGTGACAGAGGCAATGGCAGCGGCATTGCCAGGCATGTCAAAGGGCATAATCTGGCTTCAGCTCAGCACAGTCGGTGCTGAAGCAATCGACAAGATGGCGAGCTTTTCTGCCGAAAATGACTTGGTCCTCTTTGACGCACCAGTACAGGGAACCCGTCAGCCTGCCGAGCAAGGCAAGCTGGTCATCCTCGCGTCCGGGCCGGAAGAGAAACGCCACACCGCCCAATCCATTTTCGACGCAATCGGCCAACGCACCTTATGGGTTTCCGAGGAAACCGGCACAAGCAGTCGGCTGAAGCTCGCCCTCAATGCCTATGTTTTCGCACTGACCCACGGCACGGCCGAAACGCTCGCCATAGCCCGCGCGCTTGGCGTTGATCCCGCACTGGTAATCGAAGCGGTGACGGGTGGCCCGCTGGACAGCGGCTATTTTCAGGGCAAGGGGGCGGCGATGCTCAAGGGCGATTTCTCCACCAGCTTCTCGGTCGAGAACGGGGTGAAGGACGCACGGCTGGTTGTTGACACGCTCAAGGGAGCCGGCGTTTGCGCCGACCTGGCCGAGGCAGGGCTTGCGCGCTTTGAACGTGTCGTCAGGGCCGGGCATGGCGACAAGGACATCGCCGCATCTATTCTCGCCTGACGGAAGATCCAATGACACTTTCTGAAAACATACAAGGCATAGGGCACAAAAGCGAAGCCACGCCGGAGCACCTTCCAATCGGCCAATTGCTTGCCTTCACCCTGGCGGGCTTTCTCGCCATCATGACCGAGAACATGCCGGCCGGCCTGTTGCCGCAAATCGGCGATGGTCTTGGGGTTTCCGAAGCAATGGCCGGGCAGACCGTGACGCTCTACGCGCTAGGCTCGGTCGTGGCCGCGATTCCGGTTATTGCGGCGACACGAAGCTGGAACCGGCGTCCCCTGTTCCTGCTCGCAATCGCGGGGCTGTTGATTTTCAACACGCTTACTGCCGTCTCGGCGCATTACGGCCTGACGCTTGTGGCCCGTTTCATCGCCGGCATGGCGGCAGGTGTCATATGGGGCCTTGTCGCAGGTTACGCGCGACGTCTTGCGCCACCCCATCTGCAAGGTCGCGCGCTGGCAATTGTCGGCGTCGGTCAACCTATCGCACTTTCCCTAGGTGTTCCGCTCGGGGCCTGGTTGGGAGGGTTATTCGACTGGCGCGCAGTGTTCTGGATGATGTCTGCGATCGCCCTGCTCTTGCTCGCCTGGGTGCGGCTGAGTGTGCCCGACTTCCCAGGACAGGCACAACATCAACGCCTGCCGGTTGGACGAGTCTTTACCATCCCCGGCGTGCGCCCGGTGTTGCTGGTGTTGTTTGCATGGATTCTCGCCCACAACACTCTCTACACCTACATTGCGTCGTTCATCGGCACGACGAATACCGGCCTGCGGATCGACATCATCCTGCTCGTCTTCGGCATGGCGTCAGTCGCCGGCATCTGGGGAACGGGCGTTCTGGTCGATCGTCACCTGCGCGGTCTCACGCTACTCAATCTCGCCGCCTTCGCAGCCGCATCGCTGCTGCTGGCGATCTCGCATTGCTCCCCAATCCTCGTGCTGTCCGGTGTGGCGATCTGGGGCCTGACCTTTGGTGGCGCACCGACCCTGCTGCAAACGGCGCTGGCGGATTCCGCCGGTGAACATGCCGATGTTGCGCAATCCATTCTCGTTACCATCTTCAACCTCGCGGTTGCAGGCGGCGGATTTCTCGGCGCGTTGCTCATCAATGGGACCGGGCCTGACTGGTTGCCGCTTACGCTGCTCCCCATGATCATGATCGCGCTTGTCGCGGCTTGGCAGGCGAAAGCACACGGCTTCCGCACCGGACATCGGGGAGCGTGACAACAATAGGCGGGTGCAATCTCGACATTCTTTTGACAGTCATTGCGCCCGCCATCTGAAGCAGCACCTATATCGTTACGGCATCGCGCCGGCACGGATATGCATCCGTCAATTAAAGTTTCTGCGCATAAACGACGAGCCGCAAATGCTGCCCACCGTCGATGGTGAGCGAAGTATGCTCGAAATCTACGGGCGCTCCTTCCACTCTGATGGTGCGTGTGCCCGTGCAGGGCGCATGAACGTCCTGGCTACGCCACCATTCTTTGAACCCGGGCGAGACACGTTCCAGCTCTTCGACCAGAGCACGGGCATCGGCATCCTCGCGTGCAACAGCAAAGTCGCGGCGAAAGCTGGCGAGCATCGCGGGTGCCTGCGTCTCCCAATCGATAATGATTTCCTGCAATCGGGGATCGGTGAACAGTGCCCAAAGCAGATTGCGGCGGCGGGGATCATGGCTGCCAAACCCGAATAGATGGTCGGCTGGCCGGTTATACGCCAGCACATCCCAGCGAAGATTGATGATATAAGCGGCGTGGGGTGCAAGATCTTCCACCAGCCGGGCGGCGAGCGAAGGCACAATGCAGAACGTCTTGCCCGGTTCCGCCGGCGGACGCTCATGGGCAAGCATGAAGAGATGCCGGCGTTCGGCCGCATCGAGCTTGAGGACACGCGCAAGACTATCGAGGAAATCGGCTGAGACCCCGATCTCGCGACCCTGCTCAAGCCACGTATACCATGTCAGTCCGACACCTGCGAGAGCTGCGACTTCCTCACGTCGCAGCCCTGGTGTTCGCCGACGCGTGGCGGTTGGCAGGCCGACATCTTCCGGCAACAGCCGCTCGCGGCGCGTTCGCAGGAAATCAGCAAGCTCGGGACGGGTTCTTTCAAGAGTGCGCATTGGTCAGCCCATTACAATCAGCAACAGTATAAAGTGTTAAATTGTAAAAGGATAATGATCGTGAAATTGGTGGTGCGTCAACACAAGAGGATGCCAAATGAGTTCAGATGGTTGCGCTGCCCATACGCTTTCTACCACAAGTACCGACGTGGCCCGCCGACCGCCTTGGCTTGGCCTCTCCGTCCTGTTGCTAGCGGGATTCGTGACGATCTTTGATCTCTTCGTGGTCAATGTTGCAATCCCTTCCATGCAGGTCGAGCTTGGAGCCGGCCTGTCGCAGATTGGCTTCATCGTCGCAGGTTACGAACTGGCCTTCGGTGTGTTGCTCGTTACCGGCGGGCGAATGGGCGATCTTTACGGACGGCGAAGGCTATTCGTCCTCGGAATGGCAGGGTTTACGGCGGCATCGCTTCTTTGCGGCATTGCACCGACCGTGGAAATCCTGATTGGGGCACGCGTGCTGCAAGGGCTGGCGGCCGCGCTGCTTTTTCCGCAGGTCTATGCCTCAATTCGCGTTAACTTCACCGGCAACGACGGCCGTCGTGCCTTCGGCTTCCTTGGCATGACGCTTGGCCTTGCGGCCATTGCCGGACAGATTCTCGGCGGGTTTTTGGTTGAGGCGAATATCCTGGAACTCGGTTGGCGCACCATCTTCCTCATCAACGTGCCCGTCGGCATCTTCGCGATTGCTATGGCACAGCTCATCCCCGAAACGATCGCCCCCGAGCGCCCCGCGCTCGATTGGCCGGGCGTGGTCCTAGCCAGCGTTGGTCTAACCCTGCTGCTCGTGCCACTGGTCGAAGCCCCAACTCGTGGCTGGCAGCTTTGGAGCGTCCTATCGCTCGCCGGGGCCGCGCTCCTACTCGCCGTCTTCTATCAATATCAGGAACGTCGCCGCGAAACCGGCCACCAACCCTTGGTGGATATGACGCTAATGCGCCAACCACGCTTTGCCAAAGGTGGGTTGTTGGTGCTGCTCATCTATTCAACGGCCTCCTCCTTCTTTCTGTGTTTCGCGCTTTTGGTGCAAACGGGGTTCGGATTGAGCCCGTTCGCGGCCGGCAGCGTATTTGTACCGTGCTCCATCGCTTTCGTGATATTCTCGCTCAGCGCGCCCCGCCTCGTCGCTCGCTTCGGTACGCCAGCCATCGCCGTTGGCGCGCTGGTTTACGCACTTTCGTTAGGCGTGTTGATTGGACAAGTCTGGACCGCCGGAGCCGACCTAGTCGTGGCGCATCTTGTTCCGACGTTGATCGTGATCGGCGGGGCGCAGGCAATGATCATGACGCCGTTGCTCAACCTCGTGCTCGGCTTCGTCGAAGAACGGCAGGCGGGAATGGCTTCTGGTGTGATTTCCACACTGCAGCAGGTTGGCGCAGCGCTCGGTGTCGCGGCGGTCGGTATCCTGTTCGGTGCAACACTCGGGGCAGGACCGGAAGGGCAGGCTACGCGCTACGCCGCTGCCTTCGTCTCTGGTATGACCTACAATCTTGCCGCTGCGTTGGTTGCTACAATCCTGCTGGTCTCTATGGCGAGACGCCCTTAATATCCTCCTATTCGAGCGCAACACGCAAGGCGTCCGGCTCACCGGGGCCGTACGTCTTTTTATCGAGAGGGCCCTGCCGGTGTCGAACAACTCGATCATGCCGTGAAGTCCGCCGGCATGGTGGCTTTGGGAAATTGTGGTCGCCTGCGCATGGGCGTTCATGATCTGATCCCGTACAGCTTCCTCGCCAATTTGATCGGTCGATACCGCGATGATTACCCCAGCGTCGATCTGGAAATTGCTGAAGGCACGGGCGGGAGGCAATCACGCAACTGCGTGCGGGTAAGCTCGACGTCGCGTTCGCGGTCGGGACGCC
>JBEBXA010000166.1:0-5695 GCA_040391825.1 Pigmentiphaga sp.
AATGAGTGCCGATCTCGGAAATCGTAGGCCGCAGGATCAGAGTCGCTAGATTCAATCGTCCGCAATAGCGGGAAAAGTTGACAATTTTTCTAAGAAATTGGCTACAAGAGTAGGAATTTACCTACTCCCTTTTATCTAGGCCGGCCTCCGGATCTTCGATCAGTCCATGCTTGAGGGCATAGCGCACCAGATCGGCCTCACTGCGAAAATGCATTTTCAATAACAGGCGCGTCTTGGAGGTGCTGACCGTCTTGACGCTAATGACCAGATCCCGGGCGATCTCCGACTTTCGCATGCCCGCAGCAAGCAGCCGAAATACCGAGTATTCGCGATCCGACAATGAAAGATGAGGCAGTTCGGCGTGATGCGCATGCTTCTCGAAGGCGATGCTTTCGGCGAGCTCGCGGCTCAGGAATCGCCCGCCCATCGCCACCTTGCGCACCGCGCGGACCAGCTCTTCCGCCGCGCTATCCTTGGTCAGGTAACCGGCAGCCCCGGCGTTGATGGCGCGGGCGACGTATTGCTGCTCGCCGTGCATCGTCACGACCAGAATCGGAACCTTGGGATATTCGGCCCTGATCTGCCGTATCAGGTCTATTCCATCGCGCCCTGGCATCGACATGTCGAGCGCCAGGACATCCCATGGACGGCGAGCCAGCAATGCCAGCACCTCCCGCCCATTGGCCGCCTCGCCCTCGACCGCGATATCGCCGGTCTGATGGAGCAGCCGTTTCAGCCCTTCGCGCAACAAGGTATGGTCGTCGGCAAGCAGCAGTGCGATCATTGTTTCGAGGCCTCAACAGGAACCCGATTGCTCCAGCGGCACCATCACCTCCATTGTCAGGCCGTTTCCGGGAGCGGTCTGGATGTTCACGGCGCCGTTGAGCAAGCGCACGCGTTCGCGTATGCCCAGCAGGCCCAGGCAGTTCGGCAACGCGCTGGCCAGGTGTTCCGGCGTCGTGCCGATCCCATTGTCCTGCACCAGAAGAGTGCAGCGCACGTCGGTGCAGCAAAGGCACAGATCCGCGCGGGTCGCGCGCGCATGCTTGGCGATGTTCGTAAGCGCCTCCTGCACGACCCTGAACAGCGCTGTCGATATCAACGTCGGGAGCGGTCTTTGGCCAGTATCGACATGAATCGCCACCTTCACGCCATAGCGCGACGTGAAGTCCGACGCCAACCATTCCAACGCCGCCTCCAGGCCCAGGTCGTCGAGCATGATGGGTCGCAAGTCCGAAGCAATGCGTCGCAGGGAGATGAATGAGCCCCTGATCAGATTGCGCATGATGGCAATGTGCCGGGATGCGTTTTCACAGGGGGTTGAAAGTTCCAATTCGAGTTGAGTCAACTCCATTGCGAGTGCGGTAAGACTCTGACCAAGATCGTCATGCAACTCACGCGCGATGTGTTTTCTTTCCTGCTCCCGCTCATGAAGCAGTGCATTGGACAGGCGAGTGAGCTCATCACGCGAAGCGCGCAGCGCCTGCTCCGTCTGCTGTCGCTCTGAAATATCCCGCAAGAAAACCGAAAAAAAGGTACCCGATGACGAGGCAACATGACAGATCGAGGCCTCCATTGGAAACTCCTCCCCGTTTGCCTTCAATCCCCACAGCGGCACGCCCGCCCCCATCCGGCGTCGGGAAACTCCGGTTTCCTTGAATCGTGCTATCTGCTCGGCATGGGCCCGGCGGAATCGCGCCGGAATGAGAATATCCACACTTTCGCCGATCACTTGCTCCGCCTCATGGAGAAAGACCCGCTCGGCTGCCGGATTGAACATGACAATCCGCCGCGCCGCGTCGATAGTGATTATCGGCTCGGTGGCCGCCTGAACGATATCGAGCAAAAGGGGGAGACTGGACTCATGCGTCACGACATCACTCCCGAAGAAATTCCGCGTCGCAGTGCGAGGAGGCCTAGCATGATTCCAGCACATGCCATCCCGGAGTTCAAGGGGAACCCGGCTCGCGAACCCGGGGATCAATTTACGATCGATATTTCCTGGGGGGCGGTGTCGATATCCCAACCCTTGTCGAAGTGTTCCTTCAAGCGGAACAGCGCCTCGTCGCACTCTTCGGCGAGCACCTCATACTGCTTCAATAGCAGTATGAACCGGGGCTTGGCCTTGAGAATCGTGACGATGTCGTCCACCGCGCGCAAACCGCCGTAACCTGAAAACACGCATATGACCGAGTACTCCCTGAGCCCGGCCCCCTCCCGCTGCAGGAAAGTACGCATGGGCGCCGCGATCGAACGCAGCCAGACCGGCGCGATCAGGATGACGTGGTCGAAACTATCGAGCGCCGGCCCGTCATAAACGATGGAAGGCAAGCGTCGAGCCAGAATGTCCATCATGCAGCGGATGTCGCCTTTCAGCCCCACTCTCGGACGCTCATCCTCGATCGGGTGGACCGGCCAGTTGCCCAGTTTCGCCAGCTGCTGCGCCACCATCCGCCCCGTGCCGGAACGGGAATAACAAATAATGCCAATCCGGTTCATGATTGCTCTCTTCCCGCGCGACCAGGCGCGTCCTCCTGCTCCATAAGCGCACGCAGAATGTCGCGCCGACTCACCAGGCCGACCAACCGGCCATTTCTCGTGATGGGGACTCGCTTGATGCTGTGCTTGAGCAGCACATCCGCGATTTCGGCGAGAGTGGCCCGTTCATCCAGGGTAATGGCCGGACTTGTCATGATGGCGGCCGCAGTCGTCCTGCCAAGCTGCAGGCTGTGCAGAAACTCAAGGTTGAGGGGCTCGCCCTCGGCCAACAGGTCCAGCCAACGGTCCAGCCTTTGCTGATGCGCGCTGTCCTTGCGCCTTATCAGATCCCCTTCGCTCACCACCCCGACCAGCGAGCCGTCGTCCGCCGTCACCATGACTGTGCTGACGCTTCTTTCCAGCATCATGCAGATGATCTCCGACACAGGAGTTCTCATATTGACGCACAGCGGATCAGGCGTCATGAAATCGAGCGCCACCATATCCTTCTCCTGCAAACCGATTCTTGCCGGCAATCCTGGCACTTCCAGCGGTCGGGCACCGGACGTTCATTCGATAGGTATCTTCCTGTCTTCATGGCCTGCCATCTTGGGCAAGGTCAAGGTCAGCAGGCCATTCTCGTACCTGGCCTTGGCCTTGGCCTGGTCGACGCTGCCCGCCAGCATGATGGTCCGTTCGTATTCTCCCCAGAACCGTTCCTGGCGGATCACGCGCTCGCCTGACTTGAACTCTTCGTCGCGCATCTTCTTGGCGCGAATCGTAATCGTGTTGTTGTCGATTTCGACACTGATGTTCTCCTTGGCGATCCCCGGAACCTCGGCTTTCAGAACATACTCATTGTCGGACTCGGTAATATCCACGTCCATACCGGCCGCGCCGTTACCCGCCTGCTGGCGCACAGGCCTGAGAAACGCTTGAAACAGCTCCGGTATGGATTCGGCTGGAAAAGAGAACAGGGGATAGTTCAGATTCGACATGGATATCTCCTTGCGGTGCGCAGCAAGCAATCGCTCGCCCTGGTTGATATGGTGTTCCCCTTGACGCACGGCCGAATTGACGTGGGTCAAGAAGCGAGCTGACCAACACGGACAACGGAGGCCCTCACGGCGCACTCCGGCACGCCTCGCATTCATCCTTCGATTCTTGTCCGCCCGCGCGCATGACCGAATCCATGCGGGGATCCGGGCGAAACACCGTCAGTCCCTTCAACCCCGACCGCCATGCCTGGAGAAAGAGCGCTTCCACGTCTTCGCGCGAACAGCCGGTCGCGAGAGGCACCGTCTTCGAAATTGCCGCATCGACGCAAGGCTGCAACACCGCCATCATGGCCACGTGATCCCATGGTGAGATCGACGCGGCGTTGACGAAATAATTGGGCAGTCCGGCCTCTGTCCCATGCAAATGCCGCCAAAGTCGCCAAGCGTGGTTTTCCACGCTCATCCATGCCGATGGCGCGGCGGAAAAACGGACAGCGCGGCGATAAGCCCAGGCGTAGGCTGGCTCGACGCCGTTGGAGCAATTGTCCGCGAATGCCAGGCTGACGCTGCCGGTTGGCGCGATGGCCATGAGGTGGCTATGGCGCAGGCCGTGCCGGCCTATCGCTTCCCGAACGGCCGCGGGCAGGCGCTGCCCTACGGCGTCCGGGGCAAGATAATCCTGTCGCCGATACAGGGGAAACGGACCGCGCTCGGCGGCAAGGGCAGCCGACGCGGCGTAGGCGCGATCACGGATGAAACGGACAACGTCGCGCGCCGCCGAACGTCCGGCGGCATCGTCGTAACGCAGCCGCAACAGGGTGAGCATGTCCGCCAGGCCAGTGACGCCCACGCCTATGCGCCGCTTGGACAAGGCCTCATCGCGCTGCTCGGGAATGGGCCAGCGCGTCAACTCGAGCACATTGTCAAGCAGGCGGACCTGCGTATGCACCATCGCGGCAAGCCGCCGCCAGGCCACGCGCGGCGTGCCGCCCACGCCGAAGGGGTTGTCCACCAGGCGGGTCAGATTGATCGGACCCAGCACGCAGCTTCCGTAAGCCGGCAAGGGCTGCTCGCCGCAGGGATTCGTAGCCGTGATGGCCTCGACCGCCCGCAGATTGTTGGCGCGCTGAATCGTATCGATATAAAGCAGACCTGGCTCCGAACTATGCAGAGCAGCTTGGGCAATGGCCGACCACAACGCGCGCGCCGGCTCAAGCCGGTACAACCAGTCGCCATTTTCCAGCCGACGGGCGCCTTGCGCGATGGCCGCCGAGTCCGGCCTCAAGGCGTGCGTGAGCGGCCAGAGCGAATCCGCCAGGACCGCGCGCATGAACGCATCGGTGATCGCGACCGAGAGATTGAACGTCCCCCAGCGGGTCCGGCCCCGCTTGGCCTGGATGAATTGCCGAATATCAGGATGCGTACAGGCGAGCACCGCCATCTGGGCGCCGCGACGCTCCCCCTTGAACTCCAGCCGCATCGATGCCTGGTCGTACCGGTCGATGGCGGCGCAGACGGACGGCAGGAAACATTGCTCGCCGACCTCGGCGGACTCGGGCGGCAGCAGCGAAAAGTCATAGCCAACGCCGCCGCCCATGCTCAGCGTCGTACAGGCCTGTGCAAGCCCCGCCTCGAAGGAAAGCCCCCCGCCGCCCAGCCCGACAGGGTGCACGAAACAATTGACCATGGTGGCGCAACGACCGGTCCCCGCGTTGGCCATGATGCGGCCACCGCCGATGGCGCCCCGTTGCATATTCTGCAGAAATCGGCGGAAAACGCGTTCGCGGCGCTGCGCAGCCTCTGCCTGCGCCAGCGCCCGGGCAACGCGTAGATAGACATCGGATGGAGAAGCCTCTCCAGGCGCGGCGTATCGTTCACCCAGGACGCGGCGACATATCGGTTGCGCAGTGATGGCCATCGCCGTCTTCCTGATCTGGCGGAATCGTTCACACCGTGCGCCTTACATCGCCTCCCCGCCGCGATACGGGCGCACCGATCGACAACGCCCATACTGACGCCGCCATGGAAACGCTGCTTGACCCATGTCAAGTCGCGCCGATATGGTGCGTCGCTTCATGCGTGGCGCCTTTCGCCGCACGCCAGCTCCGCTATCCCGCAACGCCGTCAGGACGTGGGCGGATGCGCGACAGCATCGCGGCCGCCGGGGCCGAAGCGCTTCATGATCAGTTCCCTGACCCGGCTGGCGATGGGCGAGAGCG
>JBEBXA010000167.1:0-5693 GCA_040391825.1 Pigmentiphaga sp.
TCAAACGGTACAAACCCAAGGAAACCGAGTACACCGTCGCCGATGGCAATGGCCTGTATCTGCTCGTGCTGCCTTCGGGCCGCAAGTCCTGGATGGTGCGCTATAAGACCCAAGCAGGCCGGGGGCGTCGCGTGGTCATTGGCGACTTCGGCGACGTCTCCATGGACGGCCTGAACCCGACCCTGACCTTGGCGGACGCCCGGCACCGAGCCACCGAGGTTCATCTGGCCGCGCGCATGGGCGAGACCATCGTGGGCGTACGCACAGGCAAACAACTCGCCAAGCAGGAAAAAACCCTGGAAGAGTTGGAACAAGAGCGCCAGGAAGCGGCTGCACGGGAGCGATCGTTTTCGGTCGTGTCAGAGGCCTGGTTGAAGCTGTATCGCCCGACTGTCGCGGATAGTACCTACAGCAAAGCCACATTGATCGTCCGGGACTACTTGCAGCCTGCCATCGGCAACATCGACATGGCGACCCTCAGTCGCAAGGATGTTGTGCCGACGATTCGTGAGATGGCAACGAAAACGCCCAGCCTGGCCCGCACCGTGCCCCGGTACATCAATATGCTGGTCGAACATTGCATTGATGAGGAGATCAGGCCCGAGCACACCGAATTGAATTTCCACTCAGTCACCCGAAAGATCAGCAAACCGGGAAAATTGCCGGCCGCACTGGACGAAGAACAACTCGGAAAACTCATTCGGGCCGTTCACAACTATGAGAACGTCATTATTCGTCGCGCCCTATTGCTGTGCGCCTGGACGGCTCACCGCCCTGGCATCGTGGCCAGCGCCCGCTGGGCTGAAATTAATTTGCAGCGCGCCGAGTGGACAGTGCCCGCCTTCGAGGACGGACAGTACAAGGGCAATGGCGAGCCTATCCGGCGCATGAAGTTGGGCGTTGAACATGTGGTCAGCCTTCCCCGGCAAGCCGTGGCCATGCTGCGGGAAATGAAACTGATCAGCGGCGGCGCAGAGTATGTGTTTCCGGCCACAGGTAAAGTGCGCAACCCGCATACTCACCGCGACGCGCTTTCACGCGCCTTGCGCCTGATGGGATTCAAGGGAAAACATTGCACCCATGGATTCAGAGCAACGCTACGTACAATGGCGCGAGAACGGCTAGGTTTGAGCACGGAGGAATTGGAAGCTCAATTGGCGCATACGAAGCGGTCAGCCAACGGCGACTCCTATGATAGAACGACATTTACCAATCAACGCGTGAAGATCATGCAGATCTGGGCGGATTATTTGGACGAGGTCGCAAGCAGTGGTATGCCGGCCCAGCAAAAAGTGGGGTGATAGTTTACCGACACCGAATTCAAGTAATAGCCGCGCCCCCTGGCAAAAGACCCTCTCGATCAGGTATGGCCTATTTGCGCTGGCTTGAGATTGATTGGGCGCCGGCTGCTTATGGGTCAACGCTTTGTTAATTAATCACTCCGACGAAAAGCGGCGAGTAAGCGCCCAAGGCGAAACATGATTTCGTCGAGGGGCTTTCTGTGGAACGACCCTGGCGGCGAACCGATGGAGCAAACAAGGCCTTCTTAAATCCCGAAAATATCAGTTGAATATATTCCATGATTCGACTATAGTCGAATCATGGAAACAGATAAAGCTCTTGAAGCGCTCGCCGCTCTCGCTCATTTAATCCGCCTTTCGGTCTTTCGCATCCTGGTGCAAGCCGGGCCGGAGGGTTTGCCCGCTGGCCGCATCGCCGAGTTGATGGACATGCCGGCATCTTCGCTGTCCTTTCACCTGAAGGAACTGTACCGGGCGGGGTTGCTTGCCAACCGTCAAGAGGGGCGATCAATCATTTATTCGGCACGCTACGAGACGATGAATAACCTGCTTGGTTATCTCACGGAGAATTGCTGCAACGGCAATCCGTGCTCGCCCTTACGCAACTGTGACACCACCTTGGAGTCCTCATCATGAAACGCTTTCACGTCCATGTCGCCGTCACCGATCTGCCCGCCAGCATCCGCTACTACTCGGCGCTCTTTGCAACCGACCCCACTATTCTCAAGTCCGACTATGCGAAGTGGGCGCTAGAAGATCCGCGCGTGAATTTTGCCATTTCGTCCCTGGGCGCAGCGCCGGCCAAGCTCGGAGTGGATCACCTGGGTATTCAAGTCGAGAACGATGCCGAGCTGGCGGAAATGCAAGCACGCCTGACAAGGGCGAGCCTGCCGATAGAGGAGCAAGGCAATACGACCTGTTGCTACGCCAAGTCAGATAAGTATTGGTCTATTGACCCGCAAGGCGTCGCCTGGGAGTCCTTTCGTACGCTGGACAGCGCACCGACCTATGGTCAATCCCGCCAGCTTGCCGACAGCGGTGCGGCGTGCTGCGCACCCGCGTCAGCCGCCTCCGTGACGCCCGACAATACAGAGAAGGCCTGCTGTGCGCCCGGCTCGTCGTGTTGCTAAGGCCTGACGGCCCAACCCTTTCGTGATCTCAAATTGAGAGCCGATCATGCCTGATAAAACTTTCAATGTGCTGGTGCTGTGTACTGGTAATTCGGCGCGAAGCATCATGGCCGAAGCGCTTTTCAATGTCCTGGGCAAGGATCGATTTCGTGCCTACAGCGCTGGCAGTCACCCAACGGGCAAGGTGAACCCCTTCGCGGTGGAGCGATGCGAGGCACTCGGCTACGACGTGTCGGCCCTGCGCAGTAAGGGTTGGGATGAGTTTGCCGCGCCCGACGCGCCACACATGGACTTTGTTTTGACGGTGTGCGATCAAGCCGCAGGGGAAACCTGCCCTGTTTGGCCAGGTAAACCCATCACCGCGCACTGGGGATTTCAAGACCCGGCCGCGTTCGGGGGCAGCGATGAGGAAAAGCGCGCGCTTTTTAATAAGGTCTTCCGGCAAATCATGGCTCGCGTCAGCCAGTTTGTGAACCTGCCGCTGCATGTCCTTGATCGCAACACCATTCAAACGGAAATGCAGGCGATTGGCCGGCAGCACGTGGAGCCTGGACAATGACTTCGGCGGTACAAGTGGCCGCCGTATCTCAAAGCGGAGGCATCAGTTTTTTTGAGCGCTACCTTACCGTTTGGGTGGCCCTTTGTATCATTGCTGGCATTTTGTTCGGCCAGACAATGCCGGGCGTGTTCCAGGGTATTGCCGCGCTGGAGGTGGCACAGGTCAATCTGCCGGTGGGTCTGTTGATCTGGATCATGATCATCCCCATGCTGATCAAGATCGATTTCGCAGCGATGGGCCAGGTGGCTAGCCACTGGCGCGGTATCGGCGTAACGCTATTCGTAAACTGGCTGGTCAAACCTTTTTCCATGGCACTGCTGGCGTGGATATTCGTGCGACATCTGTTTGCGGCATGGCTGCCAGCCGATCAACTCGACAGCTATGTGGCAGGATTGATTCTGCTGGCTGCTGCACCCTGTACCGCGATGGTCTTTGTCTGGTCGCAGCTATGCAAGGGTGATCCGTATTTCACGCTCTCGCAAGTCGCTTTGAACGATGCCATCATGATCGTGGCGTTTGCGCCGGTCGTCGCGCTGCTGCTCGGGCTATCTTCGATCTCAGTGCCGTGGGATACGCTCATCACCTCCGTCGCGCTGTACATCGTTGTTCCAGTCCTGATCGCCCAGGCCATACGTAAAGCCTCGCTTGCCAGGAGCGAAGCGACGTATCAACGCATCGTCGGCGCATCGGGCCCTTATTCCATTGCTGCGCTGCTGGCGACGCTCGTGCTGCTGTTCGGTTTCCAGGGCAACGCGATTATTGAAAAGCCACTGATTATCCTCTTGTTGGCCATCCCGATTCTGATTCAGGTTGTGCTGAACTCGGGTCTGGCCTATTACCTGAATCGCCGGTTCGGCGTAGCCCATTGTGTGGCGGGACCGTCCGCTCTTATCGGCGCTAGCAATTTCTTCGAATTGGCGGTAGCCACCGCGATCAGCCTGTTCGGTTTTCAATCGGGTGCAGCGCTCGCTACCGTGGTCGGCGTGCTCATTGAAGTGCCGATCATGCTGGTCGTGGTTCGCGTCGTGAATCGTTCAAAGGGCTGGTATGAAGCCACGGCAAATTAAGGACACACAATGTCTATAACTATCTATCACAACCCCGCATGCGGCACCTCCCGCAACACGCTGGCCATGATACGCAACGCGGGTATTGAGCCGCAGGTGATCGAGTACCTGAGCGCACCGCCGGCTCGGGCCGAGCTGCAAAGCATGATTCGTGCAGCAGGGCTTACGGTGCGTCAGGCGCTCCGGGAAAAGGGTACGCCCTATGTGGAGCTTGGGCTGGATAACCTCGACCTGACGGATGACCAGCTATTGGACGCCATGCTGGCTCATCCGATCCTGATCAATCGTCCGTTCGTTGTCACGGGGCTTGGGGTGCGCCTGTGCCGGCCGTCAGAAGTCGTACTCGATATTCTGCCTTCACCTCAACTCGGTGCCTTCTCCAAGGAAGATGGGGAAGCCGTGATTGACGCTGCGGGCCGGAGGATCAACGGATGAAGGACACGTTGCCCAACGTTGTACCGTCGGTGCTGGATACGCCTGACTTGAGAAAGTTGGAGCCAGCGCAGCCTAGCCAGCATCCGCCTCGCATTTTGTTGTTGTACGGTTCGCTTCGTGAAACCTCATACAGTCGGCTGCTCACTCTGGAAGCACAACGCATCTTGCAGCAGTTCGGGGCTGACACCCGCGTTTTCGACCCGCATGGCTTACCGATTACCGATAGCGTGCCCGCCGATCATCCCAAGGTCGTTGAGCTTCGCAGGCTGTCCGAATGGTCCGAGGGGCACGTCTGGTGTAGTCCCGAGCGGCATGGCACGCTCACCGCCGTCTTTAAGAACCAGATCGATTGGCTGCCACTGGAAAGTGGTGGAGTTCGCCCTACGCAAGGCCGCACGCTCGCCGTCCTGCAGGTCAGTGGCGGCTCGCAATCCTTCAATGCGGTCAATGCTCTGCGCATACTCGGGCGCTGGATGCGGATGGTCACCATCCCAAATCAATCTTCAGTGCCCAAGGCATACCAGGAATTTGACACGCACGGCAGAATGAAACCGTCCGCCTACTATGATCGCGTGGTGGACGTCATGGAAGAGCTCTACAAGTTCACGCTACTGATTCGGGACCGCTCCGACTATCTGACGGATCGGTACAGTGAACGCAAGGAAGCGGCCCCGCACATGGCGTCAACCCTCATCGCAGCGGCAATGAACCATGAGCAAGCCGCCGTGGTCGGTGGCGGCGACAGCGACCAGACAGAATAACCGCAAAGCATTAAGAGGCAGAGATGGTTGCTGCGCCAGGCGTCGGTGTGATCGCTAGATTAGGAACCGCTCAAACACTGGCTTGGGGGTCAACTTACTATTTGCCTGCGATGCTGGCCACGCCAATGGCAAGAGACCTGGGCGTTTCGACGCCCACGGTCTTCGCGGCATTTAGCGCAGCGCTGATCATCTCCGCCTTGCTAGGCCCTTACGCTGGCCGCCTCATCGATCGTTCGGGTGGGCGACCAGTCCTGGCTGCAACCAGCGTCATCTTTGCCTTGGGGCTCGCTGGGTTGGGCTTTTCGCACGGCCCGATTGAACTATTTCTGGCGTGGCTAATTATCGGCATTGGAATGGGAAGCGGTCTGTACGAGGCGGCATTTTCAACATTGGTCGCCCTTTACGCAAGCCAATCTCGCAGCGCCATCACGGGCATTACC
>JBEBXA010000168.1:0-5682 GCA_040391825.1 Pigmentiphaga sp.
CTGTGCTCAAGGCTTGAAGGTTCCCGCCACCGCGGTGCTGAAGGCCTCGGGCTTGAGATACTTGCGCAGGGCAGCATTCACTTTCTGGGCATTCATTGCCTGCAGTTTGCGGTCGAACTCCGCGGAAAATGCGAACGTGCGATCCAGGTCCAAATAGCTCGACCACGTGTCAACCAAACGTTTGTCCTGCGCCCGAGCCAGCGTGCGCAAGTTCAGCATGGAGGCAACGCCGTCTTTTACCTCCTGCTCGCTAAAGCCTTCACGTAAGACACGATCAAGCTCTTCACGAATAACCGCTTCCAGCTTTTCGCGATTGCTGGGTGCGTAGATGGCGTACATCGTCCATTGGCCGCTCGGCTCGTAAGATGAGGCGGACAGAGAACTCCGTACGTTGTATGAGAGGCCTTCTTGCTCACGAACTCGCATCCACAGGCGCGAAGTTTCCGAGCTGCCCAGCAGATAATTGGCCAGTGCCGCCGCAGGGTAATCTTCGTCGGTGTCCTGAATGGACAGGGGCACAGTGGAAATGTAGAAGGCGTTGGCTTTGTCAGGTAAAGGCAGGTCGAAACGCTCGGGTGCTACGGGTCGATAGGGGTCCGATACCCGAGTGTAGGCGGGGGCGCGTTTCCAGCCTTCAAGCCCGGTACGCAGCGCCTGCTCCAGGGCCTGGGGATCGAAGTCTCCAACTGCGCTAAGGCGAATCCGGCCTGCGCCGTAAAAGCGCTCGTGAAATTGCAGGAGAGCATCGCGTGACAAGCTCTTGGTGGCGGCTTCCTGTTCCTCGAAGGTCGGGGTGTAGCGCAGATCGTCGGTCGGCCAGGGGTTGCCATGACGGGCTAGCGTGCGTTGTGCGACGGAGCTGGGTTCCTGTCTGGCGCTTTCCAGCGATGCAAGCGCCCGGCGTTGGTACTCGTCAACTTGATCGGCCGGGAAGTTGGCGTCGCGCAAGAGCTCCATCACCAATGCCAAGGTACCCGGCAAATTGTCGCGCGTGGTCGACATGCTGACGGCAAGGGTGGTGCCACCCCCGCCAAAGCCGACGTCGGCACGCAACGCATCGAAGCGGTCTTCGATTTGCTGGCGGCTCAGGGTTTTGGTGCCATGATCGATCAAGGCCGCCACGGCGCGCGCCGCATCGCGTTGCCCCTTAAGGTCTTCGGCATTGCCGAACTGCATGACGAGCTCGGCCTGGACGAGATGGCCGCGCGTGGATTTGGGCAGCAGCGCCAGTTTTACCGGGCCGTTGGGCAGCTCCAAGGTCTTGCGCTGGGTGCGTGCGTCGATATTGGCAGGCGTGGCGTCGAATGCTTCGGCCTGAACGAAGTCCTTGTCCCCGGTGTAGCCCTTCAGCTCGGTAGCGAGATCAATGGCGGGTGGGTTAGGTGCTCGTTCTGGTTTGTCCGTCGGCACATAGGTGCCGAGGATGCGGTTGGAGCGTTGCAAGTAGCTTTCGGCGACACGTTGGACGTCGGCCAGTTTGATCGTGCGTACCCGGTCGCGCGCTTTGAAAAAGAGGCGCCAATCACCCTGTGCGATACTTTCCGATAGCGATACGCCCACTTTTTGCGGATCGCTGTACGCCATGTCCCAATCTTTCAGCCAGCGGGTGCGGGCTCGCTCCAGCTCTTCACTGGTGATGGGTTCGGATTTGACCGACTCCAGTGTGGCGAGCATCTTGTCGCGGGCGGCGTCCAGGTCGGCACCTGGCTGCAGTTGGGCTCCTAGCATGACGACGCCAGGGTCATACATGCCGAAAGTGAAACCGAAGGTCGAGGCGGCCAGCCTGGACTCCACCAGAGTCCGGTACAAGCGGCCCGACGGCGTGTCGCCCATGATGCCTGATAGCAGGTCGATCGCGGTCGAGTCGACATCGCCCCCGCGTGGGGTGTGGTACATGGCCGCGACCAGGGGCGAGCCGCCAGAGCGTCGTACGGTCACGCTGCGCTCGCCATCCTGTACCGGCTCTTCGGTATAGAGTCGGGGCAAGACTCGCTTGGGTTTGGGGATTTTGCCGAAGGTGCGGGCAATGACGGCAAGCGTTTGAGCTTCGTCAAACTTTCCCGCCACGATCAACACCGCGTTATCGGGCTGGTAGTAGGTACGGTAGAAGGCTTGCAGTCGGCTGATATCGACGTTTTCGACATCGGAGCGCGCGCCGATGGTGGTCTTGCCGTAGTTGTGCCACTGGTAGGCGGAACCCAGCATCTTGCTCATCAATACGCGAAAAGGGTTGTTTTCCCCGCTTTCCATCTCATTGCGCACCACCGTCATTTCCGAGTCCAAGTCTTTGCGCGCAATAAGCGAGTTGACCATGGCGTCGGCCTGCCAGCGCAAATACCAATCCAGGTTCTCATTGTTGGCGGCAAAGCTGGCAAAGTAGTTGGTGCGGTCCGTCCAGGTGCTGCCGTTGGCTTGCAGGCCCCGGCGCGAAAACTCGGACAGCGCGTTGCGCATGGAGGGTGTACCTTTGAACAGCATGTGCTCAAGCAGATGGGCCATGCCGGTTTCACCGTAATTCTCGTGGCGTGAGCCCACCAGATACGTCATGTTGACGGTGGTGGTGGCCTTGGATTGGTCCGGCGCGAGTAGAACGCGCAGGCCGTTGCTCAGCCTGTATTCGTTGATGCCTTCAACCGAACTGATCCGTTGTACTCCAGCGGGAACCGCGGGCGCGGCCTGAGCTGGGCTGAGGGGAAGCAGGGTGGTGGCGGACACGACAGCCAGGCAGGCGATGGCCCGGCCCAGGCGGCAGGATCGGAAAGACGAGAGCGACATAGGCATAGGTCGGGATTCGAGCCGGATAGGAAAGACTATTGGAGTGTAGTCTCAAGGTAATGTTCCCGCTGTGCGGGCATGGCGGCCTCTATTTGGACAGCAAGCGCATTGCCTGCTCAAGGCCGGTGAGGGTGACGGGAAACATGCGGTCCTGCACGATACGGCGGATGATGTCGATAGACTGTCGATAAGGCCACAGCCCTTCGGGTTCCGGGTTGAGCCAGGTAAAGCGAGGATAGGCCGCTGTCAGGCGCTGCAACCAGACTGCGCCTGCTTCGGTATTGTGATACTCGACCGAGCCCCCGGTTTGCAAGATTTCGTAAGGGCTCATGGTGGCATCGCCGACGAGTATCAGCCGCCAATCGGGGTTGTATTTGCGCAGCACGTCCCAGGTATGAAAGCGATCGGCATGGCGCCGTTTACCGCTTTTCCATAGCCAGTCGTATGGGCAGTTGTGGAAGTAATACACCTCAAGATTCTTGAATTCGCTGCGGGCAGCCGAGAACAGTTCTTCGATGCGGGCGATGTGGCTGTCCATGGTGCCGCCTACGTCCAGCAGCATCAGCACTTTTACGGCATTGTGCCGCTCGGGCACCATGCGGATGTCCAGATAGCCGGCATTGCGCGCGGTATTGCGTATGGTGCCGTCCAGATCAAGTTCCTGGTCCGCGCCCTCGCGGGCAAAGCGCCGCAAACGCCGCAAGGCAACCTTGATATTGCGCGTACCCAGCTCGACCTGGTCGTCGTAGTCGCGAAACTCTCGCATGTCCCAGGCTTTGATAGCGGTATTGTTGCCGGCTTTCTCATTGCCTAATCGTAGGCCTTCGGGATGGTAGCCGCCGCTGCCGAATGGCGAGGTTCCGCCGGTGCCTATCCACTTATTGCCGCCTTCATGCCGCTCTTTCTGTTCTTTCAGACGTTCCTGAAAAAGCTCCATGAGCTTGTCCCAGCCAAGCTTTTCAAGGGTGGCTTTATCCTCTGGAGAAAGGTCGCGCTTGAGGCGCTGCACCAGCCAGTCTTGGGGGATGCCCTGGCCGTCGGGAAATGCGGCTTCGATTCCTTTGTAGTAACTGGCGAAAGCCTGGTCATAGCGATCGAACCTGCTTTCATCCTTGACCAGTGTCATGCGCGAGAGCAAATAGAACTCATCGATAGACGGGCCGATGGTAGTTTTCTTGAGCGCTTCGAGCAGGGTCAGGTATTCCTGGACCGATACCGGTAACTGGTGGGCCCGTAAGTGATAGAAAAAATCGATCAGCATAGGGTGTCCCGAGTGCTTTTGCCGCGCCGCAGATTTGTTAGCGTCATCTTAGCGGGGCTTGCGCAGTAAATATTGCAGTTGGGCCTTGGCCTCAGGCCATTCTCCGGCCAGCAGGCTGTACATATAGGTATCGCGGACGGTGCCGTCGCGGCGCAGCGCATGGTGCCTGAGGACCCCATCGAGTTTGGCGCCCAGCCGTTTGATGGCTTGTTGGGACGCGTAGTTGAAATTGTCAGTGCGCCAGCCCACCACTTTGCAACCCAGGGTCTCGAAAGCATGACTCAACAAGAGCAGCTTGCAACAGGTATTGAGATGGCTGCGCTGCCGGCTCTTGGCGTACCAGGTGTAGCCGATTTCCAGCCGGTCCAGTGCCGGCACGATATCGTGATAGCGGGTGCTGCCCAGCAGTTTTCCCGAGCCCGCGTCGCGCACGGCGAAGGGCAGCATGTTGCCGGCGTCGCGTCCCGCCAGAGCCGTCTGAATATAGTCGCGCACCTGGTCGGGTTCGGGCACCGAGGTAACGCGCAGATTCCACAGTTCGCCATCGCTGGCTGCGGCGGCCAAGTCCGTTTCGTGGTCTGTATGCAGAGGCTCCAATACGACGTCCTGGATTCGTAGTGTGACGGCCTGGAGAGGGGTGAGCAGCGGCATGGCGTTTATCTACCTTTGCGCGCCATCATGACGAGACGCTCGAAAAGGTGAACGTCCTGCTCGTTCTTCAAAAGTGCGCCGTGCAGCATAGGCAGGACTGCTTGCTGATCGCGGCTGGTCAGGGCTTCAGCCGGAATGTCTTCGGCCAGCAATAGCTTAAGCCAGTCCAGCAACTCGGAAGTCGAGGGTTTTTTCTTGATTCCGGGAACATCACGTAGCTGGAAGAAAATGTCCATTGCTGTCTGCAGCAAGTCTTTCTTCAGGCCGGGGAAATGTACGTCCACAATCTGCGCCAGGGTTTCCTGATCGGGAAATTTGATGTAGTGAAAAAAGCATCTGCGCAGAAACGCATCGGGCAGGTCTTTTTCGTTGTTCGACGTAATGATCACCAGCGGCCGGTGGGTGGCGCGTATGGTTTGGCGGGTTTCATAAACATGAAACTCCATCCGGTCGAGCTCGCGCAGCAGGTCATTGGGGAATTCGATGTCGGCTTTGTCAATCTCGTCGATCAGCAGGACAACGGGTGCTTCGGCGGTAAATGCCTGCCACAGTACCCCTTGAACGATGTAGTTATCGATATCGCGGACTTTCTCGTCGCCTAGCTGCGAATCGCGTAAACGCGACACCGCATCGTATTCGTACAGGCCTTGGTGCGCCTTGGTCGTGGATTTGATGTGCCATTGCATCAAGGGCCGGCCCAGCGCGCGGGCGACCTCCTCGGCCAGCATGGTCTTGCCGGTGCCGGGTTCGCCTTTGATCAGCAGAGGACGCTCAAGTGTCAGGGCAGCATTGACCGCGAGTTTCAGGTCGTCGGTGGCGACATAGCGGTCGGTGCCGGCGAAGCGGGTGGTCGGCGCAGCGGAAGAGGGCATAAGATCGCGAAAAAATAGGGAGGTTGCTTGATGGGTTCTCAAGCCCAGTATAAGAAAGTCTGGGCGGAGACGGGGGTTTTTGCCGCCGGGCCGTCCCAAGGCAAAAAGCGCCCCCTTGGGGGG
>JBEBXA010000169.1:0-5648 GCA_040391825.1 Pigmentiphaga sp.
TTTTGCCAGGGGTTGTAGAAGTCAGTTCCATTACTTGCCACCTTTGGAATCCAGCACATCGGCAAGGTCTGCCTTGAGCTGGTCGAATTCCCGATTGAAATCCAGCGTGCGGCGCTGGGAGGTCATGGCCATGAACGCATGCGAGCCTCCGGCCTCGGCCGCCGGTTTGATCCACAGCCAGATACGTCGCTCACGAATATAGAACATGGAGAACACACCCAGGATCAGCAACAGGCACCCTAGATATACCGCGTTTTTTCCTGGCGTTCTGCTTATCTGGAAAACACTGGCCTCGACATGGTCGAAATCGGTCAGGCTCAACATGACTGGCGCCGGGTACAAGGCGAGGTCGGACAAGGCGGCAACGGACATTTGCATCCAGCTTGCAGCCTGGACCGCATCCGGGCCCGTGCGATCGACAACCGGCAGACCGCCGCGAGCCCTTTCGACCGCGCGTAATTCAGCCATGGCGCCGCCCAGCAATTTGATCACCACGTCGGCGGCGCGTTGCTGCTCTTCCTGGGAAACATTGCTTTCCAGAAAACTGGCGATGGCTTGCAGTCCGCCCGTGGCGAAGGTGTCCAGCGCCCGTTGTGCCGACTCCTGCAACTGCATGACCAGCGTATCGGAGGCCGCTGGACGGCCGTCCAGCGGCTGTCTGTTAGCCTGGGCGAAACGACGTGCAGCCTCCAACCTGGCTTGGGGGTCATTCAGGCTGGCGCGCAGCGCCATGAATTCCTTTAAGGAGCCCTCGGCATCGGCGGGGATGCGTATATAACGGAACTCTTCGTCAGGGTTGGTGCGCACGCCGCTCAGGAATACCTGCGTACCGTCCACTTCCACCGGCAGCATGTAGTTATGGAATTCGTGCGCCTGGCCGCTGTCGTCGCGCAGCTTGTACTGCACGCTGGGGCCTACATTACGGAAATCCTTGTCCTGCCCAGGACGGGCGGCGCTGCCCGACACGGCCGCCACATGTTCGCGAAACGCCTTGGGCTCGGCGGCCCCCAATTGGCCGCTAGCGAAGTTTTCGACGTTGATCGGGCGAAAACCACTGAACTCCACCGTGATCCCTTGCAGGCCATCGCTAGTCAACTGGGTGCTGTCGCCGACTTTTCCTTCCACCGGGAAGGTATGCAGTTGGCCTCCACGCAGGCTATAGCCCACCAGCTTGAGCGCACTGCCGCCATCGTCGAAACTGGACTGATAGACAGTGACGCCCTTGTAGCGCAAGGGTTCATTGACCTTGATGGTGGCCGGGAAACGGGTACCGGTTTCAGGGTCGGTAACTTCTACTTCACTGGCAAAAAGCTTGGGCATGCCCGTGGAGTAGTACTCGACGATGAACTTCTTGAGTTCAAGCACAAAAGGTAAGGGTTGCACCAAGGCGCCATCGTCAACCATCACGATGGCATTACCTGTCTTGCCGCCTTCTGGCAACAAGACGTTGGCGCGAAAGCTCGGGTTGCTCAAGCCCAAGCGTCCAGGCGGAGGTACATCGGCTATCGCCATATTTTCATACAGGGGCTGTTTACCGCCCAGCCAGATCTGCAGGCGCACGGGCAGTTCACTATCCAGCAAACCGCCGATGCAGATGATGACAATAGCCGCGTGAGCGAAAATATAGCCTAGCCGATTGCCGCTACCGGTTTTGGCTGCAACCAGGGTGGCGGGCCCGTCTTGCTTGAGCCGTATACCGTAGCCGCGCTTTTTAAGCAGGCCAACGACTGCCTGGGTCGACTGCTCGGCCGGCGCTTCCGAGGCGAACTCAGCTCGATGATGGAAGGAGCGCAGGCTGCTTTCACGCACGTGTTCACGGAAAGAACGCATGTCCCGCACCATCTTCGGCGCGGTACGCACCAGGCACAAGCTGGTGGATGTCACCAGGAAAGCCATGATGAGCAGAAACCACCACGCGTTGTAGACGTGGTACAGCGAGAACATCTCGAACACTTCATACCAGAAGGGTCCGAATTGATTGACATAGTTGTTGGAGGCCTGGTTCTGTACCAATACCGTCCCGACCACACTGGCCAGGCAGATAAAAGTAAGCAGGCTGACCGCGAACCGCATGGACGCCAGCAGCTCGAGGAAATCGGTCCAGGGCCGCCTGCTGGCGGGCCTGGTGTTTGGAGGTGAAGCAATCATGATGACAAGGAGTTCCGGTCCCTAAGAGCCCCTGGCGGCGCCGAGGGCTCGCCCGGAGGGAATTGGCACCGGGCCTTGAAGCGAAAAAAGGGGCGGATGCTCCGCCCCTTCTCACAGACCGTCTACAACGGCAGTGGTTCCTCCCCGAAGCGGGAAAAACCTAATTAACGCAGTCCGGCGATGTAGTCGGACACAGCTTTGATTTCAGCGTCGGACATTTTTTGCCCGATAGCGCTCATAGGAACGTTGTTGTGGCGGGCGCCACTGCGAAACGCTATCAACTGCGCTTCAGTATATTCAGCGAACTGACCCGCCAGGCGGGGATACTGGGAAGGCATGCCGGCACCGTTGGGTGCATGGCATGAAGCGCAAGCAGGTACACCCTTGGCGGCAACCCCAGCGCGATAGATCTGCTGGCCCAGTTCAACGGTGTCTTTGTTCTTGGCGACGGAAGGCTTGAGCGTCTGGCTGCCAAGATAGGCAGCGATATTACGCATTTCTTCGGTCGTAAGCTGGGTAACCAGCGGATTCATGATGGGGCTGATCCGCTCGGGCTTCTTGGCGCCATCCTTGACCTTGAAGTTGCCCAGTTCCTTGTACAGGTACTCGGGGTGCTGACCCGCCAGCTTGGGGTTGGCCGCGCCGGCGCTATTGCCGCCCGGACCGTGACAGCTGGCACAGGCAATGATGCCGCGGGCCGCGTCGCCATTGGTGAAGAGCTGCTCGCCCTTGGCCGCATCGACCTTGGGCTGGGCCGGCGCATCGGCGGCAAAAGACGGCAGAGCAGAGGCACCCAACAAGGTACCGCTCGCGACAAGTATCAGGGACAGCAAACGCTTCATGAAAACCTCGACGACCTAAAATCCCGACTGGCCCCGTCTGGGTATCGAACCTGGCGTCTAACCTGGGTATCGCACCTTATGGGACTTCTGTGTATTACGGACTTCTGTGTATTGCGAAAACTGGCGTCGCACCAAGAATCGGCGGCGCATTCAGACTAAGAACAGCTATCGGCAGAGCAGACCATATCGGCCTTGACCGCCTCATTAACCGCCTGTTACCAACCCGGCTAGCGCTAGCACGCGCCCACCGTGTCTTCAGGAAACCTCTTATTATAGCAAGGACCGCCGCACCGGTTGTACGAGTAACAACAAGGAAGATCTTATGGCCGTTTACCAGCTTGCCACGCATACCCCCCAAATTCCTGAAAGCGCCTACGTCGCCGAGGCCGCCTCAGTAATCGGCAGGGCCATATTAGGGGAAGACGCCAGTGTTTGGCCCGGCGCGGTTATCCGTGCCGACAACGATGACATCGTCATCGGTAACTCCAGCAACATCCAGGAAGGCGCTGTTCTGCATACCGATCCGGGCCTCAAACTTACCCTGGGCGACTTCGTCACCGTGGGACACCAGGCCATGCTGCATGGTTGCACTATAGGCGACGGCTCGCTGATCGGCATCCAGGCAGTAGTGCTGAACCGCGCCGTCATCGGCAAAAATTGCCTGGTGGGCGCGGGCGCCATCGTGACCGAAGGCAAGACGTTTCCCGACCGCTCGCTTATCCTGGGCGCGCCCGCCAAGGTCGTACGCGAACTGAGCGATGAAGACATCGCACGGATCCGTTCCACGGCGGAAGGCTATGTTCAACGCCAGCGCTTGTTCAAACAATCGCTTAAGCGCATTGGCTGATCCCTCGCCCTTTCACGGCCGATCCGGTCCGCAGGCCTTACAATAAGCGTCCGAATCTAAAGCGCCAGCCGCCCCGCCCCTACTGTGTCCCTCCTTCATCGCGCCCATTTCACGACCTCCGCCGCCCGGCTTGACCAGCTGCCGCCGCCCGGCGCCCCCGAGGTCTGCTTCGTGGGTCGCTCCAACTCGGGCAAATCGTCAGCCATCAACGTGTTGACGCAGCAGCGCCGGCTGGCCTTTTCCAGCAAGACGCCGGGGCGCACGCGCCTGATCAATATGTTCGGCATCCCCGACAAACTCGACCCCGAGCAAGACATGGCTTACCTGGTCGACTTGCCGGGCTACGGCTATGCCTCGGTCGCGCGCGAAGACCGCACCCAGTGGGCTCAGGTGCTGGGCGGCTACCTGCGTAACCGGGCTTCGCTGGTGGGCGTGGTGCTGCTGGTGGATATCCGCCGCGGCGTCACCGATCTCGACCGTAACCTGATCGAGTGGATCGCCCCCTCAGGCCGGCCGGTGCTGGCTCTGCTAACCAAGGCCGACAAATTTGCGTATGGCCAGCGCATCAAGGTGCAATTCGACGTCAAGAAAGACCTGGCGGCAATTGGCGCCCTGCACACTGTGCCATTTTCATCGACCCACCGCATCGGCCTGGAAGACGCTGCCTCGCACATCGAAGGCTGGCTGTCGCCCCAGGTGGCGCCATGAAGGCGTGATGCATATTTCGCGAGGCAGGTGCCAACTCTGAACGAGCCCGGACCTCGCACAGACGGAAGCCATCATGAGTCAACACGAAGTATTTGCCGACTTTCCCGCCGGGCGCCCACGCCGCTTGCGCCGCGACGATTTCACCCGCCGCCTGGTTCGCGAGAGCCGGCTCAGCGTCGATGACTTGATCTACCCGGTTTTCGTGGCTGACGGCAAGGGCCTGCGCCAGCCGGTTCCGTCCATGCCCGGGGTAGAACGCTACAGTCTGGACACCCTGCTGCCGGTCGCCGAAGAATGCGTCAAGCTGGGCATTCCGGTGCTGGCCCTATTTCCGGTTATCGATGCAGAGCTCAAGACCCCTGACGGCATTGCCGCCGCAGACCCCGAAGGCCTGATTCCACGCGTCGTGGCGCAACTGAAACAACGATTTCCAGAGCTCGGCATCATGACCGACGTCGCCCTGGACCCCTACACCAGCCACGGTCAGGACGGCGTCATCGACGACAACGGCTATGTCATCAACGAAGCCACCGTCGACGTCCTGGTCAAACAAGCCCTGACCCAGGCCGCGTCCGGTGTGGACATCGTTGCCCCCAGCGACATGATGGACGGCCGCATCGGCGCCATCCGCACGGCCCTGGAAAATGCCGGTCACATCCATACCCGCATCATGGCCTATTCGGCCAAGTACGCCAGCGCATTCTATGGCCCCTTCCGCGATGCCGTGGGCTCGGCCTCCAACCTGGGCAAGTCAGACAAGGCCGCCTACCAAATGGATCCCGGCAACATCGAGGAAGCCATGCGCGAAGTGGCAATTGATTTGCGCGAAGGCGCCGACATGGTGATGGTCAAACCCGGCATGCCCTACCTGGACGTATTGCGCCGCGTAAAAGACACCTTTCGCGTACCGACCTTTGCCTATCAGGTAAGCGGGGAATACGCCATGCTGAAAGCCGCTGCCGCTAACGGCTGGCTGGATCACGACCGGGTCATGATGGAGGCGCTGCTGGCCTTCAAGCGCGCTGGGGCCGATGGCATTCTTACGTACTTCGCCATTGACGCAGCACGTAAACTGCAGCAACGCTAAGGCATGGACGTCCTCT
>JBEBXA010000170.1:0-5578 GCA_040391825.1 Pigmentiphaga sp.
TCGGAGCCACTTCAGGCATCTGCGCCCGTTCTTTTTCTAGTAAACGATCCAGCACCACACTCGACTGCACTCCACCGGAATCGATATTGAGCTTGAGCAACTTACGCCCCGGATAGGCCGAAAGATTGCGTTGCTGGGCTTCCAGTACTTCCAGGTCTTCACTGAAGATCTTGCCCTGTCCTTCTCGAATTACATCGGTCAGCTTCTGGTCGCCAGGATTAAAGTTGCGTGCCATGCCCCAGAAATACCAGATGGACGTTTCGGTTTCCGGCGTGATGAAATCCACCACAATGCTGGATGCTTTATGTTCGGCCGGCGCATCGTAGCCACCCTTGCCGGCATGGGCGACACCCACTTCGATCATCACATGGCTGGGTGGCGAGAAGCGGCAGATTTGCCAGCGATCGCACAACACATCGTCGGCCAAGCCATTGCCGCGCAATGCCGCAGCCCAGAATGGCGGTGGCATGATGTTTTCCATATGGCGGCTGGTAACGACTTCATCGCCTATCGTTTTGGTGGAAGGCGCCGACTCCTCGATCTCGGCCTGGCCGATACTGCTGGCATGCACATAGGTTTCATGGGTGAGATCCATGAGGTTGTCTATCATCAGGCGGTAGTTGCATTTGACGTGATACATACCGCCTCCGTGCGCCCACTCCGGATCATCCGCCCAGTTCAGATGATGAATCTGTGCAGGATCGGCCTGTGCGGCATCGCCTGGCCAAACCCAAATAAAGCCATAGCGTTCCTGAACCGGAAAACTGCGTATACCGGGAAAAGCGCGCACACGCTGGCCAGGCATGCTTGCGCACGTACCGTCGGCATTCATATGCAGGCCGTGATAGCCGCACACCAGCTCGCCGTTTTCAACAAAGCCCAGAGACAATTGCGCACCACGATGCGGGCAGAAGTCTTCCAGAGCGGCGACCTCGCCATCCTTGCCCCGATAAAACACGATGCGCTCACCGCAAACCATGCGGCCCAAGGGTTTGGCTTCGATTTCATCCGGGGTACAGGCGACGTACCAAGTGTTCTTCAGAAACATGCGTAATCTCCTTATCGATTCGGGGCGCCGTTGATAGGCGCCACTATCAGGTAGACAGGCGGACGCTAAGCGTCGGCCTGCGAGCGCTGAATCAATTGACCACCCAGAAGCTTGGTCATGGCCAATTGATTTTCTAGCGCGTTGTTCAGATTTCGGTGCGCAATACGCGCGTGCTCCCGCATCAGAGCCTCGGCACGCGACCCTTCACGTTTGCGCAAGGCTTCCAGTACCGCACGATGCTGCGCCTGCGCCACTACCAGCACTTCGTGGCCGCCGGGATCAATGGACTGCACCATGACGAAGGAACTGGCCGAAGCGAAGGGCAAGGCAGCGATTTTTTCCAATTGCTGCTCGACCAATGGGCTACCCGCCGCACCAGCCAAAAGTCGATGGAAGCGGGCGTTCACCTCGACATAATTGGAGAATTTTTCTTCGGTCAGAGCTCCCGCCAGAATGTCGTCGATCTGCTCGACACATTGCTGCATGGCTTGCAAGGTAGTGTCGTTCACACCTCGCTCGGCAGCCAGGCGAGCGGCAAAACCCTCAAGGGTTCCGCGCAGCTCGATCGAATCACTGATATCGGTTTCGGTAAACCGGCGCACGGCAAAACCACCTGAAGTAATCGGCTCGATCAAGCCTTCTTCCTTCAGCCTAAGCAAAGCCGCCCGCACAGGCGTGCGCGAAACACTCAGCCGGTCGGCTACCCACAATTCGGAGATACGCTCGCCTGCGGGAAGCTCGCCAGCCAGGATCAATTCGCGCAGGCCTAGAAGTGCGCGTACGCTTTGCGAGGCGTTGCCGGCCAGCTGCTTATCGACGAGTTGTTCAGAAGAAGCGTGCATTGTTTAAAAAGATAGTAGGCGATTTTCTGTATACAACTTTATTGTCCGTCTTCTTGCAATTCCATAAAAATAGGTATTAACCCTTGTTAATAGGCCTTTTATCCCTAGTACTCAAGATAAACTGTATACAAGTGCTCTTCTTGAGGATAAAGCGGTCCTTAGCAACGCCTTGCCGGTTCTTAGCGATACAGCAAGCTCAGCTCCTTAGATCACCTTGCTGCACACGAATCCATCTGCACTATGCAATTTTCGCATCCACGGTATTCAACACCGGCTATCGACGCCAATCAGGCGTGTAACTAGCATCGTCTCCATCCGCCAACAAGGCTGTCGACCCTGACAGCTAACGCAAAGGAGATCAACCAGCATGAAACGCCTGGAGTTCGTTTATCGCAGTAGTCCTGCCCGTGTGGTGTTCGGTGAAGGCGCGCTTGGGCACCTGGAACGCGAGTTGGACCTGCTACAGATTCAGAATGCCATGGTGCTGTGTACGCCTGAGCAGCAAGCCGACGCGCAAACTCTGGTCGACCGACTGGGAAGCGGCGCGGCTGGGCTCTTCCCCCATGCGGTGATGCACGTCCCGGGAGATCTTGTCCGGCGTGCCCTGGAGCTGGCCGACGAACTCGGCGTCGACGGGTTGGTCGCGCTGGGCGGCGGATCGACGATCGGCCTGGCGAAGGCGATGGCGCTGGAATCCTCCCTGCCTATTCTGGCGATTCCCACCACCTACGCAGGCTCGGAAATGACCTCGATCTATGGCGTGACCGAGGCTCATCGCAAACACACCGGCCGCAACGACAGGGTATTGCCACGCACCGTCATCTACGACCCTTTGCTGACCCTGAGTCTTCCCGTAGACATGTCGGCGGCCAGCGGTCTGAACGCCATCGCGCATTGTGTGGAAGCGCTCTATGCCGAAGACGGCAACCCCATCGTCGCCATCATGGCCGAAGAAGGAATCGCAGCCTTGGCCAGGGGCTTGCCGGCCTTGTTGACACAAGCTCAAGACCTGGCAACCCGCGCACAATGCCAGTATGGCGCCTGGTTGGCCGGGATGACGCTCAATGCCGCGTCCATCGCCTTGCATCACAAGCTCTGTCACGTTCTGGGCGGTACATTGAACCTGCCCCACGCGCAGACCCACGCCATCATCCTGCCTTACGCCACCGCTTACAACGCGCCGGCCGCACCCGAGGCGATGCAAGCCATTGGTCGCGCATTGATGGTGGAAGACGCGCCCCTGGGCCTGTATAAGCTGGCACGTCGCCTGGGTGCGCCAGCCGGGCTGCAAGCCTTGGGGGTAGATCGCGGTCAGCTCGACCTGATTGCGGACCTGAGCGTGCAAACACCTTACCCCAACCCGCGGGCACTGGAACGAAATGCGATGCGCGAGCTTCTGGAGCAAGCCTATGCAGGTGAAGCACCGCAAGCCATCTAGCAATCGCCCAGGGCTTAAAGCGCGAACAATTCGTTGAACAGGCCGCGAAACCATTGGTGCGCGGGGTCTTTGTGCACCCGCTGATGCCAGTACTGCCTGACGTCCAGCCCCGCCAGATCGAAAGGGAAGGGGTAGACCTTGAGGCCGGCCAACTCCGCCAGTGCGGTGCCCACGCGCTTGGGCACCGTGCAAAGCAGGTCGGACTCGCGTAGCAAAAACAACAAGCCCAGAAAGCTGGGTACTTCAAGCACGATCCGGGACGGATCGACTTCGGCTCTTACCAGTTTTTCAACGGTTTCGTAGCCTGCGGGCACAGGCGAAACCAATACATGCGATGCGCGCCTGAACTCACTTTTTGACAGCGCATCCGCCCTGCCGGGATATTGCGCACCGGCAATGCAGACGTATGAATCGACATACAAAGCCTTCTGATGAAAACCTGCCACCAACTCGCTGAAACCGCCTACAGCCAGATCTGCTTCGCCGTATTCAAGTTGCGATTTCATGGCAACCGGCACCGCGGGTATCGCCCGAACCTTGCTACCCGGTGAACGCTTGCGTATCTCTTGCGTCAAGCGCGGCAAAAACACCGTCACGCCGAAATCAGTCGCGATAAACGTAAAGGTGCGTTCGGCGCAAGCGGGTTCGAATTGCACCTGGGTTTCAAGCTGGGTTCTAAGAAGACGCAGTATTTCTTCAACGGGTTCGCTTAGCTCGAGCGCGCGCTGGGTCGGCTTCATTCCACGTGTGGTGCGTGCAAACAGAAGATCTCCGAAATGCTTGCGCAGCCTGGCAACCGTTTGACTGATCGCGGGTTGGCTCAACTCAAGCTGATCGGCGGCGGCAGACAAACTGCGCGTGCGCATGATCGTCGAGAAAATGATGAGGGACTTCATGTCGAGTTTGCTGATATGCATTTGAGTTATACGCCGTTTAAGTGATTGCGCCTTATCTTGCGCCAATCGTTCTCGTAAGCTGGCTCCAGCTCGAAACAGTGACTCGACTCACTGTAGAGACATTCTAAATCACCCGCCATCCGCGGCGCCGTTTATTTTTCAGGAGACAGACATGGGAATCAAAAGTACCGGCATGCATCACCTCGCCTTGTGCACCAAAGACATGCAGGCAACGGTCGAGTTCTGGAGCAATGTCATGGGGTGTCCGATCGTGACTACCTTGCACCTGCCGCCGGTCGATCCATTTGCCGGATTGACCTGGGGCGACCTGGCCGACAAGAAGCACTACTTCTTCGATATCGGCAACGGGGACCGCGTTGCCTTCTTCGATCTGAAGGACGAAACCCCCGAAACCAAAGACCAGGGGTTCGCGCATCACGTTGCCTTGGGCGTCGAGAACGAACAGGCACTGGTCGCTGCCAAGAAACACCTGGAAAGTCACCACGTGGAAGTCTCTGACGTGGTGGACCATTTATTCTGCAAGTCCATCTACTTCCGCGACCCCAATGGGGTGTTCATGGAGTACTCGGTCTACACCGGCGACTGGACTTTCGAGACACCCTTCCTGCAAGACGCCAACCCGGTTCCCGCAGCTCGCCAACAGTTCGGCGCGCGCTACGACAAAGAACTGCGCCACTTCACCGCCGGCCACGTGGACACCTACGCCCAAGGCGACACTCAGAAAACCGCTTAAGCGCTAAATCAGCACCATCTGCCGCCTCAATCGTTTTGATTTCTGGCGGCAGCAAATCGATATTGCGGTGGACTCATGACAAACATGTACGACGTAGCAGTGGTAGGCGGCGGCCCCGTCGGGCTGACCACAGCCCTATGCCTGGCCAGACAAGGCATAGCGGTGGCATTGATAGAAGCCGAAGAAGAAACGGCGAAAGAGCAGCGTGGCGCCGCATTTCATCCACCCACGCTTGAGATGCTGGGTACGCTAGGCATAACCCAAAAAATTCTGCCTATAGGCGTCCAGATACCCATATGGCAGATACGCGATCGCAAAGGCCTGATCGCCGAATTCGATCTGGCCTTGCTACACGCGGAAACGGCTTATCCCTTTCGTTTTCATCTACCTCAGCATCTGCTTTCAGATGCCTTGATCGAAGACCTCAAGCAGACCCGGACACATCTGCACTTCGGAAAGCAAGTCACGCACCTGGTCGAGAAAAGCGATCACGTTGAAGTTGAATTTTCAGATTCTGACAATGCCAGGCAAACCATCCGTGCAAGGTGGGTGGTCGGCGCCGATGGCGCGCACAGCATCGTGCGCAAAACCTGCGGCATC
>JBEBXA010000171.1:0-5445 GCA_040391825.1 Pigmentiphaga sp.
ATCAAGGCTTGAACGCCCCGATGAAAATCGCCGGATCGACGCGCGCGTCGTTCAAGCTGACATTCCAATGCAAATGTGGCCCCGTCGCCCGTCCGGTGGCGCCGACTTTGCCCAGCACGCTTTCGCGGGCGACTTCCTGTCCGACCTGCACGTCGATAAGCGACAGGTGGCAGAACATGCTGATGAACCCTTGGCCATGGTCGACGAACACCGTCTTGCCGTTGAAAAAATAGTCGCCTGTTAGTACCACCTTACCAGCCGCGGGCGCTTTGATCGGCGTGCCGGAGGGCACGGCAAAATCCAGGCCGGAGTGGGGATTGCGCGCTTCGCCATTGAAGAAGCGGCGCAAACCGAAAGGGCTGGACAGGCGTCCGCTAACCGGCCGGTCCAGCATGACGTTGCTGGGGCCCTCGGGGCGGAAATTGCGATAGGCGGCGAGTTGTTCGGCGGTCTCTCGTTCGATACGGGCCAGATCCTGCGGGTCTGGGTTGACCTGGCGGCGATTCTTCAATTTGATGTGCTGTGCCACATAGGTTTTGTCACCAACCTTGAAGTCCAGGGTGCGTCGGCCCTTTTCGCCTTCAACCGTGAGCTGCTGTGTCCCTGGCGGCGTACTCAGCGCAATGCCGACTACGGCTATCCATTGCTCGCCATCTTCTTTCAACACCATAACGCGCCGATCCTGATAGGTGGCAATGGGGGGCGTTTGGCTCTGGCCCAAAGGCAGTACGGCAACACCGCCGGGAACTGGCTTGTTCAATAAGCGTGTGATGAAGCCTTCGGCGTGTACCTGGAAACTGATCAGGCTAAGGGATATTAGAAAGAAAAAACGGGGCATGGCAGGCTTGATCTGGAAGGATTGTGGTCGACAGTGTAGGAGACAGCAGCCAGTACGCCAACGGCACTCCTTCAATATCTCGTACACCGCAACAGTGCGGCCGGCCCGGAGCCGCTTGCGGGACCACCTCCTTTATTTTAATAGTAAGGTAGCTTTACATTAACAGTAAGGTAACTTTATATTGACGAATGAGTGCCGCCGAGAGGCTTGGCCATCGTTCGGACAGAGGGTCTGCGATCGCGCCATGATCAAACGAATCAGATCGGTAAAACAAGGAGGAGAGACAATATGTTCTGCAAACGCTTCATCGCAAGCTCAGCAATACTTGCAATCACCGCAACGATTAGTGCTCAAGCGAGTGACTATCCGACGAAGCCGATACGCTTGGTTGTTGGCTACACCGCTGGTGGCGGTAGCGATATCCTGGCTCGGGTCATCGCTCAAAAGATGTCCGAAGGGCTGGGGCAGCAAGTCGTGGTGGAAAACAAGCCTGGCGCCGCGTCGATGATTGCCACGGAGTATGTCGCTCGTGCGGCGCCCGACGGCTACACGATTTTGCTAGGTGCAAGTGGCGCGCTTGCCATCAATCCTGCTATCTACAAGGATATGAAGTATGACGCTGTCAAGGATTTTTCACCTATTTCCTTGATTGCCTCCTTGCCCGTTTTATTAGCTGTAAACAAAAGCGGGCCTGCGCAAACCCTTCCAGATCTACTGGCCTACGCTAAACAGCATCCGGACAAAGCGAATTACTCGTCGGCTGCTGCACCGTTCCGGCTCGTCGCCGAACAACTCAACTTACAGGCAGGAACCAAATTTCAGGAAATTCCCTATAAAGGAAGTACTGATGCGGTGAATGCGGCAATCGGGAATAACGTATTGGCTACGGTTTCTGATTCGATTTCGATCGGCGTGGGATTGAAAACCGGCAAATTGAAAGCCGTTGCCATTACTTCCGTAAAAGAACACCCTTCCTTTCCGGGAGTGCCAACCTTTTCGAGTCTGGGCATGAAGGGCCTGGATATGCAATTGTGGCAGGGCCTTCTCGCACCGAAAGGAACCCCACCGGAAATTGTCGAGCGATTGCAAAAAGAAGTTGAGCGCGTTGTTGGCTTGCCGGATGTACGCGAGCGATACAAGACAATGGGGCTGGATCCTGAAACCAATACTTCAGCAGCGTTTTCGAAGCTTATCGTGAGTGAAGTCACTCGCTGGGGCGGGATTGCGAAAGCAGCAAATATCAAACCAGAATGAAGCGGGGCGAAGTGACAAAGGCCATTGAATTTTATTTCGACCCGATATCGCCCTATGGGTATCTTGCGTCGACACAGGTCGAAACCTTGGCGGCGCGCTATGGCAGAACGGTCGACTGGCGACCTGTTCTGCTTAGTGTCACCGTGTTGCAGGTAATGGGCTTGAAGCCCATTCCGCAGACACCACTCAAATCGACGTATTCGCATAGCGATAAGCATCGGATGGCGCAGCTGCTCGGGGTGCCTTTGACCGAGCACGGCCATGCGCATGTATCGCCCATTCGGGCCCTGCGCGCTTTTCTATGGCTTAAAGATCAAGATGCGCCGCTCGCCAGTCGTTTCGCCCGTCTGTTGTGTTCACGTTTATGGGTCTGTGGCCAGGACATTAGCGACGTCGAATCGGTGCTGCAGGAAGCTCAACCCTTGGGGATTGACGTAGACGCTATGCGTGAGGGCATGGAAAGTCAGGTCATCAAGGATAAGCTTAGGTTCGAAGTCGACGCGGCCGTTTCCAAAGGCGTATTCGGCGTGCCATTTTTTATTGTTGACGAGCAACAGATCTGGGGCGTGGATCGTCTCTGGATGTTGGAGCATTGGTTGAAAAACGGTTCCTGGAGCCACGACGATGAATAAGCCTGACGCCTTTTTGCAGTTTTCGGGCATGGACCTGTCGACCTTGCTAGACCAGCGGGCTAAAGAACGCCCCAATCATCCTTTTCTAGTTTGGGCACCTGGTGATGGTGTTTCGACTAGTTGGAGCTATGCGCATTTTGGAGATCAGGTTGCCCGGATTGCCGGGGGCTTGCGCCGGCGCGGGGTGAGTGCCGGTGATCGGGTTCTGGTACATCTCGAAAATTGCCCGGAGCTTCTGCTTACCTTGTTTGCCTGCGCGCACCTAGGCGCAATCTGTGTCCCGACCAACGCTATGGCCGCCGGGCCGGAACTTGCTTACTTCGCCGAAATGACCGAGGCCGTTGGGGTTGTGACGCAGCCAAAGTTCGCGGAAAAGTTGCGTAAGCATTGTCCGACGCTTGATTGGATGGTCATTACCGATACCGATGGGGGGCAGGCATGCGCGCCGTCTGAAACACCGGAGCAAGAGAGCCGTTACGAAAGCTTGTTTGGCGAGCCAGCTCCTCGGCGGCAGCCGGATGCGTCGGCTCCGCTCTCGATTCTATTCACCAGCGGGACGACATCCCGACCCAAGGGCGTGTTATGGACACATGCGAATGCGTTGTGGGCAGCACGATTGGGCGCGATGCAGCAGGGCTTGCGCCGCGACGACATTTATCAGGTTTTCTTACCGCTATTCCATGTCGTAGGTTTGTCGTGGTCGGTACTTCCCACTTTATGGGCAGGCGCAACCGTTGTGCTGCAACCCAAGTTTTCCGCGAGCAAGTATTGGCCAACTGCGATTGAGCATCGCAGCACCGTGGGATCCCATGTCATCTTCAGTGCCAATGTTCTGGCTGGGCTGCCTGTGGAGCGGGGGCATCATTTTCGGCAGTGGTGCAATGCACTCTGGCTTCCCGAACACGAAGCTGCCTTCGGATTGAAAATGCAGGGAGCCTGGGGCATGACCGAAATGGTGGCGCAAGGCATCATCAGCGATCTATGGTCGCCAACTCGTCCGGGTGCCATCGGCCGGCCGTCGGTGGGTTACGGCGTGCGAATAGAAAATGAACAAGGCCAGTTATGTTCGGCGGGGGAACTCGGGCGATTGTTGATACGGGGTATCCCGGGGGTGACTATCTTTGCCGAATACTTTCGAAACCCACAAGCCACTCGCGATGCTTTCGATGAAAAGGGTTACTTCCGTACTGGCGACAGTGTGTTGTTGCATGAGGATGGTTCGATACAGTTCAGTGATCGCAACAAGGACTTGCTCAAAGTCGGAGGGGAAGGGGTTTCAGCAGCTGAAATCGAGCGTGTCATCAGCACAGTTCCGTTGGTGAGCCAAGTGGCCGTGGTTGGTAAGCCCGATCCGGTTTATGGAGAAGTTCCTATCGCGTATGTAATCAAGGAACCGGGAGCAGTCGAAAGCAATCAACTCTCCGAGGAAATCATTCAAGTATGCAGGAACGCCTTGGCAAAATATAAAGTGCCCAAGAGCGTAGTGTTTGTCGAAGATTTTCCGAGAATCAGCGTAGGCAAGGTTTCCAAAGTTACCTTGCGTGCTTGGGCGAGCGAATCGGCACCAAATCCTTGAGCTTGATCTGGCTATGCGCGGGCGAGGGAGGCGAATTCCGGATGACGATGCAGACCATCGTGCCTACCTCGCCGACACCCAACAGCCGATTGTGCCACCCCAAGATTTGAAACGGGCGATTCACGCCCGGAACAGTTCATAGACGAGTCCGCGCAGCCAAACATTGGCAGGGTCCTTGTGAAAGCGCTGGTGCCAGAACTGGTGAACTTCGATGGATGGTGCCTGAAGTGGGACTTCCACGATGCGGATCGCGGCGTGGCGCACGAACATCTGTGCCAGATCGGCCGGCACGGTGGCGATGAGGTCCGAGCTCTCGATAATAGGCAGCAGACTGGCGAAGTGCGAAGTCTCTATCAACACTCGACGCTTCAAGCCTTTGCGTTGCAGGAACTCTTCGAACAGATGTTCGCGCCCTGGCCTGACGGTGGCATGAGGAAGCTCAAGATATTGCTGCAATGAAATGGACTTGCCTACCGCAGGGTGCTCGGTGCGCAGGATGCATACATGCGGGTTCTGAAACAGCTTCTGCTGGAAGAATCCGGCTTTGTGTAGATCCGGGTAGTAGCCGATAGCCAACTCGGCCTCACCTGATTCAAGTGCTTCAGCGGCGACGTGGCGCGGCATGGTCAGCGTTTTCAGGCTTAGGCCGGGGGCCAGGGCGGAAAAACGCGATACCAAGGGCGGCAGGAAGTTGATCTCTCCGATGTCCGGCGTTAACAGGGTAAAAGTGCGCTCTGCCGTACCCGCATTAAAACTTTGCGGCTGCAATATTTCCGTTTTGACCGTGTCCATGACGTGGCGTATGGCCGGGGCCAGTGCCGCCGCGCGGGGAGTCGCTCGCATTTCCGCACCGGTTTTGACGAACAAGGGGTCGTCGAACAGGCGCCGTAGCCGCGCCACAGCTGCGCTCATGGCGGGTTGGCTCAACCCGATGGCTTCCGCCGCGCGCGTCACGCTGCGGTGCTCGATCATGGCGTCAAACACCAGAAGCAAATTGAGGTCGATCGATCGAATATCCATACGGTGGATTCTGTGTATCAATGAAATCGTCTAGATGGATGATGCCAGGTTTCTTAGACTGAGTGTTCTTTGCCGCCGGGCCGCCCCAAGGCAAAGGCGCCCCCTTGGGGGGCAGCGCCGGCACG
>JBEBXA010000172.1:0-5092 GCA_040391825.1 Pigmentiphaga sp.
GCATGAAGCGTGACAAGAACATACATGGAATCATGTCCAGGCGGGAAGTACAACAATCCCGGCATCTTGCCGCTTGAGGTTCAGCAGCCGGAAAACGAGCAATGAGGACTGTCTTCAAACCCAACAAACACCCCGTCTCTAGCCATGAACGACCAAATCGTTGACTAAATAGTCAACAATCAGCAAAATCTCATTCATTCAAATCGCACCATCGTCCAGGCAGAGGTAGATGTGAGCCCACTACAGAGCTATATCCACGGAGCAACCGTCAATCACTCAGGGGTCTCCATACCCTGGACATCTCCCGTCGACGCTTCAATCGTCACGCAATTGATAGAGTCTTCTCCTGATATCGTGGCCCGGGCCGTCGAAGACGCGCACCTCGCCTACAAGACGCATCGATCGGCATCGACCCTCCGACGCGTTGAGTGGTTGAACCAAGGCGCCAATGCCATCGACTCAAGCGCCGCTGAACTTGTCGAGCTGATTATTCAAGATATCGGCAAGCCTCGCCGCGCAGCCACGTTCGAAGTGAGCCGTGCCGCCCAGTTCATGCGCGCCGTTGCGGTGCAAGTGCAGACCCTGAGTAATGAATCACTGCCGCTAGACACTGCTCCAGGCGGTGTCGGCCATTTTGGCTTTACCCGCAGGGTTCCGTATGGGGTAGTCGCTGCGATCACGCCTTTCAATGCCCCGATCAACCTACTCGTACAAAAAGTTGCGCCAGCGCTTGCCGCAGGCAACGCCGTGGTAGTCAAACCTCACCCCGCAGGCACCCGCATTGCCTTAGTGCTGGCGGCACTACTTGTTGACGCGGGCCTACCCCCAGGCCTGCTCAATGTCATCACAGGTGATCGCGCCCCTGCCGCCGACTTGGCGGCTGCTCCCGATATTTCTGTCGTCACCTTCACCGGAAGCACAAGCGGCGGCGCAGCACTAATACGAGCGGCAGGCGCAAAAAAATTCATAGCCGAGTTGGGTTCGAACTCCGCAAATATAGTGCTGGACGACGCCGACCTTGCGGATGCCGCGACACGAATTGCCGCGGCAGCTTTTGAAGCAAGCGGCCAACAGTGCGTATCCGCGCAGCGGGTTATCGTGGCGGCGGCGGTCTATGATGAATTTCTGGCGCGCTTTGTCTTGGCGGCCGAAGCGCTGCGTACCGGCAATCCCTACGACGTCGACACCGACCTGGGCCCCATGGTCTCGCTGGCGCAAGCCAACCGTGTCATGGACATGGCGGAACAAACCATTGCGCAAGGCGCTCGCTACGCCCTCAAGCCACAGCAAAATCACTGCACAATCAGTCCAGGCATTCTCATCGACGTGCCACAAACGGCAGCTTTGTGGTGTGACGAAACCTTCGGCCCTTTAGTCGTCGTCAAGCGCGCAGACGATCTCGCTCACGCGCTGAGTTTGGCCAACGACTCACCCTTCGGTTTACAAGGAGCGGTGTTCACCCGAGACATTGCAAAAGCATTTCGCTTTGCAGACGAGTTTGACGTGGGCGCGCTCTGGATCAACGAAGCCAGCCGCTTCAGACTCGACATGTATCCGTTCGGTGGAATGAAACAATCTGGATTCGGCCGAGAAGGCGTGCGCTACGCCCTGGAGGAGTTGTCGCAATTGAAATTCATTGGGTTTCGACCAGTCGCCTAATACGCCACGAAGCACGCCTGAAGCACCCGATGACTGAGCTCAGCGCTTAGCAGCTACATCTACCTGCAAAAAACGCAACACCATCTCTGCAGCATGGTCCAGGCGCTGCTTCACCCTTTTTGCCGTCATCAGCCGCTCATCGAAAATCGCCTCGAAGGTATAGCGATTGCCAACATAGTGAGCCGTCAACGAGGTAATCGATATGTATAAATCGACAGCGTCGATACCTTCGCGAAACAGGCCTTCGGCCGTCCCCCTCGCCAGCAAATCACGAATGGTCTCCAGCAAGGGGTTATACATTTCTCGAATTTTCGGCGACTTGACGATGTGCTTGCCCTGATTCAGGTTTTCGCTGGCCAAAATGCGCTGAAACTCGGGAAAACGCACCCAGATATGGCCAGTAAAAATGACGAGCTTCTGCATGCCAACAACGGGGTCCATCCCGCGTATTTGCAGATCCCGCTGCCGCGACCGGATCTCGTCGTAAGTATGCTCCAGCACTGCTGTGAACAAATCGTCTTTATTGCCAAAATGATGATAAAGAACATTCTTGTTGATGCCAGCCCGCAGGGCGATTTCGTCTACACGACCACCGTCGTATCCCTTGTCTGCGAATTCGGCCAAAGCTGCATCGATAACTGTCTTGCGGGTTTTTCGCGAACTGTCCCGGCGTACGGTTGCTTCTGCTCTTTTTCGCGGCGCGCGCCCGCTCCCGCTCGTCTCTTCTTCCAATGCCGCTCTCGAATTTTTGGCTTCCTCGAAGGTAGGCCAGCGCACTGGCTATGGCTTCGACGGCTGCAATTGCTTATATGAGCGAAGAATTGTGCCACCATTTTTCGTGAACTGCTGAGGTGTCTTCGTCACAGGGCATTAGCCTTAAGCTTGCAGATGGGCGGAGCGGCGCGCGTAGAGATTGTCATCCGCATACCCCATGGTTTCCGGCTTGCCTCGCCCCAGCATGACTTGGAAATAGACGGGCTCCAGGCTACGGTTCTCATAGCCATGGATTACACCTGGTGGGCAGGAAATGCATTCCCATGCACCCAAGCGAGTCCATCGCTTTTCCCCCGATTCGCTTTGAATAAAAACATCCAGAAATCCTTGGAGCACAAAAAACACCTCTTCAACTTCGTGGGTGTGAGCTGCATTGCCTTGCCCTGGATTGACGAACATGACGCTCAAGGTAAATCCTCGGGCAGGAATACTTGCCAGATCCCCCACCTTTCCCGAGCCACCGGCGCCGATGAAGCGATGCTGAGCGCGCTTGAAACCCTCAATTTTTGCATCTTCGAAAGCCTGCCAATCGGGCACACGGTCGGAAAACCTGGCGACGTGAGTCTTCTCGATGTCTTCAAGCGAAGCATCAGCCAACTCGGGCGGTCTTGGATGGCGAGCAGAGATCATGGTCCTGACTCCTAGTGGCAATTTTGCAGAAATCATCATCGCTTCAGAATATTTTTATCGTAAATTTAATTGACTAAACAGTCAACTAAAATACATCCTGAACAAGAAATCAAAAAACCTCCTTTAGTAGCTTCGAATTTATAAATACATTTTCACATCTATTGACTTTATTAACTGTTTAGTCAATATTTGCGTACAAATAAAGAGCACGGCGATACCCCCATCAACGCACGCCGCTGGAGAAGGTCATGTCGAACTGGTTCAAGTTGTCTCTCTTCTGTGCAGTCTCGATGGCCGCCACCGCTGCCAACGCCCAAACCTATCCGGCAAAGCCGGTGAAAGTTGTTGTCACCTCATCACCCGGCGCAGCATCGGACATGCTGGCAAGAATAGTGGCCGAACAGCTAGGCAAGGCGCTTCAGACCAGCTTCGTCGTAGAAAACCGTCCTGGAGCAGGTGGCAATATCGCCGGTGAATATGTTGCTCACGCACCCGCAGACGGCTATACCTTGTTACTCGCATCCGTGAGCTCGCACGCGATCAATCCATCCCTTTATTCAAAGATGCCCTATGACCCGGTCAAGGATTTCTCTCCCATCATCGTGCTCGCGTCGAACCCCAATGCCGTGATCGTAGCGCCAAGCTCCGGCATCAAATCTGTGGCCGACCTTGTCGCGCGAGCCAAGTCGAAACCCGGCGAGCTGACATTCAGCTCAGGAGGAAACGGTACGTCACAGCATTTGTCGGGCGAGCTATTCAAAGCCATGACAGGCACTGATATTTTGCACATTCCCTACAAAGGGGCGCCCGAGGCCATCACATCGGTAATGAAGCAGGAAGCCACGATGATGTTCCCGAACATAGCCAGCGCGCTCAATTTGGCGAAGAGTGGAAACTTGACCTTGTTGGCCGTGACGACCAAAAAACGATTGTCATGGATGCCCGAAGTGCCTACCCTGGCAGAAAGCGGGCTACCCGGTTTTGAGGCCGTTGCGTGGTTTGGCTTGGTAGCACCCGCAGGCACGCCGGTCGAGATCACAGAACGCCTCAACCGGGAATCCCAAAAAATTCTCAACATGCCCGCCGTCCAGCAACAACTGGTCAAACTCGGGTTTGACTCAATGGGTGGCAGCCCTCAAGATTTCCATACCTTTCTGGTCAGCGAAATCGACAAATGGTCGAAAGTCGTTGCAAGCTCCGGAACCAAGGTCAATTAGGCACATCCAGCCCGACCTGACGAGGAACAGCGCCATGCTCACCTTGTATAACAACGCTTACTCCACCTGCAGTCAAAAGGTAAGACTTGTTCTTGCCGAGAAAACCTTGCAATGGACGGACGTTCAAATCAACTTTGCGCGCAACGAACACCTCACGCCCAAGTATTTAAAACTCAATCCGAACGGCGTGGTCCCTACCTTGCTCCACGATGGACAAAGCATTGTGGATTCCTCTGTCATCATGGAATACCTGGATGAAATCTCTCCGCAGCCCCCCATGGCTCCCGTCGACCCTCTGGGACGGGCCCGTCTTCGAAGCTGGCTGCGTTACTTCGAGGAAATAGCCACGCCGGCAGTGCGCATCCCCTCATTCAACCAGGCTTTCCTGCGTCGCTATGCCGCACTCACACAAGAGGAGTTCTCTGATGCCGTCCATGCCCGGCCCCTTCGCAAACGCTTCATAGAAAAGATGGGACAACAGGGGTTTTCCGACAAGGAGCTACTGGTTTCCTACGAAAACATAGCGCAAACCTGTGCTCGCATGGAGCAGGTTTTGCAAGACCAGGAGTGGCTGCTGGATGGCAAGGCCCCATCTATTGCCGATTGCTGTGTCGCTCCATTGCTTGACCGTATGGACGACCTGGGACACGCGTATCTCTGGGCGGACCAGCCCGCGGTCCAGGCCTGGTTGCATCGGTTCCGGCTGCGGGCATCGTGGGCGACTACTTTTTACAGCGGAGCGCGCTTATCGGATCTCTACAAGGATCTGAATGAAACACGCCGCGACTTGGTGGATCTGGTCAGCTGCTGAG
>JBEBXA010000173.1:0-5042 GCA_040391825.1 Pigmentiphaga sp.
ACACCCGCTTTGCAACAACAGGCCGTTTCATAAGATGAGGGGGATGGCTGTTCGCACGCCGTCCCCCTCATTCTTTTCGAACCTTGCCTTTACAGGGATCTGGCGTTCAAACCGACCTTGGCATAGATCTCATTGACGTGTTTTTTTACGTCGTCGGACATGTCGTCCTGCTCGGGTTTGTGCGCCCAGCCTACCTTGGCGCGAGCATACAAGGCCATGACTTCATCCTGATCCGAGGTGCCGCCGCTAATGCCATAGGCGCCCACCATTTCATTACCCTTGAAAACCGGTGCGCAACCCCCCGAAGCGACGATCTGTCCACCGGTAAATACCGAAGCATTCATCAACATCTGCGGATTGCGTTCCTTGAACCATTGCTGGATGATCAAGCCATCCTGAAAGCGCGGGCTCATGGAGCGGAACGCCGCCACCGTATATGCTTTGCTGCGCGCCGTTTCCGGGGTGATGAAACCGGCATCGTCCATCCGCTCCAAAGCGATCAAATGCCCTTCCGCACTGACGATCGCAACAGAAATAGGCACACCCATTTCCAGCGCTTTTTCCTCTACGGCCTTTATGAACTCGCGGCACTCTGCCACCTTGATCTTCGCCACTATCGCTCCTTGAAATTTTTTGATTCGGTAAATGCTGACGCGTGCTTACAGCTTCACGCCGGCTTTGGTCATGAGGTCAGCCCATTTGTCGACTTCCGTCTGAACGTATTTGCCGAACTCCGCAGGCCCGGCTTTGACGGCTTCGATGCCTTGCACCTGAAACTGCTTCTGCAAATCGGGGGCGTCAAGCGCAGCTTGCACTGCCGCGCTCAAACGATTCTTGACCTCGGCGGGTGTGCCCGCCGGCGCCGCCAGCCCGAACCAGACCGAGGTGTCGAAGCCCTTAAGGCCGTATTCGGACAAAGTAATCAAGTCAGGCAAGGCGGCGATCCGCTTCTGGCTCGCTGCCGCCAAGGCAATCAATTTCCCCGATTGAATATGAGGCAGCGCGGTCGAGGCCGGCGCGAACATGATGGACACCTGGCCTCCCAGCAGATCGGCCACTGCGGGCGAACTGCCGCGGTAAGGCACATGCAGCATCGATATTCCCGCCATATGAGCGAAGAGTTCTCCCGCCAAGTGCGGTGAGGTGCCATTGCCCGACGAGGCATAGGTCACGCTGCCCGGCTTCGCCTTGGCCGCCTTCACCAGATCATCAACGGTTTTCAACTGCTTGGTCGGGTTCGCTACCAACACATTGGGCACACCCCCCATCATGACCACTGGATCGAAGCTTTTCAGTACATCGACCAGATCGGGATTTTTCGAACTGGAGTTGATCGCGTTGGCGATGGTCAGCACGAACAAGGTGTAGCCATCAGCGTTGGCATTCGCCACCGCGCGGGCGGCGATATCGCTACTGGCGCCAGGCCGGTTCTCAACTACAAAAGTCTGCTTCAAACTTTGGCTGAGCTTGGTGGCCACCAGGCGGGTAGCCACATCGGTAGAACTGCCCGGCGGAAAGCCCACCACTATTTTCACTGGCTGCGAGGGATAGTTTTCCTGGGCATAGGCCGAGCCTAGCGCTGCTGCCGCAAACACGCCCATCAGCCATTTTCCGTATTTCATTGTGTTCTCCGTGGTGAAGGCGCGGCGATCCATGTCCACCCGCGCTTATGAAGGTCCTTCTCATTACAAGACGTGGCGACTTATAATTCAATCGAATATTTCTTATAGATAGATGATTTCAACTCATGAGTTTGACCGTTAGGCAATTACAAGCCTTTGTCCTGGTAGCGCGACTGGAAAGCTTTACCAAAGCCGCCCTTGCCATGCATCTGACGCAATCAGCGCTCAGCCTGCTGGTTCGCGAGCTTGAAAACACCTTGGGCACGCGCCTGGTAGATCGCACGACGCGCAGCGTAAGCGTCACCACCGTGGGCAAAGAATTCCTGTCCAGCGCCGAGCGCATCCTGGACGACATCAATCACGCGATAAGCAATGTCGACCAATGGGTAGCCCAAGAGAAAGGCCGGGTAGTGATTGCAGCGCCCCTGGTGCTGTCCAGCACCTACCTGCCGCCCATCATTGCGGGTTTCAAAGCGCGCTACCCCGGCATAGAGCTGGTACTGAAAGACTCGCTGCCCGACGAGGTACTACCCCAGGTAAGGAATGGCTCCGCCGATATCGGCATCGGTACTTTCAAGCGCACCGAGCCCGAGCTTGATCGCATCCAGCTTTTTGAAGAATCGCTGGTGGCTATATTTCCGAAGCAGCACCCCTTCAGCAAGCAACGCACACTAACCTGGCGTCATCTTTCGAGCGTGCCGGTGCTGACCCTGCCTCGCAGCAGCGTATTTCGTGAACTGGCCGAACGCGGATATGCCGCCGCCGGCCTGACTCTGGAACCTGCTTTTGAGGCGAGTTATGTCGGCACCATCATCGGATTGGTCAATGCCGGTTTAGGCGTGGCCATCGTACCGGGCTACGCCACCGCCCTGGCGGATAAGTCGGTTACGGCCTGGAAGCCACTCAGTGCTCCGGTCGTACACCGCGAAGTATCTATGGTGCGGCGAGCGGATGTGTCGATCTCGCCAGCCGCGCAAGCGTTCATGGATGTTCTGGTGCCGCCTGCGCCGAGCAGGGCCTGATAAGAATCAGCGCCCCTTGCCCTTGGTCGCTTTCGAGCGCACAGGGGTGGGCGCGGGCCCTACATTCAAGAACAGTTCGGCCAGTAGCTGGCGCAACCACGCGTGACCGGGATCCTGATGGTAGCGGGCGTGCCAATATTGATTGATGGCATAGGCGGGAATCTTCAGCGGCGGGGCAAATAGGTTCAAGGGCTCTTGTTTGGCCAGGATTTCTCCGAGCAGGCGAGGCACGGTCGCGACCAGGTCGGTCTGCGCCACAATGGTGGCCAAGCCCAGATAACTAGGCAGGCTCAGCATCACGTGGCGCTCGAACCCCGCTTGGCGTATTGCCTTCTCGACAATCAGTTGGCTGGTCATTGAGGGGGTGACATCGATATGACCCTCCTGGCAGAAGGCGTCGGACTTGAAAGTGCTGCGCACACGGGGATGGCGAGAAGACGCCATGCAAACGAAATCCTGCGTGAATAAGCGCTGACGATAGAAACCGGCATCAAGCTGGGGCATGAAACCAATGGAAAGGTCAGCCTCGCCGGCTTCCATTCGGGAATGGGTATCGGCGGCAATTCGCTGAATTTCTATACGCACGCCAGGCGCCACCTCGCGCAAGCGATTGACGATACGAGGCAACAAGACGATATGGCTGATATCCGTCATGCACAGGCGGAAGATACGAGACGACTGTTCGGCCACGAAGGCCACGGGTTCCAGCAAAGAATCCATGGCCGCCAGCGCGGCGCTTATTTTCTGTTCGATCTCGCGGGCACGGGCCGTGGGCTCCATGCCCGAGCTGGTTCGCACGAACAAGGGGTCATTGAATAGCTCGCGCAGTTTGGCCAGGCAAAAACTCATGGTGGACTGGCTCATGCCCATGCGTTCCGCCGCCAACGATACGCTGCGGGTACGACGCAACTCCACAAAAACGCGCAGCAGCTTTGTATCGATATTGTCCAAATTGACTACCTAGCCTATCGAAAAATTCGATTCAGATTATCGATGCGCCTCCATGGAGTCAAGGGCAAGAGCTGGCTAAGATGCATGATCGAATTCAAATAGCGGGAGACAAGAATGAGCACGCAAACCGGAGCGACTTCCGTCATTGTGGTGGGTGGCGGCATCGGCGGCCTGGCCGCCGCACTGGCTTTGGCGCGAGAAGGAATCAGTGTCGAACTGCTGGAGCAAAGCCCGGCCATAGGCGAAATCGGCGCGGGCATTCAGCTTGGCCCCAATGCCTTCGCGGCGCTCGATGCGTTGGGCGTCGGTGAAACCGCACGCAAGCGCGCGGTATTTACCGAACGCGTCATCATGATGGATGCCATCGACGCCAGTGAAGTGGGCGGCTTTGAAGTGGGAGAAGCATTTCGCAAACGATTCCGCAACCCTTACGCCGTCATCCACCGCGCAGATATTCACCTATCTATTCTTGAAGCCGTCAAAGACCATCCCTTGATTCGCTTCAAAACCTCCACCCGGGTACAGGCCCTGGAGCTGGGCGTGGGCCGGGCAACGGTTATCGACCAAGACGGCGTACGTCACAGCGCCGACGCGGTCATCGGCGCTGACGGCGTCAAATCAGTAGTACGGGAAACCTTGATCGGCGACGAAGCTCAGGTAACCGGCCACGTGGTGTACCGCGCAGTGGTCGAAGAAGCCGACATGCCCGAAGACCTGAAAATCAACGCCCCTGTGATCTGGGTCGGCCCCAATTGCCACCTGGTGCACTATCCGCTGCGCGATGGCCACCAGTACAACCTGGTCGTCACCTTCCACAGTCGCGAACAGGAAGAATGGGGAGTGCGCGAAGGCAGCAAGGCCGAAGTGCTGTCTTACTTCGAGCAAGTCCATCCACGCCCACACCAAATGCTGGACAAACCCACATCCTGGCGCCGTTGGGCCACCGCCGACCGCGAACCACAAGCCCGTTGGGGACAAGGCCGAGCCACTATTCTGGGCGATGCGGCCCACCCCATGACCCAGTACCTGGCGCAAGGCGCGTGCATGGCCCTGGAAGACGCCGCCACCTTGGGTGCGGCAGTACGCGCCTGCAAAGGCGATATCGAAGCCGCGTTTCGCCTGTATGAAGGCGCCCGCATCACCCGCACCGCCCGTGTCGTCTATTCCACGCGCGCCATGGGCACGCTCTACCATGCGCAGGGAGTCGAACGCCTGGTGCGCAATTCTTTATGGGTAGGCCGCACGCAAGACCAGTACTACGATGCGCTGCAATGGCTTTACGGCTGGCGGGTCGAAAACTGCCTGGATGGCGTAAGCCCCGCTTCCTCCTGAGAACATACCCACAATCTCGGAAGCAGTAGGGTGGGGGTGCCAAGGCCGGCGCGTGCCCCCTGCCGGCGGCGAATTGGCTAGCCGAGTGCTACCGAAGGACCGAAGGGACGAGGTA
>JBEBXA010000174.1:0-5025 GCA_040391825.1 Pigmentiphaga sp.
GACTCGAAGGCCGTCAGCGTGGCGGTGGAAGGCAGGCGGATGCGGTTCATCGCGAGGAGAGGAAATGCCGGAACTAGCGGGATGGACGCAGGATAACCGATGGTGACTGGCCACGAGACGGGTCAGATGCCCCGGAAAAAATCCCATATTCACGCCACCTTCTGCGCTCCTGGCGATGATAAATTTGTCGATCTGCTCAGCAAACACCCACCCGCCTGACGCGTGCAGCGAAATGGGTCGAATGCACTGAGGTCAGGACGACGGCTGTGCTCACAAGATTAATAATGGTGATTGAATGGAAGAGTTAAGCGGCAACGCTACTTGGATGCTTGAACTGCAAGCAGTTGAGTCCCTGGGCGGCAAAGCCCTCGAGAGCCAGATCGCCGACTATGTTCACAAGCATCGGCCCGACATTAAAGAAACTACGGTCCGGCTGGAGTTAACCAACCTTGCAGTAAATGCCAACGGCCGCACGTCCATGCCGGCAGGCAAGGAACCACGTCGGACCGACGGCGGGCACAAGTTTGATCGCCTGTTCAAAACCGGCACTGGCGAGCAGGCTGTCTATGAACTCTACGACCCTGCCAAGCACGGTGTGTGGGAAATTTATCGAAACGCCGATGCATCCAGTAGTCATGGCACTTTGATCCGCAAGCTCGATGACAGGGAAGACATCTGGACCATGCTTGCCAAATACCCAACCTTCAAGTCTGGCAAGGTGGGTGGCAGCCAAAGCGGACAGGGAAGCGCGGCCTTTATCTGGCGCGCAGTAGGATACCTGATTGAAAAGGGCACGATAGAACCATTTTCCACCAAGAAAAAAAATGCGGAAAACTTAGTTTTGTCATTTTGGAAAACAGTGCCCAATGCCCCTGACATAAATCGCAATTTGCAGGAGGTGGGCAATGCGCGCTCAGCATGGCGAGAATGGCTAGGTGATAGTAATAGCGTTTTACACACCGAAAATCGTCCTCTAACATTTAACTCCGCACTCCCTATGCCCACCGAACCGCTTAACCAAATCCTGTACGGCCCACCGGGCACGGGCAAGACCTACGCCACTATCGATAAAGCGCTGGCAATTTTGGAGCCCGATTTCTCTGGCAACCGTGCGGCGAAGAAGGCCAAATTCGACGAGTACGCCGCTGCTGGGCAAATCCAGTTCGTCACCTTCCACCAGAGCTTCAGCTATGAAGATTTCGTCGAAGGTATCCGCGCCGAAACCAACGAAACTACCCGTCAGCTGGAATACAACGTCGAGGATGGGGTATTCAAGCGGTTATGCAATGCTGCACGGCGTCGTGTAGTTCAGTCGGCAGATAAGAACATCGACTTGAAGGGCCGCCGCATCTGGAAGATTTCCCTAGGTGAAGCCGGTATCGAGGAAGGCGTGTATGAGGACTCCATCCAGCAAGGGCTGGCCCTGATCGGCTTCGGCGGCAATACTGATTTCAGCGGTGTGCAGTCGCGCGAGGACATTTCCAAGAAATTCCGACACGCCGTGCCGAATTCTGAATCCGATTACACGGTGGCGGCCCTCAATACCTTCATCCGCCAAGTGAAGATCGGTGACATTCTCATCGCCACTCAAGGCAACCTAAAGTTCCGCGCCATTGGTGAAGTTGCCAGCGATTATGTACATGTACCGCGTGAAAACGACACCTACTCGCAAGGTCGCAAGGTCAATTGGTTGTGCGTCTACGAGCAGGCCTTGCCGTACCAGGAATTGATGGAGAACCGCTTCAGTCAGAGAACCATCTATGAGCTGCGTGCTGGCTCCATTAATCCAGACAAGCTAGCCAAATTGCTCGCTCCGGCAGAAGCCGAACAGGATAGCGTGCCGCGCGTATTGATCATTGATGAGATCAATCGGGGCAATATCTCGCGAATCTTTGGCGAACTGATCACCTTGATCGAGTCGAGCAAGCGCTCTGGCCAGCCAGAGGCGTTGGAAGTGACATTGCCGTACTCAAAGGAACCTTTCAGCGTACCGGACAACGTCTACCTGCTCGGTACCATGAACACGGCCGACCGCTCCTTGGCCGGATTGGATGTCGCATTGCGACGCCGTTTTGTTTTTGAGGAAATGCCGCCTAGACCCGAAATGCTGGAACACCGCAAGATCGACGGAATTGACTTGACCGAATTGCTAACGGTACTCAACCAACGCATCGAAGTGTTGTTGGGTCGCGATCACCTGCTTGGGCACGCCTATTTCATCGACGTGGATTCGCTGCCGAAGTTGATTGCGAAGTTTCAGCACCAAATCATCCCGCTCTTGCAGGAATACTTCTTCGAAGATTGGGAGAAAATCGCTCTGGTTCTGAATGACCCGCGCAAGGCGAAGGAGCATCAATTCCTATCGAAGCCGGAGTTCGACATGACCACCTTGTTCGGTGCGAACTCGAATGCAGGAAACGGCGCCCCCCGCTGGGCGATCAATGCAACGGCCTTCGAGCTGCCCGATAGCTATATCGGCATCTACGCCCGAGAGCCCAATCCGTGAGCGAGCAGATCACCGTCCGAGAACATGCGCGCCTAACCACGGCGGAGGTACCGGCCTCGGCGGTGAACACAGCCCGAGTTCCAGCGTCGGCCTTCGAGTGGCTTGTAGCCGAAAACGTCCGCTTGCGCGGCCTTGGCAATGGTGCACGGCTGGTGGAGTTAGAAAGCCGGCGTGAACTGCGATTGGACAATTACGTCGGCGTGCTCGAATCGCCGTGTGGCACCCGCATCGAAATCCTGCCCAAAACACTGGAATCGGATCACGACATTACCGCCGGCCGCAGTTTGCTGCAACGGATGCTCGCTCGCTGTCTTGATCTGACGTCACGCCAATCCAGCCTGACGTCGCTGCGCACCTTCGATATGCCCCTGACCGAGTGGGTCGCCGGCCAGTTCCTGCAAGTGGTCGACCATCTAGTCAAACGCGGCCTACGCTTCGACTACCACCCTGTCCAGGGGGATCTATGCTACTTGCGTGGGCGCTTGCTCGTCGCCAGGCAGATTCGTCAACCGCCAGGCCGCGCCCACTATTTCCAAGTGGAGCACGATGTGTTCGATGCCGACCGCGCTGAGAACCGGCTGCTCCGCTCGGCTCTGGATGTGATACGCAAACGTACTCGCGAGCCGAAGCATTGGCGGCTGGCCCATGAGCTGGCCCACCATCTTCGCGAAATTCCGCCCAGTCAGAACCAGCCGGAGGACTTTCGCCGCTGGCGCGATGAAAGGCTTATGGCGCATTACGCTCCGTTGCGTCCATGGGTTTCCCTCATCCTGCACGAGCAGATGCCGCTAACCGTAGCCGGAACCACACAAGGACAAAGCCTACTGTTCCCAATGGAAAGAGTGTACGAACAGTACGTCGGCATTGGTCTGAGCCAGAAATTGCCCCTCGATGCGAAGCTGACCAAGCAGGCGGCCAGCCAGTATTTGACCCGACACCGCGAGCAGAACTGGTTCCAGTTACGCCCTGACTTTCTGATCGAACTTGGCGGCCAGCGCATCGTGGCCGATGCGAAATGGAAACTGATCGACGCCAACCTATCCAGCAGCGGAGAGAAGTACGGGCTGTCACACGCCGACTTCTACCAACTGCATGCCTACGGTCAGAAATACCTGGGTGGTAAAGGCACTATGTATGTGTTCTTCCCAAGAACCTCGAAGTTCAGCGAGCCTTTGCCCCCGTTCCACTTCGACAGAGATGAACAACTGACTTTGCACGTGTTGCCATTTGATTTGGAGGCATGCGGGCCTGTGGCATTGCCGTAGTTGTGTATTTCGATCCCAGAGACAGCCGTGCCACATACTTGAAGGTCCCCAAGGGGACCAGTTAGCGGAAATCTCGATGCATTTTTGCCACCACGTCCTCGAGATGTCGCTTGTACCCTGGAGACCCTTTTCCGACGGCGGCACCAGGAGTCGAAGGAGGAAAACGCCGAGTCAATAGAAACTGCCCATAGTTTCTTTCATAGTAGGCATAGATTCCATCCATCACCGATTTTCTTGCATGAGGATTAAAGGAAGCATTCTTGCCGCCAGGAAACCAGACCCCTTGCCCTTCGGGATAGGCGGAAAAATGCCCCAGCGCAGGGTCCGAGCAAATTTTTGTCAATCGCCCATATGACCGGGTCAGCAGATCCCATGGCAGCATATTTTGCAGGACTGCCGCAATAGGGCCGCAAGTTCCTTCATCGACGTCAAGCACCGTGGTCATCATTGCCTCGCGCCAAGCATACCGCGGGCTTTCGTCGGAGATTATCAGGTGACCGATCGCCACATACGGAAAGCCCGCCGCCAGCATGGCCCTTGCCTGCGAAAAGCCAAACTCGTTCGGTGATTTTCCCTGTTTGGCAAACGAGGCACGGATAACCTTGATTTCGACGGCCAGCGCGCGGGAAAGAACCAACTCATCCCCTTCATAGGGAATGATCAAAACATCGACGTCCCCCGGAAATGTAAGCCCAGGGACAATCTCGGCACTTGGAAGGAAACTCCCGATCATTACCCCGCTTTCTAAAGGCATCGAATCGAAATAGTCAGGAAGCAAGCACCGATAAGCATGTCCGAATAACGGCCGGTGAGAGAGCCACGTGTAGGTTACACAGCGCTCGTCGTGCTTCACCGCCGCACCTTTCGGCATAACGAAGATCGGCACACCCTCACGCAGATCGGGCGGCCTATGCAGCAAAGGCTTGCGATATGGTGCCATCATCAGTTGATCTGCCGGAGACATGGATTACTCTGACTCATTGCCGAGGTCCTCGATAGGACGCATTTCGACCTCCTCCCGCATCCGCGCGGTCATCGGCACCGATACACGAACAGACCGTTGTAGGAGGAGGAAGCCTTCGGCGTCAAATGCAGCCAGGCTGGGGGGGGGTGCAGGCGATTCGCGCTACGGTCAGATGCACCAAACAGGCGAGAAATTAGCGACCGGCCTGCACTTCTCCCCAGCGCCCCCGAGGACGGCACGCGTTACCGCCCCCCTTTCACCCCGAATACCACTTGCGACGAGAGTTGCGA
>JBEBXA010000175.1:0-4901 GCA_040391825.1 Pigmentiphaga sp.
CTGGCGGACCTGGCCGGGGTGCTGGCTGCTATCGGCGTGTGCTATTGGTTCTTTGGCTAAGCGGTGATGAAGGCGACACTCCCAAGGGCAGCCCCGCCTGCATCAATCGTCCTCCAGATTGCGTTGTACTTTCAGCAGAAGCGCAATAAGCATGTCGGCCTCTTCGGGTGCCATACCCCTTAATGACTTCTGGTTCATTTCGACAGCGAAAGGTACCAGTTCGTGGGCAAGAAGCTTGCCGGCGTCGGTAAGGTAAACGAAGACATTGCGCTTGTCCTGACTACTGCGCTCTCGGCGGACATAGCCGTTGCGTTCAAGAATGGTAATCGCTGGAACCGCTGTCGTTGGGTGAACCCCCACTCGCTGGGCCAGATCCTTCTGATTCAGGCCGTCTTCATTCCACAATATCCTCAAAAAAACCCATTGAGCCGAGGTCACTTTTCGCGCCCGCAACTTCTGGTGCAACAGGTTTTTGAAGGCCAAGTGCGCCCTTCTGATTTCCGCCCCGACGGGATGCTGGAAACCTTCGGTCAGCGGCGGCCTACCCAGTTTGACCCCACTCGCATGATGCGGCAGTTCCATGTAAGGCAGATCAGCGACAGAGTGGCCGCTTGGTTCCGGCGACCGCTTAGCGGAAGAAGTTTTGTTTCGGCGCGTTGTCGTCATAACCCGTTTATTTATATGGACACCAGTGGTTTATCCAGGCCGGTTATACCAGATCATGCAGCGGTAACAGCGCTCGGCTGCACAAGTCACCGTCGCTCTGGCTTCGCATTTTTCACCGTTTGACCGGCAAGGTGGTGACTATTGCATCGGGTAATCACCAATCGAAAGCCCCTCCATTGCTGCAATAAGATGCATATCAAATGAATGGATATGCATTTAATATTCGGCGATGCATCCCTCTGAAAAAATAAGCCGGAAAAAAATGGAGACGCAAATGAAGAAGACCGCTCTTCGAGTATTGCTCACTACAGCGCTAGCGTTTGTCTTGCCCACCACCTATGCCCAGGACTATCCAAGCAGGGCGGTGAAGATAGTTGTGCCTTTTCCCCCTGGCGCTCTAACCGACACGATGGCTCGTTTGCTGGCCGCGCGTCTGCAAGAGAAATGGTCCCAAACCGTCATTGTCGAAAATCGGGCAGGAGCCTCCGGCAACATAGGGATGGAATCGGTATTCAGGTCGAAGCCGGACGGCTATACCTTGATGTTCAGCCCTCAATCGCCGCTCGTTCTTACCAAACTACTCAACCCCTCGCTATCCTTCGATCCGGACCTGCTTGTGCCCATTTCAATGGTGACTCGCAGTACGGTGGTTCTGCTGGCGAATCCTAAAGTGCCGGCGAAAAACGTCAAAGAGCTGATCGAATATGCCTCTGCGAATCCGGGCCGGCTTAACTATGGATCGAGCGGCTTTGCCGGCGTTGCACACCTGTCGAACGAACTGCTCAATCAGATGGGCCATATCGAAGGCGTAACCGTACCGTATCAAGGCATCGCACCCGCCACTACGGCGCTACTTGGCGGTGAAGTCGACATATTGTTCGACGCAATGGGAAATTCTCTGTCGAATATCCGCTCCGGAAAACTGCGCATTCTTGCCATCGCCAACGCCGAACGAAGCTCTGTCATGCCCGAGGTTCCAACAGTAGCCGAAACCCTGCCGGGTTTTTCCGCAAGCCTTTGGACCGGCCTCGTTGCGCCACCTGGCACACCCGAGAAACTTGCCACACAGATTTCGCAAGCGGTTGCCGAATCGCTCAAGCACCCGGAATTAGCACGGCGCCTTGCCTCCATGGACGGCCTCCAAGCGGTCGGCAGCACGCCTCAGGCAATGAAGAAGGAAATGCAGGAAGAGCGCGAACGATGGAGCAAGGTCATCAAAACCACAGGCATCAAAGCAGAGTAGCCCTAGCCATGCACTCTATCGATTTGATTGACGCCGACGTGGCGATAATAGGTGGCGGCTTCGCCGGCGTCTGGGCCGCTTTACGCGCGGCCGAGCTGGGGTCCAATGTCGTGCTGATTGAAAAAGCATATGTCAGCCGCAGTGGTGCATCGACGATGTCGGGGGGAGTCACGACCTGCCCACTGCCAGGAGACGATCTCGACAAATGGGCCGAAGAATTCATCGTTCGTGGCGACTACATGTGCGATCAAAACTGGACACTGAAGCTGCTTGAAGGACAGCGCCAGCGGGTCGTGGAGTTATCGCGCTGGAATGTCCCCATATCGCGCGACGATCAGGGCAACATCCGTCGCTTCTCCAGCCGCGGCATGGTGACCGTGCGATGCATGCAATACAACCCAAAACTGGCGATGGAGGAGCTGCGGCGCCAGGCCACCATTCGAGGCGTGCGCATTATCGACCGCGTTTGCGTGACAGAGCTGATCACCAGCGACGGCGCGTATCCCACCAGCGGGGAAGTCGTTGGTGCTTTCGGCTTCGATATCAAAACCGGTGGCTGCATGGCCCTGCGGGCCAAGCGCACCATCTTGGCCACGGGCCAAATCAGCATGAAAGGCGTGCACCATGTCGACAATGACACCGGCGACGGCGTCGCCATGGCGCTACGCGCCGGTGCCCGGCTAACAGATCTGGAGTTTTCGTTTGGGGGAACCTTCTCGATTCTGATGAAACGCTACAACCTCGGGAGCTACAACGTCGCCGTTGCCCATGGCGCGCGCCTCATCAACCGCCACGGACAGCGCTTCATGGAAAAGTACGATCCCGTCCGCCACGAACGCAGCGAGCTCTCGCGAGTGGTTGCGGCTTTTACCAAGGAAATCCTTGATGGTCGCGGGCCGGTCTATATCGACCTGCGGCATTGCGGCGATTCTTACTGGAGCGATTTGCGCGGGATGTCCATGACCAGTGGCAGCACAGTACTGCTCTCCGACAAAGTCCCTGACCCTAGGCTCCATCCCTTACCGATCGAGCCAACCTGGGGACTCTGGAGCGGTGGCCGCGGCGGGATAGATATCGATCTTCAGTGCAGATCGACGCTTAATGGCTTGCTTGCAGCTGGCGCCACGGCCAAGAATCCGGCGACAGGCACTCATGCAAGCGCGGGCGTACCGACCGCCTTCGCGATGAATTCCGGCTACTACGCAGGTGAGACAGCCGCCCTCGAAGCTCGACAGGCCGAACTTCCCACAATCGCAGACGACATATTGCAGCAGTTGGGAGACCAGGCGCTGGCTGCGCTGGGGCGCAGCCAGCGCACAGCCTCCAATGCAGACGGCCTGCACGATGAATTGGCCATGCTTGGCGGTTGCATCGCCGAATCCATGGAACTGAATCAATCCAAGATAGAGGCGTTGATCGAACGAACGAATAAGCTGCGTCTCGCAGCCGAATCCGCGCACGCCGACGATATTCACGAACTAATTAAAGTACACGAAGCTCGCAATATTTCAGAGAATGCCCATGCCATTTATCTGGCAGCGCTAAACCGCACGGAAAGCAGAGAGCAGTTCTATCGGTCGGACTACCCGCATACCAACGATGACGAATGGTTTTGCTTGCATGGGCTCACGCGAACAAAGCAAGGCATGAAATTTGAACGCATACGTATTCCCCTCGAACAGTTTCCATTGAATCAGCGCCCCAGGCGTCGGCTAGACGCCAGTCCGATCGCGGCTATTTTCGCGGGCAATTACCGGGCTTCCAACTATGACTGACCCCATCGTCCCCGTATTCATCAACTTTGATACGTGTACGCATTGCCAAAAATGTTTGGATTCCTGCCCCACAGGTGTGTTCCAGCTTGAGCCAAACAGCGAACGAGTCACCGTCCGCTATCGTGACGACTGCCACGTCTGTTTCCTCTGTGTCCCCGACTGCCCTGTCAACGCAATTACGGTTTCCTGGGATACGCCCAATCGGCGTCACCACAGCATCTACGACCTTCTGAGCATCGACGTTGCCACCGCCCCCTCCCCCCACAGAGGACGAGAAGAATGATGAATGCATTACCACCGTCAGCCCATTTTTCAGTGCGCATCTGCGACGCACGAATGTTCGTGCGTATCCGCGGCCAGGGCCAGGCAATCTTTCTCTTGCACGGGGGCGGACCGGGAACTTGCGGCGACGGCTGGCATAAGTTGATCGATGGGCTTGCGTCCCGTTGGCAAACCTACACGCCTGATTTCGCGGGATTCGGCTATAGCTCCAGCCCCGGCGAAAACTACGGATCGAGGGATTTCGCCGCGGACGTCATCGAATTGATGAATACGCTGTGCCTTGAGCATGTCATTCTGGTCGGCCACTCAATGGGGGCCGCCATCGCGGCCGAGGTCGCCACGCGCCAGCCCCAGTCGATAAGCCGATTGATCCTTATCGCTCCGGGTGGCGGCAGCTACGGACTCGACTACCACTCTCCGGGCATCGAGCAGATTGCTCGAATAGCGCAATCGCCAACCGAAGAAAATATGCGTGCGCTGGTGCAGCTGATGAGTAGCCGGCCGGAATTCCACGAGCGGGAAATCGCGAAACGGATGCGCATGCTCGAGCGTCCTGGAATACTGTCCGCACAAAGGCAATTGCAGCAATCCCGTAGTACCCGTCGAACACTTGCACCAGGCGCGCCTACGTTGGCTGAAAAAATGCGGAATCTGACCCTGCCGATGGATTTGATCTGGGGAGAATATGAGCGGTTCAACCCTGTCAGCCTCGGCCCTCTGATCAAGGCGAAGCTTCCATCGCAGGTGCAATACCATGTCATCCCCGACGCCGGGCACAATGTCCACTACGATCAGCCGGAAGCAGTCGCACGGCTCTTGGAGCGGATCATGGTCCCGACAGCACCTTAGCTATCCCGGCGCGGGGCTGTGAACGCCCGCCCTACTTCACCACGCCTGCCGCGTGCAGGGTATCCGCCAGTGCGATGAACTGAGCA
>JBEBXA010000176.1:0-4896 GCA_040391825.1 Pigmentiphaga sp.
AGCAGGTGCTGCAGCTGATCCAATTACGTCCGGGGACGGGATTTGGGGGGGGGGCCTTCGAACTTGCGTTTCCATTGGTTCACCAGTTGCCTGTTAACGTCGACGTCAACTGGGACAAGGCCCATAATACCTACCTTACGCTTTGGAGTGAGCTTGGCCTGATCGCCGGTACCATGCCAATGCTGGCAATTGCTATGATGTTCTGGCGTACGGCATCATACCCAAAGGAAAACGCGAAAGACTGGCGCTCCCGCAGCATCACCTTAGGGGCAATAAGTGTCGCGGCGGTTCATTCGCTGACCGACTTCAGTCTGGAAATCGAAGCCAATGCGTTTCTGTTCGTCGCGCTTCTGGCCATCGGGTTGCCCCTCCGAGAGAAAAATCCGACACAATGAGGTTCCTTCGGCAGATCTTTGCGGGGCATCGGATCAGTACGACCTTCGACCAGCACATGCGGCTCGCAGAGTGGCCGGAGGCAATCTATGCTGTCGGCGACATACACGGATGTCTGGATTCGCTATTAAATCTGGAAGGCCAGATTCAGGCGGATGCCGAGCAGTTTAATGGGCCCAAACTCATAGTGCTACTCGGCGACTATGTTGATCGCGGGCCCAGAAGCGCTGGGGTGCTTGCGCACCTCTTGGGTAGCCCGAGGGGGGACTTCACACGCGTTGCTTTAGCCGGAAATCACGAGCTAATGATGCTGAATGCGCTGGATGGGGCGAATATAAGGGATTGGCTAGCACTGGGGGGTATTGAGACTCTGCGGTCTTATGGTATCGACCATGAGCGTTTCGCAGCCGCCCCGGCCCGGAAAAGGCGCGAGATTGTTTCGAGTTATATACCTAGCGACCACTTGACTTTTCTGCGGGGCCTGCCGCTTAGCCTTCAAGTACTACAGACAGTCTTCGTTCATGCTGGCATCAGGAGAAACATTCCCATGGATCAGCAAAATGCGAACGATCTGCTCTGGATACGCCACGAGTTTCTCACCGCGGAACCTGACGATGGCCTTTTGGTGGTCCATGGTCATACGCCTGTCGACCAAGTGCAAGTTGGTCCGGGACGCATCGGAATCGATACCGGAGCATTCGCCACCGGGCGTCTCACCGCTTTGCGTCTGACACCTGATCTGGTTCCGAAGATTTTTACCTCATCTGGTTGATCATTTTGCCAAATTTTCTTTCGCGACCATATGTTCTGATCCGCTTTTGTCGCGAAATCATGTAGACGCGCGCTAGTGGCCAAGTGTCAAGCAGGGAAACGTCCATGGATGAGACCGAGATCGACCTCCGCGCTATTATTGGCCTGTTGCGACGGCAACTCAGGCTAATAGTGGTTACGGTCCTGGTTATTGTGACCTTCGCGGCTTTAGTTACGTACTCGCTCCCACCCATCTACTCGTCCGCTACATTGGTCCTTGTCGATCCAGCACGCAAAGACCTGCTTGAACCAAGCGCACAGGGAGTTTCCAGCGGAAGCGACAGTGCAAAAGTTGACAGCGAGGTGGAAATCCTTCGCTCCAACAGCGTGCTACTGCGTGTTATCCAATCTGAGAACCTGGTTCAGGACCTGGTGCGGAACTGGCAGCCATCACTGCAACAACGAGTCGTGGCTTTTCTGCGGCTCGGCTCGATCGAGCCACCGTCCGCAGACAAGGCGGTGAATCTGGCGCTGCAACAGCTGCGCGCAGCGGTGACCGTGCAGCGTGTGGGCGTTACCTACGTTCTTTCCGTACAGGCACGCTCGGCCGATCCTCAACGTGCTGCTGAGCTATCCAACTCGATAGCAGAAGCCTATGTCGCGGAACAACTGCGCTCCAAGATTGATAATGTTCTTTCGTCTCGAGACATAATGCAGGAGCGTATCGCTGCCGCTCGGCAGAACATCGTCGCCTCAGAGGGAGCGTTTGACGCCTATATCGACCGGAACATCGGCCGGATCGTCGAGGACACTGGCCGTACTGACCTCGCTCGCATGCAGGCGCAAATTAGTGAACTTGCAGCATCCAGGTCGCAATCGACGGCGCTTGTGGGCACATTACAAGTAAACTTGAAGGAAAACGACTTCAGCAGCCTCGTTCAGAACCTGCAGGACGAGGCCGTTCAGGCGCTGGATGGGCAACGCCAGGCGCTGAATCAGCAGATTTCTGGCGTAGCCCCCACCGAAGCTTTAAATCTCGAAGCTGAACTGGCAGCGATTAACGAACAGCTCCGTCAGGCGGCGGAGGCAAAGGTAAGCGACCTGCAGTTGCAAATCACGCAATCCCAGGAGCAGGAACAGGAGACACGTCAGCAACTGCGCAATGCAGCCGTTTCGAGTGGTCTTTCTGCAGATATACTGACCGAACTTTTCGATCTTCAACAGGGAGCTGACATCGCTCGCCAGCAGTATCAGCGGTTGCTGGGCCTGGAGCAAGATCTGACCACCAGGGCTAGCTTGCAGGTTGCTGACAGTCGAATTGTCTCACCCGCTCTTCCAAGTGACACACCGATTTTTCCAAACCGCACTCTTTTTCTGACTATGGCAGCTATTGCTGCACTGGGTCTGGGGATTGTCCTTGCCTTTGCATACGAAAACCTGATCGGAGGCTTCACGAGCGAAGATCAGGCCGAAGCTGTTCTGAAGGCGAAAGTACCGACCGCAATACCGCGCCAGCGGGGAACGTCGGCCGAAATTTCAGCACTCGTAGTGAACTCTCCTCTTTCAATTTTTTCGGAGTCTATTCGCCGACTGCGCGCCACAATAGAGCAATGGCGACCAACCTTGCCAGCGGAGCGGCGGTGTCAGGTTTTGATGGTGACATCCACCGGACCGAATGAAGGCAAAACCACCATAGCCGTATCTTTGGCGCGCTCCTATGCAATGTCGGGGCGGCACGTTCTGCTGATCGATGCAGACCTTCGCAAGCCCAGTGTTCATCGCCAGGTCGGTATTGAAACAACCGTCGGACTGCTCGAGTTCTTGCGTTCTGACGAGCAGTTGGCCCCAGATCTCCAGTCGATCATCACTAAAGACCCTTTGTCCAAAGCAACCTATTTGCTCGGGTCCAGTCACAGTGACATCCCAACGGATGACCTTGTGGCGCTGCCAAGCTTTGACAGCCTCATCCGTGCGGCGCGAGACGTGTTCGATGTGGTCATTCTCGACACACCACCTGTGGGTCCGGTTGTGGATGGTCTTTATATCGCCAGGCTTGTTGACACGATCGTATTTGTCGCAAAGTGGGCAAGCACCTCGCAAAGAGATGCCAAGGTTGCAATGAACAGCCTCAAAACCGTCGCCCCCGATGCGAAGGCGCTGGTGGTCCTAAATCAGCTGAACGAGTCCAGAATAGCGTACCATCGAAAGTACGGAGGTTACTATACACAGACCTAGCATCCTCTTGTGTCAAATCCTCTTGCGTCACCATGGCATTTGACCTGGATCGGAGCGTCCTTCAGCCGTTGAGGTCGATCGTCCTATTCTTCCTTCACCCCGGGAAGGGTCGACAAACGGACCCACGCCTGATGAGATGATGCCTAGCTGCGGAGGGAGCTACGGGCTGGCAACGGTCAACTGGGGGCTGCCGCATAAGCGCCCGCGGGTGTCGCCAGATGGGATTGGGAGGACGATCTCGTCGTTCGTCCCCCTCTTTTGCAATGCTTCAATCGCATTGCCGCCTTCAGGGCACGCTATATTATAGCGATGCTCGTGTTGGTGGCACTCCTTCACCAGTGCTTTCGGTCCACGATGAAGACAAAGTCGTCAGCTGACGCAGCCTTGGATTCCAGTAGACCCATTCGGTGGAACTGGCTTTTCGAAGGCGGCTATGGCGCAGGACCGGCTCGTCGCGTTGGGCGAAAGGTACACACACTCAAGAGCAATTTGTTGGGATATTGAGACGAATTGTTGCCGCAGCATCAACACTACAGCGTCTCCCGGACGGTAAATTTGAGGAGCCGGAGGTGAATTCGGCAATTGAATAAAATTGTATCTAATTTTCGAATTGGGTAGCAATGGGCTGCGCGCATCCTGCTGACATCAGTTTTCCTCAGGGGATGGCAAAAATGAATACTAAGTTCGCAGCAGTGGTGACGGGCCTGACGATGGCAGTCACCCTTACTTCCACCGGTGGAGCCGCCGCTTACAGCAATCCCGGCAAGATCGTCACGTTTGATCTGGTCACCCAGACCGCCGCGATCACGCCCCTATCGATGCAGTTCTTCTGTGCCAAGAACCGGAGCGAATGCGCCGGCGGGGGCAGTAGCCAAGTCACCATGACGCCAAACCTCATGGGGGTGCTCAAGATGATCAACAGCCAAGTCAACCGCGCCATCCGGCCGCAACGCGACACGGCCGATGTATGGGAGCTGAACCCGGCCAGCGGCGACTGCGAGGACTATGTGCTCAGCAAGCGAAGCGCGCTTATCCGCCAGGGTGTATCGGCCGGCGCGTTGCGCATTGCCTACACCCATACCCGCCGCGGTGAGCCGCATGCCGTGCTGGTGGTAAAAACAACCGAAGGCGACTATGTGCTGGACAACCTGACCAGCACAATCAAGACGTTGCGCGCGTCCGGATACAATATTCGTTCGATGTCATCACCGAACCCTACGCGCTGGACAGCCGGCTAATCATCCAAGCGCTGTCAATCAGCCGCAGCGGCAGGCGCCTTGTTCTACCTCGGCTCCGCAAGAAACACAGAGTGTTTCGGGCGGGGCCGAGGTTAGCGTTTTCGGAGGGGCGGCTCATGAGAATAGATAGAAGGTATCTCAATTCTGCCGTACAGTGCACCAAGCCAACACCTTAATTTGGCGTGGCGCCCTCAAATAGGTTAAGGAAGTATAAACAGATCATTGACGACTACTTCGCATAGAGTTAAAACCAACTTCGCGGCGACGATGTAAGGGGAAA
>JBEBXA010000177.1:0-4833 GCA_040391825.1 Pigmentiphaga sp.
GCACCCACATTCCCGACATACGCGAGGACGCTTCAGCTCCCCAAGGGCCATTCGATTACCTTGGCTTCATCCTAAGCGGGACGGTACTTGCGAGCCTCATCCTTGGCCTGGAAAGCATCAGCCATGCGGGCATGCCTAGGGTAGTAACGGCTCTGCTCTTGCTCATGGCTGTCCTCGCCGCTCTGCTCTATTGGGCGCATAGCCGCAAACATGTGTCGCCCGTGCTGGACTTCGGCCTGATGCGCATACCTACTTTTCGGGTTGCGATGCTGGCCGGACTGCTTTATCGCATCGCCTACGGCGCCTATCCATTTCTACTTCCGCTCATGCTGCAGCTCGGCTTTGGCTTATCGGCGGCGCAAAGCGGCTCCATTACTTTCGTCGGCGCCGTGGGTGGGCTGCTGATGAAAGCGGTTTCGATCCGTTTCCTGCGGGCATTCGGCTATCGCAACATCCTGATCTGGAATGGCATCTTGTCCGCGGGTTTTCTGATCGCTTGCGCCGCCTTCCGACCCGACTGGCCCATATTGATTATCTACCTGCTGCTGCTGATAGGCGGACTATCTCGTTCCTTGCACTTCAATGCCTTTGGAACCCTTACCTACGCCGATATACCAGGATCGCGCATGAGTGGCGCCACCAGCCTGGCCAGCACCAACCAGCAGATGACCTCCGCCCTCGGCATTGCGGTAGCCGCCATGGCGCTGGAAATTTCCATGCGAACATGGGGGCATGACAGTCTTCGACTGAGCGACTTTTCCATCGCCTTCGTGACCGTCGGCCTGCTGTGCATGTTCGCCGTTCCGCTTTGTCTGAGACTGTCCCCGGACGCGGGCGCGGAGCTCAGCGGCCATGGGAAGAGCACCGACGAAACGGATTCAGGAAGCTCCAAGGCCAGAATCTGAACGAGCAGGCTATTGCGGCACGAAAGCGACTCAGATCAAGACATCTGATGTTGAATCAAGGGACGATATCCGCGGTCGGGCTCATTGCCGCAAGCAGCTTGCAATTCCGCCTGGATCAGGCGCTCAAGCGCATCGGTTTGCGGGTGGGCGGCGCAGGCCGGAGAACGCACCAGGCGCAAGGTGCGCGACAACGTCGGCTCGACCACCAGGCGGGCCGTCACATGACGCCCGGCGATATCGCGTTCAACCAATGAATAGGGGATGATGCCCGAAGCTTGGCCGCAGCGGAGCAAGTCACGCACAACGTCCATGGAATGCACTTCGAAAGCCACGTCGGCGACCAGACCCAGTTGGCGGGCCGCCGCCTCGACGGTCTTGCGGACCGGGCCGATCTCGCTCGGCATGACGAGTGGCCAAGCCAATGCGTCGCGCAGCCTGATACTGGTTCCGTCGCCGACCAGTCGCGCAGCATTGGCAAGCGAGGTCACGAAATATAGATTCTCGCAAGCGAGTGCCACGGCGGATGGCAATTGAGCCTCGCAATCGAAAAGCAGCGCCAGGTCCAACCTTTCCTCTTGTATCCATTCGGCGAGGATGTGGCTCAACTCTTCAACCACCCTGAGCTTCAACGCGGGTACCACCTCCTGCACCCGGCCCAGCAGCCTGACGGCGAGCAGCGACGACGTACTGGGACTCATGCCGAGCGTCAGCGTAACCGGCCGGCTGGCTTGCACGGCGCGCACGCGCCGTTTAACCCCCACGCTTTGCTCGAGCATATCTTTGGCCCAAGCGAGCACGATCTCGCCTGCGGGCGTGGGTTGCACTCCGCGCGGATGGCGCAGCAGCAACTGACTACCGAATGTTTTCTCCAATTGGCGCATCTGCAAGCCAAGGGCCGGCTGCGCAATGTGGAGCTGGACTGACGCCTTGCTGATGCTGCCTGTTTCGCAGATCGTTATGAACTGTTCCAACTGCCGCATTTTCATTAGACAAGCTACCTCTTCTGCGGATACCGCCCAGCTCGAATCAGTCTGGGAGGCAAGCCGGATTGGTATTGGTCCGGATTTGCATCGTTTCGTATCATAGCCCACACCGAACGCAGCCCTACGGCGCGACGGCAATGTTGATAACAATCTGGAGACATGGATGATTTACTTGCGTACCCTGCGTTTCATCGCATTGCTCGTGGCTTCGCTGTGCAGCGGCATGACCAGCGCCCAGAACTACCCGAGCAAACACATACACATCCTCTCGCCCACGCCTCCCGGTGGCAGTAACGACATGCTAGCCCGCTTGCTCGCGGACAAGATGCAGCACGTCCTGGGTACGACCGTCATCGTCGAGAACAAACCCGGCGCATCCGGAACGACGGCGGTGAAATACATCATGGAGCAGCCCGGCGACGGCTATACCTTGCTGCTGGCTAACAATGCCATCGCGATCAATCCTCTGCTGACGAGCAAGGCGCGCTACGACCCGCGAACCGACCTCGTACCCATTGCGCAAATCGGCCGCATTACCGTCATTATCGGCGGCCGGCTCGACCTCCCCTTCGATACCTTGGCGGGGCTGGTGACCTACGCGAAATCGCATCCTGGCCAGCTTTCCTATGCGTCGTGCGGGACTGGGACCGTGCCCCACCTGGCAGGCGAGGTCTTCAAACGCCGGACCGGTATCGACATGATCCATGTCCCGTACAAGGGCTGCGGCGATTCGATTGCGAACGTCATCGGCGGGCAAGTGGACGTCACGTTCTCGACCATGCCGGCGCTGCTGAAATATGTCGAACAAAAGCGGGTGAAGGGATACGCCATCGCCAGCGAGCAGCGTATCAGTGCCGCGAAGAGCCTACCTACCGTCGCCGAAAGCGGATACCCCGGTTACGCCTTTGCGCTGTGGCATGGACTGATGGCCCCGAAGAACACGCCGGCACCGATCGTCGAACGTCTCAATAGCGCCATCAACCAAGTACTGCAAGACCCCTCGGTGCGCCAACAACTGGCCATGCAAGGTGTCGAGCCCACGGGCGGTACACCGGCCACCCTCGCCAAGATCATCGCCTCCGATCTCAAGACCTATGGCGAAGTGATTCGCGAGACCCACATCAATCTGGACTGAACCAGTCACATGACATCAGTACCGAACTTCCTGTTCATCATCACCGACCAGCAGCGCGCGGATCATCTCGGCTGCTATGGCAACGCCGTTCTCAGGACTCCGCATATCGATCGCCTGGCAGCGCGAGGCGCGCGGTTCGACCGTTTCTACGTCGCGTCGCCCGCCTGCATGCCAAATCGGGCGAGCATCATGACCGGACGCATGCCGTCCGTGCATGGCGCGCGCGGCAATGGCGTACCGTTGAGCCTGGACGAAGTGACTTACCCCGAACTGCTGGGCGCGGGCGGCTACCGGACAGCCCTGATCGGCAAGAGTCATCTCCAGAATATGAATGACACGCCTGCAGTCGCCCTGCCGGAGGTCCATGTCGAATTGCAAGTGATGGAAGGCCTGGATGAATCTCGGCGACGCAGCGTCCGAGGGTCTGAATATCAGCAGGAACGGCGCGGCAACTGGAAGAATCCGGAACACTCGCTCACACTGCCCTACTATGGCTTCCAGCACGTGGAACTGTGCAACCACCATGGCGACCTGACCTTCGGCGATTGGCAGCGATGGGCAGCGGCGCAGGACCCGGCATTCCAGCAGGCCTGCGGATACGATAACGCTTGGCCCACGCCGCCGATGGGAGATATACAGGCATGGCGTACGCGCCTGCCCGAGGGCTTGTATTCGAGCGCGTATATCGGCGATCGGGCCTGTGCCTACCTGGAACGCCATGCCGATGAAACAGCTGGCACCCCCTTCTTCCTTCAATGCGCGTTTCCCGATCCCCATCATCCCTTCACACCGCCGGGCGGCTATTGGGACATGTATTCGCCAGACGATGTGATCTTGCCAGAGACATGCAGGCCGCCGGGACCGGACGCGCCACCCCATGTGCGCCGCATTCACGAAAAACGGTGGGCGGCCGGTGCCGACTCGAATCGCTCGAAACGATTTTCCACCAGTCTTTCGGCGGTAACGCCGGACGAAGCCCGCCGCGCGATCGCGCTAACCTACGGCATGATTTCCATGATCGACGATGTCGTCGGGCGCCTCGTGCACACGCTGGAACGTACCGGGTTGGCGCGCGATACCGTGATCATTTTCACCAGCGATCACGGCGACCTGATGGGCGATCACGGACTCATCTACAAGGGACCCGCCCACTACCAGGGCCTGATCCGCGTGCCCTTCATCTGGTCGGACCCTCAATTTCAGCAGCCGGTGGTTCACGGGAAACTGGGCAGCAGCGTGGATATCGCACGCACGATCCTGACGCGGGCGGGTATTGCCCCCTGCAACGGCATGCAAGGGCGCGACATGCTGGAACAGGGCTCGGAAAATGCCATTCCGTCCCGTGACGCGGTGATTGTCGAAGAAGAGAACCAGCGCGACTATCTAGGCCTGGACGGCCCGAACAGTGCGCGCACACTGATCACGCAACGCTGGCGGCTATCCCTTTATGCCGACGTCGACTGGGGCGAACTCTATGACCTGGAAAACGATCCGCTCGAGACCCGCAATCTATGGCTAGACACTCAGGCGGCGGACATACGGGCGCGGCTCATGGAACAGCTTGCAAGACGGATGATCGAGAACCGGGATCACAGCCCAGCCCCAACCAGTACGGCTTGAGCAGGCAGTGAATTCTGGAAGAGGCTTCTTCAGACGAAAGTGCTTGGAATCTGTGGATTCAGCGTATTGCACCACGTTGCATCCGGCCGATGGAGCAACGTGGTGGCCATCCGGTCAGCTTGCGTAGCTGCGCAGACGCGCCGAGAACTCTTCCAACCTGGCGATGCCGCTTTGTTGCGCACGGTTGCAC
>JBEBXA010000178.1:0-4821 GCA_040391825.1 Pigmentiphaga sp.
TTTGCCTTGAGGAGATTGTATTGAAGGGCAGGGCCAGGGACTACTTAATCATCTAGCCGAAAACATAAGGAAATCTAATGATTTTTCTTGGGAGTTCTGCCTTTATTCCTCTGCGGCTTACCTCTTCTCTCTGCGTTATCACCCTCAATCTGGACATTCTTCCATAGGCCAACAGGATTTTTTCCGTCTCTTAAATTAGTTGTATTTAAATATAAGTTGCTAGAAACAACCTTTGTTTGTATGCTGAATACGCTGCACTAGCATCTCGCGAAATCAATACGCAAGCAGCTTCTCAAGCGCGCCGAATCAACCGTATTTGACATGTGGGGAATCGAACGTGGAAGTCCTTGCCAAGAACTCTGAAGTTTTGCAGGCCCGACGGGCTAATCGAATCAATTATGCATTGACGGGCCCCGGCACTCCGGCTGGCGGCTATCTTCGCAAATTCTGGCAACCGGTCTACCACAGTTCAGACTTGAAGCCCGGCTATGCCGTACCCTTGCGCATTATGGGCGAAAGCTTCACCTTGTACCGTAGCGAAGACGGGTCTCTGGTACTTACCGAAGCCCGGTGCCCACACCGAGGCACTCAACTCTCTACGGGCTGGGTCGAAGGTAATGCCATAAGGTGTTTCTACCACGGCTGGAAATTCGGCCCGGACGGCAACTGCCTGGAGCAACCCGCCGAAGAGTCTTCGTTTCGCGACCGGATTCACCTCCAGACCTGGCCTACGCAAGAGTATCTTGGACTGGTCTTCGCCTACTTCGGATCAGGAGCACCGCCAGACCTACCCCGCTACCCTGAGTTCGAACGCTTTCAAGGACTGCTCGAAATCGATTCATATTTCAGGGACTGCAATTATTTCCAGAACCTGGAGAACGCGCTCGATATGGCGCATGTCGGCTTCGTACATGGCGATAACCGGGCGTCCTTCGCGGGAATTGGTCTAGGCAAGAACCTGCAAGCGGAGGAGTCCGATTGGGGAGTCACCTATACCTTCAAACGAGAAGACGGGCGACTGCGCGTCCAGCAGTTCGGGATGCCCAATATTTTCTATATGACGGCTTTGCCCAATGAAGCCGACGTGGAATGGCAAGAATCCCTTTTCTGGTGGGTGCCTATCGATGACAAGCAGCACATGCAGTTCAGCTTGCACCGGGTTCCCATCAAAGACGAAGCTGTAGAGCAGTTCAAAGCACGACGTGAGACGCGGCGCCGCACCATCGACACCGCGCACCAAGATATGTGTGCAGATATCCTGAGCGGAGCGGTTCGTCTTCAAGACCTGGACCATAGTCGCGTGGACCTCGTTCGGCTCCAGGACGACATTGCGCAAATGGGGCAGGGGCGGCTGGCAGATCGTGATAGTGAAAAGCTGGGGCGGGCAGATATTGGTGTGGTCGTCACCCGTAGGTTATGGGAACGAGAAGTCTCTGCCTTTATTGAAGGGCAAGCATTGAAGCCATGGTGCCGGACACCTTCAATCGTGCCGTCCGTCTGGGGCCTGCAACCGTACCAGCGACAACAGGCCTCCATGGCCACTATCGATCAAGGTGGCTTCGCGGAAACAATCGACATTCGCCCCCACGTGGAAATCGCAAGCCAACTCAAGGCGCTCCATGGCGCGAACAGCCAGCGCTAATTTCCAATCAACAGAGAAACGTGATGCAAGCAGAAACACAGACAATGGGCCCGGTACTCACGCTCAAAGAAAGGGACAGGCGTTGGAACGGCTTGCGAGCCATCATGAAGCGCCAAGGTATCGAGGCCTTGGTAGTGGGCAGTTTTCAAGGAAGAGAACGCCTGGAGAGCTACCTGATCGACGATTTTCTCGATTCGATTGTTATTCTTCCAATGGAAGGCGACGCTATCGTGTTGACGTTCGCCACGGGTCGCTTGTCTCGCACGTTTGAAAGCCAGCGACGGGGCATAGCCCTATGGACCGAGGACTACCGGATCGGGTTTGGTGGCGCCAAAGCAGCCGGCGTTTTACAGGAAAAGAAGCTTGGCAACAGTCGAATCGGTTTAGTCGGCCTAACGCCTACTGCTCCTGGTGAAACGGAAGGTCTGGTTCCCCTAGGCTTCTACAACAATCTTTTAGCTGCGCTTCCACAAGCCACGATCTGTGACTTTACCCATGACTTCACTACCTTCATGCTGGTCAAGAGCGAAGAGGAACTCACGCTGCTTCGCTATGCTGCCAAGGTCAGCGAGCAAGCCTGCGCAGTTATGGCCGAGACCGCACGCCCAGGTGTCAACGAAGCCATTGTTTATGCGGAAGTCATGCGCGAGATTTATCGATCAGGATGCGACGTACGCTATCCTTTCCTGAGTCTCCAATCGGGAGTAGAGAACATCGGCTGGGGAGCGCCCCGATGGACTTTGCGGGCGGAAACACCCCGCACTCTCTGTCGCGGGGATGTAGTTCAAGCAGAAATCCACACGCTGTATGGCAGCCAAGAGGCACAAGTTCAGATGTGTGTAGCCCTAGACCCAATCGACAGCGATTTGCAAAAATGCGAAACCGTCTCCAGGAGCTCTTACGAGGCAGGCCTCAGAGCGATACGGCCGGGGGTCACATTTGGCGAAGTGGTTGCTGCCATGGAAGCACCGATCTCCGCGGCTGGATGCTGGAGCAAAACCCCTCTGTTGCACACATTGACTTTTGGTAGCACCGGCTTCACGCCCGTCAATCGCGAACAACTGCTAGGAACGCGAGAAGAACAACTGGAGCTCCGCCACCTCCCTGGTGTACGCCGTGCCGACTTGGTACTGGTCGAAGGAATGTCTCTGGAATTGGAACCGAATGCTTGTATAGGACTACGTCGCGTCAATATCGGAGCCGGTGTTGTGGTCGGCCCTCATGGAGCGGAAGAGCTTAATCAAATTCCCACCCGCGTTTGGCACGTCAACACATAAGGTCCAAAGCGAGCTATTCATCGACCACACTGTAACGCTGCCGCAGTTGCGACTCCAGCCGATCGAACGTCTCAAACAGAGATCGGACCGCGGCGTCGGGAGTAGACCCAAACAAACTACTTTGCAGCGCTGTAATCTGCTCGGCAATACGTTTGTTCATGTTCAAGCCCTTGCGCGTTGGCAACAAGTGAGTAATACGAGCGTCGCTATTGCTCAGCCTTCGCTCAATAAGGCCTAGTGCCTGCAATTTGCGAACGGCACGCGAAATTGCGGATTTATCGAGTGTGACCCATCGCAAAATATCTGAGGCAGGAATCGGCGAAAAATTGCAGATCACGCTCATGACTTTCCACTGATGGCTGGTGAGGTTCTCCGCGCCATAGATTTCCGCAGTCGCCTTTCCCAGCAAAGTATTCAGGATGGAGAGCCGGTACGAAAGATTGTGGTCGAAAACCTCTGCCGGATGCTCGGCCCCACCCTCATGGAATAAGGCCCCGGCCTTGCCCGATGCCGCTAATTTAAGTTGATTTGATGTCATTGTTTTCTTGAATGAGCTGCGCATCCTATTGAAAGCATGCCCATCTCAGGGTAACTCCCTTTAGGAAGGTATTAACACTATACCTTGCAAAACCTCGGCCAGCAGCACGGCCACCCTTCCCAACAGAACCGATAACGAGGCATTTTCAATTAGTTGATTTTAAATATAAGTTGCATAAAACAACCTATATTTGTATGCTCATTTCGTATCAATCAACAAGCAGAAGTGCTCCCCTCCAGCACAGCACTCCTAACGCCAATCGCAGGATTTACATCAACACAGGATTCATGATGAAGGCATACACCACCCAGTTGCTGTTCGCATTTACCATCCTGCTGTCTCTGACCTCACCCATCGCGGCTCAGGCAGATACTTCGGCTTTCCCTTCGCGTTCAGTCAAGATCGTTGTGGGCTTTCCGGCTGGAGGTTCATCCGACATCACGGCGCGCATACTGGCCGAGCGACTGGCCAATGAATGGAACAACACCGTGTTTGTCGAGAATCGTGCGGGGGCAGGAGGAACCATCGCGGCAAGCTATGTCGCCGCAGCCCCTGCCGACGGGTACACACTGCTATTGATCGCGCCCGGTACCCACGCAGTGTCGTCAGCGATGTACGACAAACTGCCCTATGATCCGATCAAGAGCTTTTCCAGCATCAGCCAAATAGCAAAAGGACCCTATTTTGTCTTGGTAAATAGTGCGTCCAACATCAAATCCATGGCCGACTTGATCACACAAGCCAAAGCGTCGCCAGGGAAAGTCACTTTTGCCTCAACAGGCAAAGGTTCCGGTGCGCATTTTGTTGGGGAATCGATCGCTCAAGCTTCGGGAGCCAAATTGCTGCATGTTCCCTACAATGGCGCCGCACCCGCCACTCTGGCATTACTATCTGGACAAGTGGACATCGCCATCAGCGATATGTCCGCCATGCCAAACATCCTGAACGGTAAGTTACGAGCATTAGCTGTAACAACTCCTCAACGCTTTGCTCAACAGCCAGCAATTCCCACCTTGGCTGAAAGTGGCATTCCAGTGGAGTACACCGTGTCAGTCGGCATCGCGGGTCCGGCGGGCATCCCATCCGATATCGTCAAAAAAATCAACGCATCGATTGCTCGCGCTTTGCAGAATGACGATGCAAAAAAGCAATTGCGCACGCTAGGCTTCGAAGCCACACCGACCTCATCTGACGAGCTTGCCAAAATCATTGCTGGCGATGTCAAACGGTTTGGCGCATTCATCCAGCAAGCCGGACTCAAGCAACCTTAACAGTAGTTGTGAACCACAGGCCGGCACCCGCAAGCGCGCCAGCCTAAGCCAAGCCCCTACCGGATCAAGAAACCGTCTTTTCCAGCTCTGCAG
>JBEBXA010000179.1:0-4734 GCA_040391825.1 Pigmentiphaga sp.
CGCCACCAACCAGGGCGTCATCGACCGCCCCTGGACGCTATGGAAAGGCCAAGCACTCAAAGCAATGGCTAGCAGCCAGGACTGAAACCCCGCGCATCAGCGATAAGCTGCCCCGCGGCAGCCAAAGTGCTGTGGGGCCACTTGCCGCTTTTCACCATATCCACCGCAACCTCGTGGAGCAAAGCCATCAGCACCTCGGTCGCACGCGAAGGTGGGCGCTCCACCGCACGCGCGATCACGCGGCTCAGCCGCAGGCCGGTGATCGGCACCGCCGCCAAGGATTTTTTTTCCAACTCCTCCTGGATAGGCGCGGCAAAGTGCACAGTCCAGCCTATGCCCTCGATAACCAGACGCCGCGCCACCTCCAGCGATTCGACTTCAATGACTTCATCCAGGACGATGTTCGCGCGCGCCGCGGCGGCTTCCAATTCCAGCCTGATCCCAGATTTGGAAACACCCGTCAATATCAAGGGAATGCCGTCCAGTTGGCGAATACCCAGAGTGCCACGCTGCAGCCTGGGGTCTCCGAAAGGACCTATTGCGCAGATTTTCTCGGACAACAGGGGAAGCAACTTCATGTTCAAGGGCGGAATCGGATTGCTGAGTATCGCAAGATCCACCGTCCCGTCCATCAGGATTGCGTAGAGCGACGGAGCAAAGCGCTCGACGATTTTCAGGCGAATGGCCGGATAGCGCTGCTTTAACGCGTGCGCCAACGGGGCCGAAAGCAAAGCGGCCAATCCGGGCGAAAGCCCCACCGTCACCAATCCGCTCGGCGTCGCATGCCTAGCCATCAGGTCCAGTTTGGTCTGGTCCAGGTAGCGCAATATGAAGGTAGCCCGCTCTAGCAGTTGCAAGGCTTCCTTGGTAGGCGTGGCGCCTTTCGCGTGGCGCTCGAAAAGCTGGGCGCCCAACTCCTCTTCAAGCAAGCGGATCTGACGGCTCAAGGCGGGTTGAGCAATATGCAGGATGTCGGCAGCCCGCCCAAAATGCTGTTGTGTGGCAAGAGTGGCGAAATAACGTAATTGTCGTAGATCCATGATTCGTCAATTTTCATTCCATAACCTTTTTTTATCAACTTAAAAATAAAATGGTATTGGACGATCAAAACAGAGATTCCTAGACTCCTCACATACCCGATATTCAAGCGATTTCACTCTTGATTATTCACATAAGGAGAAAGCATGGACATCGATGTTCAACAAATGGAAGCCACACGTATCGCCCGATGGGGAAAAGTGGAGCCCTACGGCGAAACCTTCATTGAAAGCCGCATGCCTGGATTCCATAAACGCCTGTACAAAATCATTAACCGAGGGGTTCTGGAGAACAAAGGCGTACAACCGGCGATTCAAGGTGAACATCGTTTCGGCGTCAGCTTGATTGAAGTCCCTGTGGGGCAAGGCGCCAACCTGCACGCGCACCAGACGGAAGAAGTGTTTTTTCCGCTAAACGGCAAGATGATCGTGTATTGGGGCGAACGAGGCGAACATGAAGTCGAGCTCAACCAATGGGACTGCATTTCCGTGCCGGTAGGCTTGATGCGCGGCTTTCGCAATCCGAACCCGCACGACCTGGTGATCTACTCCGTGGTTGGCGGCACTGACGCCGAAGTTGGACGCATCACCTGGCATCCGGACGTCATCGTTGCCGCCGAGCAGACCGGCTTGATCTTCGATCAAACAGGTTTTCTCAACACAAACGAGCCTGCATGAGCTCTCTTCGCGCCGAGGAAAACATTCCGATCCGGTGGTTATCTACCGTCCCCTATGCTCCTGGCATCCGGGAACGAGGATTCCAAACCATGCGGACTGGGCGGTGTATCCCGGGGATGCTCTGGACGCCCGACCCCGCTCGGGGCCCCTGCCCGCTGGTACTGATACAACATGGCGGCTCGGGCCACAAGCGCGACGACTCTATCCTGACCCTGGTGGAACACCTGGTCGGGGTAGACCGTTTCGCGGTGGCCGCCATCGATGGCCCGATTCATGGGCAGCGGCGCGTTCAGCCCACCTCCGACAGATCCGAATTGCTGACCGAGTTCCTACAATACTGGGCCAGCGATCCTCATGTTGACGACATGGCCAATGATTGGCTGCACCTTATTGATTCGCTTGCGGCATTACCGGTGATCGATGCCGGCCGCATGGCCTGGTATGGACTCTCCATGGGCACCGCCTATGGGCTTGCCGTAGTGGCGCGCTGTAAACGTATCCAAACCGCCGTCCTGGGCAAGTGGTCGGCGAACCATGCCAATAGCGGCCACCTTCTGGTCGAAGGGCCAAACGTAAGCGCGCGAACTCTGTTCATCCAGCATTGGGACGATGACATTTTCGACCGCGCCGGCACCCTAAGCGTTTTTGAAAGCCTGGGCGCTACTGAAAAATTTTTAATGATATGCCCCGGGCCGCACTTTGGACGCGGCACGACAGAACTGGAGACCTCGCTGCGACATTTGCGGTGCGGTCTATCGCAAACCCCATGAAACACGCAGGAGACACATAATGAAGCTCATCAACATCCCATCGACCTTGCGTCTGGCACTGCCTTCGGCGTTAGCAGCCTTCCTATACGGCACTACCGCCTTCGCCGCTTACCCGGAAAAGCCGATCCAGATCGTCGTACCCTACGCCGCGGGCAGCGGCAGCGATTTCATCGCGCGTACCTTGGCCGACGAGCTGTCCAAATCCATGGGCAAACCGGTCATGGTCATTAACAAGCCTGGCGCCGACGGCAGAATCGGGACCGAGTTCGTCGTCAATTCAGCGCCGGATGGCTACACCTTGATGGTGGCGACCGCAGCCTCTCATTCAGCCAACCCTAACCTCATCAAGAATCTGCCTTACGATCCCGTTAAGGATTTCTCTCATATCGCACTGCTGACCTCTGACCCTATGATTCTGGCGGTCAACCCCAAGGCCGGGACCTCCTTGAGCGAGTTCGTGGCAAGGGCGAGAACGAAAGAGCTTTCATTCGGCTACGGCTCCACGACCAGCCTGGTTGCCACCAGCACCTTCAACCAATTGGCGCAGATCACGGCGCTGCCCGTACCCTACAAGAGCCAACCCCCTGCGGCAATGGACGCCGCCAGTGGACAAGTCGACTATCTCTTCGCGGACGGCACCTCGGTTGGAGCGCTGATAAAAAGCGGGCGTCTTCTGGGTTTTGCCGTAACGGGACAACAGCGCAGCGCCATGTTTCCAGACATCCCCACCTTCGCCGAACAAGGCTTCAAGACCTTCACTCTACAAGGGTGGGTTGGTCTGGCCGCGCCAGCAGGAACACCTGAGAGCATCGTCTCGAAGCTCAACGCTGAAGTCCGTAAAGCGCTTACCAACCCTGAGGTCGTAGCAAAATACAGGACAAACGGAAAAACGGTTCAACCCAATACCGCAGCGGAACAAACAAGCCTCGTGCAGCATCAACTCTCCGCTTGGGCCTCTCGCGTTTCAGCAGCGGGCCTGGATGAAGCAAAACATTAAGGGCAAGCATGAAAGACGCAAGTGATCGAAGCGCAAGGACAATACGCAATGTGCAGGCCATTCCCTATCTCATTCCTCTGCTGCACCCAATAAAATGGGCACGGGGCGAGATGAAAGAGATCGACAATGTGCTCATCGTAGTGACCTTGTCGGATGGAACGCAAGGCATCGCGGATGCTCCCGCGCGCCCCACCATTCTTGGCGACACGCAAAAATCACTGGTGGCCATCGTCAACGATTACTTTGCCCCCCGTCTTTGCGGGCTCGATGCGTTTGATCTGACAGGCGCCTGGGAAGTGCTCAATACCGTGGCAGGCAACCTGACTGCTAAAGGCGCGATCGACATCGCCATCCACGATGCGCAGGGTAAGGCGCTGGGCATACCATGTGCCCATCTATTCGGCGCACAAGCCAAGCCGCTGAAACTGAACTGGCGGATACGCATGGGGGCGGAAACGGCAATGCTGGCCGAGGCAGAGGAAATGGCCGGCGCCTACGGCTTCCAGGCATTCAAGCTCAAAGGCCAGCAGGACTGCCAACGCGACGTGCGCTTTATCCGAGAGCTGAGGCGGCTGGTCGGCGATGCGGTCGCTATCTCCATCGACTTCAATCAATCACTTGAACCGCTAGTCTTGTTGAAGGCTCTGCCCCAGCTTGAAGAACTGGGCGTAGGCTTGATCGAAGAACCACTACCTGTGCGCGACACCGCAGGCAGGCTATTGTGCGCCCAGGCAACGACCATCCCACTCAGCGGTGACGACAGTTGCCTCACACCTGACGACGTACTGGACGAGTTGAGACTTGGCGCCGTTCGGGCAGTTGTAGTCAAAGTCGTAAGAAACGGATATCGGCAAGCTCGCGATACCATCGCGCTCTGCAACAGATTTCACGTACCGGTCCATAGCGGCTCACAAGGCGATATGCACATTGGTGCAGCTGCGGCGGCGCAGTTTGCCTATTCTTACCAAGCCCGCCACGAACACGAATTCAGCACATTCCTGGATGCCGCGGACTCTTTGTGCGAACAGCAGCTATCAATAGAAAACGGCCATTTGCTTGCGCTGAACGGAGCCGGCATAGGCCTGACTCTGGATACGGACAAGTTGGCGCACTACCGCATTGACCAATAGCCGCCGCCTTTTCCCAGCGATATTTGCCGCCCGACTACAATCTCCTTAAATCTGCCTGTGCGGGAAGCTCCCCGCGCAGGCTTGCTATCGGAGACATCATGGGAAATCGCCTGAGTGTAATT
>JBEBXA010000180.1:0-4690 GCA_040391825.1 Pigmentiphaga sp.
GGCCGCCCCAAGGCAAAAAGCACCCCCTCGGGGGGCAGCGCCGGCACGCAGTGCCAAGCGTGGGGGCCTCCTTCTTTTTCTTTTTCTCTTTTTCTTCCTCTTGCCGTGTTCGCAGTGTCGGGCGCGGTGTCTCCGGGCAGGCTTTCATGTTAACCATTCTGTTCGATGGTATTGCCTACGGCATGCTGCTGTTTGTGCTGGCCTGCGGATTGGCCGTCACGATGGGCTTGATGAATTTCATCAACCTGGCGCATGGCGCATTCGCGATGGCGGGCGGCTACGTCACGGTGTTGCTGATGTCGCGCCTGAACGTGCCCTTTCTACTTTGTCTGCCATTGGCGTTCATTGTGTCGGCCGCGCTGGGTGCTGTGCTGGAACGTACTTTGTATCGGCGGGTGTACGGCCAATCACACCTGAACCAGGTGCTGTTTTCCATCGGCCTGACTTTCATGGCGATGGCTGCGGTTGATTTTTTCATGGGTGCGCAGCAGCAATTCCTGCAGCTTCCTGAATGGCTTAGCGGACGCTCGGAAATCGGCGGCATGGGCGTGGGCCACTACCGGCTGTTCGTCATCGCCATCTGTATCGTCCTGGTCATCGTGCTGCAACTGATCCTGAGCAAAACCCGGTTCGGTAGTCGTTTGCGCGCAGCGGTAGATGATCCGCGCGCGGCCAGTGGGCTGGGCATCAACATAAATTTCGTGTTTTTGTCGACCTTTGCATTCGGCTCCGGCCTAGCGGGACTGGGCGGTGCGCTGGGCACCGATTTGTTGGGACTCGATCCCACCTTCCCGCTGAAGTTCATGATTTATTTCTTGCTGGTGGTTGCTGTAGGGGGAACCACCAGCATTATCGGGCCCTTGCTGGCGTCGCTGCTGCTGGGCATCGCTGATGTCGCGGGCAAATACTACATTCCCAGCATGGGGGCTTTCATCATTTATTGCGTAATGATCGTGGCCCTGATGTGGCGGCCGCAAGGATTCTTCGCTAAAGCGGGGGGCAAATGAATACCGCCGTTTCCACCACGACAAGTGGCCGTATCGCTAGCAGCGCGGCCGTGCGTGCCCTGGGTGCTCGTTGGGGGCACTTGCGGGCTTATGAAATTCTGTTCTGGGCCGTCGCTATTGGGGCAGCTTTTGTTTTGCCCAGAGGATTTCTGCTGCTAAATGAACTGGCGATACTTGCGCTGTTTGCAGTGTCGCTCGACCTGATCCTGGGGTACGCCGGCATCGTGTCGCTGGGGCATGGCGCTTTCCTGGGGCTGGGGGCGTATTGCGCCGGGCTGCTGGCCAAGCATTACGGCATTGATCCCTTGCTGGGTCTGGTGGCCTCGGCGGCCCTCTGCGCCCTGGTGGGTTTGCTCAGCAGCGCTCTGATCATGAGAGGCACGGACCTGACGCGGCTCATGGTGACCCTGGGCGTTGCTTCGATTCTGTACGAAATCGCCAACAAAATGGACTGGCTTACCGGCGGCGCCGACGGCTTGACGGGTGTCACCATGGTGCCTTTGTTCGGAAGGTTCGAGTTCGATATGTTCGGGCGTACGGCCTATCTGTATTCGGTCACCGTGTTGGCGATCCTGTTCTTGTTCGCCAGGTATATGGTGAGATCGCCCTTCGGCATGTCCTTGCAAGTCATCCGGCAGAACCCGCTGCGGGCGGCGGCCATGGGGGTGGCTGTCAATCGGCGTCGCGCCGCCATCTACACGCTGGCTGCCGCCTATGCCGGCGTCGCTGGTGCCTTGCTGGCGCAAACCGCCGGTTTTGCCTCGCTCGACGTACTGGATTTTCATCGCTCGGCCGATGTCTTGCTGATGTTGGTGATCGCCGGGGCAGGGTATTTGTACGGAGGTGTCATCGGCGCGGTCATCTTCAAACTCATGCAGGACTGGCTGTCCAGCATTACCCCGCAGTACTGGCAGTTCTGGATCGGTTTGCTGTTGGTGGTGATCGTCATCGTCGGGCATGAAAAGCTGATTCGTCCGTGGACCTGGTTCCGCCGTGGCCAAGGGAGCGCGACATGAGCATCGTCCTTGAAACCTTTGGGCTGACCAAACGCTTCGGTGGGCTGGTAGCGACCAACGACGTATCGATACAAGTCCAGCGTGGCGCCCGCCAGGCCTTGATCGGGCCCAATGGCGCTGGCAAGACCACACTCATCAATCTTCTTACAGGTGTGATTCCTCCCACCAGCGGCCGCATCGAGCTAGAAGGCAAGGACATTACTTCTTTGCCCGTACACGCCCGCGCGCGCCAGGGGCTGGTACGCACCTTCCAGATCAATCAGCTTTTTGCCGAGATGACGCCAGCTGAGGCACTCGCGGTGGCGGTATCCGAACGCCTCGGTCTGGGTGGCCAGTTCTTGCATTCCTTGGGACGCCGGGGCGAAGTCATGGATGAATGCGCAGAGTTGCTGGAGCAGTGCAATCTGCTGGACGTGATGGACCGCAGAACAGGTGTGCTGCCCTATGGCAAACAACGCCTGCTGGAAATCGGCCTGGCGCTGGCGGCCAAGCCTCGTGTGCTGTTGCTGGACGAGCCCGTGGCAGGCGTGCCCGACGGCGAACGGCGCGAGATACTGACTACCGTTGCGCAGCTTCCGCCCGACGTCACCATCTTGTTGATTGAACACGATATGGATCTGGTGTTCAGCTTTGCCAGCCGGATCTCGGTGCTCGTCAATGGCGGGCTTTTTGTGGAAGGCAACAAGACTGAAATCGCCCGCGATCCCCGGGTCAAAGCAGTCTATCTGGGTGAGGAAATGGCGGGGAGCGAATATGCCTGATCTCTTGAAAATCGAAGGTTTGGTGGCCGGCTACGGCGAAGCCAAAGTACTGGCCGGCATCACTCTCGAAGTGGGGGAAGGCCGAGCCCTGGCCTTGCTGGGGCGCAACGGCACCGGCAAGACCACGCTCATCAATACCATCATCGGCAACACCCATCGCTTTGCGGGCACCATTTCGCTGGCCGGGCGCGACCTTACCCATTTGCGCCCTGACCAACGTGCCCTGGCAGGCATAGGCTGGGTTCCCCAAGAACGCAATATATTCAAATCGTTGACGGTTGAAGAAAACCTCACTGCCGTCGCAGTGCCTGGTCCTTGGACTGTCGAGCGCATCTATGGAATGTTCCCGCGCTTGCAGGAGCGACGCTCGAATATGGGCAACCAGCTATCCGGCGGCGAGCAACAAATGCTGGCTATTGGCCGTGCGCTGATGCTCAACCCACGCCTTCTGCTGTTGGACGAACCCCTTGAGGGCCTGGCCCCCATCATCGTGCAAGAGTTGATGCAGGTGCTGCAGCAGATCATTCGCGACGAGGGCATGTCGGTTATCTTGGTAGAGCAAAACGCCCGCAAGGCGCTCAGCATCACTCACGACGCCATCGTGCTCGAACGTGGCAGCATCGTTCATAGCGGACCTGCTTCCGAACTGCTGGCGGCAGATTCCGGATTGGATGCTTTCCTTGGGGTGGCGAGGCATTAAACCTTCACCGTATCACGGCCTATTTGTGCTCATTGTTCTTGATGGATTGTTGAGCATCTATCTTGCTTGGGATAGCCACCGCTAGTCAACTTAGTGCTACGTGCGATGGCAGGTGACGGTATCCTGGAAATTCGATATGGGAAAACCTCCATCACGGATCCGAAAAAACTAGAACAAATAGCGGCAAACTGATCTGTTCAGCCATCGCTGTAGCCGACCTGCCATTCAAGATAGACTTGCAGCAAACGCATGTTCAATGCCCAAAACAGCATTAACAGAGCTGGCCATTTTCAGTAGCGATCCGGCTGCTGAAAGCCAATGCGAGGAGGCTTGGTGTTATGGAAAATAGATTGCTCAGGCTGGTTATTTCACAGTCGGAAATTTTCTCTAAATGGCCGGCAGACGCGGTTTCGCGCATTGTTGCGGCGGCCGATGTGTGCACGGTCGAGGCAGAAAATTGTCTTGTTAAAAGAGGGGAAGTAGCCCAGTTTCTATATATCCTGATAACAGGGTCGATGCGTCTTATTCGCGAAACACCGTCGGGTAGAAACTTCACGGCCGGGCTTCATTTCCCAGGAAATTTTCATGGCCTCGGCCCTGTCATGACCCAGATTCCTTATTTTTACACCGTGGTATGCAAGGAAAAAAGCCAGTTGGCCAGGATACCCGCGACCCTGTTGCGCCAAATAGTTGCTGAAAATGGTCGCCTTGCATTTGCGCTTTTTATTGCCCTGGGTACACAACACCGACGTGCGCTTGATCACTTTGAAAGTGCGGCGACTCACCCTACAAAAGCTCGGATCGCGCAATTGTTGAGGGACGTTCATGGCAGATCCAAGCGTGCCTTCAAGTCTGCCGAGGTTAGTTTGTCGCAAGGTGAAATCGCGACCATGTTGGGTACGCGAAGGCAGGTAGTCAATAGAGTGCTAGGTGTGATGGAGCAGGAAGGCGCTTTGGAAATTCGATATGGAAAAATCTCCATCACGAATTCGACAAAACTGAAAAAAATGGCGACAGACTCACTCTCACTCTAGAGCGTTGAGCCGCGTCAAACCGTCGTCGCAACACTGGGCAGTTAGACAAATTGCAGGTGCTTATTCAAGACCAGGCCATGTCCACAGTGACAGCACTCAGTACGACCTTGCCCTTTTGCAGGATGGGTGGAAACCATCCGCCTTCCCTAAGTTGCGCCCTGGCGCGCGGTAT
>JBEBXA010000181.1:0-4669 GCA_040391825.1 Pigmentiphaga sp.
TTTCTTCTGGAGTAGATGCACCTATGAATAGATTGCAGAATCAAACGCCGGTCGAGTATCCCGTTTCCCTCACGCTCAATGGGAAGCCCTGGTCCGCCAACATTGATGCCCGGACTCTGCTGGTCGAGCTGATCCGAGAGGGGGCCGGCCTGACGGGAACGCATCAGGGCTGCGACACCAGTCAGTGCGGCGCATGCGTTGTCCATTTCAACGGAAACTCGGTCAAGAGCTGCACGATGCTGGCCTTGCAGGCCGACGGAGGACGCGTCGACACCGTTGAATCGCTGGGCAGGGAGGACGACCTTCATCCCTTGCAGCAAGCATTTACCGAGTGCCACGCCCTGCAATGCGGTTACTGCACCCCAGGTATGTTGATGAGTGGGCTGGATCTACTGTCGAAACACCCCGATGCCGATGAGCAGGCCATTCGCGAGGGCTTGGATGGCAATCTGTGCCGTTGCACCGGCTACAACAACATCGTCAAGGCGATCGGTCAGGCTGCGCTTGCCTTGCAGCGCGAGAAAGCAGATCAAGGAGGGCGCGCGCATGAGTCCCTTTGAGTATCTGTCGCCGACCTCGACCGAGGAGGCGGTTAACGCTCTGCGCGAGGCGGGCGAAGACGCACGCCTACTGGCCGGTGGCATGACACTGCTTCCCGCGATGAAGTTTGATCTGGCGGCGCCGTCGCTACTGGTCGACCTGCGCCGCATCGCTGCGCTGAAACGGATCGAGCTCGACAAAGGCGAACTCGTCGTCGGCGCCATGAACACACACCAGGAGATCGCCTCTTCAGCATTGATCCAACAATATCTTCCCGTGCTTGCCAAGGTCGCCGCCGGCATTGGTGACGCCCAGGTCAGGCATCGCGGAACGATCGGCGGCTCGCTGTCAAACAACGATCCGGCGGCGGACTATCCCGCCGCGTGTCTAGGCTTGAACGCCACGATCGAGACTACGATGCGGACGATTCCGGTATCCGATTTTTTCAGAGGTCTGTTCACAACGGCGCTCGAAACCGGAGAGATCGTCACCGCACTCCGGTTCAAACCGGTTGCCAAGGCCGGCTATGCCAAGTTTGTGAGTCAGGCCTCTCGCTTTGCCTTGGTGGGCGTATTTGTTGCCAAGCTCGACGAAAAGGTACGTGTGACGGTGACCGGCGCAGCCGGCGATGGCGTCATCCGCATTCCCGCCCTGGAGAAAGCGCTGACTGAGCGATTTGATCCGTCGGCCCTGCCCGCACATAACATTCCGGTCGAGTCGCTGATGTCAGACCTGCATGCCACCGCGGCGTACCGATCGCATCTCATCAACGTCATGGCAAAACGCGCCATGTATGCCTGCCTGGGCAAGCGATGGCCAGGGCTGACCCGACACGGCGGTTTCGTTCAATTCGAGCAGGAGCTGCGATGACACATGCAAGCCACACAGAAACGCGGGTACTGAGTAAGCCGATTCCCCGCCGCGAAGATCCGCGCCTGTTGACAGGCGGCGGACGTTTCGTTGATGACGTCAGATTCCCCGACATGTTGCAGTTGGGCGTGGTGCGCTCACCTCACGGTCACGCAAAAATTTTGAGCATCGATAAAACCGAGGCCTTGAAAGTCGAAGGGGTGCTGGATGTCATCGTGCCAGGAGACTATCCTGAACTCGAAATACCAATGCCCGACATCCTCGAACCCGGCACGCTAAAGAATCCTTATTGCGATCTGCACCTGACCAACCCCCACTACGTGCTGGCCCGTGGCAAGACAAGCTTTCAGGGCGAGCCGGTGGCGATGGTGGTCGCCGAATCCAGGCATGCCGCGAATGCAGGTGTGCAGGCCGTAATGGTGGAGTACGAACCGCTACCTGCCATCTTATGCGCGGAATCGGCGATGAAACCCGAGGCCGAGCGGGTGTATGAAGCGAATCCGAATGCCATCTGTCACTTGCGGGTCGAACATGGGGATGTCGATGCGGCGTTTGCCGACGCTGAGCTCGTGCTCGAAGAGCGGCTTTCGCTTCAACGCGTGGCGTCGATGGCGATGGAAGGACGCGGGGTTGTCGCCGCCTGGGATCCGCTACGCGAAGAGTTGACGGTGTGGTCCACGAACCAAGTGCCTTATCGCCTGCGGGACGCGATTGCCCGCATGCTCGATTTGCCCTACGAGCACGTTCGAATCATCTCCGGTGATATTGGGGGCGCATTCGGCGGCAAAGGTCTTTGTCCCGAAGACATGACCGCGGCGGCGGTGGCCAGGCGGTGGAAGCGTCCGGTCAAATGGATCGAGTCGCGATCAGAGAACTTCATGGCGGTGCATGCACGGGACCAGATGCATACGGTACGTGTGGCCGCGCGCAAGGACGGTACTTTGCTTGGCATGGATCTGACCTTGATCAAGGATGTCGGCGCCTATAACTCCTATGAAATGGTACAGACAACCAATACGGTCAATCACGTCCTGTCTCATTACCGGGTGCCCGCTTTCCGCGCGGAAGGCTGGTGTGTCACTACCAATAAATCCGAGGTTCGTCCAACTCGCGGGGCGGGCCGTCCTGAGGCAGCTTTCGTGATGGACCGGATGTTGGATTTCGTGGCGCAGGCAACGGGTATCGATCCCCTTGAGCTGAGGCTGCGCAACGTCATTCCGGCAGAGGCGATGCCTTATAGCAATGGCTTGACCTACCGAGACGGGGTTCCTATCAGCTATGACGGTGGCGACTATCCGGCCTTGCTGAAGCGGGTTGCCGACTCCTTCGATTACGCCGGCTGGCGACGCAAACAGGAAGAGGCGAGGAAAGCGGGCCGCTTGCTCGGCATCGGTATTTCGAGCAGCCTGGAAGCAGGGGGCGTAGGGCCATGCGAAGGGGCTTGTATCACGATCGATGACCGCGGCCAGATCAGTGTCGCAATTGGAGTCAACAGCCAGGGCCAGAGCCATGAAACCACCTTCGCGCAGGTGTGCGCTGAATATCTTGATGTCCCATTAGAACGTGTTCGCGTACTTAATGGCGATACCCGGCTGATGCGTCATGGCTTCGGAACCGGCGCCAGCCGGGTGGGTGTCAATACCGGCAATGCCGTGATGCTCGCCGCTTTATCGTTGAAGGAAAAAATCAAGGCGTTCGCCGCGCAGACATTCAGCGTGACGGTTGATGAAATCAGCTTGCATGAGGAAAGCGCGTTCGTCAGCGCCACGCCGGACATACGGCGCTCCTTCGCTGCACTGGCCCGTGCCGCCTCCACGCATAAGGGCATGGTCCCGCTCGGCGGCCCGGGGCTGACCGCAACCGAGTTCTACTACCCCGACACCGTGACGTGGTCCAGCGCGGTGCAAATGGTGGCGGTCGAGGTGGACCGGGAAACCGGCATCGTTGGCATCCTCGACTACGTAATGGCCCACGACTGCGGCGTGCCCTTGAATGCGATGGTCGTCGACGGCCAGTGTCAAGGCGGCTTGGTCCAGGGACTTGGCGCCGCACTTGGCGAAGCCTTGATCTACGACGACACCGGCCAGCTTCTGACCGGCAGCTTTATGGACTATCCCCTGTTGCGCGCGGCGGACGTGCCGCCACTGAAGATCGAGCACCTCGACCAGCCCACTTTGAAGAACCCACTGGGCATGCGGGCCGTTGGTGAGGGGGCATCCGTTTCACCGCCTGCTGCCTTGGCGGGTGCGGTTGAAGATGCGCTTTATCGGCGCTGCCGGATCCGTGAAATGCCACTGACACCGCAGCGGGTCTTCGATCTGTTGAAGGAAACCGACTTGTTGTAAGCAGCATTATTTCTTCCGATTCTCCTGCTAGATCCACTCAACGATTCACGAGGCCAAGCAATGAAAAAGCTCATTCTTCTCTTTGTTTCTTTGGTTTTCTGTAACGCTGCCTTTTCACAGAACTTTCCCAACCGAGCGGTCCGCATCGTCGTACCGTTTACACCCGCGGGCACAACCGACACCATTGCAAGAGCTGTCGGCGAAAAACTCTCTAAGAAATGGGGCGTTCCAGTCGTCGTCGATAATCGACCCGGTGCCGGATCGACCATAGGCAGCGATATCGTGGCCAAAGCTCAACCCGATGGCTATACCTTGCTGTTGGCGGTAACAGCACATTCGATCAACCCTACGGTGATGAAAAGCTTGCCGTATGACACTGTCAAAGATTTTGCACCCCTGACCCTGATCGCCACGGCACCGAATTTGCTGGCGGTGGGGCCAAGCATCAAAGCCAAGACCGTGGGCGAGTTTATCGATTACTTGAAAAAGAATCCGGGCAAGCTAAACGCGGGTTCGCACGGCGTAGGCAACATGTCTCACCTCGTTGCGGAAATGTTCAAGCTGGCAACAGGAACAGAGTTCACCATCGTCCAGTACAAAGGTGCGCAACCAGCCACCCTGGCCTTAGCCTCGGGTCAGATCGACTTCATGTTCGACACCGGCACCGTAATTCCAACGGTGAAGGCGGGCAAGGTGCGGGTTATCGGCACTACCGGCAAACAACGCGCCGCCTTCTTTCCGAATGTGCCGACTTTCATCGAGTCAGGCCTGAAAAATTTCGAGGCGGAATCCTGGTATGGATTCCTGACGACGGGCGGAACACCTGAACCCATCGTCAGGCAACTGAGCGCGGCACTGATTGAAGCCTTGCAAGCTCCTGACGTGCGCGAGCGCATTATGAGCGTCAATATGGA
>JBEBXA010000182.1:0-4605 GCA_040391825.1 Pigmentiphaga sp.
CGCAACCTTGCCAAGGTTGAGGTCGCGAGTTCGAGACTCGTCTCCCGCTCCAGAATTTTATTCTGCAGCGTTCCAGTGATGTTCCGGGAAGTCTGCGAGTACTGAAAACAAGGCCCTTCGGGGCCTTTTTTCATTTCTGCCTGGGCAGCTAAAATCATCTACAGCGGGCTATCAATCGCTATCGATAACCCGCTTACGTTTTAGTGCCATCGCTATATCAACGCGATTTTTTCCCTCTGTAACGCCGGTCCCCTTTAGAGATCAGCATCTGCACATCAGGTCGCAGACACCGGCGGCCTCGCCCCAAGCTCCGACTCGCGCCAGTCACAACCGTCAGCCAACAATGCCGCTTGAGTTCGGACTCCAGCGAGTACGCCAGCCGCCAACTGCGCACTCGCGGGAACCTTGCCTTCCTGATAGTCGCTCACAGCACCAAGCATGATTCGGCGGGCACTGACAATGGCGCGGTCTCCCGTACACAATTGCTCGGACGCTCGATCGGCAATCGCGCCCATACTCAACTGCACGGCTATGTCTTCCAGCACAAGGTTGTGGTATCCGGAAAAGTTTCCATCCAATTCCATCGCCTTGCGGTCCTGCCCCCAACGCGCAACGTCCCTGTCAAGAATCGCCGACAAATCATCGGACTCCAACACCTGATGGTAGTGATCGCCACTAACCTCGCGCTCGGGGTCGTAGCGCAAGTAAATCAAGTTCATATGTGTGTCATCGACAGGAACCGCAATAATGGTGATGCGTTCACTGTGCTCCATGTCTATGGGCGTAACGAACGAGTACCAGGGCATTACGAACTCGGTCAGCCTCACATATACCCGTCCGTCGTCCAGGCTGCGCAGCGCCGCTGCCTGATGACCGTATGGCGTGCGTTTGACCTCATAGATGGGCTTGGGATTCTTGGCCATCAATTCCAGGTTACCCAGGCCCTTAACAAAGTTCTTGTGCAAAATCCCCACGTGCGAAGAGTCCTGATTAGCCTCGACCCCCTGGAACCAATTGACAGGCACCTTCCCAATGCGAATGCTGACATTCTCTGTAGGTAGGCTGTTGAACTCGAAGTCGGGAAACGGCGGCATCTCAGCGCCACTGGGCTCGCCCAGCCATACCCAGATCAGCCCTCCTGCTTCACGCACATGGTAACGATTGACCTTCACACTTTGCGCAAAACGTTCAGGTTCCGTTGTTTGCGTCGGCACCTCCACCGGTACGCCATTTACGTTATAGGCCCATCCGTGGAAGATGCAGCGCAAGGCACTCCCTTCGTTACGAGCCAAGGCCAAAGACACCCCCCTGTGCGGGCAGCGCTCATCCAGGCAGCCCAAGCTACCATCCGAAGTGCGAAATAGCACATAGGAATTTCCTACGAGGCGCACCGGCACAGGTGCGCCATCGGCTTGTACCGAACTGGATTTCATGACGGGAATCCAATAGTTCTCCCGAAGCATGCGACCCATAGGGGCTTGGCCCTCGACCCGCGTCAGCAACTCGTTCTGTGTTTCCTTGAACATGACTCCGCCTTATGAAATTGCATTCAATGTACAAATTATGAGAAAAAAGCCACGGGCAATCAGTTGCGCACCGAAGGCTGCGCCTGTCCCAAAGACTCGATAAAAGAGGTAGCGACCAAGGAAGGTAAAGGCGTCTGTCGAGTAATCGCGTTCAAACGATGCTGAATGGATACCGCCTGACTCAAGCCATCGAGATCCAGTTCCCCTGCGAAATGTAGATACGGCGCTTCCAACTGATACACGCGCTGCGCAAGCGCCGTATCCACGTCAAACCTGCGAGCCGTAAAGGCGACCCACTCATCCTGGTGCGACGCGATATGATGGCCGGCGCGCGTGAGCACATCGAAGACAGCTCGTGCCTGTTCAGGCGACTTTTCAAGGAAAGCGCGGTTGGCGACATAGACGCTCCATTGCAAATGGGGAACGTCGGCCAACTCGAAGACCGAACCCATATGACGCGATACCCCTTGCGCCTCTCCCATCATGCTGTTGAGGCCACTGAGCAAGGCGGCGGAGATCTCTCCCGACGCAAACAGCTCAAGCACGCGCTTGTGATCCTGGCCCAGGCTGCGTATCGTGACGTGACGCTCGGGGTCCAGGCCTGCCTGGAGAAGGATCTCTCGCAGATACCAGTCGCTGCAACTGCCGTGGCTTAACGCGCCCAATGTCTTGCCGCGTAAATCGGCCACGCTGTTAAGCCCGGGCGCCATCGCCAAAAACAAGGCCACTCCACGCCGCATGCTGCTGCCGATGATGCGAAAGTCAGCCCCCTTGCTGATGGCCGTGATTGCGGGAGGCGAGCCCATTTCCCCAAGCGGGATAGCGCCGCTATGGTAAGCCTGTGCCAGCTCAGGTCCGCCGTGAACCGTTTCGACAGAGACATCAAGTCCAGCCTCATCAAACCATCCCTTCTCAATAGCGAACTGGCAAACCAGACTCGAATGCGTGGTCGGTGCGCCGAATAAAATACGAGCAGTCATCTTTGATTCCTCATCAGGCTATGTTCGACACGCGCCCATATCTGCTGGCGAATGGAGGAAGACGTGGCGAAGTTGAAACGAATGAAACTGCCGCAATCCGGCGCGAAGGTTTCGCCGGCACTGAATGCGACCCTGGCATGCTCCAGAAAAAAGCGAGCGGCATTTCGCCCACCCAAACTTTGTGAAAAATCAATCCAGCCAAAGTAGGTGGCCTGCGGCGCATGCCAGCGTATGCCTTCGGTACTAGCAACTGCATCCACAAGCCATTGCCTACCTTCGGCCAAATGCTCGCGCACCGCCGCCAACCATTCGCCCCCGTGCTCCCAAGCGGCGACGGTGGCGTCAATGCCTGCTATGTTCGGCTGCCCCAGAAGACGACGCGGAACACGTCTAAGGAAACGTTCAAGCAGTCCAGCCGAACCGAAATGCATGAGCCCGCAACGCAAGCCCGGAATGTTAAAAGTCTTGGCTGCTGAAGTGATGGTGATGGCTCGCTCCGCGCATTGCGCCTGCGCTGCATAGGGTCGGTGCGCATGGCCTGGATAGACAAGTTCGGCGTGCACTTCGTCAGACACCACGATCAGATCGCGTTCGTGGGCAATCCGGCCTATCGCAAGCAACTCGTCCTGCTCCAACACCCGGCCGGTAGGGTTATGCGGATGGCACAACAGGATCAAACGGCTGTCGGCCCTGACCCGCTCATCGAGCTGCCTCGGGTCGAAAGCAGAGCATGACGCATCAATCCCCCAGGGGTAGTCGACGAATCGGCGACCCAATTCCCGAACCACATCGCGAAATGGTGGATAGCAAGGAGTCTGCACCAGAACGCTATCGCCTTCCTCACTGAAAGCAGCCAGGCATGCCGCCTTGGCTTGCGCAAGGTCGGCCACGGGAAGCACGTGAGCAGGATCGATGTCCCACCCATACAAAGCCGACATCCGCCGGGCGAACGCCTCAACCAGAAAAGCAGCAGGCTGCCCTGCGTTGCGACGGGCGTAACCATAATCCTGACGATCCACCAACTCCTGCATCGCAGTCTGCACCGCGGGCACGGCCGCGTAGTCCATCTCTGCTATCCATGCAGGTAGTACCTGCGAGTCATAATCCCGCCATTTCGCGCTACGACGCGCACGCAAGGCTTGCGGCGTCATCTCCAATGTTTTCGGATTCATAGGCCAAGCATCAGCAAGGACCGCAGCAAAGCTGCCTTGGCGCCCGATGTTTCTGCTACGTTCATCGTCATTCTCTCAAGAAGCCAAATGACAGGCGACGGCAGCCCCGCTGCCGGTCTCGCGAAGCACAGGAACCTCTTGCGCGCATCGCGCCTCGGCCATGGGGCATCGGGTGCGAAAGCAGCACCCCGAAGGCACTGCAAACGGACTGGGTATTTCGCCCTCCAACAAAACGCGCTGCCGGCGCGAGGATGAATCCAGCTCGGGATCTGGTGCGGCATCGAACAAGCCGCGCGTATAAGGATGGCGCGGAGCCGCCCAGAGGGTTTTACGCGAGCCCACTTCCACGATCCGCCCCAGGTACATGACCGCAACGCGATCGGCAATATGCTGGACCACTGACAGGTCATGCGAGATGAATACGTAAGACATGGACAAGCGCTCCTGCAGTTCGACCAGAAGATTGATGATTTGGCTCTGCACGGAGACATCCAGCGCGGAAACTGGCTCATCACAAACGATCAGCTTGGGGCTCATGCAAACTGCTCGCGCGATCCCGATACGCTGGCGTTGGCCTCCTGAAAACTCGTGCGGATATCGAGTCAACGCATCAGGATGCAGGCCCACGCTGGCCAGCAACTCGGCCAGCATTTCGCTGCGCTGCGGTACGGGAACCGCCTGTACTTCCAGGGGCGCAGACAATATTTGTCCAACGGTTTTTCGAGGATTCAACGAGGAATAGGGATCCTGGAAGATCGTCTGGGCCCAGTTGCGGATCGGGCGCCAGTCGCGTCGGCTATAAGCGGTGACGTCCACCCCGTCAATCACGACCGAGCCGGCGGTCGGCCGAGTCAAACCCACTATGGCGCGCCCGAGCGTGGACTTGCCGCACCCTGATTCACCCACGATCGCCAAGGTCTCGCCCTT
>JBEBXA010000183.1:0-4530 GCA_040391825.1 Pigmentiphaga sp.
TGAACCGGATTTCGCTGGCAATAGCCATGGGCGGCAACATTGCGCACAAGACGCCAGCAGCGGCAAAACCTGCCACGATTTCCATGTAAGGTAGGCAGTTCGGCAACACAACCGCGATTCGATCACCGGGTCTCAGCTTCATATCAAGCATGGCGCCGGCAGCAACACGATCGATGCGATCCATCAGTCCCCGATAGCTGAGCCTGTCGGTACCGATGGTCAGGGCAATACGGTCGGGCCGCGCGCTTGCAGAAGCGCGAATGCCGTCAATGATGGTAAGGCCAGGGCGACGCTCTTTGCAAAGCTCATTGTTGTCATACGGCATTCGGGATACTGCTCCACACAGGGGATGAAGGGTTCGAAGTCAGGCTTGATGCCATCCCCGTCGTCGAGAACATCACGCCCAGGCAAGGTTCACCCTCAAGATCAAGAGCAGGATGACGCTTCAGGACCCCTGACTCGTCGGTGCCTGTCTGCGCGGTTACTCGCTGGCTTCCTAGCCAGTTCCGCAATATCGGCCTGAGGCCGCAATCGGGAAGACCGTCGCACACCATCAGCCGAAAGCCGGAGGCGACCTGCGGCAGGTCGGGCTGCCCGCAAAGCGCCTTGAATTCTTCCTGCCCCAGCCAGGCTTGATTGACACGGCTGGTACTGATGGCTTCAGCAATTGCCGTGAAGCTACCTGGCTCAAACAGATGCAGGGTGCCGCCTAGCCACAAGGGCAACAAAGTCGCGATGACTCCCGTCGCGGTGGTCAAGGGAAGCGGCACCCCCGATACGACGTCCCGGCTGAAAGCTCCGTGTGATACCGCGGCGCTGAGTAAGCGCAATACGATCACGCGATCGCTAAGCGGTAGCGGATGATTGATGAATATCCTGTCTTCCCCGGCAACAGCATCAGACACATAGGCGGCGGCCAGCCACTGGACGACGACCCTGGTCCCGACGGGCAGACTCTCGTGGCCGGACGTGCTTTTTGCTGTTATCGCATCCCGCAAATCGGCATAACTAAGACTGTGGCCATTTTCCTCGATGGCGTTCTTATGCGGGGTTCGGCTGGCGGAAGCCAGCACCCCCTGCAGCACCGAAACCTGGTGCAAGGCAGGGGTAAATCCGTATGCAGGCATTGGACTTCCTTGATTCAAGCGAGGGCCCGCTTCGTGATACCCATGGCTAACCTTGACCTTGCAGCGGCTATTCCGGCTGAATTCCTGCCGCTTTCGCTGCGCGTGTCCAGCGACCGATTTCTTCCTGAATGAAATCATCGAATTGCGGCATGCTGGAGGCAATCGGCTCGTACCCCGATGCTCTCAAGCGCACGGCAATGTCCGGCATGCGCAGCACTTTCGTAAAATCATCATTGATACGCTTGGCCAAGGCCTGGTCCATTCCTACTGGGCCCCATAAGCCCTGCCATGACTGCACATTGAAACCAGGCACCAAAGTCTCGGCAATAGTGGGGACCTCCGGCACCAGCGGAGAACGCTTGTCGCCGGTCACTGCGATGGCTACCAGGCGGCCTGATTTGATATGCGGCAATAAGGTCGCCTGATCGCCCATCATCATGGGAACCTGGCCTGCGACAACGTCGCTGACCGCCTGACTGGTCCCTTTATACGGAACATGCACCAACTTCAGATCAAGAGCCGACGACAGCATTTCGAAGCCCAAGTGGGCAACTCCGCCTATGCCCGCAGACGCATAGGAATGGCGCCCCGGCTGCTTCTTCAGAAGATCGACCAATTCACGCGGCGTTTTTACTCCAAGCGATGGATGCGTAACCAGAACCCAGCTTGTTCCGGTCAACTGCGAGATCGCGGTGAAATCACGAATGGGGTCATACATCATTTTCTTGACCGTCGCCACGTTCATGGCATGGGTTTGGACGCCGCCGATCAGTAGCGTGTAACCGTCGGGATCTGCGCGCGCGACCAGGCTCGACCCGATCATCGCCGACGCTCCGGGCCGATTATCGAAAATGATGGATTGACCCCAGGCTTCCTGGAGCTTTTGCTGGATGGTTCGTCCAACAAAGTCCACTGGCCCCCCCGACGTATAGGGAACCACTATGCGTACGGGGCGCGTTGGAAAACCCTGCGCCTCAAGTGGCCCCACCAATGTCGAAGATAAGGCCAGGGCACTAAAAATAGCCAAGAATTTCATGGAAAAACTTCCTTTTGAAAGCGGGGTTTCCGATATGACTTGAGGCGATCCAAGCAGTGTGGCCTGATAGATTTTGACCGCATGGTCAAAATAGTAAAAGCGGCAGATGTTGAAGTCAACCAGTGTTTGTGCCACTGAACAAAACAGCTTCTTCCCTGCTGCATCCCCATTCGCGCATACAATAGGCAGACAGGCCAGGATGACCTGGGGCATATCACCGATTCCAGATCTTCATGGGTTTCGGCTGAGGCCCCTAATGCCTTGGCCTGCAATTCTTTCGGGCAGCGAATTCGTTCCACAGCGTCAACCTGACGCCATCGGACATATCAACGCTGTTCCCGCCCAACTCTAGTCTCACTCTCTGTTCGATGATCATTCTCAAGAACGTGACCTTGCGTCGCGGCAGCAAAATATTGCTCGACAACACCTCAGTCACGCTCACCCCCGGTGAAAAAGTGGGTCTGGTCGGTCGCAATGGCGCGGGCAAATCATCCTTATTCGCGGTGCTGAACGGCACGCTGCATGAAGACGGCGGCGACTTTTCCATCCCGTCTCAGTGGCGTATGTCGCAAGTCGCGCAAGACATGCCGGAAACCGAGCAAAGTGCGACCGACTTCGTCATCGAAGGCGATACCGCCCTGCTGGCTGCGCAGCAAGAAGTCGCTGCTGCCGAAGCCAGCGACGACGGCATGCAGATGGCACACGCGTATATGGCCTTATCCGATGCCGGCGCACACGACGCACCCGCTCGTGCCCAAGCTCTGATCCTGGGACTGGGCTTTACCGTGGACGAGCTCAGCAAACCAGTAAACAGCTTCTCCGGCGGTTGGCGCATGCGCTTGCAACTGGCGCGGGCGCTGATGTGCCCATCGGAATTGCTCTTGCTGGACGAACCCACCAACCACTTGGACCTGGATGCCTTGGTGTGGCTGGAAGCATGGTTGAAGAACTATGCGGGCACTATGGTTGTGATCAGCCATGACCGCGAATTTCTTGATGCAGTCACAACCGTCACCCTGCATATCGATCAGGCCAAGTTGGTGCGCTATGGCGGCAACTACAGCAAGTTCGAGGACATGCGCGCCGAACAAATGTCTTTGCAGTCCGCAGCGCAGGCCAAGCAGCAGGAAAAGATCGCACACCTGCAAAAATTCATCGACCGCTTCAAGGCAAAGGCCAGCAAGGCCAAGCAAGCACAAAGCCGCGTCAAGGCCTTGGAGCGTATGGAGAAAATCGCGCCGATACTGGCCGATGCCGAATTCCAATTTGAATTCAAGGAACCGCTCAGCCTGCCCAACCCGATGTTGTCGATGGCTGCTGCCAGCTTCGGCTACCCTCCCCTTGACGATGCCCCGGCCGGCTCTTCGCCCACGGTAATCGTGCAAAACATCAACCGTTCGGTATTGGCGGGGCAGCGGATAGGGATCCTGGGCGCGAACGGCCAAGGTAAGTCGACCTTGGTCAAGACCGTCGCCGATGCGCTGCAGCCGATCGCGGGTGAGATCATCCGCGGCAAGGGCTTGAATATCGGCTATTTTTCGCAGCAGGAACTCGACGTCTTGCGCCCCGCCGATAACCCGCTGGAACACATGATCCGGCTGGCCCGGGAAACCCCCGCTGCGGTTCGGCCCAGTGCCATGGATTGCCGTGAACAAGGCTTGCGCAACTTTCTGGGCACCTTCAACTTCAGCGGCGATATGGTCAAGCAGGCCGTGGGCAGCATGAGCGGCGGCGAAAAAGCCCGTCTCGTACTGTGCATGATAGTTTGGCAACGCCCGAATTTGCTGCTGCTGGACGAGCCGACCAATCACCTGGACCTGGCCACCCGCGAAGCTTTAAGTGTTGCCCTGAACGAATTCGAAGGCTCGGTCATGCTGGTAAGCCACGACCGCGCCCTGTTGCGTTCGGTCTGCGACGAATTCTGGCTGGTCTCGCGCGGCGGCCTGAGCGACTTCGCGGGCGACCTGGATGACTATCAGGTTTACCTATTGGAAGAGGCGCGCCGTCAGCGGGATGCCGTGGCGGCGTAATTGCGTTATGGCAGGGCGCAAGGCTGAAACCGGCCAGTGAGGGGATCGCGAATAAAAAGCAAGCCCGTCGCAATGCCAAAATAAGCACCGTGCAGCATAAGCTCGCCTTTGTCGACCGCGTCGCGAACCGCGGGGAAAGTCATGAGATTGTCAAGGCTGTATTCAATGACGCCCCACTCCAGATTGCGGATCCAGGTTTGCCGGTCGCCGTCTTGCGGCCCCACACGCTCTGCCACAGGCTTTATCTGCGACATCCACTTGCCAATGAAGTCGCGCTTCGTCAATGGAGCCGCATTGTTGGCAAAAGCAGCGACGCCACCGCAACTGGCATGACCCA
>JBEBXA010000184.1:0-4525 GCA_040391825.1 Pigmentiphaga sp.
GGGCTGCCGCGCAATCGCTTGTCCATATAGGGCAGGGCGCGGTATTTATCGGTCGTTGGCGGCCTGGTGAAGCGGGCCTGCCGTTGGTTAAGGAGCGGTGTTCGGTAGTGCGATGCCCTACTTGGCTGCCATTGGCTAAACCGTTCCTTGCATCAGCGCTGCGGTGTTTTGCTGCGTTGGAATAACTTTCGCATAAGCTAAAACATAAGTCAAGCAAAAGCGAAAGCTAGAGTTGAGCATCAAATCAAACAGGGAGGGCGTATGAGGAAAAAGAGACGGGTCAGCTGGAGCTGATGCAACAACCGGGCGCGGCGAATAATGACGAGCCGATGTGTTATCCCCCGCCCACAAAAAAGCCCCCGAAGTGGCTTGGTGAGATAGATGAGATGGACGAAGAAAGGTCCGCGCGAGGAAGCCACACTCAAAGCGTGGTTTGGGATGGCGCCCACCTGACGTAGAATCCTGCGAACAGGAGTACGAGCATGACTATTTATACGATTGGCTACGAGGGCATCGATATCGAGGGCTTTCTTGCCCTGCTTCAAGAATACGAGATTGAAACAATCGTCGACATTCGCGAGTTACCACTATCGCGGAAGCGTGGTTTTTCCAAGACGGCACTGTCAACGGCACTGCAGCTTTCCGGTTTTGAATATGTGCACCTGGCGGACCTAGGTTGCCCGCGGCCAGTGCGTAACCGATACAGGGAAGATGGCGACTGGAGCAGGTACACCAAAGGCTTTCTGAAGCATCTCGAATCGCAGGAAAAATCGATAGATTTGCTGTCGGATTTGGCGCAATCGTCGAACTGCGCGCTGCTATGCTACGAAGCCGACTTCAGCCTTTGCCACCGTTCGTTTGTTGCTAATGCGGTTCACGAAAACTGCGGCGCCCTGATCAGCCATATCAGGGCCGCACTTCCTAGAACAGCGAGCTCTGCATCGTTTCAACTGGCGTTCGCTTAGGCGGATAAACTAAGCTTATGATGAGCCATTGGTGTTGGAACCGGTGCTGATTGCCCATGAGGAACATCAAGTCCTTGTTCCCTAGTTGTTCCTCGAGTTTTGCGCGAAAGGGGGCCTGCCACCGTGCGCCGTGGCTCCGTCGACACCTCCAAAATAAGGCGCCGGCCTCCCAGTCGACGATTTTGTGTCTGTGCTGGGCCTCGCCTGCCGGCGTGTCACACACGTACCGGTAATAGAAGTCGAACGGCACCTTTCGCAGGTCCCGGACTTGCTGCTTTGCTTCCGATTCTGAAAATAGGTTTCCTTGCATTTGCTCGCGTGCCAACTTTTCCTTTTCATCGGCTGTCCAGTCCTTATTGCGGGCTTCGACGATATCAAGACCGAGAAGTTTTTTGGGGCGCAGTAATGCAATCGACAAGTCCTCGTTCACGCGGCTGGCCTCAATAGCATCAAAGCTACCAAACGACGGAATCTTCTCAAGCCATTCCCAGCGGCTGGCCCATTCCCTTTGAGAATCAATTACCTCTCCACAGGCAATCGTGTCGACGTACAGTTTATGGCTTTCTGGTCGGTGGTCCTTAGCTGCCTTTTCGACACGCACATTGATCCATTGCCACTTTTTGAACTGTAGCCCCTCCTGAATCATCCTAAATGGCACCGGATAAAGGCGCCGCATACTTCCATCTGCAGTGATGCCGGCCACACAAGATGTCTCAATGTACTGCGAGCTCGGCGAGGGGTATGTCTTAGCCAAGATCAAGATGCGTTCGAGCCTTGCGACTGACATTATTTGCTCTCCCTGTGCGGCCTAGGCGCGGCTGCGGCGTCTATCCTTCGGTCAATGGCAATGCCGCGTTCCGCTCTTGGTGTCCCGATGGCACCCATTCTTGTCTGTACGGCCACCGTGGGCATACGCCTGACTGGCGAACATGACCAGAGCTGCAACGAATATAAGTTTTTTCATTGTTGTGTCTCCTCGTTGCGCCCATAGTGGTGTGAGCGCGGCACCTATTTCAACACTGCCTTACTGAGCCGCCTTCGTTTCCCGCCGAAAATCCCACGGTGGTTTCACTTCCCGTCGCTCCCACAGCCCGATGCGCTTCGCTTTCGCTTGGTCCTGCAACGTAAACAGCGCCTTGTCGGTTGCGTACTGGTCGTACACCCACGCTTGGCCATGCTGGATCATTAGCACCTGCACACTGCCGCGACCGCAATCCACATCGCCCAGCGTGCGGCGGTACTGATCTTTGCCTTGGGCCAGAAGGCGAGCGCTTGAGCCAACAGGGCACGCTGACCGCAGGAAGTCTCGCGACGCTAGGCCATGAGCCTGATTGAGCTCAGGCGCATCAATCTGTGCGAGGCGAACGGGGAGGGTGCCTTTCTGCTCTGGGCAGCGCAGCCGCAGCGAATCGCCGTCGTGGACGGAGGCGACTATGCATTGCTGGGAGTGCACCGACCCGGGTAAGGCCGCGAGGCAGAGCGCGAGGATTAGAGCGGAGTAATGCGTCATATGTAGTCGACGTTTAATTGCCGCTAGGCCAGCGCTTGAACGCAAACACCCAGTATGCGATGACATTCACCATAGGGATGAGAAGCAGCAACGCCCACCAACCAGAATGTCCTGTGCGGGTCAGAATTTTGACGGCAGGAAGGCCAAAGACCACCACATAGACCAGGACAAGTACCCAGTGCCAGATACCAAATGAACCCATACTTCGACTCTCCTAGAGTGCAGTCAATGGAGCGTGGCGGCGCCTCATTACTTGAAGTTGCTCAGAACCTTGTATGTCACGCTACTGTTGTCGGCGTTTATGATTTCAAGCGATGCGCCTTTGTAGCCAATTGTTGTGGACGCATTGAGGTCGTATTCGACGTCGTTATTAAAAGCAGGACGTGCAGTGCTGCTGCTGAATTCCCGGTATCCGACGTTAATCTTGTTGCCGACGCGGCCGCTGTAAATAAGCGTTTGTTGAAAGCTGTTCCCGCGCTCAGATATTTGCAACTGGCGTTCGTATTCGGCGTCGTAGCAAGCTTTCCCCCCAAACACGGTGACCACACAAATTTGCGCGCCTGGGTGCTTGTTGACCGCCAATGCTTGAATCGGATCGGTCAGCATTGATTTCGTCACCCCGGTCGCATTGTAAAAATCGGTAGTCGAGTCATCTCCGATTTGCCGGTATTTGCCATTCGGAATTTGATAGGCGAATCCCGCTGTGCTCTGTAGAACAGCCAGAACACCTTCCTCCGCGATGAACCCTTTTTTCAGAAGATGATCACCCACGGACGCCGTAGCAACCGTGCCGACTGGCGGATAGCTGACATCGGTGACCGCGCGCTGGCCTCCGTTGTATTGAACCGTGGTGCATCCGCCGAGTATCGATAAGGCCAACACCAATAGAAACACAAAACGCATTCTGTTACTCCCCCATTTTTTTTAAGGGGAATGCCTCGTGTGGGCATTCCCCTTTTTCTATGGCGCCGTGGCTCTAGTCCTAGGCCCGAAGAAGCCCGTCATCTCCGGTAGCGTCTATGCTCAACCATCGTCCCGATGACAATCAAGTGCTCCCGATCGCTGTAGAGCGTGGCGAAGTCATCATTCAGCGGCACAAGCTCAAAAACGTCCTGGCCTCGTTCGTTGATTCCACGAGGTCGGTACTTCTTGAATGTGGCCTCTTCTTTGCCATTTCTGGCGACAACAAAATCCCCTGCTGAAGGTGCCAGGTCGCGGTCAATAATGACTCGATCGCCTGGTTTGAAGTCGGGCGCCATGGAGAGTCCTTCTATTTCTAGCGCAAAGACATGCTCAGACGACCCGGCGTCCGTCAGCAAAAACACCATTGCGTCGCCGGAGAAGTTTGCTCCGACTTCGGTTAGCTGGCCTGCCTGGACGTAATTCAAGAGAGGGACGCGGCGCATCCCAATTTCCGCAAGCGAAACGTTGGCATCAAATGATGAGGTCGGCGGCGAGCGCGGGTCCGATGTGTGGTCGACATCAAGCCAGCCATCAGGCAGCGAGGCTTTTGACTCGATTTTCCGCGCCGAGCGTTCGCTCATATTCCGTGAGTTTGGATTCTGCTCATCGGCCAGCCACTGACCTATCTGCGACAGGGATATGCCCGTGGCCGTCGAGAAATTTGTCTGCGAGTCCGCGTACCTATCCTTTATTAAAAGAACAAGGTTTTTCCGGCGCAACTCAATCACTGAACTCATAGGCATGGCTGGACTTTAGCGTATGCTAATTTCGCATAAGCTTGTATTTAACTTTAGCTTATGCGAAAATAAATTCATGGAGATCAAAAAACTTGACCGATTAGATGAATTCCTGAAGGCAAAGCGGGGACGCGCAAGCGCCTTGGCAAAGCGGTTAGGGATTTCTGATTCATATTTATCGCAAATAGTTTCCGGGCTGCGCCCAATGCCCGTTGAGCTATGCCCGGATGCGGAGAAGTTCACCAAAGGCGCTGTGAGCCGAGTTGACTGCCGCCCCGACGACGGCCATCGGATATGGCCCGAACTCAAAGAGGCTAGCCATGCGTGATCGTTTCGCCCACTGGCTCTGT
>JBEBXA010000185.1:0-4451 GCA_040391825.1 Pigmentiphaga sp.
GCACTGAGGCACTGAGGCACTGAGTCAAGACCCACATGCGACAACGCTCTCAGCCCTAGTCCCTGCTGCTACGTAATGGGCGTTTACGAGCACGTGGCTGGTGATACAAGTTTGTCATCCCCAGCATCTTAGACAGCAGTCGCAGCAATTGCTGCCGCTCTTTTGACGTCAACGGCTGCATGATCTCTTCCTGGCTGGCACTAAGCATGGGCCGCAACTCTTCAAGCAACGCTGTCCCTTCGGGTAGAACCTCCACTCGCTGGCTCCGGCCATCGGGGCGACGCATCAGCAACCCGCGCTGCTCCAACCTGGCCACTACCTGACCGGTGGTCGACATGTCCAGCCCGACGATTTCGCCGAGTTCCGCCTGATCCACACCGGGGCAGATGGCAACCGCCTTGAGCACAACGTACTGGATCGGCGTGAGATTGAAGCGTCGCACGATAGGCGCGAAGGTCTGCGTGGTCTTCTGCTTCGCCCGGCGGATAAGGTGCCCGGGCATGCTGTACATCGAGAGCAATTGTTCCTGGCGCGGGTCGGCGCCAGCACCGTCTGCGTCTATTGAGTTGTCGCGATCGTGCATGAAATCTCCTAAGGCCGCAAAAATATCACACTTACGAAGCCTGACCTGGCAATGATAAGTGAACATATAAGATCACTTATAAATAATTCCTTAAAAAACAATTACATATAAATAAATATCAATTTTTATTGACACATAATATTTGATTTTCTATAGTTTCTCCATCTTGCATTGGAGGCTAGAAAATTGGGCAACGACACTCCCGCCAAAGAATTGGCGCACCTAATCCCCGAGGGGCTTCCTTTGGGTCTGCGCAATTATTGGTACCCACTCCTGCAGTCTGAAGAACTTCCCGTGGATAAGCCCGTTTCGGCTAAGGCACTGGGCGAGTCTCTGGCTATTTGGCGCGATGCTGAAGGCCGGCCCAACGCCGTGCGCGATCGCTGCCCACACCGCAGCATCAAACTGTCCGTAGGACGCGTCATGGACGGCGAGCTGCAATGTCTTATGCACGGTTTGCGTTTCAACGGCGCAGGTCGCTGCACCTTGATCCCCTGGGAACAGGAGCACACCCGCCACCACGATCAACTTCAGGTCGATGCCTATCCGGCTCAAGAACTTGGCGGATACATCTGGGTGTATATGGGAGATAGCAAGGCGTTTCCTCCGCCCCCGCTCGAAACCCAGGTACCTGAAGAACTACTGAAACCGGATGAGTTCATCTGGTTCCGCTTACCGACAGACACCTGGGACGCCAACTGGCTGCTGTCGATCGACGGCAGCGATGGTTTCCATGCTGTCGTATTACATACCGACTCACAGGCTGTGCATCGCGCCGAGCGCAAAGGCCACGAAGGCGAAGTATCGCTGGAAGACCGTCGGATCAAAATCATCAAAACCACACACGGCATTCGCGGTATCTCGGTAGACCTGGAAGGCAAGCCGATCAACCATGGCCACTTCACCGCCGACGTCAAAGGCCATCGCTTCTGCCTTCCCTGTCTAACCACCAACCCTATCATCCCGGCGCCAGGAGCCGCTCCGTACGCCTCCCGTTTGTGGCAGTTCCCCCTGGATGACAAGCACACTGTCGTCGTGCGCTACTTGGCCTGGCGCGCCAGTACACCCGAACAACGCGCCGAGGCCGAACACCTGTTCAACGAAGTAGCGATCCAGCGCCTGCGCCAAGTTGGTGCCGAAGACGCCTTCGCGGCCGCAGCCATGGGTGACCTGATCGAGGCGCGTTCGCGCGAATATCTGTTGAGCCCTGACGAAGACGTCGTGAAGGTTCGGCGCATGCTGCGCAATGCCTTCGTGTCGCAGCAATCTGCCGAGCGCATCGACATCCCGGCCGGTGCACTGGCCTATCCCGTCTAACGAGCGTCCTATGAATCAGCGTTTAGAAGGAAAAACTGCTGCCGTCACAGGCGGAGCCGGCGGCATCGGCATAGCTATCGCACGGCTGTTCGCGGCCGAAGGCGCTCAAGTGATGCTACTAGACCGCGACGCGGCCGCACTGGCATCGGCCGCAGCTGTGCTCGATTCGCCCCGCATCTCTACCATGGCCTGCGACATCGCCAATGAAGACCAAGTGCGGGCTGTCGTACGCGATATCGGCGAGGCCCAGCACGGTCTCGACATCCTCGTCAACAACGCCGCGGTCCGTGAATACTACCGGCTCGCGGATGCAGACGCAGCCTCGTGGCAGCGCATCATCGCCGTCAACGTCATTGGCGCGGCCGCCATCACCGCGGCTGCCCTGCCCTACCTGCGCCGCTCAGGCCGAGGCGCCGTCGTTAACGTCGCTTCCACTTTCGGCATCTGCGGGCGCGCGGGCATGGGACAGTACGACGCCACCAAGGCGGCAATGATCGCCGCTACACGTGTGCTCGCCATTGAGGAGGCCCGCCACGGCGTGCGTGCCAATGCGGTATGTCCCGGCTCGGTACTCACCGGCTTTACCATGGGTCGCGCCGAAGCGCGAGGCATGAACGAGCAACAACTGCGCGAACAGGGTTTCGTGCCGGCACCGCTGGCCCGCTGGGGGCGCCCCGAGGAAATCGCCGCACCTGTCTTATGGCTGGCCAGCGACGAAGCTTCATTCATCACGGGCGCGGTACTACCCGTCGACGGCGGGGTCTCCACAGCCGGATCCCGCATTGCTTAATACGCACGTCCACAGCAAGGGACAAACATGTCTGAACGCCTCTGGGACCGTTTCCTCACACCTCGCGACAAAGAGGTTTTAGCCGCGTCGGGCTACGGTGCGATCGCCGAGTTCGGCAAGCGTCCCGCTCTGTTAATCATCGACGTCAACTGGGCTTTCTGCGGCGACCGACCCGAGCCCATCCTTGAGTCAATCAAACGTTGGCGCACCTCTTGCGGCGAGGAAAGCTGGGTCGCCGTCGAGGTAATCAAGCGGCTTCTAGGTATCGCCCGGGCCCGCAGCTTGCCTGTCATCTATACCACCGGCCTTTGGCGCGCCGACAATTGGGATGCGGGCTCGTGGGGATGGAAAAATCGTCGCAGCACCGAAGAACCCCCGGCAATCAGCCGCCATAGCACACTCGACGGGAACGAGATCGTCACGCCCATCGCGCCCACGCCGCAAGACATCGTCGTGCACAAACAAAAACCTTCTGGTTTTTTCGGCACCGGATTAGCCTCCTACCTGACGCTGTTAGGCTGCGACAGCCTGATCGTCGCTGGCGCCACCACCTCCGGATGCGTGCGAGCCACCGTACTCGACGCATTCAGCATGAACTATCGCGTCAACGTGGTGGAGGACGGCTGCTTCGATCGCAGCGAGGCCAGCCACGCCATGAGTCTGTGCGACATGCATGCCAAATACGCAAACGTCCTGCCTTCTCAGGATATTGCCCGCTACATGGAAGGGCTGCCCGCAGGGCAGTTCCAACTTCCCTCTGGATATTCCACACCCGATAGCAAATCGTCAGACCGTAAGTCCCTTGAATAGCTCTTCCATAGATAGGATGATTCACATGAAATCTATCGCTGTAGCACTGTTGGGTGCGACCGCCGCGGTTGTCGCGCCAGCACACGCCACCGACCTGAACTACCCGTCCAAGCCCATCACCATCGTCGTTCCCTTCCCGCCCGGCGGCAGCCCCGACATGCTATCGCGCGTGATCGGCGAAAAACTCACACAGCGTCTGGGGCAAACCGTGATCGTTGAAAACCAGCCCGGTGCCAGCGGCACGATAGGCGCGCAACACGTAGCAGACGCAGCACCCGATGGCTATACCTTGATGATGACCCCCAACACCTTTGTGCTCTCGCCACTGGTGCTTCCGAAGAGCGTCGTGCGTTTCGATGTGCAGACCGATTTCGCCCCCGTGATACTGCCCGCCAAGACACTGTTGGTGCTGGCCGCTCATCCCAGCCTCGGCGTGAAAAACATCGCCGAATTGGTCAAGTACGCCAAGAAAAATCCGGGGGTCACCTTCACGGGCTCAGGTAACGGCTCGCCACAGCAGGTGGCCGGCGAAATGCTGAAGAAGGCCGCCGGCCTGGACATGTCGTTCGTGCCTTACAAAGGCCTGTCTCCAGCGCTAAGTGATACGTTGGGCGGTCATGTGAAGCTGATCTTCGTACCCTACCCCAACGCCAAACAATATATGAAGTCCGGCGAGCTAGTCGGCCTGGCCAGCCTCGACAAAAGCAAGCTCCCCATGGCGCCGGAAATGACGCCTATCGCCCAACAGGGCTACCCCGATGTCGTCGTCAACGTCTGGACGGGGCTGTTCGCGCCCAAGGGCACGCCGGCCGGAATCGTCACCAAGCTGAACAAAGAGATCAACACGATTCTGCAGATACCCGATGTCAAGAAAAAACTCGAAGGCGCCGGTCAGATCATCGTGGGCGGCACGCCAGAGGTCTTGGCGCAAGAGGTCAAGCACGACACCGC
>JBEBXA010000186.1:0-4430 GCA_040391825.1 Pigmentiphaga sp.
CACCCTGTCCGCCAATTCAGACTGTCGGATGTTCCACGAAAGTCCATGAAACCCGCACTGGCGAAGGCTATGCGGGTTTTTTGTTGGGCCCTATTCCATAAGCGGGGATGGGTACTCATCTTCCTTGCCCGAGAGTCACTTTCGCCATAACCGTATGCGGTAATTACTACTGCGGATATTCGAGTTGCATGGCAATGATCTGGGCGGTGCGTTCACCGTAGCGCGCGGTGATCGCAAGAAGTGCCTGATCCAGCGCATCTACCGGTCGCGGATCAGCGATAGTGTAGAGGTACTCGTCTGCGAGCCGGCCCGTTGCAGGTTTGTCTGGAATGATGCGTATGCCGTTTCGGGTCTCAATCGAGTCTGTTGAAGCTGCAAATGTCACGGCCTTTGAGCGGTAGGTGCGTGACCACGCGTCGGCAACCAGAGCAAGTGACACTTCGTTCATACCCTTTCGCAGCTCCAGGCCTATTTTTTCCCGGTTCCAGAAGGCAAGCATATTGCTTAGTACAGTTGTCGCAAATGGCTGTGTAAGCTTGAAGGCATTGCTGGCGTGGCGCGCGTCCCAGGTTGGCACGCCAAGGTCGCCGGCGATCGCGTCCGCCTTGGCCCGTCCGCCAATGGCTTCGATCAAGGTCAGCATCATCGGCATGGACGCGGTGATACCTGTGGTCGTTGCGGTGCCGTGATCGGTCACCATGCGCCGATCCGCAACATAGTTAATCGACGGGTTTCGATCGAGCATTTCTTTTACGTAGTACCAGTGAGTCGTCGCCCGCTTGCCGTCCAGAAGCCCGGCGGCGCCGACCACTTTGGCGCCGGCACAGATACCGATGATGATCGCCCCGCTTTTTGCCTGTGCTTGTAGCCACGCGAGGACTGCCGGATCGTCGTCGCGGCTCATGGCGGGCACGATGACATAGTCGGCGCCCGCGGGATTGCGCTTGTCGAAATCTGCTGTCGTGGCATCGGCTTCAACTGTGAGCGCCGGGTAGAGCTTTACCGGTCCGGGTTCGATTGCCAGCATGACGACGTCGGCAACATCGGCTTGTCGCAGGATCCCGGTGGGTAGCAGATAGTCGGTGGTCTCAGTGGCGTTATTGACGCCGACGATGGCAACCAAGGGGCGCTGTCGCTTTGGAGGCTTCAACGCCGCCAGCATGGCGTTCATCTCGTTTTTTGTGATGGGCGGGCTTTCTGCGACGGTTGGCGCTGCGGGCAAGCTGATTATCCAGCCCCCCAATCCCGCGAGACAAAAGGCCAGCAACGCTAGCCCGCTCCAAATGACATATCGTATAGACATGATTGAGCCTCGTTAACCAGAGCGTTTATTGAACGATAACAGCCACATCAGCATCGCCAAATCGCATTCGACGCGTGTCTTCAGTACAAGGCATCATGCGTAATGGTTTCACCATGAGTTCTACCGTCGGGGCCAGTCTGACCACCATCAAACCGGATCAAGCTCTCGGCTCGCTGCGACAACCAGGTTTCTAAACCATCGGTGTCCAGGGTCAGTATGGCTGCGCTCATGCCAGTAGCCCATCATTCTTACGCGCGGTAAACGCAAGGGCGGTTCGGTGATCTCGAGGGACGCATTGGCCGCGGTCTGTAAAGCAAGACGTCGTGGAAGCGTTGCCACTACATCCGTGCCTTCCACCATTCTTGGAATGCACAAGTGGTTCTGCACCGTCAGTGCAATCGAGAGCGTTGTTCCATATTGAGCGACTGCACTATCGACTACCTTGCCGGTGGTAGTGCGTTCCGCACCTTGTGCGCGAATATGGGACGCCGCAAGGTACTCCGCAATACTCAAAGGCCCTCCCTTTTCCTTGCGGCGGCGATCACTTACGCAGACGATTCTGTCTTGAAATAGCAAGATTGAGCGAAGCGAGAGCGGGGCAGGGCCTTGCCCCCAGGCCAGGCGAATGTCGGCTTCTCCGCTTTCCAGCTCTTCATGCGCGTGACCATAGTTGGGCGGCTTGACCTCGATCTTGACTGACGGGGCTTGTTCGCGAACCCGGCGTACCAGGCCTGGCAGCAGCACGTATTCCGTATAGACCGCAGCAGCTATGACGAACACGCGTTTGGACCTTGCCGGATCAAAGCTTTCTTCGTAGGCGACCAGGCGTTCGAAACTGTCTAGCAGTTCTCTGACTCTGGGTTCGATTTCCCTGGCGCGATCAGTGCAGACCATGCCGTTGTGGCTGCGCAGAAGGATAGGATCATCGAAAATTCGACGCAGCCGGTTCAGCACGTGGCTCATCGCCGGCTGGCTCATATCCAGTTTTTGCGCCGCGCGCGACACGTTTTTTTCACTAAGAAGCACGAGCAGCATGCGCAGCAGGCGTACGTCGATACTCTCGATATCTTGGCTATTCATGGCTCTTATATTTTTAAATATGAATAAACATTATTCGTGGTAGCTGATAGTTTAATGCGAATAGCTTGTCTAGACTTTCCTGAAAATGACTCTGCCGGATAAGCGGTAGCGCCTTGTTGGCCTTGAACTAGGGGATTTTCTTGACTATTCCTTCTGCGTTTGAACTTGCAAGCAATCGGATCACGAAGCTGCCGACAGAGACGGCGACGTCTATGAAGTCCATCTTCGACTTCAACGCATCTCGGGAAGCAGGTATTTCCGCGCATCACACTTTTAGACTCTCTTCCTATTCAGTCGCAGCGGGCGAGCGCATCGCCATTGACGTCTCCGAGGTGGATCAGATCCTTTTCAGCCTGCACGGGACGGTTACCGTTTCTCAGCATGATGATGCTGTGCTTGTAAATCCTTGGGATTGCATCGCCTTGGCCGCCGGCGAACCGGCCGGCTTGCTCAATTCGGGTGTGGCGGCGGCGCAATTGCTATTGCTTGCCGCTGATCCGCACGTCTATTACGAGGCAGGGCGCAGACCGGTGGTTGCCGGCCCACTGGCGGGCCGCCGCGTAGCGCGTTGGGGTGAAGTAAAAGGATATGACGATGCGTTCGTCACAAGCAAGACGCCAGGTCTTGAAAAGCGGGTCTTCAAGCTGCTGAACCGGGGAATTAGCGCCGGGCAGCATGTCGTGCCGGCTTTGTCTTTCGAGTTTCCGTTCACGATGAGCATCATTGAAATGGAGGCCGGAAAGGGCGCCACATTGCATAGCCATGCCACTGAAGAAGTGTTCATCCCGCTGGACGGCGCCTTGGATTTGTTTTGGGGAGATGAGGCAGAGGGGAGTTTGAGGCTGGGCAGGCATGAGGTGGCATCGATGCCGATGGGCTTGATGCGCGGCTTCAGAAATGAAAATGGCAGGCCTCTTCATATGCTTGCATTGGTCGGCGGCTGGAACCGGCAGTCTGTTGACAGCGTGAGGTATCAATCGGAAGCCTTTCCCCCTATTTCTAAGTCCGAAACTGCCTTGGGGTGAGTGGCTTGGGTCCTGGAAACTAATGTTGATTGGAGGCCGCGATGTGGAAGATCACTTCTGGATTAAACGCAATTCTGGCGTTGTCCCTATTGGGTTTCAATGTCTCCGATGTCTTGGCGGATACTTGGCCCACCAGGCCCTTGCGTTTGGTAGTGCCGTTTTCGCCTGGCGGGCTCACCGATGTGGTTGCCCGCAGCGTTGCTGAACGAATGTCTGAGGATCTTGGTCAAACCGTCGTGGTGGAAAACCGTCCAGGGGCTGGGGGAAATATCGGCGCTGCCGTCGTAGCCAGAGCTCCCAACGACGGATATACGCTGCTTGTCGTTTCGCAATTTCTAGCATTGAACAAGACGGCCTACCGCCAGATTGATTACGACATCGAATCAGACTTCGCTCCCATCGGAGATATCGGACAAAGCGCCATTTTTCTGGTCATGCGGCCTGACTTCCCTGCCAAGAATTTGCAGGAAATGGTGGCCTATATGAAGCGTCACCCAGGCAAGGTCAATTTCGCGGTCGCGGGTGCCGGGCCTACTGCGGCCTACTTCGCAATGGCAACCGGCACCGAGTTCGCTACCGTACCCTATAAGGGCAACGCGCCCGCGTTAACGGACCTCGTAGCAGGTCGAGTCGATGCAATCTTCATTGCAGCCGAGACCGTGCTCCCCTATATCAATACGGGGAAGGTAAAGGTGGTGGCGCTTACGAGTTCAGATCAGCGGTCGGCTTATTTTCCGGATGTGCCGGTTGCCGCGGCCGCTGTGCCGGGTTTCGTCGCCCCGGGGTTTTTGGGTCTCGCTACTTCGAAGGGGACCGATCCCGCGATTGTTGCTAGGCTTGCCAAGGCTCTTAAGTTCGCGCTTCACAGCGAACAGTTGCTGGCCCAGTTTAAGAAGCTGGGGATCGAAGCGGTGGAAAGTTCGCCGGATCAATTCGCATCGAGAATTGCGACGGAGGTTCAACGATGGGCCGTGGTGGTCAAGGCCACCAACGCTTTTGTTAACTGAGAGGAAAGCGTTGTG
>JBEBXA010000187.1:0-4375 GCA_040391825.1 Pigmentiphaga sp.
GGCAACGCAAATAGGCGATGTCGGCCTGAATTGCGTTTGATCCGTCTGAATTGCGACGATGGAGGTGATTCCGGCATGATCATGTAGGCGTTTGCTGCGCATCCTTGCCGGCTGTGCAAAGGTAGTATGCGGAAGGGTGTCAAAAGATCAGGACCGGGCCACCAGGTTCTTCAATTGCGCCGGTCCATCGCGCAGGAAGCGCATGATGTTGTCGTGCAATACGGGTAGCACCTGGTCGGCGTAGCGATCTGATTCACCGCCTATATGGGGCGTAATAATGAGATTCGGGGTGTCCCACAAGGGATCGGTGGCAGGTAGCGGTTCAACATCGAACACATCCAAGGCTGCTCCGGCAATCGTGCCTCTTTCCAATGCTTCTATCAATGCAGGCGTGTCGCAAATAGGCGCACGAGCCAGATTGATGAAGTAGGCACTGGGCTTCATTGCCAGGAAAATATGACGGTTGACGATGCCTTGTGTGTGCGCGTCCAGCGGCGCAAGCACTACCAAAAAATCCGCCTGCGCGGCCGCCACGGCCAATTCCCCGCGCGGCATTGTGCATTCGAAACCAGGCACCTCGCGCGGCGTGGCTGAAATGCCGAGCGTGCGCAGGCCCAAAGCTTGACAACGACCGGCGAGCGCCTGTGCGATCAAGCCGGTTCCCAGAATGGCCACGGTTTTGCCTGACAGCAGAGGCTGCCGCCGACGTCGCCACAGACGTTCACGCTGGTCGTCCCAAATCGATGGAAAACCGCGAGACAGGTTGAACATCAGCGTCAATGCCAGTTCAGATACCGCTGGTCCGTGAATGCCGTGGGCCGAACTAAGCGTAACTTCGGGTCTGTCGGTCAGCAGAGGCACGATACCGTCGACGCCGGACGACAGCGCTTGCAACCAGCGAAGGTTTGGTAGTTGCGAAAGCAAGCCTGCCGATAAAGCGCTGGCGAACCCGATCAACACCTGGGCCGCACTGGCCCTTCCGGGTAGTGCCTTGCCGGGAAGCGCTGCAATGAAATCGACCTGCGCCAACTGTTGCGACAACTGTTCGCACATATAGGATGCGTCAGCGTTGACAATGAGCACAGTCAGCTTTTTTCCCGGCACGCCGTGGCTGGCCGCTGTACTCGGACCACTTGCAAGATCCGACGCCAGCGAAGCCGGAGGAGGGGCATAAGCAGCAGAGCGGGCCGGTCCATTCGAAAGAGACATGGCGAGTCCTTAGTCGGTCTTGATCTGGGCCGCTTCGATCAACGGCCGATAAGAGCTTTGTTCGGCGACGATGCGTTGGCGTACGGCGTCAGGCCCCAGTGGCGCAGCTTCCTGTCCAAGCGCGGCGAGCGATTCGCGGGCTTGTTCGGTAGCTAGCCATTTGCGAGTTTCCTCGCCCACGCGTGCGACGATATCGGCCGGAGTATGGGCGGGTGCATAGAGCGCGAACCAGGTTTCCACCTCATAGCCCGGAAAGCCCAGTTCAGCCACAGTGGGAACATCCGGGAACATGGGCGAACGCTGTGCCGCGGTCGACGCGACTACCTTGATGCGACCCGTCTTGGCATGGCCGCCCAGGGTGGCGAGATCAAGCATGGTCAAGGGCGTACGCCCGGCGATTACGTCGCTGATGGCGGGCGCGAAGCCCTTATAGGGGACGTGGGTCATCTTGATGTTCGCGCGTTGTGACAAGAGCTCAAAAGCCAGGTGGGCCGAGCCTCCAATGGCATTCGAAGCGTAAGCGAGCTCACCTGGTTTGGCTTTCGCCATTTGAATCACCTCGGCCAGGCTTTGTGCCCCTAGTTCGGCCGACACGCATACCAGGTAGGGGCCTTTGGACAACATACTGACGGGAAGGAAATCAGCGACTGGATCGTAGGGTACCGATTTGGCTGTTAACGGCACCAACGACATGGTTGAGCCGCCCGTCATCAAAAGGGTATAGCCGTCAGGGGGCGCTTTGGCGACTGCCATGGCTGCAATAATAGTGTTGCCCCCGGATTTCGATTCGATCACAAAGGGTTGGCCCAAGGCTTTTTCCAGCTGTACGGCAAGGCGCCGCGAGACTGCATCTGCGCCCCCGCCAGCTGCGTAGGGAATGATGATCTTCACAGGCCTACTAGGGTAGGACTGAGCCTGTACCGAGGCAGCTCCAAATAGTGTGGTCGCCATGGCCGTGGCAAGTACTGCGCGCAGCGAAAACTTTCTGATGTTGGCAAGCATTTGCGTCTCCTCATTTTATGTTTTGTATGCCCAAGTCGGGCTGGGCAGGCGCAACTATGTACGCAAGCCGGCAGTCCTGCTTCGGGGCTAAGCGTGAATGCGTGTTAAGAAAACCTAATCGCGATACGACGGATCGAGGCGGTCGAGCTTGCGCAATAGCGCCGGCCATTCAAGAAACCCCATGGGGCTGATGCTGCCGTCTGCGCGACGTGCGCCTGGGGTCTTGAAACTGTGCGAGGCGATACGCTCGGCCAGATCTGGAGGCGGCAGGGTCAGCTCTTGGCCACTGGCCAAGGCATCGACTTGGGCCTGCATGGCCATTTCCAGGTGCCACATCATGGAAAAGGCCTGGCCTACGGTTTCACCGACTACCAGTGTTCCATGGTTGCGCAGGATCATGATGGACTTATCGCCAAGGTCAGCTACCAGGCGTTCGCGCTCTTCGATATTGTTGGCTAAGCCTTCGCTGTCGTGATAAGCCACACGTCCATGAAACAGCATGGCGTGCTGGGTCAGCGGAAGCAGGCCGCACTTCATCGTGGAGACGGCCATGCCGGCGCGGGTGTGGGCGTGGATGACGCAGAGCGCGTCGGCGCGTTTTGCGTGGACCGCACTGTGAATAACGAAACCGGCACGATGGATGTGGTGAGGGCTAGGGGCGACGATATTGCCGTCAAGATCGATCTTGACTAGGTTCGAGGCGCTTACTTCGTCGAACATGAGGCCAAAAGGGTTCAGCAGGAAGTGTTCGTGCTCGCCCGGTACGCGGCTGGAAATATGGGTGTAGATCAGGTCAGTCCAGCCGTAGTGGGCATGAAGCCGGTAGCAGGCCGCCAGGTCGATGCGCGCTTGCCACTCGGCCGGGGTCATGCCTTCGGGCAGGCTTGCTGCAGAGGCGGCGGCCAGCTCTATGGGCTCGCCTGCGCTGGTCGCTGCACGAGGGTGGTCGTCACGCCGCATGGTAATGTCTCCGGTAAGATCTCTATTGAACGCTGAAAGGCCTGCCTATCCAATCAATAATTTTTCAAGCAAACTTGAAACAATCTTAAGTGAGCATCGAGAACAAACTTAGCCTGCGGCAGTTACGCGCCTTCGTAGCGATCTATCGGCTAGGAAGGTTGGGCATTGCGGCCACCCACTTATCGGTGACTGAATCGGCTGTCAGCATTATGCTGCGACAAATCGAAAGCACGTTGGATATGCGCTTGTTCGATCGTACCTCGCGTGGGCTTGAGCCCACGGCGGCTGCGCACGAAGCCATTGTATTGGCCGAACGTATCCTGGGCGATGTTGCATCGCTGGGCGACAATTTTCGCGAATTGAACGAAAAACGGCGTGGTCAAGTGCATATCGTGATTACCCCTACGGTTGGCATCACCTTGCTGCCATCTATCGTTAGACGCTTTCGCGAGGCCTACCCGGGGGTACGGGTGATTCTGGATGATTGCGCGCCGGATCAATTTCTGTCGCGTGTGCTCGCAGGGCCTGTGGATTTTGGCATCGGCACGCTTGAAAATGAGGAGCCGATGCTGGAGTCGCGTCCTTTGCTGCGAGACCACCTATGCCTGGTTTGTGCCGATGATCATCCCTTGGCCGGACGGCGCCAAGTGCGCTGGAAAGATCTGGGAGGTTATCCGCTCATCGCGGTGCGCTCTGGGTTGGGGTACGGCATGCGGCGCAAACTTGAGGCGGCTGCCGCCAGCGTCGGGGTCCAATTGCAGGTCAGCAACGAAGTGAACTTCCTGTCCTCGGCCTTGTGGATGACGGCAGGCGGGCTGGGTGTATCGGTCTGGGCTTCGGCGCTGGTGGCCCAGACGCCGTTCGACAATCTGGTGCGTTGCAAGCTGATAGCGCCGCGCGTGCCCAGCAATATTTCTGTTGTCAGTAAACGAGGTAGCTCGCTTTCGCCCGCGGCCAATAGTTTTCTGGAAATCGTGGCTGACGAAATGAGTGCGCTGGATACCCTGTAAAAGGTGGGGCGCATAGGCTAAGGGCTTGTCTTTATCTAGCTGTTCGGCTGGATAAAGGCAGGCCTGTGTTTGTGTCGAGCTATTGGCCCATTAACTCCGCGCCGCCACAGGCCCTGGCCGGCAAGACACCGGCCAGGGCCTGTGCTCAAGGCTTGAAGGTTCCCGCCACCGCGGTGCTGAAGGCCTCGGGCTTG
>JBEBXA010000188.1:0-4345 GCA_040391825.1 Pigmentiphaga sp.
AGCAAGGTTGCTCATGATGATCTACGAAATTGCCCAGATAGAAATCAAACCCGGCTCCGAGGAACAGTTCGAAGCCGGCGTCCACCAGGCCGCACCGCTGTTCCAGCGCGCGCGGGGTTGCCATGGCATGGAGCTGCAGCAGTCATTGGAAAACCCCCAAGGCTATCTGCTGGTCGTTCAGTGGGAAACGCTTGAAGACCATACCGTGCACTTTCGTGGCTCAGAGGACTTCCAGGCTTGGCGCAAGCTGGTGGGCGACTACTTTGCCAAAGCGCCTGAAGTTCAGCACACCTCGGTTATTGCCAAGCCGTTTTGAACGGCGCCTGCCGGAAAATTCAGCTTAGAAGCGCTGGCGTAAGCGCCAGCGCTTCTTTATTACCGGAATCGATATTTACTTACACGACTCCCCGATACGACCCACCATCCAATTGCAGATTCTGGCCCGAAATAAACCCCGCCTGATCGCTGCATAAAAATGCACAGGTATCGCCAAATTCTTCTGGCTTGCCGAACCGCTTGGCCGCGATCGTATCCACGATACGTTGGCGCGCCAGCTCATAGGAAACACCCTCCTGGCGAACGATGCGCTGAGCCATGAAGTGTTGGCGATCCGTATCAAAGCGCTCGGGCAGCAAATTATTGATCGTCACGTTATCTACCGCCACCTCGCGCGAGATCGCCTTGCAAACTGCCGTCAAGCCCATCCGTGCCGAGGTCGACAAACCCATGGCGGGACTGGGTGATTTCACCATCGCCGACGTGATATTTACGATACGCCCGAATTTGCGTTGCCTCATACCCGGCAACAAGGCGCGAATCATCAAGACCGGCGCCAGCATGTTGGCTTCGAACGCCTGCAGATATTCGTCGCGGCCCCAGTCCTGAAACGCCCCCGGCGGTGGCCCTTCGTTATTGGTGACCAGAATATCGGCGTCCGGGCATGCGGCGACCAATGCAGCACGTCCCGCGTCGCTCATGATGTCTGCGGCAAGCGGTGTTACCCGTCCTCCGGTTTCATGCTGTATTTCTTGCGCAGCGGCGTATACGGTTTCCCATGTACGGCCATTAATAACAACCTCTACACCTTCGCGCGCGAGCGACGTTGCGCAAGCACGGCCGAGCCCGCGTGTCGATGCGCACACGATTGCTCGGCGTCCCTTAATCTGCAGATCCATGTCTACCTTGTCTTGAATTGGAAAACAGAGCCGCAAGTCGCGGCCCTTTACCCTGAATCCCCTGAATCAGCTCGGCGTTGATTTGCCCAGCGCAGCAAGAAAATGCTCGGCCAGCTCTGTCCGGGTCCCGATCCAGATGTCGTCGGCGGCCGTCGCAATCTCCAGCAGGCGCTGAAAGGCCGCCATACCCGCCGGCCGACCACAAACATGCGCATGAACAGTCGGATCGATTTTCAGCGGCGTCTCTTCCCACTGACGAACATAAGAAAGCCAGTCTTCGAAAATGCCCACCATGGCGCTAGGCGGCTGCCCGTGGCGCATCACCAAGGGTAAATCGTTGACTTCCATGGTGCCCGGCACCGCCACGATGGAGTGAGCGCCGAAGTCCACCCGATACGGCATGTCGTCGTTCAAGGTGTCCCCATGCCACATATAGCCTTCCTCGGCCAGTAAACGCGCAGTGCGCGGGCTGGGCGTTCCCCGCGGACTGATCCAGCCCTTGGGGCGAGCCCCCGTGGCAGCTTCGATCAACGCGGTGGTGCGACGAATATTTGCACGCTCGGCTTCGGCATCCAGATAAGCCGGGATCACGTCCATGGCATACGAGTGCGCCACAACATCGTGCCCAGCTTCTGCAATCATCCTTACTTCTTCCGGATAGTGTTCGGCCATGATGCCGCACACCAGAATGGAAGCCTTTACACCATTACGCTCGAAGCCCTTCAAGACTCGATGAACACCGCGCCGGTGACCGTACTCCGCCCAACCGACTGCGTTCAAATCGGGGATACCGCCTTTCAATGGATTTCCCATCGGGCCGATACCAGGCCAGGCCCCCTCCGACCACCATTCGTAAGCCATGCGAAAGACCACGCCTATGCGCTTTCCGCCCGGTAGAAGAAAACCTTCCGGCGCGTGGGTTTCCGTACCGCCTGCGTGCAAATTCAATGCATCCATTCTTCTATCCTGTTTGTATCGTTGATCTGTCAGTGCACTCACTGCGCCTCGATGCCCGCTTTCTTCACTGCCTCGGCATAACGTTTTGCGTCTTCCCTTACTAGGGCAGCAAACTCTTGTTTCGAGCGGCCGTCCGGTTCATAGCCGCCTGCCCTCAGCTCTTTGGCGAATTCGGGCCGGGCAATGATTTCGCGCACGGTGGCAGCCAGTTTGTCTATCAGGGCCTGCGGCGTGCCAGTTGGGGCAAACCAGCCATGCCAGCCGGCAAGCAGCACGAAGTCCTTTAGACCCGCCTCCTTCAAAGTGGGCACATCGGGAAACTCCGGGGTCTTTTCCTCGCCTGTGAATCCAAGGGCGCGCACCTTGCCCGACTGCACGAAGGGCAAAGCGATCGTGGGTGGAATAAACATGATGTTGACGTCGCCCGCCGCCACCGCATTCAAGGCTTGTGAAGCGCTTTTGTACGGTACATGCAGCATCGATATGCCGGCTTTGGCTGAAAACAGCTCGCCCGCCAGATGCAAGGTGTTGCCTATCCCCGGCGATGAATAGGTAATAGGTGTGTTCGCCTTACGTGCGTAGGCGATTAGTTCGGACACAGAATGCACGGGCAAAGCGGAATTCACCATCAGCAGATAGCCGTTCCCGATGACGACATTCACAACGGGCTCAAAGCTTTTTTCGATGTCGTACGGCAGTTTTTTGTACACCAGCGGATTGATCACAAATGAAGTCGTGACGTGCAGCAAAGTATGGCCGTCCGGTGCGGCCCTTGCCACATCCGCCGTACCTATCGTGCCGTTGGCACCGGGCTTGTTGTCCACCACCACGCGCACACCCAGCTTCTTGTCGATTTCCATAGCCAGTTGTCTGGCCAGCGTGTCAGGCGTACCGCCGGCGCCAAAGGGAACCACTACCCGGATAGGCTGTTTGCCGAAATCCTGCGCCGCGGCGGCGGCAACCATCAAACACAAGCCCAGGAACACTCCAGACTTAGCCAGCTTCATATGTCACCCCCAATAATAATTATCGATAATAAATTGATTAAACAAATTCTATCGATAAAAATTACACTGGGCAACTAAATCTCGGTCATTGTCTAAGTTAGGCAGGGCATCTATGCTTCAACTTATCGATAATTTCTCTGCGGTTACATGACGACTCTTGACGCCCTTTCACCCACCAAGCCCAAAATAGTGGCTGCAACGCTGGTGTCGCAAACCTACGACCGCTTACGCGATGACATCGTCAATGCTCGTTTTTCACCAGGGCAAAAACTGGGAACGAGACAACTCAGCGAACGTTATGGGGTGGGCTTGGCACCATTGCGAGAAGCCCTTACCCGCCTCTCAGGCGAAGGACTGGTCATTCAGCTTGAACGCCGTGGATTTGCGGTCCCCAACTTTGGGGGCGCTCACCTGGAAGAGTTGACCCGCACTCGCTGCTGGCTGAATGAAACGGGCTTGCGGGCCTCTATCGAATATGCCGACAAGACCTGGGAACAAGGACTGATCCTGGCCTATCACCAGTTATCGAGACTGGACAGATATGTCGAGACCCAAAGCGAAGCGGTAGAGAACCCCGAGTGGGAAATGGCACACCGGGACTTCCACATTGCCCTGATCGCCGGATGCCGCTCTAGTTGGCTGGTCGATTTTTGTACGCAGATGTTCGATACGGCCAACTACTATCGCCATTACTCTCGCATCAGCCTCAGTAGCCGCAAGACACGTGAAAACGAGCACGACAAGTTATTCCAGGCGACCTTGGCCCACGATGCCGATACCGCTGCGCGGCTGCTGTGCAAACACTTGAACGACACAGCTCAGCGCGTACAGATACGCATCGCCGAAGAAGCGCTGAAGGGCTCCCGGCCGCGCAAGCTTGCCTGAATTGGCCAGGTTCATTGCTCTGTATAAGCAGCCTGTCCAAGATTAGCTCTTGTTTGCAGTGCGTCCCTTTGCTGCTGCCTTTCTCATCTCCCAAGGCCACCGCGCTGACGGTAGCGTCGGAGGGCTCGTGACTGGATAGAGCCGGCCTCCCCAGTTTTCAAAGCGGACCACTGGACCGAGAAAAGCAGGCTTTAAGCGCTTGGTCTTCCCCGACCTTTTCCCACTCCGGCCCCAATCATCTACACTTGCGCGGGCAGTAAAAATAACCCCCACGCTTGGCACTGCGTGCCGGCGCTGGGTGTTTTACCCTTGGGGCGGCCC
>JBEBXA010000189.1:0-4339 GCA_040391825.1 Pigmentiphaga sp.
GCGCACTCATCCGAAAAGGCGCTGACGGCCATGTGATGGACACGCCGGATCAGGAAACCAAGCCGGTTATAGATATTTTCCGTTAACGCCAAGTCGTCGTATGTCATTGCGCAATCATAAATAATTTTCTTGCCTTTACTTGGCGTTCATCAAAATTCTTGACCAATACAGTAATTATACATATATTAAGTATACATACTAAAATCAACGTGTGAATCAAGAGCGTCCGAGGAGACACTATGAATAAGTTAAATCGCGTAGCTAGATGGGCTCTTCCCCTTGTCTTATTGGGCTGCGGCACCGCCGCGGCTGGAATGGCGACTGCAGCCGAGCCCCCTTCCAACTGGCCTCAACGCCAGATACGCTGGATCGTGCCGTTTCCCCCAGGTGCGTCGGCCGACGCGATTTCGCGGGTCGTCGCCGAGAAACTAAGCGAAAACCTTGGTCAAACCGTCATCGTAGAAAGCCGGACGGGCGCCGGCGGCGACATCGGACATGCCATGGTGGCAAAGTCGCCCCCCGACGGCTATACCCTGCTTTTCGTGGTGCCGGGCGTCCTGACCAACCAGTTCTACATGAAAGAAGCGGTTGATCCGTTCAAAAGCCTCGTTCCGGTGATCCAATTGGATCGAGTTCCCATGGTGCTGCTCTCCAAGCAGGCATTCAAGCCGACAAGCTTGGCGCAAGTCCTCGAAGCGGCACGCGCCCGTCCCGGTTCAGTCAGTTGCGCAGCAGCGGGCTCCTTGCCGCAAATCGGCTGCGAGCTGCTGCGCCGGCACGCAGGAAGCGATCTGTTGATGGTGCCCTTCAGAGGTCAGGCTCAGGCATCCACCTCGGTAATGAGCGGCGACGTCGATCTGATGTTCGACGTTCTCGGCTCCGCTGTGCCGGCGATCCAGTCCAAGCGCGTGCGCGCCATTGCACTGACTTCCGACAAACGCACGGCTTCCTTGCCCGACGTTCCTACCGCTGCGGAAACCGTGCCTGAATTCAAGCTGATGACATGGCACGGCGTCATGGTGCCTCATGGCACGCCGGCCGCAATCGTGAACAAGCTGAATGCCGCGCTCAACGACGTGCTGAAAGACACGCGTGTTCGCGAACGCCTGCAGGAAATGGGCTTGGACGTGGCGGGCGGCACAGCAAATGAATTCGCCAATCTGATGAAACAGGAAAGCGCCAACTACCGCGCGGTGCTCGAAGCCGCTGGTGTGAAACCCGAATAATTATCGTATCCATCGCTTGCTTGCCCATGCAGCAAGCGAAATTCACAGGAAAGAAAGCCATGTTCACCACCCGACGCGTCGTCACCGGCCATACAGAAGAAGGCAAAGCCGTCGTGCTTATCGATGGCCCCGCTCCCAACGTCAATTACCGACAGGCCAGCGGCGTGTATTCCACCCTGCTGTGGGTCACTGAACAAGCACCATCCGACAATAGCGGATCGGCCGATGCCGGACAGACCGACATCGCAACCGCTCCTCCCCCAGGCGGCTCGATTCTACGCATTGTGGACTTCCCTCCTCCCGGGGAAACCCCCTCTAACACCAGCAACGAGCAGGTGCTCAAAGAGCTGGGAATCGGCCAATCATCGGGCGCAGCCGCCAGCCGTAGCCCCTTCATGCATCGCACCAAAAGCATTGATTACGCCTTCGTTCTTCAGGGTGAAATCACCATGCTGCTGGACGATTCCGAAGTGGATGTAAAAGCCGGCGACGTCATTGTCCAGCGCGCCACCAATCACGCTTGGGTCAACAACAGCGACCAATGGTGCAGGGTTGCTTTCGTACTGATCGATGCGCTCGACCCGCTGGCAAAAAACTAGGCCTGCGACACGGAGATCATGATGCAAACAGATATCGATACCCTGGACCTGCGTCGTGCTTTCAGCCGATTTGCCACGGGCGTCACAGTCATCACAACGCTGGCCGCCGATGGCGCAAAAATCGGTTTTACCGCCAATTCTTTCGCCAGCGTTTCAATGACGCCGCCACTGGTCAGTTGGAACTACCGGCGGTCCTCCCCGCACCTGGAACTCTTGCTGGGGGCACGCCATTTTCTGGTGAATGTACTGGCTGCGGACCAGGTCCATCTATCACGGCAAATGGCGCGGCCGGCTGATGACAAATTCGCCGGCGTCCCGATTGATGAAGGGCTGGGCGGCGCGCCCCGCATCCGCGGCAGCCTGGCCACGTTCGAATGCGAGATCTGGCGCACGGTCGACGCAGGCGATCACATCATTTTTGTCGCCCAGGTCATGCGCTACGACCACGCTGACGGCGAGCCGCTGGTGTTCTTCAACGGAAGTTACGCCAGCGCTACCCCGACGAGTGCGGCCATGCAGCCTGCGCATTCATGAGTGCCGAAAAATGATCATCTCTTTAAAGAACGGCATGCCGCCGACGCTGGAATCCGCGGACGACTTTGCTCGCTTTCATTGTGAAATCCACGCTCCCGACGCTTCGCTTGAAACCGCCCGCCAGGCCTTGCTCGGTCTTGCTGAACTGGAATCGCGCGATATCGCCTGGGTCGATGTGGCGGCCCTGATCCGCTTGGCGACGTCAGGCCCCAATCAGGTAGTGGAAAGCTGGACTGAATCGGCGCGCGCAATGGTCGCCAAAGCCGAACCCTATGGATGGGTCCGGCGCGATCCGCTGGCGATAAAAAGCCACGTCGTCTGGAATCCCTAGAAACACGGAAAGGCGTGCCGATGCTGAATGAGCCGGCGCGCATCCCACGCAATCAAGCAGAAAGGAAACACATGAAATTCGGAGTATTCGATCACCTCGACCTTGGCTCGGCCCCACTAGCAGAGCAATACGAAAACCGGCTGAAGCTGGTGGAAATTTATGACCGCGAAAATTTCTACGCTTACCACATTGCCGAACACCACTCGACGCCGCTGGGGCTGGCCTCCGCACCCAGCGTGTTCCTGGCCGCGGTTTCGCAACGAACCAAGAAACTGCGTTTCGGCCCCCTGGTATATACGCTAAGCCTGAGCCACCCCCTACGCGTGATCGAAGAAATCTGCATGCTTGACCAGCTCAGCAAGGGGCGTCTTGAAGTCGGCATAGGCCGAGGCAGCTCACCCCACGAAATGGCTTACTTCGGTGTCGGCATAGAACAATCCGCCAAAATATATTTCGAATCCTTTGAAGTCATCATGCAAGGGCTGACTTCCGATCGAATCAACTTCGAAGGCGAGTGCTTCCAGTTTCGCGATGTGCCCATGGTCTTGAAGTGCGTCCAAGATCCTCACCCCTCGCTTTGGTATGGTCTGTCATCACCGGCGGCCGTTCCCTGGGTGGCGCAGCAGGGAATCAACATCGTCTGCAATGGTCCTTCGGCTCCAGTCCGCGCAATTACCGACCGCTACCGCGAAGAGTGGCATGCCGTGCACCCTGACGCGGATCCCGCCGCGCTGCCTTTGTTGGGTCTGGGCCGTCATGTTTTCGTGGCCGAAACCCGCAAGGAAGCGCTTGAGATAGGCCGCCGTGGTTTCGATAGCTGGTACAAGAACCTGCAACACTTGTGGGTGCTGCATGGCAGCCCCATGACCCGCTACCCGATTCCGAGCGACTTCGACGCCGCCGTGGAACGCGGAATCGTGATGGTCGGCACCCCGGACGAAGTCAGGCAAAACCTGCAAAACGAAATCGACATTGCCGGCGTGAACTATGTGCTGACCCGATTCGCCTATGGCGACCTGTCGTTCGAGGAATCTCTGCGCTCGCTCAACTTGTTCACACAAGAAGTGATGCCGCATTTTGCCATCGCAAACTCGCATGCCTGACAAACTCTCTCATCCTATGGCCGACTCCATCCCTCAACGCCGACAGAATCTGCCCTGCGGGTCGACACTCTCTTATCGGGAAGTCGGCCGTGGAAACCCCTCCACCATCGTGGCGTTGCACGGTATTGGCGGCTCTTCTGCCGGCTGGCTGCCGCAGATGGCCTTGCTCGGCCAGCTTTTTCACGTGATCGCATGGGATGCCCCCGGGTACGGCGACAGCAGCCCGCTTGGGCCACAAGCTCGGGGCCAGAATTACACCCAGCGTCTGTCCGAGCTGCTGCAAGCCTTGGGCGTGCAGCGCGCTCACTTCGCGGCAAGCTCTTGGGGCACCTTGGTCGCCAGCGCTTTTGCTTCGCACTACCCGCAGATGGCGCAAACATTATTCCTGTCTGGACCCACCAAAGGCTTGGGCGCGCTACCGGTCGCTCAACGTCACTCCCTTGTCAGGCAGCGCCAAGAGCGAATACGGCAGTTGGGGCCGCAAGCGATGGCGGATCAGGATATAGCGCGTCTGGTCGCGCCCGCCGCACTGGAGCAGGCCCGCCC
>JBEBXA010000190.1:0-4258 GCA_040391825.1 Pigmentiphaga sp.
TTGAACGACGCGCGCGTCGATCCGGCGATTTTCATCGGGGCGTTCAAGCCTTGATAGGAAGACTGCCGCGGAGGTTTATCGTCCTATAAAGACCGGCGATCGCTTCGCCAGAAATGCTGTGCGGCCTTCGATACTGTCTTCGCTGGTTTGGCAACGCCATTCCGCCTCTTTCGCTTGGGCAGTCAGGTCTACAGGTGCGTTCTGCCCAAGACTTGCCACCGCCAGCTTAGTCGCGAGCATACTCAGAGGTGCATTGTTACTGAGTTTCCGTACATAATCAGCAACATACGACTCTAGCTCCTCGGCGGGCACCACGCGGTTCACTAGGCCCATGCGCAACGCGACGTTCGCATCGAAACGCTCGCCGTCTAGTAAGATGGAATTGGCATTACCGGTACCTACCAGCCGGCATAACCTTTCTATACTCTCGGCAGGATAGGCGACACCCAACAGTGCTGCAGGAACGCCGAACTGCGCGGTGTCCGCAGCGATGCGCAAGTCTGCACGCATCGCGATGTCCAGGCCTCCCCCTAAACAATAGCCATAAATCATCGCCACGACCGGCTGCGGCAGACTGGCGAGTTTGCCTCGTATACGAGTGAGCTCATCCAAACGGTCGAGGTAAGCCTGCGGGTTGGTGCGCGCGCCTTCCAATCCGCCGATATCGGCCCCCGACATGAATGCGCGATGTCCGGCACCTCGTAATACGATGACACGCGTCTCGGAACGCAGTGAGATCCGATCCAACGCGGCATCCAACTCTTTCCACATCTGCAACGACATGGCGTTATGACGGCCAGTGTGGTCGAATATCAACCAGCTGACTGTATCGGTGTGTTCGACACTAATGGTGCCGGTGGACGCTTGCTTGCCTGGGACAGTGTTCATAGAATCGCCCCTATTTCGCGCAGATGAACGATCTCCCCTTGCAGATAACCTACTTCTGCCAATATTTCGTTGGTATGTTCGCCACATGCGGGTGCGGGACATGCAATATGGCTTGTATGCCGGCTCATGTGCAGAGCTTGACCCACCAAGCTAAGCTCGCGCCCCACAGAAGCAGAATATACGGACTGGACTACGCTTAAGTGTTTGACCTGTTCGTGTTCAAAGGCCTGGGCCACGGAATATATGGGTCCACAAGGCACGCCTGCTTCATGGAAGGCCGTGATCCACGCTTGACTGCTGCGGTTGCGAGTGGCGGTTTCAATGACCTGAATAAGGCGTTCGCGATTGCGATGCCGATCTTCCGGCGTGCGGTAGTCCGGATCATCTTTCATCTGGGGCGTACCCAGTGCCACGCAAAACTTGCCCCACATCTTGGGCAAAGGGGCAATGCTGATATGCCCATCCTGGGTTGCGAACACACCCATAGGAGTAAGCATGGAATGGTGATTTCCGTCCTGCGTAGGCAGGTCGCCATTCATGGTCCAGCGTGCAGCCTGGAAGTCCAGCATGAACAACTGCGCTTCAATCAACGAGGTTGATACCCACTGACCCAACCCGGAATGCTCCCGGTGCAAGAGTGCCATCAGTACGGCATTGGCGCATAGAATTCCCGCGAACATATCGTTGATGGCAGCACCCGATTTCATGGGACCGCGACCAGGCTCGCCGGTGATCGTCATATGACCACCCATACCTTGAATGATCTGGTCCAGACCGCCCCAGTGTGCACACGGACCATCCTGCCCAAACCCGGAAATACTGCCATACACTAGTCTGGGATTCAGCTTGTTTAGCTCGGCATAGTCAAACCCTAGCCTGGTCTTCACGTCAGGACGAAAATTCTCGAGCACCACGTCCGCATGGCTAGCCAGTCGGTATAGAACATCCAATCCCTCTGGCATTTTTAGATCAAGGGCCAGGCCTCGTTTGTTCCGATGCAGGTTCTGAAAATCAGGGCCGTGTCGCTTACCTAGATCTGCATACATGGAATCACCAGGAGGTTCGATCCGGATGACGTCGGCACCCCAATCAGCTAATTGGCGTGCCGTGGTCGGACCTGCGCGAGCCTGAGTAAGATCGATGACTTTAAGCCCGCTCAGCGGACCTTGAACATGGGATGACATAGAGTTCAAAATTTTTTATTTCGTAATGATGTTCGCGGATCGAATGACAGGCTCCCACTTTCTCGTTTCGGACTCCAGAAATGCAGCAAATGCTTCGGGTGGCCCACCACGCTTGAGGAAAGCAAGTTCATCGAACTGCCTTATCGATTCGGGCTGGGCTATGAACTCGTTGGCTGCGGCATTGACTTTATCGACCACCACTTTAGGTAAGCCTTTGGGACCAGACAGCCCGTACCAATTGGCAGTCTCGAAGTTGGGCAAACCAAGCTCGGCTGTGGTGGGAACATCCGGCAATGCAGCCAAGCGTTGTGGACTTGTTACCAGTAAGGCGCGCAGCTTGCCACTGTGTATGTGAGGCAGATAGGCTGAGATGGTATCGAAAGCCGCGTCCACATGGCCGGCGATAAGGTCCGACGCAGCCGGCGCCGAGCCGCGATACGGAATATGGTTCATCGTGGTTTGGGTCGTTTGCTGGAAAAGTTCGGCTGCCAGATGTCCCATCGCACCTATGCCCGAACTAGCGTAGGACACCTGTCCAGGCCTGGCCTTGAGCGCTTTGATGAACGAAGGAAGATCAGCGTAGGGTGCACTGGTGGGGACTGCAAGGAGATTGGGCTGCAAACCCAGCAGCACGATGGGAGTAAAGTCGGTGGCTGCGTTATAGGGTAAGCCGGCCTGAGTGAAGGTGGCAGTAACACCAGGGCCAGCCCCGTTCAACAGCAGCGTATAACCGTCGGGGACGGCCTTGGCAACCAAGTTGGCGCCGATGGTGCCGATCGCGCCCCCCCTGTTTTCTACAATCACTGTTTGTCCAAGTTTTCCGGACATGAAATCGGCCAAGCGACGGGCCATCGAATCGCCACCGCCGCCTGCTGGATAAGGTACAACCAGCTTGATCGGTCTCACAGGCCAAGTTTGTGCACTCACTGGCGAACTGGATATAAACGCGATAACAAGTGAGCCGAAAAGCAGTCTGTAGATTTTCACCGATGTCTCCGTTTTGATGAGGCCTCATGGCCCAAGCGCTTATTTTTTGAGGTCGCCGTGCCATCATTCTTGCGAGGTTTGGATATACTGTCCAATACCATTTATCCATCTCTGATATACCTTCAGAGTATGTTTTGGAGTAAAGATGGACATTCGGCAATTGGGATATTTCGTGGCAGTCGCCGAAGAGGGCAGTGTCAGCCGGGCAGCTAAACGCTTAAATATCTCCCAGCCGCCGCTTACTCGACAAATGGCCCTGCTGGAAGAGCAAGTGGGCACACAGTTGTTGGTCCGATCGTCGAAAGGTATGCGCCTTACCGAAGCAGGTAAGGTATTTTTGGCCGACGCCCGTAGCGCTATCGGCCTATTGCGGGGTATGCCCGAGCGGGCCCGCAATGCGGGTGAAGGACAAACAGGTCTAATCGATATCGCGGTGCAGGGTTCCTTGATGTTGGACGAGGTGCCCGAGTTGCTAGCACGCTTTCGTAGGGATCATCCGCGTATTTCACTGTCCTTGCACACGATGAATAAAGGTGAGCAAATCGACGCCTTGCGGCAGAGCCGAATTACTGTAGCCTTCAGCCGGCGTGGCTCGGACCCCCCTGATATTGCGCGGGAGCCCTTCATCGAAGGACAGATGATGATTGCGCTGCCCGCCAACGATCCATTAGCAAGCAAGAAGAAAATCAAGCTGCTTGAATTGGCCGACAAGCCTTTTGTTTTACAGACTAGCGGCCTCAGGCCTGCGTTTTCGGACGTCATCTTCAACCTCTGCTTGAAGGCGGGCTTTACTCCACATGTTTCGCAAACCGTAGGAGACGCCATAACCGTGGTGGCATTGGTATCGGTGGGATTCGGGGTTGGATTCGTCCCGCATTCGGCCACACACTTGCGGTTACGCGGTGTCGTATATGTTCCGCTGGCTGATGCACCAAAAGGTGTGGCGGGCCTGGATTGTATTTATCTGCGCGGCAATGACTCTCCTGCACTTGCCACTTTTCTGCATGCGCTAAAAAGAAGAAGAGACGCCGAAATCGATAGAAAAGGAGAACAGCCCCAAATACTGCCGCAACGCGTCGTCTGACGCGATAAAGCTGTTCGCCTGAGTAGCGACCAGATCGCTTTCTACCCCGGCACTTCTACGTACTGGAAGAGCCGGTGCCCCAGACTGGTCCCACTTTCCCGACCAATGCGCTGGT
>JBEBXA010000191.1:0-4229 GCA_040391825.1 Pigmentiphaga sp.
CGTGCGCCCACGCTGGACCACCCCGGCCGAGACGGACTGCCGTCTTAAGAAACAGTCTGACACCAGCCCAAACTCAGCGTGATTCAGCACCGGAAGAAAGCAGCGCCTCGTCCGTCTGCGGCTTCAAGCCGGGATCCAGCGCCGTGCGGCCATCAAACACAAAGCAACTGCCTTTGTAACTCTCCCCGCCAGTCTCTTCGAAATACTTCAAAATGCCGCCTTCCAACTGATACACGTGCTCGATACCCAGATCGGACATGTAGATAGCGGCTTTTTCACAGCGTATGCCGCCGGTGCAAAAGCTGACGATAGTCTTGCCTTCCAGTTCTGCACGGTGCGCCTGAACGGCGTCCGGAAACTCGGTGAATTTGGAAATGCGCCAATCCAACGCCCCTTCGAAAGTTCCTTCATCAACCTCAAAGGCATTGCGGGTGTCCAACATCACCACAGGGCGGCCCTCGTCATCATGACCTTGCCGCAACCAGCGGGCAGTCGTCGCAGCGTCGACGGAGGGTGCACGGCCGGTCTCCGGCTGGATGGCCGGATGGTTCATGCGAATGATTTCGCGCTTGATCTTGACCAGCAGCTTGCGAAACGGCACATGCTCTGACAGGCTTTCCTTGACCTCGATATCGGCCAAAAGACCAGCGAAATCCGGCCCGGTGCGCAGCCATGCAAGCCAAGTATCAATATCGTCACGCGCGCCGGCCAGGAACAGATTAATGCCCTCAGCTGATAACAACACCGTTCCTTTCAGACGGCAGGCGTGTGCGCGCTCTTTGACCGCCTGCTGCAAGGCAGGCAAGTTGCTAAGCGAAACGAAGCGATAAGCGGCGATGTTGACGATGGTATGCACTGCGGAACCCAATGGCGGCAAAACCGTCGTAGTTTACCTGGAGGACCCCGCAGTTGGCTTTACACGATCAGCCCGGGCACCACGCCGTAGCGCTCCGCAGTCATGTGGGCCAGGATGGCCACGGCGATTTCCGGGGGGGTGCGTGCGCCGATACGCAAGCCCACTGGGCCGTGCAAACGCGCCACATCCTCCGGCGTCAAATCGAATTCCACCAAGCGCTCACGCCGACTTGCCTGGTTGGCGCGCGACCCGATCGCGCCGACGTAAAACGCCTCGGACTTCAAGGCCTCAAGCAAAGCCAGGTCATCCAGTTTGGGGTCGTGGGTAAGCGCCACGATAGCGGTATGGCGATCAGGTCTCATCTCGATCACGGTATCGTCGGGCATGGTGCGCACCAGCTTCGCGCCATCGACATTCCAGCCATCCAGATACTCTTCCCGGGGGTCGCAGACCAGCACTTCATAATCCAACGCCAAGGCCATCTGAGCAAGATACTGCGACATCTGACCCGCACCGATAATCAACAGCCGCCAACTTGGTCCATGCGTAGCCAGCAGTTCTTGCTCGGACAAGGTCAACACATCGGCATAGCCCTGTGCAGCTTCCAAATGCGCCTTACCGGTCTGCAGGTCTAGGCGTCGCAACACACGATGGCCCTGTGAGAGCTCGCCCAGCAACTCATCAACACCAGAATGGGCGGCGACCGGTTCCAGCACGAGTTCCAGCGTTCCACCGCAAGGCAGGCCGAAGCGATTGGCCTCATCCGCCGACACACCGTAACGCACCACGCTGGGCAGGGTGCTGGCCAACTTGCCCGCACGCGCTTTGTCAGCCAAATCATCCTCAATGCATCCGCCCGACACCGAACCGGCAATAGCCCCATCTTCCCGGACCGCCACCATTGCGCCAATAGGCCGTGGCGCCGAACCCCAAGTACGCGTAACCGTGCCCAGTACCACGCTATGCCCATCGCGTTTCCATTGCGCAAGATGGCGCAAGACGTCCAAATCGACGTTATCCATAGATTTACCGCCCCTCGACTTCGTTCATGTTTCTTCGTATCAATGCCATGATAGTTCAGACACCATGTGCGGGGGCCGGGCGCGATGAGAACTACAGAGAGTCGCCTACGAAAATATCGTCAGGCTTGAGCACTTCGGGCGTAAACCCATCGGCATGCAGTATTTTTCCGAACGCTTCCAAAGTCGGACGGTTTCTGCGAAGGCCATAGGGCCAGGGGTCGGCACCGAGGGTAGCGTGAGTTTCTTCGACATGGTCCATCAACCAGGGCAAAGTCACGGCGAGTGCGCCGCTAAAAGCCAGACGCTGCAGCGCCCTCTGCTTGGCCTGTTCACAGGCTTGCACCAACAGGCCTGCGATGTCGGGGTTTTGCTCAAACACCTCACGCCTGAGGATCAAGCCATGCATGATCGGGAAGATGCCGGTTTCCTGGTAATAGGATTTTTCCACCGCGGCAGGATGAGCAAATAAGCGCACGACATTTTGATTGGTGCCGAACGAACGCGGAATGAAAGCCCCTATCAGCGCATCGATTTCCCCGCTGGCCAGCATATCGCTGAGTGTTTGGTCTTTGCCGATCTGCCTCGTATCGATAGCGTGAAGAGGACGCAACTGCATGGTCTCACCGCCGACTACGCCCGCTTCGTTGACCCCGCCCTCGTACCACTGCACAGAGTCCAGGTTGACGCCCAGCGAATCGCGCAACAGGCCTCTGATCCAAACCGCCGCCGTCATCTGGTGGCCCTGAACGCCAATACGTTTCCCTGCCAGGTCTTGCGGTGAGCGAATGCCTGCGTTGCGATTGATGAAGATAAAGCCATGACGAAACATGCGGGATGGAAAAACCGGGATGCTCACAAAATCGAAGCCGGGTTTGCCATGCAAAACAAAGCAATGGGTCAGTGACATTTCGGCAATATCGAATTCGCGATGCTCCAGCATACGGCTGAACAACTCAACCGGACGCTGGATGATACGCGGCTGCAAAGCGTAGCCATCAAGCTCGACCGTGCCGTCGAACAAAGCTTGCATCCGATCATAAGGACCGCTTGCAAACGTCAAAACACGCTTGGTCATATCAAGGCATCCCGGAAAAACGCTCAGTTCGATTTGATGCCGGTTTCGCGGATCAACGCTCCGTACTTATCAAATTCGCTACGCACGAAGTTGCCCAATTGTTCCGGGCTGCTTCCGACCGGTTCGTGGGACATGCCCTTGATACGCTCGACCACGTCAGGAGACTGGACGGCTTTCCTGACTTCGGCAGCCAGACGATTGACCACACTGGCTGGCGTACCCGCTGGTGCGAACATCGCAAGGCCCGTATCGACCTGAAAATTCTGCACGCCCTGCTCTTCCACCGTCGGAATATCTGGCATGGACGACGCCCGCTTGGCTCCGGTCACAGCAATAAGCCGCACCTTGCCGGCTTGCGACAGTGGCAGTATCGGGCCCGAATCCGTAATGCCCAACGGCACTTCGCCCGAAGCAACCGCCGCCGCCGCAGGTCCACCGCCCTTGTACTGGATAGGAGTCATCTCCAGCGAGGCGGCGCGCTTCAACAATTCACCCGTAAGGAAGGTCTGGCTACCCACGCCGGTCACACTGTAGTTGATGGTTCCCGGCTTGGCCTTGGCCGCTGCGATCAGATCTTTCATGTTGCGGATCGGCGAATCTGGATGAACAGAGAAGACCAGCCCGCTGGTTGCGATCAAGGACACTGGCGCAAAGTCTTTAATGGGATCAAAAGGCACTTTGTTCAGATGCACCGTTACCGTCATCGCTCCCAAAGAGGTAAACAACAAGGTATATCCGTCAGCTGCGGCGCGCGCGACGGCCCCGACACCGATGGCGCCGCCAGCTCCCGCTCGATTTTCCACCACCACCGTCTGCCCCATCTGGGTGGAGATTTTCTGGGCGACGACTCGTCCTATTCCATCGACGCTTCCCCCGGGAGCATAGGGAACGATCATCGTGATGGTTTTATTGGGGTAGGCCTGAGCGAGCGTTACCGCTGGCCCACTCGCGCCGACAAGACCCAGAACCACCGAACAAGCCAATTTCAAAGGTGACATACACCGCAGGGCGGGGATGGCACCGCTCGATAATTTCATCTGCGACATCTTTATTCCTTTTTCCAGGTCATTGAAGATTTGAAGCAAAAGATAAGGTGCCCCCACGCTTGGCACTGCGTGCCGGCGCTGCCCCCCAAGGGGGCTCTTTCGCCTTGGGGCGGCCCTACGGCAAAACTGTGCCCCCACGCTTGGCACTGCGTGCCGGCGCTGCCCCCCGAGGGGACTCTTTCGCCTTGGGGCGGTCCTACGGCAAAACTGTGCCCCCACGCTTGGCACTA
>JBEBXA010000192.1:0-4152 GCA_040391825.1 Pigmentiphaga sp.
TATACCGCTATGGCCGCTACCGAGATGAGCGCCACGATAATGATGTACTCGGTCAATAGGTGGGAAATACTGCTTAAACCTATGATTTATAAGAGAATTCCGCTCTTCCCTGTCTAATACTATGCAATGGACTGCCGCTTGTAAGTCATTGATTTGTATAGTTGCGAGATGGAGTATTAGACACGAAGCTTGGCCGCGAACCCCACCATCAATATCAGTGAGGCCACCTCCTCCGAGCAAGCGATCTCCGTGCCGATGGTGCTGTCGCTAAGCACACGAAATTGTTCTGAGAGAACCCGCCACCGTATTCCCATGATCGGTAGACTAGGGTGTTCACAGCTAAACTCCTCAATCGAAGAATAATCAGAAAGCTCGGCTGCATACGCACCAGCCACACCAGACCGCTAACACCCTTCACAGCAGGCGACACACGCAACAATGGCTAATCGACCAGTAATTGGCCCTTTAATAAGGGACGTATATCACGACTATCGGCGACTGCTGAAAGAGCAGCTTGATACTCATGCGATCACCCTCACTCAGTGGGGAATACTCAGACACCTGCTAGGCCAAGACGGCATTACTCAGAAGATTTTGAGCGAGCATGTCGGCGTGCATCCCTCCCCCACCGTGGAGGCCATTCGCAAGCTCGAGGAGCGGCAATTCATTCGCCGGCTGCCAGACCCCACCGACGGACGAGCCATGCGTGTATTTCTGACCAAGCAAGGTCGCAACATCATGGACGCATTGCTTGAGATCACGGTCGAAGTGAACCAGATCGCGTGCGAGGCCTTAAGCGACGATGAACTGTGCCAACTAGAAGCATTGCTGACCAAGATACATGGCACTAGCCGCCCCCCGGAAGGTCAAATATAAGTTTTCACGCAATCATTTAATTATTTAATTTTCCTATATACATCAACGATTTCGTCGTTGACTCCATTTTTTTTATGAAATATAGTTTGTCGTCAAACTATATTTCATCATTGGAGTCACCGGATGGAGCACTATGGGCGTTACGACGTTATCGTCGTCGGAGCTGGCGTCAGCGGCGTATGTGCTGCAGTGGCCGCGAGCAGACAGGGCGCAAGCTGCCTTCTGCTTGAAGGAAGCGGATTGCTGGGTGGGCTGTTGTCCGGGGGACGGCTTAATCGACCGAATGGGATAGTTCAACCTGGCGTCCATCAGGAACTCCTTCGAAGAGCCCGTACGTATGGAGGCGCGAAGGATGAACCCCAGCGCTGGCCCTGGGGAACATACTCGGGCATGTTTGATCCTGAAGTAATGCAAAGGGTCATCATCGACGTGATCGAGGAGAGCAACATTGCGGTGTTGCTTACCGCCCAATTCACTTACGTTATACGTACTGACGACTCAATCCCGGGGGTTTTTTTTCACACCAAGCGCGGCCTGGGTTTGGCTGAAGCCAACACTACGATCGACTCTTCAGGTGACGCAGATGTAGCGGCGCTCGCCGGAGCAAAATTCGCTATGGGCCTAGCTAGCAACACGCTTCAGCCGATAACAAATTACTTCCGAATTCTGAACGTCGACATTCACGCAGTCATGCAAGACTGCATAGCGAATCAAGACGATCTTATGAACCTGTTCCCGGACGATGGTGCTGAGCGTACAGCCAAGGAATACGCACTTAGTTTCTTTGCCAATGGTTTTACAAAACGAATTTCCAAGGCTCAGAGTGAGGGCTTTAATTGGATCGTCCCGCGAGACAGCATCGTGATTAAGGGGGGCATGATGGAAGGCGAAATCAACCTCAATGCCACTCGATTTCATGGAAACGCCCTAGATCCTAAGGTGCGAACGCGTGCTTCGATAGAGCTGCGAAAGCAGGCATATTGTGTTTACGATTTTCTAAAGCAGTATGTCGCCGGATTCGAAAATTCAGTCCTTTACGACATAGCTCCTACCCTCGGCGTTCGCGAAACTCGCCGCATCGAGGGAGACTACACACTAACAGAGCACGACGTTTTGAACGAAGCGCGTTTCGACGACGCTATTGGTTTGTCGAATTGTCCGGTCGATATTCATCAGCCAGATGGACACAAGTTGATCATGGCGAGCGTTAAGTCAGGATATGGAATCCCATTTCGGACGCTCCTACCCAAAGACATCAATGGAATGATTGTCGCCGGCCGCTGCATCTCAGCTGACTCCATCGCATTTTCGTCTGTTCGGAATACCCCTGCTTGCGCCTTAACGGCTGAAGCGGCTGGAGTCGCTGCCGCTCTGGCAGCCGCGCAAAAATCGTCCGTCCGACAAGTGTCGGTGCCAGAAATTCAATCATTGTTGCGCGAACGAGGGATTGTGTTAGGCACTTCACACGCCGACAAAGTACTTGCTGCTTAAACAATCAAAGGAGATCAATCATGCGAAAAATAATTTTGGCAATCGCGCCTCTGATATTCACCATGCCCATGCTTGTTTTTGCAGCTGATTCCACCTGGCCGACCAAGCCTGTAAGAATCATTGTTCCATTTCCCCCTGGTGGATCGCTGGACCCGATCGCGCGCCTGGCCGCATCGGGAATGAGCGACGCCTTAGGCCAGTCCTTCATTGTTGAAAACAGACCAGGCGCTGCGGGCTCGATTGGGACCGCAGCTGCAGCGAAGTCTGCTCCTGACGGCTACACCTTCGTCTTCGTATTCGACACACACGCGGTCAATCCCCACATCATCAAAGACTTGCCATTCGATACATTACGTGATTTGACGCCTGTCTCCCTTATCGGAACCTCGCCGCTGATAATAGCGACATCGGCCGCGAAGCCCTACAAGACGATCGACGATGTCCTCACGGCGGCTAAGAAAAATCCCAAATCGGTAAACTATGGCACGATGCTCGGGACCACAGGACATCTAGCGATGTCTCAGTTCCAGAAACTGGGCGCATTTCACCTGAATACGATTCCGTACAAAGGTGGCGCGCCTATCATCCAAGACTTGATCGGTGGACAGCTTGATTTAAGCATCAACACTCCCACGACAATCATGCAATACATACGGTCGCATAGGGTGAAGCCGCTAGCGGTGACAGGCGCGCGGAGGATCAACGACATTCCTAACACCCCCACTCTCGCCGAGGCGGGATACCCTGGCCTGGAGATATATTCTTGGTGGGCAGTGTTGGCACCAGCAGGTACCCCGCCCGGTATCGTCGCAAAATTTCAACGCGAGTTGCAGAAAGCCTTCAATCAACCAGTTGCTCGTAAACAACTTGAAGAGTCTCTCGGCATAGATGTTGTAACTGGGTCCCCGGAACACTTGGATAAGTGGATCAGGTCAGAAATGGATCGCTGGAAACAAGTCGTCAAAGAGAACGCCATCGTACTTGAATAGCGCTTTCTCACCCACCATTAGCGCTGAGCATCGAAATAAAGATGCTGCCGGGGCTACAGCTCCGAAACTCGGCAGCATCTGTGCTCATCCACGGGGCTATTGGTTGGGCCATGAGGCTCCGTGCGCACGCCACAAAAAGAGGCTCAACGGCCTTCAACTGATTGATTGCCCCGCAGCGGGGGCACTTAATTTCGATGTCGGCTGCGCCCCTGGCCATGCCCAATTTACGGCTGCAATGGAGGCAACGGAGGGTCGTCCCGTAGGGGATTTGCAAAGTCATTGGGAAAAATTGTACTGTATATCCATACAGTATTTCTACCCCAAAGAGGCGGCCCTATGTCCTACACCATCAACCTTATTGAACCCGCCCTGCCCGAACTCGCGAGGCACCAAGCGGAATCCCGGTACCGCCAGACTTTGGAGGCTGCCCTCGGCGGTCCGGGTGGCGTGTTGCTTACCTGGTCTGCGTGGCAGCATGCCGAGCATGTGCTTGGCGAAGAATTGCCCGAAGGACTCTGGCGCCAGGCTCGCCGCTGGATTGTTGCCGCTGAGAAAGCGCGGGTTGCCGCGCTCTCGGATCTCGATGCCGTGGCTGACGCGTGCTTCGAGCTCAGGACCGAGTGGTAGTTATGTCCCACTTTCGCGATGAGACCGGCGTTAACCAGAGCTGCTTCACCTGCCAGCACTTCCAGGGTGTGGCAGGACTGAAAGCTGCGTGCGGCCATCGCCGGTATGCCCCGACCTATGAATTGCCCGAGCAGGGCTGCCAGCATTGGATCTACAACGCTACAGCGGA
>JBEBXA010000193.1:0-3994 GCA_040391825.1 Pigmentiphaga sp.
CCCCCACGCTTGGCACTGCGTGCCGGCGCTGGGTGTTTTACCCTTGGGGCGGCCCTTGGGGCGGCCCGGCAGGTAAAATACCGCCGTTGTCTTGTCCAGTTCCTTATTGATAAAGAAGTTGCCAGTCATGAACGTAGCTACCCTTCCCGACGTCGAACAAGCCCGCTTCAATATGGTGGAGCAACAAATCCGCCCCTGGGATGTCCTCGACCAGGACGTACTGGCCCTGCTCTTCAAGGTCAAGCGGGAAGAATTCACACCGCCGTCCTTGCGCGCTCTGGCCTTCATGGACACCGAAATTCCCCTGCGTATCGACGTCTGTGAAACCGGCGAAAGCATGCTGGCCCCCAAAGTGGAAGCCCGCCTGCTGCAGGAACTGAAGCTAAAGTCCACGGACAGCGTGCTGGAGATCGGCACAGGCTCGGGCTACCAGACCGCCTTATTGGCCAGCCAGGCGCAAAGCGTTACCTCAGTAGAGATACTGCCAAAACTTGCCGCTTTTGCGGAAAGCAACCTCAAACGCGCCGGCATCCGAAATGCCAGCGTCCAGGTGGGTGATGGCAGCAAGGGCTGGGGCTCAACCGAATACGACGCCATCCTGGTGACCGGTTCGGTTCCCGAAGTGCCCGATAGTCTCAAGTACCAATTGCGCGTGGGTGGCCGTCTGGTCATCATCGTCGGGCAGGCGCCGGTCATGACCGCCAAGATCGTCACGCGTTCCACCGCGGCCAGCTTTGAAACTGTTTCCCTGTTTGAAACCGTCGTCAAGCCGCTACGCGGCGTGACAGTATCCAAATTCCGATTCTGAACGGAGCTCCTCCTCCATGCGCGCGAAGCCGCTCGCCGTAACCGCAAGCGCTCTCTTCAGCGCGTATATGTTTGTTTCCCAGGCTTATGCCCTGGACCTTCAGCAAGCCTATCAGGCCGCGCTGGGTAATGACGCCAGCTTTACCTCGGTACGCGCGGCTTACGCCGCGGGCCTGGAAAGACTGCCGCAAGCACGCGCAGGCCTCCTTCCCGATATCGACGCCACCGGCACGATTTCCAGGGTATCGACCGAGCGTCTGCCTGGCGTGCGCATCACCAATGAAGTCTACGGGCTGCAACTGGTGCAGCCCTTGTTTCGCTGGGCCAACTGGCAAACCTATGAGCAGGCCAAGCTGCAAGTCGCCGTGAGCGAATCACAGTTGGAACAAGGACGGCAGGATTTGATCATCCGCGTATCTCAAGCCTATTTCGACGTACTGGCGGCCCAGGATACGGTTGCTTTCATCGGGGCGCAGAAAATCGCCATTTCCGAACAGCTCGAATCCGCCAAGCGCAATTTCGAGATCGGTACGGCCACCATTACCGACACCCATGAAGCCCAGGCTCGCTTCGATCTGGCCCAAGCCCAGGAAATCGCCGCTCAGGCGGATCTGGACATCAAACTGAGCGCACTGCAGCAGATTATCGGCGCTCAGAACGGCCCCCTGGCTGAACTACCCGCGTCTGTGCAAATCCCCGCTCCCCAGCCAGCGCAACTAGATACCTGGTCGGATCAAGCTCGAGGCAACAACCTGGCTGTGGTGCAAGCTGGGCTCGCCGCGGAGATTGCACAGCGCACCATCGAAATAGCCAAAAGCGGCCATTACCCCACCGTCGATCTAACCGCCGGCCTGTCCCGCAACAAGGGCTTGGTAGGGCAATCGGTGGTTAATGAACCCTACATGACGCGAACGGTAGGTATCCAGGTATCGGTACCGATTTTTTCCGGCTTGGGCACCAGCGCCAAAGTCAATGAATCGGTAGCGCTGGCAGAGAAAGCCCGCAGCGATCTGGAAGTGGCCCGCCGCGCAGCGGTGCAAAGTACCCGCGTCGCCTTTCAAGGCGTGACCTCCGGCCTGGCGCAAGTGCGCGCGCTCGAAGCCGCCCAGGTTTCCAGCCGCAGCGCCCTGGAAGCCAACAAAACAGGCTATGAGGTAGGTGTACGCATCAACATCGACGTCCTGAACGCGCAACAGCAGCTTTATCTGACCGAGCGCGACCTGGCCAAGGCCCGCTACGATGCACTGGTTTCAGGGCTGCGCTTGAAGGCGGCGGCAGGTATCCTCACTGAAAACGACGTACGACAAATCAACGCGCTGCTGCGTTAAGACCAGCTCCGGCGATGTCCCCTGAGGGGTGCTTTTTGTCTTCGGCAAAAAGCACCCCAAGCATCGTCAGCCACCCCGCTTACCGCGGATAAAACGGCCATTGCCTGGCAAGCCGAGCGCCTGGTAAGGCTTTCATCAATCCACAATGTCGAAACGCGCCATCATTGCATGGTCCTCATGGATCAGGTTATGGCAGTGCATCATGTACTTGCCGCGGAAATCCCTGAAACGTATCAGTACGGTCACCACTTCGTTGGGGTGCACTACGTAGACATCCTTGCGGCCTCTTTCATGCAAAGGAGGCGGCTTGCCATTGCGTGCCACGATCACGCCCTCCTCTAGATGAATATGCACGGGATGGCGCCAGTTCCCTTTTCCTTCCAAGGTCCATAGCTGAACTTCACCCGCCTTGATCTTGAACATTTCCTTTTCCACATCGAAGATTTTGTGATTGACCGTCCAGATATTGTTCTCACGATCAAACTCAATATTCATCTTCCTGACATTTCGCGGCACGACCACCGGAGGCATTTCGCGCAACTTGGCGGGCACTCGGCTTAGATCCGCTTGGGCAGGTTCACGATCTACATCAAAACGCAGTAGCTGGGTTCCCGCAGCGGTCAGCAAGCCCGCGGCATCTCGCGGATTGGCCGAGCGTTCCGGGCCACGCCCGTCTTCCTGCAAAAGCCGATTCGTCAAGAACAACTGGCTACCCAGCGGATACTTCGAAAAATCGACAATGAAATCGGCGCGTTCGGCCGGGCCCATGGGAATCGCTTGCATGGTGAGCGGTGCGGGCAACAAATTGCCGTCGTTGGCAATGTACTGAAACGATTCGTTGACCACCTTCCCATTAGCTTGCTTGATCGTGAGATAGAACTCATAGAATCGCGATGGACTGCCGTCGAGCAGACGGAAGCGATACTTGCGGCGCTCGACCGAAAAAAAGGGCTGCACCTTTCCATTCACCAGAAACTTATTTCCCAGCACGCCATCGGTTTCAAACTGATCGAAAACAATGTAGCCGCCAGAGTCGACCACTTTGTCCTGGAAGACCAGGGGAATGTCATACACGCCCACGCCACTGGGCAGCCGCAGAGCCTTGGAATTCGTGTCGCGCTCATTGCCGGAATCGACTTCGTCGAATAGAAGATAGAAACCCGTCAAGCCGCGGTACACATTGGCCGCAGTGAAATCCTGTCTATGATCGTGATACCACAAGGTGCCCAGGGCTTCGCGCGGGTCGCCATTGGTAGCGGGAAGCGCATCGTAGCCGGCATAGCAGTTGGGATAGTGATGGTCTTGGAAAGCTCCAGCCCGGGTGATGGTGGGCCCGAACTTAGTGGCGCTGTAGTAATTGCCGGCATAGCCGTCGCTTTCCGACGCCGAATGCAAATTATGAAGATGCGTGCTGATTTCCGGCGAACCGTAGCCGGTGGCAGTGGCAGGCAGGTCATTGAAAATGCGTACGACTATCGGCACGCCATAGCGCTCGACGAAAGTCGGCCCGGGCACCATGCCGTCGTATCCCCATACTTTCTGCAATGGCAATTCGGGATGAATCGAGTGCAAAACTTCCCTGACATGCAAGGAATAATATTTGGCCACCGGCCACTTGGTCCAACCCTGATGCCCATCCCGGCCGCACTCTGTAGCCCCGGCCAATTCATCGCACGCCGGGTCTAGCGTAGCGTCGGTAAGCTTGGCCTGATACACAGTCAAGGGAACCACGAACGGCGTCGTGGCCGGAGGCCGGGGTGCGGCTCGGCTCTGCGCTCGCGCAGATGTATCTTTCGCCGCCAGGACGCCGGCGGTGGTACTGGCCAAACCCATTTTCAAAGCTTGCCGCCGGCCTTGAT
>JBEBXA010000194.1:0-3955 GCA_040391825.1 Pigmentiphaga sp.
ACGCTTGCCAAGTCTCAACTCTACTGCCCGAAACCCTGAGTAAAAGCCTGGCTCAGGACACATCGCTTGTAACCATGCCCATCGCCCACCCTGCGCTTGCGCGGCGCATCGGACTGTACACAAGTGAAATTATCCCGCGCTCAACGTCGATCATCGCAGTCCAGAACGTTTTTCGCGCCCTTTTCCAGCACGCACCGGACCTCCATCACTCATTGTGATAGGGCACTAAAAATTTACTATTACGGCTCTAACAGCAGAACCCGCTAGCCTTCCCGCTCTTCAACAAGAAAGAGAAAACGGATGCGGCCCAATTTCGTCGTATTTATTGTCGATCAATTGTGTGCGGATCATCTCGGCTGCTACGGCAACCAGATAGTAAAGACCCCGAACATCGACCGCCTGGCGGCCCGCGGCTGGAAAGCGGAAAACTGCTACGTCACCACTCCTATCTGCATGCCAAACCGAGCCAGCCTGATGACGGGACGCATGCCATCGGCGCATGGAGTGCGCCATAACGGCATTCCCTTGGGGCTCAACACCACCACCTTTGTCGAGCTGTTGCGGTTGGCGGGTTACTCAACCGCGCTAATCGGCAAGTCCCATTTGCAGACAATGACCGATCTGGCGCCACTTCCTGTGCCGAACAAGCCGCGCAGATCCCGCGACGGCACCCAGCGCTTTCCCGGCGATTATTTACAAGAAAGCGCGAGCACCTGGCAGGCGTCGCCATCGGTAGAAATGACGCTTCCCTTCTATGGTTTCGAGCAGGCTGAAGTTGCGATTGAACACGGCGACGACATCAATGGCCATTATCGAAAATGGCTGGCCAAGCAAGACTTGGATGCCGAATCATTGATGGGGCGAGAAAATGCCCACCCTTCGGACTATGCGCTCGCCAGCATCGGTCAGGCATGGCGCACGCGCCTTCCAGAAGAGCTGCACCCAAGCTCATGGATCGCCACAAGAACCTGCGAACGCATCCAAGAATACGCTCGCGAGGCCCAATCTTTTTTTCTGTATTGTTCCTTTCCGGATCCGCATCACCCTTACACGCCTCCAGGAAAGTACTGGGACATGTATCGTCCTGAAGACGTTGAACTGCCCGCTTCCTACCAGTCGTCGGCCACGCCGCCCCCCCACCTAGCCTGGCTGCGAGAACAAAGGGAAAAAGGTACTCCCAACAATAAATCCATGGCCTGTTTTGCAGCCACCGAAAGAGAAGCCCGCGAAGCGATTGCCTTGAACTACGGTTCGATAAGCTTCATCGACGACAGGATAGGGCGGGTACTGGATACCCTGGAACAAGAAGGCCTGGCCGACAACACCGTCATCCTTTTCACTACCGATCACGGCGAATACGCAGGAGACCATCAACTGCTTTTCAAAGGCTCTCTGCATTATCGCAGCCTAGTTCGTACCCCGCTGATCTGGGCAGACCCTCAATCTGGACGAGGGCGCGAAACAGCACCGCTATCCACCATCGATATTTCCGCGTCCATTTTGGATCGTGCGAATGTTGAGCCATGCAACGGCATGCAAGGCATTTCGTTCTTGAATTCCGTGCGCAAGCTGCCCTATTCCGGTCGCGACTCGGTGCTGATCGAAGAGGAAGGGCAGCGCACGTATTACGGCTTTGATAGCCCTGTACGCATGCGTTCCCTGATTCGTGAAAACCATAGAATCAGCGTCTATAACGGCGTCGCCTGGGGTGAACTGTACGACCATTCAATTGACCCTCACGAACAGCATAACCTTTGGGATAAACCAGAGAGCCAAGCCATCAAATACGAGCTTATGGAAGCCTTGCTGCAACAAATGATGACGAGTGTCGATACCAGTCTGTCGCCGCTCGCGGTCGCATAAAGATCCGGAGACAAAAAATGTTCAAAACCCTTTATCTGCAACGCTGCCTGGTTCTAGCCACCTTGTTTTGCTGCCAGGCGGCAGTTGCAACTGAGAAAACCTGGCCGGAGAAGCCCGTAAAACTCGTGGTATCCCATGCCCCCGGATCCAGCACCGATATCGTCGCACGCTACCTTGCCGCCCAGTTTTCCAAGCGATGGGCCTACCCGATGGTCATTGAGAACCGACCGGGCGGTCAAAACATCATTGCTTCGCAAGCGGTCGCCAGGGCTGCCCCTGACGGATACACCCTTTTCTACGGCACGACTGCAGCGCTGGTGAGCAACACGTTCACGGTGAAGAACCTCCCCTACAACCCGGCACTTGATTTCACTCCGATTCGCTTCGTCGGCTACAGCCCGTTCATGATTGCAGCGCATCCAGACTTCCAAGCATCCACGCTCAAAGAAGCCTTGCTTCTAGCCAAAGCCGACCCGAAACGCGTGGCCGTGGCCATGGAGGGAGCACGCACATTTTCCGGAATCCTGGCAGGCACGCTCAGGGAGCTAGGCGAAGCACAATGGACTGAAGTGTCCTACTCCAAGTCATCCGAAGCTCTGCAGGACACAATTGCCGGTAGAACCCAACTAGTTGTTCTTCCCAGCGCAGTCGTTCTCAACCAAGTATTGGATAAACGACTGAAGGCGCTTGCGGTCAGTACGGAGTCGAGATTATCAATGCTACCTGCGATCCCCAGCCTAGGAGAAACCTTCCCTGGGTTCGGCTTGGCAGGCTGGCATATGCTGGTAGCCCCGGCGGCCACGCCGGCTGCGGTGCTTAAAAAACTCAATGCGGAGCTGAATCAAATCCTTGCCCTGCCTGAAGTTGAACAGCATTTGGCCAAACTCGGAATTGCCACTGACCGGAAAATAGATACCCTTCAAACCAATCGGGACTTTTTGGCTAAAGAAAACCACAATTGGTCGCTAATCGCCAAAAGAATCGGATTACAAGCCGAGTAAACGGCAGCACCTTCAACAACGCATAAAAAAAGGAGCCAAAGCTCCTTTTTTTATGCAGTAACGCGGCAGATTAACGACGCGTTGCCAAATTGCCTGGCAAGCTCGACAGATAGGCGGCTACGTCCTTGATGTCCTTGTCGGACATCTGCACCGCGAATGCACCCATGATGGGATTCTTGCGAATGTTGGCGCTGGGCGCAGCATTGGCCTGGCCGCGACGATAAGACTTGAGCGCGTGCTCGAGGTAGTCCGCATGCTGACCCGCCAGTTGGGGGTAGCTGGGGTCGATGGAGGTCTTGGCGTCGACGCCATGGCAGGATGCGCAGTTGATGCGATCGAAAACCGCCTTGCCTGCGACGATGTCGCCAGCGGCAAAGGATGCGCCGGAAAAAGCCAGCAGCAAGCCAGCGAAGGCGATGGATACGCTCTTGGTCGTTTTCATGGTGTCCCGCTCACTTCAGGGTAGAGTAATAAGCTGCCACATCGGCGATGTCCTGTTCGGACAGGCTTTTGGCGATAGCCCCCATGGTGGGATGCGAACGGGATCCGCTGGCGTACTCTTTCAGAGCAGCCTCGATGTACTTGGCGTTCTGGCCAGCGATCATCGGAACGCGGTAGACCTCGGGGAAACTACCCCGATACTCCTTGATGCCGTGACAGCCGATGCACATCGACACTTTGTCGCGGGCCGCTTCGGCATTGCCGGTAATTGCAGCGGGAGGGGCGGACTGGGCGACAGCCGAACCCATGACCGCACAGGCGGCCAATGCGGCCAGCGCGGGCAAGGCCCGCATCGTTATGCTCAACTTCATTAGAAGGCTCTATCAGAATCAAAAAAAATCCCGATACCGGGCAACGGGATGACAGGCATGGCGGCGAGCGCGACTTCCCGCACCCACCCGGTCAAGAATCGCGCTTTGCCCGGCGTCAACCTTGACGTCAGCCATAAGAGATCGTGATTCTCGCCTCTACACAACCACTAATGATACATCAGGAAGCGCAATTGATCGCTGCAGGGCCCCCACGCTTGGCACTACGTGCCCGCGCTGCCCCCCAAGGGGGCGCTTTTTGCCTTGGGACGGCCCGGCGGC
>JBEBXA010000195.1:0-3933 GCA_040391825.1 Pigmentiphaga sp.
TCGTGCAGGAAATGGTCGCAGCTTGGGCAAAACCAATGAAAGCGGTCGATTTCGCCGGGGATGCGAGCACGCTCGATCACCAACTGAAAGGAATCGGGGCCGAAGCGAGGCGAATGGGGTACCAGCGGCGGCTGAAACAGGCAGGAGCCTTCCGGGACGAAGGCGATCTGTTCGACACCTTCGGGGGTCCGGTAATGGAGATTCAGGTCGCCTTTGAGTGAGTACTGGATTTCGTAGCTGGGATTGAGGTGGAACTCGCTTCGGTACTCGCGGCCGCGAGCGACGAAGGCGAGCGATTCCGGCGTCAGCCACAGTTGATGCGTGCGCTTTCCGGTTTCGGTCAGGTGTCGCATGACTGCTTCTAGATCCAGATTGGGCATGGGGGCCATGGCAAGTGCGCCTGGCAAGGAATGTAAGTTCAAAGTCATCTCCAAGTGCGTAGAGTCGGTTTGAAAATATTGTCTCCCTAAGTGGGCGACCCCCCTTAACAAAATACTTATAGCGAAGCCGAAAGCGATTATCCAGGCGCTGCAGCCATTTCATTGGGCGGCACGCAATGGCAAAGTAGGCCGGTCCTTGCGCGATGGAGCGCGCCAAGCTGACTACCGCTTCCCCCTTTTCGCTGCGCCGAGGGCATCAGTCCAGATGCTGGGCGGGCACAACATTTGTGGAAACAAAGCTATGACGATGCGACTAATGAAACCTGCTTTGCTGGGCGCCTTGCTGTGCGGACTGCTGCAAGGCGCTGCCTGGGCGCAAGAGTACCCAGCGAAAATGGTGAAAATCATATCCACATTTCCGGTTGGCAGCGGGCCGGATGTCGCCCTGCGTGTGATTGCCGAGCGTCTGGGCAAGCAGTGGGGCAAAAGCGTGATCGTAGAGAACAAGCCGGGGGCGAGTGGCTTCATCGCTGTCGAGTCCGCGAAGCGCGCGGCGCCCGACGGCTATACCTTATTGCAAATGGATAATGCGCAAATGAGCGCACAGCCATTCCTGTTCAAGAAGCTGCCCTACGACTTGCTGAAAGATTTCGAGCCAATCACGCCGATTCTGCGCAATTACTTCTTCTTGACCGTGCCGGTCGCAAGCCCATATCAAACAACGGGCGATTTACTGAAAGCAGCCAAGGCTCGCCCGGGCTCCATCAACTACGGATCCTGGTTCGTGGGCAGTCCGGGCCATCTCGGGGGGGCGATGCTGGAAGAGGGGGCCGGGGTCGAAATGGTGCACGTGCCGTACAAGGAAATGAGTCAGTTGTACGCCAGTGTCGGTAATCAGGAGATCAGTTGGGCGTTTGGCAGCGCGGCAAGCGCGGGTCCGATGCAGAGAGCTGGTAAAATCCGTTATCTCGCAGTGTCTGCGCCTAAGCGTGTTGCCGGTTTTCCCGATGTGCCCACGATTAGCGAGTCGGGTGGCCCGGCGAATTTCGAGGTGTCGGGCTCGGTGGCCTTGCTGGCGCCTAAAGGCACTTCTCGCCAAATCGTTGAGAAAATACAGCGGGATGTAGCCGCGGTTCTGAAAGAGCCGGAAGTGCTTGAGCGGTACGCAACCCTGTTCTACGAGCCGTACGCCCTGAATACCGAGCACTTTCTCAAGCAGCTCAAAGCGGAATCCCAGCTATTCGGGCAAACCATCAAACGCCTGAATATCTCGCTGGACTGAAAGCGACAGGCGCCACGGGCGGGGGCTCAGGGCGTCGCCGCTCTTGGCCCGGGTGCAACACAAACCTTGACCTATTTATAAAGAACACGTTATGATGGCAAGCTCTCTGGAGTCGGCTCGCCCCGGGCCGCGCGTTCTTTGATGTGCAGAACTGCAACATTCGGTAGGTAGTATCAAGTCCGAATGTCAGGCGCAAAGCCGCTGCAAACCTGCCTTTCTCAAGAGCCGCGTCGCGGCGTTTCTCCCCCAGTAGTAGATTTCATGCCGCACGATCGTGCGGCCCGCGCATGTCTCCTCGTCCGGTGCGTCCGGTTGCGGCTTCTGCGTGAGGCCGGGCAATCGGGCGGCCTGTTGTGAAAGTCTGGGGCCTGACGGCCGCAGACCAACCCCAAGAGACCCCACAAGGTTACGGAAGAGGGCCATGCCAACTATCAGCCAGCTCGTGCGCAAGCCGCGCGAATCCAGCCATGCCAAGAGCAAGTCTCCTGCTCTTGAAAGCAGCCCGCAGCGTCGCGGTGTCTGCACTCGCGTTTACACCACGACTCCGAAGAAGCCTAACTCGGCTCTGCGTAAGGTCGCCAAGGTTCGTCTTACCAACGGTTTCGAAGTCATTTCGTATATCGGCGGTGAAGGCCACAACCTGCAAGAGCACTCGGTTGTGCTCGTGCGCGGCGGCCGGGTAAAGGATCTGCCAGGTGTGCGTTATCACATCGTGCGCGGCTCACTTGACCTGCAAGGCGTCAAGGACCGTAAGCAATCTCGCTCGAAGTACGGCGCCAAGCGCCCGAAAAAGGCCTGATCGCTTCAGCCAGCAAGTTTGTCCCGTTGCAATCGTCCCGTTGTCTCAAGACATTGCACGAGTAAGGGGCCGTCAGGGCGCATGCCCTCAAGACAGCCGTGGCCACAGGTAGGTTGCCGGTGGTTCAACTGAACTGACATAGGAAGTAGAAATGCCTCGTCGTCGCGAAGTACCAAAACGTGAAATTCTGCCCGATCCCAAATTCGGCAGCGTCGAACTCGCCAAATTCATGAACATCATCATGCTCTCCGGCAAGAAAGCCGTTGCAGAGCGGATTGTTTATGGTGCCTTCGAACAAATCCAGACCAAGGCTGGCAAAGACCCTCTCGAGGTGTTCAGTCAGGCTATCGGCAACGTCAAGCCGATCGTCGAGGTCAAGAGCCGCCGCGTTGGCGGCGCCAACTACCAGGTGCCGGTTGAAGTGCGTCCTGTACGCCGCCTGGCCCTGGCAATGCGTTGGGTTCGTGAAGCAGCCAAGAAGCGTGGCGAAAAATCGATGGACCTGCGTCTTGCAGGCGAGTTGATGGATGCAGCAGAAGGTCGTGGTGGTGCGGTCAAGAAGCGTGACGACACGCACAAGATGGCCGAAGCCAACAAGGCATTCAGCCACTTCCGCTGGTAAGCACTACTTTTGTTTTTCAATGGCCCGCCGCGTTTGTTGCGGTGGGCTGACTAGTCCAGTCATCAAGGAAACCGATCATGGCCCGCAAGACCCCGATCGAGCGCTACCGCAACATCGGTATCTCTGCGCACATCGACGCAGGGAAGACCACCACTACCGAACGTATCCTGTTCTATACGGGCATCAACCACAAGATCGGCGAAACGCACGATGGTGCGGCGACGATGGACTGGATGGAGCAAGAGCAAGAGCGCGGTATCACGATTACCTCTGCCGCTACTACCTGCTTCTGGAAGGGAATGGCGGGGAATTTCCCCGAGCACCGTTTCAACATCATCGACACCCCGGGACACGTTGACTTCACGATTGAAGTCGAGCGCTCCATGCGTGTGTTGGATGGTGCTTGCATGGTGTATTGCGCCGTGGGTGGCGTTCAGCCTCAGTCCGAAACCGTGTGGCGCCAAGCCAATAAGTACGGCGTGCCCCGCCTTGCTTTCGTCAACAAGATGGACCGTACCGGCGCGAACTTCTTCAAGGTATACGAGCAGCTTCGCTTGCGCCTGAAGGCCAACCCTGTTGCTCTGCAGGTGCCGATCGGCGCCGAAGACAGCTTCAAGGGCGTGGTCGACCTGGTCAAGATGAAGGCTATCTACTGGGATGACGCAAGCCAGGGCGCCAAGTTCGAATATGGTGAAGTTCCCGCCGAATTGACCAAGGTCTGCAACGAGTGGCGCGAAAAGCTGCTCGAAGCTGCTGCCGAGTCGTCTGAAGAGTTGATGGACAAGTACCTCGAAAGCGGTGAGTTGTCCGAAGCCGAGATCAAGTTGGCGCTGCGCACGCGCACCATCGC
>JBEBXA010000196.1:0-3721 GCA_040391825.1 Pigmentiphaga sp.
GCCAACTTTATTGGCTATGGCACATTTTCATTAGCGGCCATGGTGGGTTTCGCTTATCTGGTCAAGGCGCACGGCAACACGGCGTCGTGGCGCAAGCTGTCGCCGTTGTTTGTGCTGGGCGTGCTGCTAGGGATAGAGCCGTTGGTGTTCCGCCAAACCGGGCTGCCGGCCTATTGGGCCATTTATGCGGGTGTGGTTGCGCTCATCGTCGGCGGCATCCTGATGGGACGGCGCACCTTGGCTGAGCGTCTGCCTTCGCTGGAAGTGCTGGACGACATCATGTACAAGGCCATTGCCATCGGCTTTGCGTTTTTTACGGTCGCAACCGTGTTGGGCGCGCTGTGGGCAGCCGACGCCTGGGGCGCATATTGGCAGTGGGATCCAAAAGAAACTTGGGCCTTGATCGTGTGGCTGAACTACGCTGCCTGGCTGCACATGCGGCTCATCAAGGGCCTACGGGGCAATGTGGCGGCCTACTGGGCGCTGGTAGGTTTGCTGGTTACCGGCTTTGCCTTCCTGGGGGTCAATATGTTCTTGTCCGGACTGCATTCCTACGGCGAGCTTTAATGGAAGCCCCGCCCCTACCCGCTTTGCGGGCCCCCTCAAGGGGGCGGCGCTCGGCGGACTGGCCTAGCCGGATCCGCGGCGCCCTGGGGCAGGTCGAAGCTTTGTACGCACGGCATCTATCTTTTGTCGTGGCGGCACCTAATCGCGGGCATCTATCCAGAAACGTGGAATGAACCGGGCGGCCGGGGTATTCTGTCCGGTGATTGCTGCACGTCTGCTAGGAAGGGGAAACTTGCCGGGCAGAAGCGGGTCTATCAAGAACAGTAGTAGGTGATTCGTCGCGGCTTGGGCACGGGCCGCGTCCGTGCACACTCCACCAGCAAAAACCGTCCAGGAGACCGATATGCTGATTCGTAGGCCATCAGATGTGCTTCCCTCCGAAATCACGCCCGAAGCGGTCTATCGGGATCGGCGCCGTCTTATCCTACAAGCGGGGCTTGCAGCTTCCGCACTCGGCTTGAGCGCTTGGTCTCAGCGCGCGGCGTTTGCCCAAACCGGCACCGGCACCAAGTTGGATGCCAAGCGTAACGCCGCTTATGTCGTGATGGACAAGCTCACCCCGGTCAAGGACGTCACCACCTACAATAACTTCTACGAATTCGGCACGGATAAAGGCGATCCTTCCGATAATGCCGGCCGCTTCAAGACTTCCCCCTGGTCGGTCAGCATAGAAGGCGAAGTCAAGAAGCCACAAGTCATAGGTCTTGAAGACTTGAGAAAAATGGCGCCGCTGGAAGAGCGCATCTATCGCCTGCGCTGCGTGGAAGGTTGGTCTATGGTGATTCCATGGGTGGGCTTTTCCTTGAGCGAACTGATCCGCCGTGTCGAACCCACCGGCAAAGCCAAGTATGTGGAATTCGTCACGGTTGCTCAGCGCGAGACCATGCCCGGGCTGAGCACGCGTGTGCTGGACTGGCCCTATGTGGAAGGTCTGCGCATGGACGAAGCCATGCACCCCTTATCCTTGCTGACATTCGGCGTATATGGCGAAACCTTGCCGAATCAGAACGGTGCGCCCGTGCGCATCGTCGTTCCATGGAAATACGGATTCAAGTCGGGTAAATCGCTGGTAAAAATTCGCTTTGTAGAAAAGCAGCCCATGACAAGCTGGCTGGATGCCGCGCCCCAGGAATACGGCTTTTATGCCAACGTGAACCCCAACGTGCCTCATCCGCGCTGGAGCCAAGCTACCGAGCGCCGCATAGGCGAAGATGGAATTTTTACCCCGAAACGCAAGACACTGATGTTCAATGGCTATGCTGATCAGGTCGCGTCGCTTTATACCGGCATGGACCTGGCGAAGAACTACTAGCACGTGAGTAGAACCAGCGCGTACGTGTCGTCGGTGTTCTGTGGCGCTTGCCTTGCCAAGCGGCAGGGGTCGCCGTCATTGCCGCATCCCGACGTGCTTGATGCTTAGCCATGGCTGAGTCTTCCACCGTGCCTTCTACAACAACTCCACCGAAGCCTGCCGCCCGGGCGCCTGCCATCGCGCGGATATTCGGCATACGACTCGGGGTGTTCAAGACGATTTTGTTCCTGCTTGCGCTATTGCCATTGGCGCGTTGGATCTGGCTGGGCGTCAACAACGGCCTGACGGCGAATCCGGTTGAATTCCTGACCCGGTCGTCGGGCACCTGGACCTTGGTGTCTTTGCTGATTACCTTGTCGATTACGCCTTTGCGAGTGATGGCCAAGCAGCCCGTCTTGCTGCGTGTGCGACGCATGTGCGGCTTGTTTGCATTCTTCTATGCCTGCCTGCACTTCACTACCTACATCTGGTGGGACCAATGGTTCGATGTGTTCTCGATCGCCAAGGACGTTGCCAAGAGGCCGTTTATTACCGTTGGGTTCGCAGCCTTCGTGGGCCTGATCGTCTTGGCCTCGACGTCAACCCAGCGGGCGATGCGACGTTTGGGTAGACGATGGCAGAAATTGCATCGCATCGTCTATGCCATCGTCGCCTTGGCCTTGTTGCATTACTGGTGGCAAAAAGCAGGCAAGAACGATTTCGCGACGGTTTGGATTTACATCCTGGTATTCCTGGGTCTGATGGGATGGAGGATGGCTTGGTGGAGACGGCCTTCTTGAGAACTGCCGGCTGCCACGTAGCCGAGTAGCCCAAATTTTTGCGCTAACTGTCGGCCAGGAACGAGTGGGGCGCTTGTGCGCGCCAAAAAAGCCGTTGTAGTTTTCTCTGCGCCTTAATTTCTACGTGGCCAGCACTCCATCGCTTCCCGGGTGGACATTACCCAGCCAAAAAACATCTGGAAAGAGTCCAATGCTGCGGTGTGTTCCGCGTCGCTCAGGGCTGCGTTGGCGTCGGACATCATCACGACTCGGTAGTCCAACATCATCGCATCGCGCGCTGTCGAGTCGCAGCATACATTGGTTAAGGTCCCTGCGATAAAAAGTGCATCGATATCCAAGCGAGCCAGTATTTCAGGAAGCTTGGACGAGCCGCCTATCAGGGCGCTGAATTGGGTCTTATGGACACGGACATCAGCCGCGTCGATATTCAGTGCAGGGTAGAGTTTGAACCCCTCGCTGGATTCGTCCAATCCTTGCAGGCGCTTTTGCGCCCCCTCCTTGGTCAGCCCGTATTCGTGATGATTGCGCCATGACTGCAATGCTGCGGTCGCGCTGGTTTGGACCCAGATAACGGTCCCCCCGGCGGCGCGCAAGGCCGTGGCTGCGGCATTGATGTTCGGCACGATGGCCTGGGCATTGGGCACCTGTAGCGGGAAGCCGTTCGCCACGAAATAGTTCTGCATATCGATGACTAGCAAGGCGGTTCGGCTTGCCTCGCATGCAAAGGGTTCCGGGCCTCGGCGCTTCAGTGTTCTTTCAGCTACCTGGCTTGAGATTTGATAGTCGTGCATGAAGCGCCTAAGTGAAAGCCATCGCGATTGGTTGATGGGACATCGTACGAACAATTGCTGGTTTCAACTAATCTCGGTTTTTCATCCATTCTTCACTTTGGCGAATAAGTTCCTCGCGCACGATGCTCATGGTGAATCGTGCAACTATCGTTTAAAGCGAAGAGTCGACAAAAACTAATGATTTGTTTCTCTCCGGCAAGCCTCTTACGATGCCCAGGCGTTTCGTCGACTGCCAGGTAAAGAGCCGTTCGAGCTTTGCGTTTCTCTCGCTC
>JBEBXA010000197.1:0-3663 GCA_040391825.1 Pigmentiphaga sp.
CGCTGAAGCCTACTCAACGCCAAGGCCGTCGTATGCGCCCGGTTGGCGGCGAATTGGCCAGCCGAGGGCTACCGAAGGACCGAAGGGACGAGGTAGACGAAGGGTAGTCCGGCAAGCGTAGCCTTGCCGGACCGCAGCCTCTGAGCCGCCAACCGGGCGCATACGACGGCCTGCCTCAAGAACTCCACCCCCTGCCAGCAATCAGCAATCAGCAATCAGCCGAAGAAACCTCGAACGTCCCTTAGCCAGCCTGCGTGCTCAGCAGCTTTTCCAGCGTCCGCCGATAGATGTTCTTCAACGGCTCCAGACTATCCAGCGCAATGTGCTCATTTACTTGATGGATAGTCGCGTTGATAGGACCAAACTCCACCACCTGCGGGCAAATCTGGGCAATGAAACGGCCATCGGAGGTACCACCGGTAGTGGACAGCTCAGCCTTGATACCCACTTCCTCAAGAATGGCCTGGCTGACGGCATTACACAAGCTGCCGCGCGGAGTCAGGAATGGCTGGCCGCTCAATACCCAGTCCAGGCTGTACTCCAGATGGTAGCGGTCAAGAATCTCCAACACGCGAGATTCCAGCCCGGCCGCGGTGCTGGCCGTAGAGAAACGGAAATTGAAATCGATGACAGCCTCTCCCGGGATGACATTGCCAGCGCCGGTGCCGCTATGGAAGTTCGATATCTGGAAAGTGGTGGGGGGGAAGTACTCGTTGCCTTGGTCCCATTCGGTGGCAGCCAATTCAGCTAGTGCGGCGGCTGATTGATGAATGGGGTTGCGCGCCTTTTCAGGGTAGGCGACGTGGCCCTGTAGACCCTTGACGATCAGCTTCCCCGACAACGAACCGCGGCGGCCATTCTTGATCGTGTCCCCCAGTTGCCGGGATGAGGTGGGTTCACCCACGATGCAATAGTCGGGGTGTTGGCCGCGCTCGACCAGCAGTTCGCAGACCTTGACCGTACCGTCGGTGGCGGGGCCCTCTTCATCGGAGGTGATCAACAAACCGATTGAGCCGGGATGGTTCGGGTAGTGGGCGACGAATTCCTCGACAGCGACCACAAACGCGGCGATCGAGCTTTTCATGTCGGCCGCCCCGCGCCCGTACAACTGGCCATTGATGTGAGTGGGTTCGAAAGGGTCGGTATTCCACTGCGCGCGTGGCCCTGGAGGAACGACATCAGTGTGGCCGGCAAAAATGACCAGAGGGGCCTGAGTGCCCCGCCGCGCCCAAAGATTGACGACGCCGCCGCCGGCGATGGTTTCACACTCGAAACCCTGCGCATGTAGGCGGGCTGCCAGCAGTTCCTGACAGCCGTCGTCAGCCGGGGTCACCGACGGGCGGCGAATGAGTGCTTCAACCAAGGGCAAGACGTCGTGGCTCATGATGGTGGGGTCGTTATGCTGGTGATCAGGCGCGCAACAAATCGTTGATGCTGGTCTTGGCGCGGGTTTGCGCATCGACGCGCTTGACGATGACTGCGCAATACAAACTGTACTTGCCATCTGCGGATGGCAAGCTGCCGGGAACCACGACCGAGCCCGAGGGTACGCGGCCGTACAGAATCTCACCGGTCTCGCGATTGTAGATTTTGGTGCTTTGGCCAAGAAATACACCCATGGACAACACCGAATTCTCTTCCACGATTACGCCTTCCACCACTTCGGAACGCGCCCCGATGAAGCAGTTGTCTTCGATGATGGTAGGGTTGGCTTGCAGAGGCTCCAGTACGCCTCCGATACCAACACCGCCGGACAAATGGACGTTCTTGCCGATTTGAGCGCAAGAACCCACTGTGGCCCAGGTGTCGACCATGGTGCCTTCGTCGACATAGGCGCCGATGTTGACGTAAGAGGGCATGAGTACTGCATTCTTCGCAATGAACGAGCCGCGGCGCGCTGCGGCCGGCGGTACGACGCGAAAACCGCCTTGGGCGAAATCTTCTGCCGAATAATGGGCAAACTTGCTGGGCACTTTATCGAAGAATTGCAGCGGATTGCCATTACCGCCACCGCCCATCACAACGTTGTCTTCCAGGCGAAAAGACAAGAGCACCGCTTTTTTTAGCCACTGATGAACGGTCCATTGGCCGCCGATTTTCTCTGCTACGCGCAGCTCGCCTTTGTCCAGGCCAAGCAGAGCATGGTCGACAGCTTCGCGTACTGCGGTTGGGGCGGCGCTGGGGGACAGAGAGGCGCGGTCCTCCCATGCTTGTTCGATAACGGTCTTGAGTTCTTGGGTCATGATCGTACTTCTGGGTTAGGCAGAAAGGGGGAGGGCATCCCGAGACGGTTTGGTCAGGATGTCAGGATTTAGCCGCCACTTGGTTGGCGTAGTGGGCGATCCGGTGAGCCGCTTCAACGCACTCATCTAGAGGTGCCACCAAGGCGATTCGGATCCTGTTGGAGCCAGGATTGACGATGCTTTGGTTTACCGTGGTGGGGCGGGCAAGAAAGCTGCCGGGCAGGACGGTAACGGCTTCCTGCGCCAGCAAGCCGCATGAAAATTCGGCATCGTCGCCAAGCGTGCGGGGCCACAAATAGAAGGAAGCCTGGGGCCGAGACACGTCCATGGCCGCTTGCAGTATGGGCAGCACCGCCTCGAATTTTTCGCGATACATGCGGCGATTTTCGCGCACGTGTGTTTCGTCGTTCCAGGCCGCTATGCTGGCTGCGGCCACCACGTCGCTCATGGCACTGCCATGATAGGTGCGATAAAGCAGGAAGCGCGCGATCAGTCCACTGTCACCGGCAACGAAGCCCGAACGCATGCCCGGCACGTTGGAGCGCTTGGACAAACTGGAAAAGCATATCAACCCGCGAAAATCGTTGCGGCCCAGTTGGTGCGCGGCTTGCAGAGCGCCCAAGGGCGGCGCATTCTCGTCCAGGTAGATTTCCGAATAGCATTCGTCAGAAGCAATGACGAATCCATAACGGTCGGCGCGTTCGAACAGGCGCGCCCATTCGTCCAGGTCCATGACATTGCCAGCCGGGTTACCCGGTGAGCAAACATAAACCAGCCGGGTTTCTTTCCAGTTTTGTTCCGGTACGGACTCCCAGTCGCAAGCGAAGTTGCGCAAGGGGTCGGCATTGACGAAAGTGGGCTGGCCGCCAGCCAGCAATGCCGCCCCTTCGTAAATTTGGTAGAACGGGTTGGGGCATAGCACGCGTGATTGGGCCGATGGGTCGAGCACGGTTTGCGCAAATGCAAACAGGGCTTCCCGCGAGCCCAGTACAGGCAGCACCTGGGTATCTGGATCGATCACAGGCAATTGGTAGCGGCGCATGAGCCAACCCGCGATCGCCTCGCGCATCGCGGGTGTGCCGCGTGTCGGCGGATAGCTCGACAACCCTTTCAAATTCTGGGTAAGCGCATCTTCGATGAAGGTGGGGGTGGCGTGCTTGGGTTCGCCGATCGAGAGGTTGATCGGGCGCAGGCCTGCGGGAGAATTCACCCCGGCGTAAAGCGCCCGAAGTTTCTCGAATGGGTAGGGCTGCAGTGCCCCTAGGCGTGGATTCATGCGCCGGATTGTAACCTTCGCTAGGGCATGTTCTCTATGCGAAAGTGCCGGCTGTTACCTCAAATCCACACCCCTGTCCAGCTCGCACCAACGCGGTGCATTCGACGCACCAGAAAGGGTTTTTGATGCACCGTTTCGGCGCCT
>JBEBXA010000198.1:0-3402 GCA_040391825.1 Pigmentiphaga sp.
TCTTCCAGTCCCAGAGGGAAAAGGTCGAGAAACCCGGCTTCCATCTGCTCGGCAAATTCGCCGTTGCTCCAGCTTTTTATTTCTTTGGTGGGAATGCCGACAGAACGATAAATTGCGACGTCCATCCAGCCTTCGTTCTGCCCCATGCTGAATCGGGCCAGGTCCGAAACCGTTCGTACGTGGGCCAATTTATTGCGCTGAGATTCCAGCAGCAGATTCAGGCGGTAGCCCAAAAGGCCGCGGTCCAGCGGCACCGGTATCATGCGCAGCTTGCCTTGCTCTACCAAACGCAGCCGGGCTGGGGTCGCCGGCATCAGATCCATATGGGTATAGCCGTGGCTGACCATGAACAAGTTGCGGCGTTCGTTGCTTTTAGGTGCATCGATAAACTCGGTCTTCATACCGGCTGCGTCCAGCGCGGCTCGTACCAATGCACGCGCATGTTTCAGGTGTGGTTCGTTCTGGACAACGAAGCTCGCGGCCTGGGCACAGACGCTTATCAGAGATGCCAGTGCAAACAGGCATATGGCTAAAAAGCCGGGCAGCGCGTACTGAGGACCTTGGCGGCGGAGCGCTGCAAGCTGGGTCATAGGATGGCGTGGCAATTCAAGTGACTAAGTCTACGTGGTGGAATCATTTGGGTGCTCATGCCCTGGGACGCAACCCCAAAGGGTTACGCGCCACCGGAATTTAGTATTGTTTCTAGGCTTTTGCTACCCTGCTGGGATGTTGATAGAACCATCACTACAGGCGAACGTCAACACCTCGTTGTGGATTCACAAAGATCGTGTCATCTGGCTTGTGGAGATGTCGTCACCGCAGGAGGATGTGAGGCCGCGCCCGGCAGATACGATGGTTGGCTACGCAATCAAAAGGGTGAAGCCGCAATTAGCGGAGCGCCCGTCGCCAATTGATTGGAAAGGTCGGATGAAACGCCCTGGTCTTCGCTTTGGACTGGTTCAGCGGCGGTTCACCCGAAAAGCAGTCGAAAAAATGAATCCAGATCAACATTGCCGCCGCTGAGCACCACGCCGATGCGTTTGCCGGCCAACTGCGGCGCCATCTTCTTGGCTGCCGCAAAACCAAGGCAACCGGTCGGCTCCAGCACCAGCTTCATGCGCTGCGCGGCAAACCCCATGCGGTCGACAAGTTCCGCATCGCTTACCGTCAATACATCTTCAACGTCGCGGCGGATGATGGGAAAAGTGTAGTTGCCCAAATGCTGTGTTTGCGCCCCATCCGCAATGGTCTTCGGGGTTGCTATGTGTACGATCGTGCCCGAGCGAAACGACTGCTGGCCATCGTTGCCGGCTTCTGGTTCAACGCCGTAGACCTTGCAGTGTGGAGCAAGCGCGCGTGCCGACAGCGCCGAGCCTGAAAGCAGGCCGCCGCCGCCGAGCGGAACAAAGAGGGCATCAAGCACGCCTATCTCTTCGAACAGTTCCTTGGCAGCGGTGCCTTGGCCTGCAATGACGTCGGGGTGATCATAAGGAGGAACCAAGGTATAGCCGTGCTGCCGGACCAGGTCGCGGCTGATTTGCTCGCGGTCTTCCTTGTGACGGTCGTAAGTGATGACCTTGCCGCCATACCCCTTGGTGGCAGCCATTTTCGAGGCTGGAGCATCGTGCGGCATGACTATCGTGGCAGGCATGCCCAGAAGCTGCGCCGACAGCGCGATTGCCTGCGCGTGGTTGCCGGATGAAAAGGCGACTACGCCTGCCCGGCGTTGTTCGTCGCTGAAACGCGATAGCGCGTTGAAGGCGCCCCGAAACTTGAATGCCCCCATGCGCTGGAAACTCTCGCATTTGAAGAAGACTTCGGCGCCGAAGGCTTCGTTGACTGTGCGCGAGCTCATGACTGGCGTCTTGTGGGCGTATCCATCGAGACGTAGGGCGGCAGCCTGTACGTCAGCGTAGGTGGGTAGGGAGTGAGGGTTCATGGCGTATCGAGGCTTTGAACTGGCTGGAGCATTGCTGCTGTCTTAGGAGTAGGGCTAAGTGCGTAGATGAATGGCAGCGGGAAGTTTTTCAGGTTGCCTAGCCGTCCAGGCTTTGTCAATACGCAGCTCGCCTAGCGCGAGTCAAGGGCACTGATTCGCATAGGGCAAGGGGCAAGGCAAACTAAAGAGCAGAAATGTCAGGGTAAACTTTTATCCTGGTCGTACTGCCGGGGCACTTTCAATATATATGTATGTCGGTTTGAAACCCGAAAAGTGCTGGAAGTGCGTATTGTTGGCCGGATCAGCGATGCCAGAATCATTCGAGCCACGGGCGCGAAGTCAGAATAGGACCTTGTTTTATGACTAACCTTGTTTTCATCCTCGCCGACGATCTCGGCTACGCCGACCTGGGCTGCTATGGCGGACGCGTTCCCATCTCGCCCCGCCTTGACCAGATGGCGGCCGAGGGTATGCGTTTCAATAATGCGTATTCCAACTCGCCCGTTTGCTCGCCCACTCGTTTTGCATTGATCACCGGCCGCTATCAATACCGCCTGCGCGGGGCGGCGGAAGAACCCTTGACCGGCCGTTTTCGCGGCAGTACTGAAGTTGGCTTGCCGCCCGCGCACCCGACGCTGCCCTCGCTGCTGCGCGATGCCGGCTACCGTACCTCCTTGGTCGGCAAGTGGCATTTGGGTTATCCCCCGCATTTCGGCCCATTGCTGAGCGGTTATGAGTCGCATTTTGGACCTTTGTCGGGCGGCGTCAGCTATTTCAGCCATGTAGACCGCATGGGTAAGCATGACTTGGTGCGCAATGGCGAGGAAGTGGACCACGATGGCGTGTATATGACCGATCTGTTGTCGGATGACGCGGTCAGCGTGATCAAGCAACGTGGCGAGGACAAGCAGCCATTCTTGCTCAGCCTGCATTACACGGCGCCGCATTGGCCTTGGGAAACCCGCGCGCAGGGGGGAGCCAATGCTCAGACCGATGCCGACATCCGTCACTTGGATGGCGGCTCTATTCATACTTACCACCAGATGATCCGCGAATTGGACGAAGGCATCGGGCGTGTGGTCGATGCTTTGGATGCGGCCGGTCTGGGTGAGGACACCTTGATCGTCTTCACCAGCGATAACGGTGGCGAGCGATTCTCCGACAGTTGGCCTTTGGTCGGCGGCAAGATGGACTTGACCGAGGGAGGCATCCGGGTGCCCTGCATCGTGCGTTGGCCGCGTGTGGTACCGGCCGGCAGTGTCAGCGAACAACACGTCATCACGATGGATTGGACGCGCACCATGCTGGAAGCGGCAGGGGTGGGCATGCATGCCGATTTTCCGCCGGACGGCGCTTCGCTGATGGGGGTGTTGGCCGATCCGCAAAGCACTTTCGAGCGCGAACTGTTCTGGCGCATGAAGCACGAAGACCAGCGTGCTTTGCGCGAGGGTAACTGGAAGTAC
>JBEBXA010000199.1:0-3346 GCA_040391825.1 Pigmentiphaga sp.
CGAATAAGCTGCGTGTCGGCGTGATAGACCGCCCCGTTGTCATCCCGTAATTGTCCAGGAGGAGGGGCGACTGCTTCAGTCAGCCGGTAGAGATCAGATACATTGACATTCATCGCGCGCGCAATGCGTTCAAGGCGAGGAATGGACGGTTGCTGCCGGCCGGTTTCGATGCGCGACAAGTTGCCTGCATCAAAACCAGCTTCCATGGCGACTGCCTCAAGTTTGAGACCAAGGCTTTCGCGTGTTTGTCGGATAGCAGCACCTATATTCATCCTTTTATTGTCAGTTTCGCTTGCCTGGCGCGCAAAGCGTATTGCGCAATTTTTTCATGTATATTTTTGCGTTACAGGCAAATTATGAGTGACTGTTCAGAGGAATTTATTGCCGGGTCCGAGATGCTGAAATTTGCGTGAACTGCAAAGTTTTCGAGCACGGCCCTGGATGTAGCTGGGCGCGCGAGCGATGCTTCGTTGAAGAGCGGAATGAGTATTTGCGGAGCCGGGACGGTGGAATGTCGACAGTTTCGGCGCACTTTACACCTGAGTGGATGAATCAGGCTCTGAGGTCACAACTTGTTCGGGCAAAGGCGGCCCAGTGCTGGTACAAGAAAAATCGGGCCTTGCGGCAGATGGACTGCTTGCCGCAAGGCCCTGGGGACCACTATGGGCTCCAGTAGGCGCCCATAGTGGTCAATCCGCTTTGGTTCATGCCGTTGTTTCGACCATTCCGCTATGGCGTAGCAAGGCATCGATGCTGGGGTCACGTCCCCTGAAGGCACGGAAGGATTCGATCGCGGGCCGGCTGCCACCCATTTCGAGGATCTCGCGCAGGAAGCGCTGGCCCACACCTGGTCGTAAGGTGTCAGTGGCCGGAGAGTTTGCTTGCGCCGCCTCTTCGAAAGCAGAGTAAGCGTCGGCCGACAGCACTTCGGCCCACTTGTAGCTGTAGTACCCAGCGGAATAGCCACCGGCAAAGATATGGCTGAATGTATTGATCCAGCGAGAAACCTCAGCCTGGGGCAAGACATGCAATCGGTCGTTGATGGTTTTGGACAATTGCAGCACGCTTTGCTTGCCATCCGGGTCGTAAGTGGTGTGCAGCTGCATATCAGTGGATGCGAGGACCACTTGGCGCAGTGTCATCAGCCCGCTCTGGAAATTCTTGGCCGCGACCATCTTGTCGAACAAAGGGCGGGGCAGCGGCTGTCCGGTCTCGGCATGGGCTGTCATGTGTTCCAGTACGGCCCATTCCCAGCAGAAGTTCTCCATGAATTGGCTGGGAAGCTCGACGGCATCCCATTCGACGCCATTGATACCCGAGACGCCCATGTCCTCGATCTGAGTAAGCATGTGGTGCAGGCCATGGCCGGATTCGTGGAAGAGGGTGATGACTTCGTCGTGAGTGAATAGGGCCGGCTTGCCGGCCGCGGGCGGCGTGAAGTTGCAGACGAGATAGGCGATGGGGGTTTGCAACTCACCATTCGGGCGCCGGCAACGAGTGCGGGCATCGTCCATCCAGGCTCCGCCCCGCTTGCCTTCGCGAGCATAAAGGTCGAGATAGAACTGGGCGAGCAGGGTGCCGGCCTGCGATTCCACACGGAAAAAACGGACATCGGGATGCCAGGTAGGCGCCGAATCTGGACGAACGCGGACCGAAAAAAGCGTTTCTATGACACGGAACAGGCCTTCCAGAACCTTGGGCTCAGGAAAATATTGCTTCACCTCGTTTTCTGAAAAAGCGTAGCGAGCTTGCCGAAGTTTTTCCGATGCGTAGGCGATGTCCCAGGGTTCGAGCTGGTTCAGGCCGAGTTGGGTGGAAGCGAACTCTTGCAATTCGCGCCAGTCGCGTTCGCCGTGCGGGCGGGCTCTGTCGGCCAGTTCCGTCAGGAAGTCCTGAATCTGAGCGGGTGATTCAGCCATCTTAGGCACCAGGGATACTTCACCGTAGTTGGCGTAGCCCAGCATCCTGGCCTCTTCCTGGCGCAAGCGCAGGAGGTCCAGCATGATCGAGGTGTTGTCCCAGCTACTTTGCCCTTGGGCGTATTGCGCTCCGAGTTCGGACGCGCGTGTGACGTGGGCCTTGTAGAGGACTTCGCGAAGATCGCGTTTGTCGGCGTATTGCTGCACCGGGAAATAAGAGGGGAAGTGCAGGGTGAACTTCCAGCTTGGGGCGTCGGTGGCTACACCGTCCTTTTGAGCGGCGTCTTCTCCTGCTTGGCGGGCGGCTTCCTTCACATCTTCAGGCAAGCCCGCCAGCTCGGCTTCGTCGCGCACTATCCAGGCAAAGGCGTTGGTCGCATCCAGGACGTGATCGGAAAACGCCTTGGACTGAGTAGCCAGCTGCTCCTGGATTTCAGAAAAACGCGGTTTCTGTTCTTCGGCCAATTCGGCGCCACCCAGACGAAAACCTCGCAGCTCGTTGTCGATCAGCTTCTTGCGTGCAAGCGATAAGCGCGAAAATTCTGGGCTGGCGGCCAAGGCTTTATAACGTTCGAACAAAACCTGATTTTGACCCAAGGAGGCCCAGAACTCGGTAACTCTAGGCAGATTCTCGCCATAGGCGGCGCGCAGCTCAGGGGTGTCGGCAACGGAGTTCAGATGCCCGATCACGCCCCAGGCACGGCCCAGCGGCTCTGTGCCGGCTTCCAGGACCTCAACCACGTTTTGCCAGGTGGCAGTCGCGTTTGCCGCGTGGTCGGCTTCCAGGCGACTTACAGCCGCTTCCGCTTTTTCCAGCAGCGCAGCAATTGCGGGGCTGACGTGTTCCGGGCGAATGATGTCGAATCTTGCCAGTCCCGAGAAATCCAGTAGCGGGTTGGCGGCAAGGTCGGGGGTGCTGGATACCGCAGCTGGTGCTGGGTGCCCGGTGGAGGGTGACGTCATGGAATCTCCGAAAGACAGACAGATCATCCAATAATGGGGATGATCTGCTGAATATCCAGCTAAATGGAAGCGGCTGCCGCTCGTTCTGCCGATTGCAGCGTATTGGCCAGAAGCATGGTGATGGTCATTGGGCCGACGCCGCCGGGGACTGGGCTGATCCAACCGGCAAGCTGCGACACGCCGTCGAATTCCACGTCGCCGCAAAGCTTGCCATCGTCGTCGCGATTGATGCCGACGTCGATGACCATGGCGCCCGGCTTGACCATATCCGCAGTCAAAGTGTTGCGGCGGCCGACGGCAGCGATCACGACGTCGGCCTGGCGGGTATGGTAGCCAAGGTCCGGAGTGCCGCTATGGCAGACGGTTACCGTGGCGTTGGCCTGCAATAGCAAGAGGGCCATGGGTTTACCTACGGTGTTGCTGCGGCCGATAACGACGGCATGCTTGCCGCGCAAGTCGTAGCC
>JBEBXA010000200.1:0-3091 GCA_040391825.1 Pigmentiphaga sp.
CGCATGCCGCTGTGGGCGCCATGGTGCGTTCGTCTTATCACGCCGACGAACAAGCACATGCGGCAGGAGTAGCCTGAGCTCCGAGTCCTGAACCGACTGGACTGACCGACGGGGTAGCTTGATGGCTACCCCGTCTGCCGTCATAGCCGTGTGGCTTGCCAGGTTTTTTTGCTGCCTTGCGCCGAGCGCATATTTTGATCGTCTAGGGTGCCGTGAAAGTGCTGGATTCCTTCGGCCGTTTTGAGGGTAAAGCGTATTTCGCTACCGTGCAGCGTAGCGTCGCTTAGCGGAATCGAGCGTTCACCACCGTAGCTGGCGGTTCCCTGGATGCGCTGAAATTGCTGCCAGAGACGCAGTACGAAAGTGTCGTTGCCTTTGTTCACTTGCCATAAGCCGGCTACCTTGGCGGGGATGAGCCATAGAAAGACATCATTGCCGTTGACCACTTCGTGGTGGTCGGGGGTCCAGTCTTCCATGTGGAAGGCATGCGACACGATCCGGGTACCGGGTTTGAGCGTGTCTAACAGATGCGGCCGCAGTTTGAGATTGACCTCGGGATAAAGGTACATGGTCACGACTGTGCTTTTCGATAGCTCGGTTTCGAACAGATCTTGTTGCTTGAAGGTAACGCGGTCAGCGACGCCGTTGCGCAGGGCATTTTGCGTGGATTCCACAATCCGGGCGGGGTCGATGTCGACGCCGAAGGCCCGCGCGCCGCGCTCGAGAGCCGCTGCGATGGGGATGCGTCCATCTCCAGAGCCCAAGTCGATCAGATAGTCGGAGGGGCCTACCTGTCCAAAGTCGAGCATGCGCTGCACCACAGCCGGAGGTGTCGGTATATAGGGCACGTCCAGCTTGGGGCGTTCCTGTGCAAATCCGACAAGAGGAAGCAGGCACCCCACGATCAAAAAGCGGAATGATTTGCGAGGGGGAGTGCACGGGCGACTGAAAAACGGCATTACGACCTCCGGGAATGAGTAGGGGGATGTATCGCAGTTGCCGTTGTAACGTGGGAAAGCAGTTCGCCGCAAAGGATTTGTCGGATTGCCTGCAATGATGAAAAAAGCCGGGGTAAGCCGGCTTTTTTTACTTAGTCCATCTTGATCCCGCGTTCACGAATCAAGGCCTGGCCAGTCTTGGTTTCTGTCGCCAGATAGTCGCGGAGTTCGTCGGGCGTGCCGCCGATGGGCTCGGCGCCTATGGTTTTGAGCGTCGTTTGGACTTTCTCGGTTTTGAGCGCGTCCAGCATCGCCTTGTTGAGTTTGTCGACAATGGCGGGCGGGGTGCCAGCGGGCGCGAAGGCTGCGAACCAAGGAGTCAGGTCGTAGCCGGGAACGCCTGCTTCAGCAACTGTAGGCACATTGGGCAGGGCCGCCGAACGGGTCTTGGTGGTGACGGCGATGGCGGTCAATTTGCCGGCGTCAATGTGCGGCTTGGCCGAGGTTACGCTGTCGAACATGTAGTCCACCTGACCGCCCAGCATGTCTGCGATAGCGGGGCCGCTGCCCTTGTAGGGGACGTGCAGCATTTGCGTGCCTGTCATCTTGACAAACAGCTCGCCAGCCAAGTGAATGGAGGTGCCGACGCCGGCTGAGGCAAAGGTGTATTTGCCGGGGTTGGCTTTGGCCAGCGCAATGACTTCCGGCACGGTCTTGGCCTTGATGCGCTGGGGATTGGCCACCAGCACGTTGGGCACTACCGCCAACAGGGAAATCGGAGCGAAATCCTTGATGGGGTCGTAGCTCATATTGCTGTACAGCGCGGGGTTAACCGCCATGCCGTTGGCCACGATCATAATGGTGTAGCCGTCGGGTTTGGAGCGGGCGACTGCAGCGGCGCCGATGTTGCCGCCGGCGCCGGCGCGGTTTTCGACCACGATGGCTTGGCCTAGTGATTTGCTCATCGATTCACCCAGGGTACGGGCGATGTTGTCCATTGCGCCTCCGGGGGGGAACGGTACGATCCAGCGGATGGGGCGGTTAGGATAATTCTGGGCGTGAGCGATGGGTGCTGCGGCAAGCAAAGCGGTTGCAAGGGCAAGCGCGGCACTGGGCACTGAACGTGTGATTAGGTTTTTCAAGAGTAGTCTCCGTTCTCGTTGAACTTAGCGTATGGACGAGGGATGTTGGGCCAGAGGTGTGACGTGAACATCCATATAGGGGAAAAGCGGTAGTCCCGACAGCAGGGTGTGAAGCTCGTCGTTGCTGTCGACTTCAAAGAGGCTGTAATTGGCGTACTCGCCGACGACGCGATAGAGATGGGTCCATTTCCCTTGGCGTTGCAGCTCTTGCGAGTAGGCTTTTTCTGTTGCCTTGATCGCGTCGGCCTCTTCGCGGGGCATGGTGGTGGGGATTCGAACGTCCATGCGAACGAGGAAAAGCATGATGTTTCCTTGTAGGTTGCGGTCAGCTCATCGACACGACGGTCGAACGGTCGCGCCGGTAGTGCCGAAGTTTGTCTTCATCAAGAGCCAGGCCCAGGCCGGGGGCGGTTGAAACCGCCATCGAGAAATCTCCGTACTCGGGGCCTTGGACCACGACGTCGTCTTTCAGCAAAAGTGGGCCGAATAGTTCGGTGCCCCATTCCAGCCTTGGCAGGGTGGCGAAAGCATGGGCAGCGGCGACGCTACCGATGCTGCCTTCAAGCAGCGTGCCGCCATAAAGTGCGATCCCGGCCGCATCGCCAACCGCGGCGGTGCGCAACACGCCATACAAACCGCCCGATTTGGCAATTTTCAGGGCCAGCACATCGGCCGCGCCCAATCTGGCGATTTCCATGGCGTCTTCCGGGCCGCGTACGGCTTCGTCCGCCATAATGGGCACCACGAAGCGTGCTGCAAGTCGTGCCAGGCCGGCGCGTTGATCGCGCGGCAAGGGCTGTTCGATCAAGTCCACGCCGGCGGCTTCCAATTGGGCAATGCCTACCGCAGCCTGCGATTCGCTCCAAGCCTGGTTGACGTCGACGGTAACCCGGGCGCGTTGGCCCAGGGCGTGCTTGATCGCGCATACGTGAGCGACGTCATCGGCAACGCTGCGGCGGCCGATCTTGAGCTTGAAGGTGTCGTGGCGGCGCGATTGCAGCAGCGACTCCG
>JBEBXA010000201.1:0-3090 GCA_040391825.1 Pigmentiphaga sp.
CGCATGCCGCTGTGGGCGCCATGGTGCGTTCGTCTTATCACGCCGACGAACAAGCGCATGCGGCAGGAGTAGCCTGAGCTCAGGAGTCCTGAATCGGCTGGGCTGACCAACGGGGTAGCTTGATAGCTACCCCGTTTGCCATCACAGCCGTGTGGCTTGCCAGGTTTTTTTGCTGCCCTGGGCCGAGCGCATGCCTTGGTCGTCCAGGGTGCCGTGAAAGTGCTGAGTGCCTTCAGTGGTTTTGAGGGTGAAGCGTATTTCGTTACCGCGCAGCGTAGCGTCGGTTAACGGAATCGAGCGCTCCCCGCCATAGCTGGCGGTTCCCTGGATGCGCTGAAATTGCTGCCAGAAACGCAGTACGAAAGTTTCGTTGCCTTTGTTCACTTGCCATAACCCGGCTACTTTGGCCGGGATGAGCCATAGAAAAACATCATTGCCGTTGACTACTTCGTGTTGGTCGGGGGTCCAGTCTTCCATGTGGAAGGCATGCGACACGACTCGGGTGCCAGGCTTGAGCGTGTCTAATAGATGCGGCCGCAGTTTGAGATTGACCTCGGGATAAAGGTACATGGTCACGACTGTGCTTTTCGATAGCTCGGTTTCGAATAGATCTTGTTGCTTGAAGCTAACGCGGTCAGCGACGCCCTTGCGCAGGGCATTTTGCGTGGATTCCGCAATCCGGGCGGGGTCGATGTCGACGCCGAAGGCTCGTGCGCCGCGTTCGAGAGCTGCTGTGATGGGGATGCGCCCATCTCCGGAGCCCAAGTCGATCAGATAGTCAGAGGAGCCTACCTGTCCAAAGTCGAGCATACGCTGCACCACGGCTGGTGGCGTCGGTATATAGGGTACGTCCAGCTTGGGGCGTTCCTGCGCAAATCCGACAAGAGGAAGCAGACACCCCACGATCAAAAAACGGAATGATTTGCTGGGGGGAGTGCACAGGCGACTGAAAAACGGCATTACGACCTCCGGGAATGAGTAGGGACTGTATCGCAGTTGCCGTTGTAACGTGTGAACGCATGCGTCGCAAAGAGTTTGTCGGATTGCTTGCAATGATGAAAAAAGCCGGCGTAAGCCGGCTTTTTCTACTTAGTCCGCCTTGATCCCACGTTCACGAATCAATGCCTGACCGGTCTTGGTCTCTGTGGCAAGGTAGTCGCGGAGCTCGTCGGGCGTGCCGCCAATGGACTCAGCGCCTATGGTTTTGAGTGTCGTTTGGACTTTCTCGGTTTTGAGTGCGTCCAGCATCGCCTTATTGAGTTTGTTGATGATGGCGGGCGAGGTGCCTGCGGGCGCGAAAGCTGCGAACCAAGGAGTCAGGTCGTAGCCGGGAACACCTGCTTCAGCAACGGTGGGCACATTGGGCAGAGCCGCGGAGCGGGTCTTGGTGGTGACGGCGATAGCGGTCAGCTTGCCGGCGTCAATGTGCGGCTTGGCCGAGGTTACGCTATCGAACATGTAGTCCACCTGGCCACCCAGCATGTCTGCGATAGCAGGACCGCTACCCTTATAGGGGACGTGCAGCATTTGCGTGCCTGTCATCTTGACAAACAGCTCTCCAGCCAAGTGAATGGAGGTGCCGACGCCGGCTGAGGCAAAGGTGTATTTGCCAGGGTTGGCTTTGGCCAGCGCAATGACTTCCGGCACGGTCTTGGCTTGGATGCGCTGGGGATTGGCCACCAGCACGTTGGGCACTACTGCCAGCAGGGAAATCGGAGCGAAATCCTTGATGGGGTCGTAGCTCATGTGGGTGTACAGCGCAGGGTTAACCGCCATGCCATTGGCCACGATCATGATGGTGTAGCCGTCGGGTTTGGCACGGGCGACTGCTGCGGCGCCGATGTTGCCGCCGGCGCCGGCGCGGTTTTCGACCACGATGGCTTGGCCTAGTGATTTGCTCATCGATTCACCCAGGGTACGGGCGATGTTGTCCATTGCGCCTCCGGGGGGGAACGGTACGATCCAGCGGATGGGGCGGTTAGGATAATTCTGGGCGTGAGCGATGGGTGCTGCGGCAAGCAAAGCGGTTGCAAGGGCAAGCGCGGCACTGGGCACTGAACGTGTGATTAGGTTTTTCAAGAGTAGTCTCCGTTCTCGTTGAACTTAGCGTATGGACGAGGGATGTTGGGCCAGAGGTGTGACGTGAACATCCATATAGGGGAAAAGCGGTAGTCCCGACAGCAGGGTGTGAAGCTCGTCGTTGCTGTCGACTTCAAAGAGGCTGTAATTGGCGTACTCGCCGACGACGCGATAGAGATGGGTCCATTTCCCTTGGCGTTGCAGCTCTTGCGAGTAGGCTTTTTCTGTTGCCTTGATCGCGTCGGCCTCTTCGCGGGGCATGGTGGTGGGGATTCGAACGTCCATGCGAACGAGGAAAAGCATGATGTTTCCTTGTAGGTTGCGGTCAGCTCATCGACACGACGGTCGAACGGTCGCGCCGGTAGTGCCGAAGTTTGTCTTCATCAAGAGCCAGGCCCAGGCCGGGGGCGGTTGAAACCGCCATCGAGAAATCTCCGTACTCGGGGCCTTGGACTACGACGTCGTCTTTCAGTAAAAGCGGGCCGAATAGTTCGGTACCCCATTCCAGCCTTGGCAGGGTGGCGAAAGCATGAGCGGCCGCAACGCTACCGATGCTGCCTTCAAGCAGCGTGCCGCCATAAAGCGCGATTCCGGCAGCATCGCCAACTGCGGCGGTGCGCAGCACGCCATGCAAACCGCCCGATTTGGCAATTTTCAGAGCCAGTACATCGGCTGCACCCAATCTTGCGATTTCCATGGCGTCTTCCGGGCCGCGTACGGCTTCGTCCGCCATGATGGGCACCACGAAGCGTGCTGCCAGTCGTGCCAGCCCAGCGCGTTGTTCGCGCGGCAAGGGCTGTTCGATCAAGTCCACGCCGGCAGCTTCCAACTGGGCGATACCGACCGCAGCTTGCGATTCGCTCCAAGCTTGGTTGACGTCGACGGTGACCCGGGCGCGTTGGCCCAAGGCGTGCTTGATTGCGCATACGTGGGCGACGTCATCGGCAACGCTACGACGGCCGATCTTGAGCTTGAAGGTGTCGTGGCGGCGCGATTGCAGCAGCGACTCCG